>JBMYVY010000028.1:0-2618 GCA_049606855.1 Flavobacteriaceae bacterium | reverse complement strand
TCCTGTATACTCCTGTTTGAATCTTGACCATACCACTATACCCAGATGGAAACATGGAGCTATGCCATGCAAATAAGCGTTCATGTGTTAATGGAACGTCATAATTTTGTGTAGCATCTAACATCATTTCAACAACACCATCTACATTTCTAGGAGTGTTAACATTCTTATCAATATTAATCCCAAGCCTTGTTGCTATTGAAGACCTTACTTGTGCTGGGTCAAGAACTTCTCCTTCGATCTGTGATGATCTGACTACATCTGTAGTTAAGGTCTCCAATACAGCTTCTTCTTTTTCTGAAACGCCAAATGTGTTCATCCGACCTGTAATCTGACCTTGTAAGTATCTTACTTTAGAAAGTAGAGGTTGAATGATTTCATTATCCCACGAAAACTGCGGCCAATCTTTATATTGATAGATGTATTTCGGCATTTAATATTGATTTGCGGTAAATATAATCAATATTCTCATTAAAATTACTGAGAATAACCTCCTTTTTCTCCGCATTCTTTTATTTGATCGTTGTTTTGGAGTTATTGCTCCTAACGTTCTGGTATATGATTAGTGCGACGATAGGAGCATTAATTATATGCCATGTTGTACACTGGTTTATTACTTTAGGCTAATTTTTTGTGTAAATCAGTTGCTTTTTAACTTTTCGGCAACAGCATCATAATATTCTTGAGTGACTACTTCAGTCCAGGTCGTTGGTTTTCCCCCACCATATAAGGCTAAATAGGTAACATCATTGAACTTGGAGGAAGAATGCCAATGTTCAATATCTTTTTCACATTTAATAACATCACCTTCTTTAAGGATTACTGCTTCCTTTCCTCTTTCCTGATAATATCCTTCACCTTCAACGATGATTAAAACTTGTGCGGAACTATGTTTATGCCAATCTAAGGTTGAGTTAGCTTTAAATGTCGCCTTTGTAATGTTATACCCTAATTCAGCATCGTTATGAATTATTGCATTCAGCCAAGCTTCTCCAATGTAATGGGTGTTTGGTGCTTTATTACCTTCGGTAAGATAGGAGGAAACTTTATATTCAGAATTTTGAGCAAACCCTGAGAAAGAGACTAAGATAAGGAGTGATAGAATTGATTTTTTCATTTAGTTTAAGTTTTTAGTTGTTAACCATTGATTCATTAAATCGGCTATTTTTTTATTATTCAAATCGGACATTGGGAAATGTGTATTTCCAATTATTCCTTTTTCAGGTAAATGAACAAGAGTTACGTCACCACCGTGATTATTTACAACTTCTGTCCATTTTTTTGCCATTTCTAAAGCTGCTCGCCATTGTTCTTGTCCTGGATTATCTAGCACTTCTTCTTCTGGTATATAATCTCCATAGTAAATGACTATTGGGATTTGGGTCAATTTTATAAAAGTTTCCAATGGAACACCTCTTGCGGATAATGTTCCACCAAGGTAAGGAATTGAATTGGGGATTTCATTCTCTGGGAAAACGAAGTTGCTTCCAGGTTCAAAACTTACTATAGCTTTGATGTTTTCATTTTTTAAAGCGGTTAGCCAACCTTGACCACCGCTATGAGAATGCGTAACTAATATTCCAGGTCCAACCTTATCAAATAAGGATGAAATTGACTTAATGTTCAATTCAATATCCAAGGGCCCAGTATCAGGGGTTATTTGACGATAGAATTGATTTAGTGCTTGAGGATCTTTAGAGAATTGAACATTAGGATAAAACTCATTGTTTATTCCAAGTCTGAAAATTCCAAACCAAAGTTGATCGTCCGTGTTTGCATTAAGGGTTAATGGTTTTGTGCTTCTCCCAGATTGCCCTCGTCTTGGCTGGTCTACTAAGTGTATTGAATACTTCTTTTTTAAGAAGATATTTTGGAACCCTTCTCTACCATCCGGTGTAGTTTGCCAAGTTCTCATTGACTGCCCGTAACCGTGCCAAAAAACCAAAGGTAACTTCCTTGCTTGTGTTGGTATTTGATAATAAACAGTAGCGTGGTCTCCATGAAGTGTTTGTCCTTCTGTGTTTTGATTTGTTGGATTAAAATAACCGTGAGCTACAGGGTCAAAAGTCCCTGAACTTTGTATCACTTTTCCTCCTACAGTAAAACTTCCTTGATCTTGAATTTCAATAAAATCATTATCGTCTAGGATGTTATTTTTATCTTTATTACAAGATGTGGTTGAGATAACGAGTAAAATCGTTAAGGGAGTTCTCCAATGTTTAATTTTATTGATCATTAATGTAAGTTATTTTGTTTCAAACTTGTGTACAACGTTCCGGTATATGATTAGTGCGACGTGAGGAGCATTAATTATATGCCATGTTGTAAACCGTTTATTTTGACATAAACTGTTTTTCGTTTATCTCCAATCTTACTAATCTTATCTTCCTTTACGGCCTTTGCAAGGTCTCTGCTTGCGGTTGGAGAGGAGATGTTTTTAAAAAACTTAAGATAGTCAGCTCTAGAAAATTCGGATTTGACTTGACTTAAGAATAAATCTAATCGATCACTCGCTTTTAAATTTATTTCTTTGGTATTTAAAAAAGGCTCCAGAGATTCATTGATTATATTTAGCATAAAGAGAATAAAATCGGTTGATTCACCTTTTTTATCCGCTT
>JBMYVY010000027.1:0-3634 GCA_049606855.1 Flavobacteriaceae bacterium | reverse complement strand
CTAAGATATTTCGCTTAGCGGATGCAAATATACAACCCATTTCCTTTCCCACAAGCCTTTTTGTTAAAAAAGTTCGTGTTTTTTTTACACAAAAAAATAAGCATTTAATTATCAAGTATTTAGCTGCACTGCCTTAGAAAATATGTGAAAAACGCAAAAACTAGAACCTATTCTCACAATTATTTAAGAAATCCACACAATAAGCAGCGAAAATTTGCGTTAACAGTTAATATGTCGTATATTGAGACTCTACTTCCCCCCGCTTTTTTAAAAAAACACACGACATGGTTTACAAAATAATAAAAAAAGGCGATCGTTATTATATACTCACTAAGACGGTAATCACAAAAGGTTACCTTTGGTTCAAACGCGTAGAAGAGGCTTGGGTAAGAGCAGATCGCAAAGGTGAGGCTGTTCAATTAAGAAAACCAAACCCTATTGATGGCTTTGAATCTATTGACCACGCTTATGATCAAGTATATCAATGGCAGCTATTTTAAAAAAATGCCACCCGTGGCATTCACTATTCGGGAAATCAATTTAGATTTTAGGATCCAATCCGGTAAATTTAACCCAACGAGGTATTTTACCTGATTGGATCTTTTTTTATCAAATGGTGGATAGCGCAATTCAGGATCAAAACCAGTTTGACGATTGACAACTGCTTTTTCGTTTGAAAAATCCAAAAATCCGTATCGACCGTGATAATTTCCCATTCCAGAAGGCCCAACTCCACCAAACGGAAGCTCTGGCACTGTCAAATGATATAAACATTCATTTACGCACACTCCTCCAGAAGATGTTTCATTCAAAACTCGATCTACCTCTGTGGAGTCTTCACTAAAAACATATAAGGCCAAAGGTTTGTCCATCGAATTCACCAATGCAATCCCTTGATCCAAATCCTCCACTAAAATAATGGGTAAGATTGGGCCAAAAATCTCTTCCTGCATTAAATCACTTTTCAAATCAGGGTTCAAAACCAATGTAGGCTCAATGTATCGTTCCGCATCATTATAATTTCCCCCAAATACAATTTCATGGCCTTGCATTAATTCTTTAAGGTGCTGATAATTTTTATCATTAATAATTCGTCCATAATCTTTACTACTTTCTATAGCTTCTCCATAAAATTCATGAAGTACCGAATCGCATATAGATAAAAAGTCATCAAAATTTCCTTTTTCAAGAATCACGTAATCTGGAGCAACACAAGTTTGTCCAGCATTAATGAACTTCCCTTGAAGCATACGTTTAATACCCACCTCAAAATTGGCATTTTTAGTAAAAATAGCGGGACTCTTACCACCAAGTTCTAAAGTAACAGGAGTTAGTGTTTCAGCTGCTGCTTTCATTACAATTTTTCCAACTCTACCTGAACCAGTAACAAATATCTTTCCCCATGCTCTAGAAAGTAAATCAGCATTGGAAACATGTTCATCACAAGCATAAAAGGCTTTGGCATCCAAATATTCAGGAATCAACTGTTCCATCAGTTTGAAACTCGCCTTAGCCGTCCTCGGTGCTTTTACAACAGCACAATTACCTGCTGCAATAGCTGCAATCAAGGGTCCCAAAGTCAATTGAACCGGGTAATTCCATGCCCCCATAATAAGGACTACCCCTAAGGGTTCATATTTTACAAAAGACTGTGCTGGCAACATGAATGCCGGAGAGGCCACTTCCACATCTTTCATCCAAGAACTCAAATGATCTAGAGCATGATTAATCTCGGCAACCAAAAAGTTAACCTCGGTCAAATACGATTCGGTCGCACTTTTCCCTAGATCACTGTAAAGCGCATCGCAAAATGCAGACTCCTGTTCTTTGAGCATTCTTTTTAACTGCAGCAATTGTTCACGCCTCCAGCTGTACTCTTTGGTTATGCCAGAATCAAAATATGCTTGTAAATTATCTATTGTTTTCATTTATATGTTCGTTTAAAGCCAACCTCCATTCACGAGGTTCAATATTCAGAAATTTAGAGATTTTATCCGAATTTAGCACGCTATAAGCAGGGCGATTTGCTTTGGCTCCAAATTTCTCACTCGAAATGGGTTTCAAACTCCCCTGCCATTTCGCTACTTTCAAAAATTCCTGAGCGAACTCAAACCAAGTTCCAAAACCTCCATTTGAATAATGAAAAAGCTCCGGCTCCTCAATTTCATCGACCCTTTCAGCGAGCTCAACGATGACTTTTGCCAAATCATGGGTATAGGTCGGGCAACCCAGCTGATCGGAGACTATAGTTAATTCCGATTTGCTTTTGGATAATTTTAAAATCTTAGAAACAAAATCATTCTTACCTCCAAAAAGCCATGAAGTTCTTATTATCACCGTTCGAGGTAAATTTCTTTCAAAAATCAAATCTTCTCCACTTAGTTTTGACTTGCCATATTCATTTAAGGGATTAGTTTGATCTTCCTCAGTATAGGGTTCTGTTTTTTTTCCATCAAAAACAAAGTCGGTAGAAATATGAATCAAGCCTAAATTGTGCCTTTCAATTTGAATTAATAGGTTCTTTACCCCCTCTGAATTGACTTTATACGCCTTCGCAGAATGATCTTCCGCTCCCTCAACATCTGTAAATGCCGCGCAATTGATCACGAGATCAAAATTATTGTGCTCAAAAAACTGATTTAATTGATTGAGATTAGTAATGTCCAATTCATTGCTTGAGACAAATACAAAATCAGGGCAAAGCTTTTGAATGGCTGAAGCCAATTGCCCTTTTCCACCTGTAACTAAAACCCTAGACATTTAAGAAAGGTAATAATTTATCTTTATCAGAGATAATAAGTTCATTTTTCTCTAACCTCCAATCGATATTAAGCAAAGGATCATCGTAATGAATTCCTGATTCAGATTCAGGTTTATAATAATTATCCGCTTTATAAGAAACAATAGCTCTTTCACTCAAAACCACAAAGCCATGTGCAAATCCACGCGGGACAAATAAACTTTGTTTACTGCTATCATCTAATTCAATTGAAAAGTGTTTTAAATAGGTAGTGGAATCTTTTCGCAAATCTACGATCACATCTAAAATACGTCCTTGAACCACTCGTACCAATTTGGCTTGTGCGAATTCACCCGTTTGAAAATGCAAACCACGCAAGGTTCCAAAGCACGAAGAAGATTCATTTTCTTGAACAAAATTAGCGCTAAATGGTAACTCATTCAATCTATAAGACTCTAAAAAATAGCCTCTAGCATCTTTATATACAGTCGGAGTCCCAACAAAAACGCCAGTAAATTCGGTAGGTTCAAATATCATGAAATAAAAATACGTAAAAACGCATTAATGAAATCAAGAGATTTAAAAAAAATGGACCCTATAATAAGTCATCCATAAATGCATACATCGATGCAAGGTTTTTGGATTTCTTTGCATGACTGTCTTTTGAGACAACAGCACCGTCTGCATTAACAAACACCCAAGCTTTTTCTTTTTTCAAAAGGCAATACTTCCCGTCGTGTTTTTGAATTTTATACATAAACTTTTATTAAGTGTTTAGCTGTATTCAATTAGCATGCCAAGTTTAAATAAATTCCATAAAAAAACCCTTCAACTCGTTGGAGTGAAGGGTTTAAAAAAAAGGCGGTGACATACTCTCCCACCAGTGGCAGTACC
>JBMYVY010000026.1:0-4080 GCA_049606855.1 Flavobacteriaceae bacterium | reverse complement strand
CATTATATTAATTAAATTTTTGTTTAACCGTCCAACTTTTGGGGGTCAGTCCAAAGGGCTGCTTTTTTTATGGTGCAGGATTGGGCTGCAACTCTTGTATTTTGTTTATTTCTCTTATAAGATCTGAACTGAGCTCTAGATCGATACTCGATATATTCTCTTTCAATTGACTCATTGAAGTTGCACCAATAATATTTGCTGTTAAAAAAGGCTGTTGGTTTACAAAGGCTAAGGCCATCTGCGCTAAAGAAATTCCTTCCTTATCTGCCAAATCCTTATACATTTGAGTCAATTTAGCTGCCTCTGTATTATTGTATCTTGAAAATTGAGGAAACAGTGAGATTCTAGCATTAGGAGGGTTTCCATTTAAGTATTTACCTGAAAGTACACCGAAACCTAGGGGGGAATAAGCTAATAACCCCACATCTTCACGCATACAAACCTCTGCATTCCCAATTTCAAAAGTTCTATTCAATAGTGAATATGGATTTTGAATGGTTTTACATCTTGTCAAATCCAACTTATCACTAGTTTGTAGATGTTTCATAAGTCCCCAAGCCGTTTCATTTGAAACCCCATAATGACGAATCTTACCTTGCTTGACAAGTTCATCCATGGTTTCTATAATTTCTTGGAAATTATCTACCCAAGGATCATTCGCATCCCATTCAAAATTCCGCTTACCGAAGAAATTAGATTTCCTTTCTGGCCAATGCAGTTGATATATGTCTACATAGTCTGTTTGAAGGCGTTTTAAGTTACCTTCTATAGCTTTTAATATATTTGCTCTACTGAAGCTTAAATCTTCTCTTATATAAGAGAAATAAGGGTTGGGGCCTGTTATTTTAGTTGCCACAACTACTTTATCTCTATTGTGCTTTAACCAAGATCCAACAATTCTTTCTGTGCTCCCTTGTGTTTCTGCTCTACCAGGAACAGAATACATTTCTGCCGTATCAATAAAGTTAACACCTTGTGAAACCGCATAATCCAATTGTTCATGTCCTTCTGCTTCTGTGTTTTGTTCACCAAAAGTCATGGTCCCAAGACAAATCTTTGACACTTCGATATCCGTTCTAGGAATTTTTGAATATTTCATTTTACCGTTTTTAATGAATTATAAAGATAAAAAAAAGGCCCTTGCAAAACACAATGCAAAGACCTTCTAAAATTAAAACTGAACTTTTATTCTAGAATAGCTTGAATTCCAGGTAATGTTTTACCTTCCAAACTTTCCAACATTGCTCCACCACCGGTGGAAACATAACTTACTTTATCAGCAAAACCAAATTGCTTCACAGCAGCAACAGAATCTCCTCCTCCTACAAGAGAAAAACATCCATTTTTAGTTGATTCTGCAATGGCATTTCCTAAAGAAATAGTTCCTTCTGCAAATTTTGGAATTTCAAATACTCCAACAGGTCCATTCCAAAGAATAGTTTTTGAAGCTAAGACAACTTTTGCAAAATTTTCTCTTGAAACTGGTCCAGCATCAACACCTTCCCATCCATCAGGAATCTTATCTATATCACAAATTTGAGTATTAGCATCTTGTGAAAAATCATCCGCTGCAATAGTATCTACAGGTAAGTGAATTTCAACATTTTTTTCTTTTGCTTTATTTAGGATCTCGAGAGCCAATTCCATTTTATCATCTTCACAAATAGAATTACCAATCTGTCCTCCTAAGGCTTTAACGAATGTAAAACTCATCCCTCCACCGATAATTAGGTGGTCTACCTTATCAAGAATGTTTTCAATAATCGTAATCTTAGAAGAAACTTTTGCCCCACCAAGAATTGCCGTTACCGGTTTTTCACTATCCTCTAAAACTTTTTTAATTGACACGATCTCTTTTGCCAATAACTTACCAAAACATTTATTTTTAGGGAAAAATTGAGCCACAACTGTCGTTGAAGCATGAGCTCTATGCGCAGTTCCAAATGCATCATTTACATAAAAATCAGCTAATTTTGCCAATTTTCCTGCAAACCCTTCATCACCCGCTTTTTCTTCAGGATGAAATCTTAAGTTTTCTAAAACTAAAACCTCTCCTGGCTTAAGTCCTAAGGCAGCATCTTCGGCAACAGTACCAACGCAATCTGAGGCAAATTTAACTGGTCTTCCTAAGATTTCTGAAACAGTAGGAATAATATGTTTTAAGGAATATTTTTCCTCAACTCCTTTTGGTCTTCCTAAATGAGACATCAATATTACACTACCGCCATCACCTAAGATTTTATCAATAGTTGGCTTTGCCGCTACAATTCTTGTAGAATCTGTTACTTCAAAATTTTCATTTAAAGGCACGTTAAAATCAACACGAATTAAAGCCTTTAACCCTTGAAAATCAAAATCATTAATAGTTTTCATCATTCTAAGATTTTATTTCTAACAAAGATAATGCATTCTGAGCTTTATGGATTAAAAAATATTTTAAACTACTAAAACGTTTTATAATTTTAGATTGTCTTAAATTTGAACAATGAATTATACGCAGACTCCAGGGCAACTACATATCAAAGAACACCTTCAGAAGAGCATTAGCTCTGGAAGAATTCCTCATGCTCAAATTTTCAGTGCCCCAGAAGGTAGTGGTGCTTTAAGTTTAGCACTAGCATACGCACAACAGCTCTTAGAAATTGATTCTAAAGACCCTGAAAGTAGTCGTATAAAAGTAGAAAAACTAAGTCATCCCGATCTACATCTAATTTTCCCTGTTTCAACCACGACTAAAGTCAAAAAGCATCCGATATCATCCCTATTTTTGGAAGAATTTAGATCCTTTGTTCAACAACAAGCCTTCGGAAGTTATTTCGATTGGATGAAATTTATAGGTGCCGATAAAAAGCAAGGACAAATTGGAGTGGATGAAGCTAGTGATCTCCTCAAAAAAATGGCACTTAAATCATATGAAGGGGGCTTAAAAGTTGTTTTAATTTGGCAAGCAGATCGAATGAATAACGCCGCTTCAAACAAACTTCTAAAACTAATAGAAGAACCGCCAAAAAACACAATATTCTTATTGATTACTGAACATTATGACAACTTAATTTCTACAATTAGATCAAGATGTCAATTGATAGAGTTTAACAAAATTGATCAAAATTCTGGTATTCAATATTTGCAGGAAAGGTTTCCAAATCAAAGTCATTCAACTCTAGAAATTGCCTTTAACCAATCGGAGTCTAAATTAAATAAGGCTACCCAAATCCTGGAAGATCCCTCTAACGAACAGGAGTTTGAAAAATGGTTCATCACATGGGTAAGAGCAGCGTTTAAAGCAAAGGGAGATGCGTCAGTCATAGAAAATTTGATTGATTGGAGTGAGGAGATTGCAGCTAGTGGTAGAGATCATCAGAAGCAATTCCTAGCCTATTGTATAGAATTTTTTAGACAGGCCATGATGCTAAATTATGGAGTATCACAATTAAAATATATTAACACTTCCACTCCCGGTTTTGCAATAGAAAAGTTTGCACCCTTTATACATGGAGGAAATATTCAAGAGATAACAGAAGAACTCAACAAAGCCTCTTATCACATCGAAAGAAATGGAAATGCAAAATTAATCTTATTAGACACTTCAATTAAGCTTACCAGATTATTACATCAAAAACAATCCTAATGAATCCCTCTATTCTAGTCGCAGTTATTTTATTTATTACCTATATCGCTTCTTTTGTAGAAAAACTGAAAGATTGGGATGGAACTATAGCTTATTATAATGACCATTTCAATAAAACCATAATTCAGAAATACCTTAGACCAAGTATTATTTTAGTCCTTATTCTGGAATTACTGTGTATCTTAATTTTGATAGCTGGAATAATTTATAATCTAACGATCGGAGATATTCGCCATTTAGAAGCTGCATTTTATTTAAGTTTTGTAATTCTAACAATACTTTTAATTGGTCAAAGAATTGCCCAAGATTATCAAGGATCAACAAGTTTAATTGTGTATTTAATACTCAATATAACCGGTATTTCATTATTATAAATAAAAACTATTATTAAAATTTTATAATAATTATACCTTATGTAAAACAACCATTTTTAAGGCGTTTTAAGAGGTTTT
>JBMYVY010000025.1:0-4161 GCA_049606855.1 Flavobacteriaceae bacterium | reverse complement strand
ATGTCTGATGTCCAACTAAAAAGTGTAACCAAAGCCATGGTAAAAAAGAGGGGAACTAAAAAAAGGGCAATGATCTGCTTTCGACGAATGAATCGTTCAATTTTTGGTTTTATACCCTTTTCTTGAGTTAATTTTTGCATTCCTTGTTTCTGGAAAAGAAAAATCAAGTAGAAAAGAACAACTGAAGCCAAAAGATCGTAGGTAAATTGTAAATCTCCTTTTATTTCAAACCAATCTGAAGTTAGTTCAAGAGCAGATAAATCTTTAAATAATTTTCGAATGATTATAAGCGTTATAATTTCATACTGTTTCGTGATATAGGTAGTAAATGATTTCGGTAGATAGTAGATTAGCAAGTAAACCTCATAAACCAGAATAAATGAGAAAGGAGTGTAAATTGCTGATATCGGATTTTTAAATAATTCCGATTCAAAAGTATAATGTATTAGATCAAATTTTGATAAATAAATTAAAATCAAATGGATAAGAAAGCCCAATAATGCGATATATAGAATTGTTTTTTCAATCCGCTGTTTGGCATTTACGGACAGGAAAATTTGGTAAAATTTATTCAACAATTTCATATGCTACACTGGCTTTTGCAGTTCCTTTTCGATTTGGATCTAAATAGAGTTCATAGCCTTTTAAGAGTTTTACTTTTTTCAATTCGCCTTCCAAAATAGAAATTTCCTCAATAATCTTCCCGTCTTCTTGCACTCTGATGGTAAATGTTCTTTTTCCAATATTTTTAACCAGTGCAAAACAATCTTGACCATCGTAGGGATTTACGGTGGCATCTTGACCAGACCCTTTACCTGTCATGATCATACTTTGAGATGGTTCTAAAACAATTTCTGTTTGAGCTTTCATTTCAAATTGTGTCAATAATATCAGAGAGATTGTAAGAATTAATATTTTCATGGGAGTGGGTTGTCCAATAAAGATACGGGAAATCAGCGAATATTTTCGAATTACAGTTTTTTCTCCTTGGGCCACAACCGGTTACCCATATAAATGCCAAGGATCAGGACCATTAGAAATACCGGTGTGGTAAAGTTCCGACGGACTTTATAGTTTGCTTTCCAACTCATATTGGTTTGGAAGTCGTGGTTGATATAGTCTTCATAAAAGATGTCTGCAAGGAGATGTTCTTGCTCATAGATGAAATCCAAGGTGGTGGGGTCAGGTTCGAGTATATCTACATCGAGTAGTAAAGGGGTTTGGAGCTTGGGTATTTCCTCTTGGAAGTTAGTTGCGTTGATGTAGGAGAGGTTTTGTACATAGAAATAGATACCCGCTGAGGTTAGGATAAGGGTGGCAACCAGAAGGACTATAATGTTTCTTCGCGGATGATCCCCTTTGATACTGCGTTGGAAAAAGACATTGTTGATGAATAAACCAATCAAAAAGGCTAGGCCTAGGGCTGCAGGTCTTAGATAAACGATGACATGGGAAATCGTGGGGTAGCCATCCCAAAAGACAAATGCAACGTCAAATAAGAGAATGAGGATAAACAAAATAAGGGTGACAATTTTAAAGTTTGAGACGACCTTAGATTGTTCCGCGTTAATAACGGCTGATTTGATGATTGTATTTGATTGCTTATCCATGAGCAAAGATTTTCATACTCCAGAAAAAATGCCCAAGACTGACTCCGATGCTGAACACGATGAGTTGGAATTTTTTACTTTTAGTTTTAAAAAGCCTGAGATGACCGAGTAAAAGGGCAATCAAGCAAGCTGAAATTACAAAGATCAAATCCCAGGTTCGATTGGACCAGACGCTGTTGAAGAGGCTTGACCAATCTACTACACGAGTGTGGGTGCCAAGAAAGAGGTGACCTGTTGTTATCCCGAAGAATAGCGTGATAAAAAAATATTTACCCAGGGCATATTGCCGGATGATCACATTGACATTGTCTCCAGGGACATCATTCAAGGAAGCTAAAAGTTCGAGTAGAAAAAGTGAAGCGATCCATAAAACGATGAATAGTACGACAAAGAGGTAGGCTGAGTACATGGGTTAGGGGGCTATAAATGAAGATTTTCCTTTCTTGATTCCATTTCCAAATTCAAAACCTAATGCGACATCTTTAAAATAGTCGATAACATCAATTTCGTATTCACTTAATTCTGATTCGGGTACTATGTTATTATCATCTTTCGAGCAGGAGGGAATCAAAATCGTCATAGTTAATTCGTAAAACAAAATTTGATTTATGTCGATATTCAATCGAAGTTTGAATCATTAATCCACCTGAAAGCTGGTCTGTTCCATGTCCAACATACCCCATTTGTATAGCTGGCATAAAAGTTCTATCCCAGTCTGAAATTGTATCATTTTTATGCTGAGCGTGTAGAAGAGTGGAATAAAAAAATATTAAAATACCAATTGTGAGATTTTTACCTTTCATGTGACTAAAGTTGGCTGTAGTTTTTTTATTTTTCAGGAAGATATAGTTTCATTTGCCCGATTTCCAATTCGTCTAAATGTCCCATTTTACTCTCGTCTTTTGTTATCAAGTGCATATGTAAAAATGAGTCGTGATGTGTAAAAACTCCTTTATGTTCAACCGAGAAAAAGCCAACTATTTCAGCTTCTTCGTTTTCGATATTGTAATCAGTCTGTCCTTTATGTGCTTCATCTGGTGAAGACACTTTTGTTCCTTCGGGCAAATTCTGAATATGGATAATCGCACTTGTAACTTGTCCGATTAATTTAAAGGCGAAAGGTCTTTTAAAATCAGTCGTTTTGTCGTCAATGAATTTTTCTACATCTTGAATTGCCTTAACGTCAGATGGCAAGTCAATTTCATTCCATTCCGTTAGGTTTCCATAAACAAAGAAAGGTGCAGATGTATTAAATGTTTTTTCAACTGTCATTGTCGAGTCCGAAGTCACTTTTGACACGTAGCTTTTTCCGTTATTAATCAGCAATTCGCCTGTTAAATAGCTTACAGGTCCAAGTCCATAAAGTCCATTTTTGTCCGAAATAGTGTCAAGGTCAATGCTACTCCCTAATTCACCTTTCCACATCACGTTTTTCATTGCACCGACAATTTTAATGTCAGGATAGATTTCTGTTACATTCGTATGCTTTTCTTTCGGTGTCGAGTTGCAACTTATCAGTCCAATTGTCAAAAGTCCGAATGCTAATTGTTTAATGTTCATTTTGTTTTTTTCGTTTTTCTTAAATAACCGCCAACGTCCCGGTATATGATCAGTGCGACGTGAGGAGCATTAATTATATGCCATGTTGTAATCAGTTTATTTTGGCATAAACTGTTTTTCGTTTATCTCCAATCTTACTAATCTTCTCTTCCTTTACGGCCTTTGCAAGGTCTCTGCTTGCTGTTGGAGAGGAGATGTTTTTAAAAAACTTAAGATAGTCAGCCCTAGAAAATTCAGATTTGACTTGACTTAAGAATAAATCTAATCGATCACTCGCTTTTAAATTTACTTCTTTGGTATTTAAAAAAGGCTCAAGAGATTCATTAATTATATTTAGCATAAAGAGAATAAAATCGGTTGATTCACCTTTTTTATCCGCTTTTGATAAAGCTTTATAATAGCCTTCTTGGTATTGGGCAATTCTAGATTCAAAAGGAATGTATTCAAATACAGGAAAAGCTTGCATTAAAATTACCGTGTTCCATAATCTACCCATTCTTCCATTTCCGTCACTAAATGGGTGAATAAACTCTAGTTCGTAATGAAATACAATTGATTTGATTAATTCGTGATCTTTATTAGTTTTTAAATACTTAAACAGATCTTTCATTAAATCAGGAACCATACTAGCTGAAGGAGCAATATGAGCTACTTGATTTCCTTTAACAATACCCACTCCTGAACTTCTGTATTTACCGCTCTCCTCAATTAATTTTTGTGTCATTAATTTATGAGCTTTCAAAAAATCCTTTTCACTTAGGGGGTTGAATTCTTTGATTTGGTCATAAACTTTAATCGCATTGTTAACCTCGATAATGTCTTTTTGAGGGCCCAAAACCCGTTTCTCTTCTATCAGTGCCGTAATCTGTTCTTCACTAAGTGTATTCCCTTCAATCTTCAGCGAAGAATGAATTGTTTTAATCTTATTTTCTTTTCTTAATTCTGGAGTAGATCTTTCTAAAAACAAAGCATTTATTTGTCCTGTTTTTTC
>JBMYVY010000024.1:0-6256 GCA_049606855.1 Flavobacteriaceae bacterium | reverse complement strand
GATCAACAAGTTTAATTGTGTATTTAATACTCAATATAATCGGTATTTCATTATTATAAATAAAAACTATTATTCAAAGTTTTATAATAATTACACTTTATGTAAAACAACCGTTTTTAAGGCGTTTTAAGAGCTTTTTATAATAAATCCATGTACTGACACTTTTTATAGGATCAAACTTCATTAAAACAGGTCTAAAACAATAATTCTTAGTTCTTTTTCATGAAATACACCATCGAACTATAGTTATTATTGAAAAAGGCTCTAATATTTGATAAACCTCCAATACATATCCCTTTAATTAAAGAAAAGTTTTCACCTTTATATTTTTCACTCATTAAAGAAATATAAAAAGCATCAAAAAACATTCCTTTTACTTTTATCAAACCAAACCCTAAATTCTGAGAAAATACTTCAAAGGATTTTTTTGAAAAATGCCATAAATGTCTCGGTACATCAAATGCAGACCAATACTGTCTATAGTACTGAGCATCGAAACTTTCATAATTTGGCACCGCAACAATCAAAACACCATTTGGATTTAACATAGATTTGAAGATCTTCAAATAATTTTCTGGATTATCAAGATGCTCAAAAACGTGCCAAAGGGTAATACAATCAAATTTCTGATCCTCTAACATCTCAATATCTTCATATACTCTTATTCCTAACTTTTTTTCTGCAATAGTTCGAGCTTGAGAAGATCTTTCAATTCCAGTAATTCTAAAGTTATTAGATTGCATTATTTGTAAAAAATCCCCAGTACCACACCCCATATCTAAAACAGACGCACCGGATTCTACACAAGTATTTACCCAAGAAAGTTTCTTTCTTAAATTTACAACCTTCACCTTCTGGTATAAATAATTAACCAAGCCTTTGTTTGAGTCTGTATGGCTTATATAATCTTCGTGTTCATAATAAAAATCTAAATTCTCAGGAACGGGAGAAGTTTTATACGCAGCAAATTCTTGTTTGTATAATAGAGAAAAGGACTCCTTGCTATGCATGAAATCCTTTACTTTTAAGTTATCAAAATATATTTTTTCCAAATTAATTAAAATTTTGTTCCACGTGGAACTGATTTTTAACGTCCCATATGAACTAATAAAACCGAAATATCTGATGGTGACACTCCAGAAATTCTACTTGCCTGAGAAATACTCACCGGTCTAATCTTATTCAATTTTTCACGAGCCTCAAAAGATAAAGACTTCAAATTATCATATTCAAAATTATCTGGAATCTTAACATGCTCTAAACGATGAAGCTTATCAGCGTTATTTTTTTCCTTATTTATATAACCTGCATATTTAATTTCAATTTCAACCTGTTCTAAAATCTCACGATCCACATCCAAGCTTTCTACATATTGTTTCAAACCATCCAATTGAATTAAATCTGTTAGCAACACCTTAGGACGAGCAGCAATCTTAAACAACTTCATAGATTGATTAATAGGAGCAGAATTATAAGATTCTAAAATAGGATTAACCTGTTCCGGCTTCACACTAAATTTCTTAATATATTCAACAAGATTTTCTGTTTTAGAAAGCTTCTCTTCCAAACGCAGAACACGTTCTTTAGATGCTAAGCCCAAATCAAAAGACTTCCTAGTTAAACGAATATCTGCATTATCCTGTCTTAACAATGTTCTATATTCGGCACGAGAAGTAAACATTCTATATGGCTCCTCAGTCCCTTTTGTGATAAGATCATCAATAAGAACTCCAATATAAGCCTCATCTCTTCGCAAAATAAAAGCTTCCTCTCCCCTTAGATTTAATACTGCATTAATACCAGCCATCAAACCTTGGGCTCCAGCTTCTTCATAACCAGTCGTACCGTTAATTTGACCGGCAAAATACAAACCTGAAATCAATTTAGTTTCTAAGGTATGCTTTAATTGAGTAGGTGGAAAGAAATCATATTCGATTGCATATCCATATCGATAAACTTTTACATTCTCAAAACCAGCCAACTTTCGCAGCGCCTTATCCTGAACATCCTCTGGAAGCGAAGTAGAAAATCCATTAACATAAATTTCGGTAGTATCCCATCCCTCTGGCTCCACAAAAATCTGATGACGATCTTTATCTGCAAAGCGATTAATCTTATCTTCTATAGATGGACAATATCTAGGCCCACTAGATTTAATTCGACCATTAAACATAGGAGAACGATCAAAACCATCTTTTAATAAATCGTGAACTTCTTGCGAAGTATAAGTCATATAACAAGACCTTTGATTTTCTAAAACAGGAGAATCAACTAAGTAAGAAAATTTCTCAGGATTAGAATCCCCAGGTTGTTCAATCATCTTAGAAAAATCTAAAGAACGACTATCTACTCTTGGAGGTGTACCTGTCTTCATTCTTCCTGCTTCGAAACCACGAGCCACTAATTCTTCAGTCACACCAGTAGAAGCAGATTCACCAGAACGCCCACCACCAAAACTTTTCTCACCAATATGAATTAATCCATTCAAGAAAGTTCCTGCCGTAATAATAACTCTGTGTGCTTTAACCTCGATACCTAAACTCGTTCTTACACCACTTATGCGATCTCCATCAAACAGCAATCCGGCCACCATTTCCTGATAAAAATCAAGATTCTCTATAGACTCCAATTGTATCCTCCAAGCCTCAGCAAATCTCATTCGATCCGATTGGGCCCTAGGACTCCACATCGCCGGTCCTTTAGACTTGTTAAGCATCTTAAATTGTATAGCAGTTTTATCAGTAATCACACCAGCATAACCACCAAGCGCATCAATTTCGCGAACAATCTGCCCTTTAGCAATACCACCCATAGCAGGGTTACAACTCATCTGAGCAATATTTTGAAGTGACATAGTTACCAGTAATGTTTTGGCGCCCATATTCGCAGAAGCAGCAGCTGCTTCACAACCAGCATGCCCTCCCCCTACAACAATAACATCGTATGTGTCTTTAAATAAATTCATATAAATGTTCCACGTGGAACTAAAACAAATTAATAAATATATCTTCTTGAGATCTCATCTCACTTTTTTCTATATCAGTTTTATCTTTATATCCCATGTAATGTAAAACCCCATGTGCCATAACACGTAAAAGTTCCACGTGAAACAATAAACCTAAATTATCAGCATTCTCCCGAACACGATCTACACTAATCATAATATCACCACTTATAATTTCTCCGATAGTATAATCAAAAGAAATAATGTCAGTATATGTCTCGTGATCCAAATATTCAATATTTAACTTCAGTAAATCTGCATCTGACATAAATGTATATGTTAAATCTCCAAGTTCGAAACCAAATATATCAATACACTTTTCCAGCCATTGTGTATATTTCACTTCATTATCTAATTTAAAATCAGACTTATAAATATAATCAATCATGAGATATTTTTTGCAAAGGTAGTAATTGTAAATAACATATATATATTATCAAACTTCATTATCTTTGTGTAAAAACAAATATCATGTCAGACGTACGAGTACGCTTCGCGCCTAGCCCCACAGGACCACTTCATATTGGGGGAGTAAGAACAGCATTATACAACTATCTATTCGCTAAAAAACTACAAGGTACTTTTGTATTAAGAATAGAAGATACCGATCAAACTAGATATGTTCCTCAAGCTGAAAAATATATAATTGATTCTTTAGAATGGGCTAACATACCGTTTGATGAAGGACCTGGAAAGAATGAGAAATACGGTCCGTACAGACAGTCAGAGAGAAAAAGTATATATCAAGAATATATCAAAACACTTCTACAAAAAGGTCATGCATATTATGCCTTCGACACAGCTGAAGAACTTGATATACTAAGACAACAAGCGCAAGATGAAAAGGAAGTGTTTTCATACAACCAACACAACCGAGAATCACTGAACAACTCACTTAATACTGCAGTTAATACAGAAGAGTTAATTGCAAACGGACAATATGTTATCAGATTCAAAACTCCAAAAAACCAAGAATTGGAATTATGCGATCTCATACGTGGTAAGTTGAATGTGAATACAACAAATTTAGACGATAAGATATTATTCAAATCTGATGGAATGCCTACCTATCATTTTGCTAATATAGTTGATGATCACTTAATGAAAATAACTCACGTTATTCGAGGAGAAGAATGGCTTCCCTCTATGCCTTTACATCAACTTCTCTATGACGCTTTCGGATGGGATGCTCCAGAATTTGCGCATTTACCATTAATACTGAAACCCGTAGGTAAAGGAAAACTAAGCAAACGTGACGGAGATAAACTAGGATTTCCAGTCTTCCCTTTAAACTATCAAGCCAATCAAGATGAACCCGTAACTAAAGGTTATAAGGAAGAAGGATATTTCCCTGAAGCATTTATAAACATGCTAGCATTACTTGGATGGAACCCCGGAACCGAACAAGAAATTTTCACGCTTAACGAACTAATACAAGAATTCAATTTAGAAAGAGTTAGTAAATCAGGGGCAAAATTTAATCCAGAAAAAAACATATGGTTTAATCACCAATGGTTACAAAAGATGGATTATAGCAGGCTCAAACCTTATTATGTGTCGGATTTACAAAATAATCAGATTGAACCTAACGATTTCATGAATGATGAGTTAACAAGACTCGTAAAAGAACGAGCTAACTTTCCTCAAGAACTCTATCCCCTAACCTCTTACTTCTATAAAGATCCTGAAGTATATGAACCAAAGGCTGTAAAAAAACAATGGAAAGAAGCTACTCCAGAAATAATGAAGAATCTGATAATAAAACTGGAAGAAATAAGAACGTGGGAAGCAAGTATTATAGAGCAAGAAATAAAAGACTATCTAACAGAAAATGAACTCGGTTTTGGTAAGGTCATGCCTCCTCTACGATTACTAATGGTAGGTAGTCTAAGCGGTCCAGATCTATTCCAAATTATGCAGTACTTAGGTCATGCCACATGCAAACAACGTATTTTAAACGGCTTAGAAAAATTATAAAATCAAAAACACACTGAAGAGTGTGTTTTTTTTTTAACTTTAATAAAAAAAAATATGCCTATAACCACCATCATTGTGGCAGTAGTAATTCTATTATTACTCCCACTCACCTTTTTCGTAGTAAAACAGCAAACCACTGTTATTGTAGAAAGATTTGGAAAATTCCAAAGTATAAGACAATCAGGACTAAGTGCCAGACTACCAATAATAGATCAAATCGCAGGTAGAGTTTCACTCAAGATTCAACAACTCGATGTTATCGTAGAAACAAAGACCCAAGATGACGTATTCGTTCAGCTCAAAATTTCGGTTCAATTCCAAATTCTAAGAGAAAAAGTATACGACGCATTTTATCAATTACAGAATCCACATGACCAACTTACCGCCTATATTTTCGATACGGTTAGAGCTGAAGTTCCTAAAATGAAACTCGACGATGTATTTGAGAAAAAGGACGATATAGCACAAGCCATCAAAAGAGAACTTAAAGAAGCAATGCTAAGTTATGGATATGATATCGTCAAAGCTTTAGTAACAGATATAGATCCAGACAGACAAGTAAAAGAAGCAATGAATAGAATTAATGCAGCCGAACGTGAAAAGGTTGCGGCTCAGTTTGAAGGAGATGCCCAACGAATATTGATCGTAGAAAAAGCAAAAGCCGAAGCTGAAAGTAAAAGATTACAGGGAAAAGGTATAGCAGATCAACGTAGAGAGATCGCACGAGGACTAGAAGAAAGTGTAGATGTCCTTAACAAAGCTGGAATAAATTCACAAGAAGCATCAGCACTAATTGTAATTACACAACATTATGACACCTTACAATCTATTGGTTCAGATACTAATAGTAATTTAATTCTACTTCCCAACAACCCAAATGCAGCAAGTAGCATGCTTAACGACATGGTTACGAGTTTAGTTGCAGCAAACAAGATCAATGAATCTCAATCTGCTAAAAAGGAAGAACCACAATAAACTAAAGAACAACTAACAAAAAAGCGGCTATAAGCCGCTTTTTTTATTCTTTAGATTCCTTAGAATCTTTCTCATCTTCTTTAGTTGCGGACTTAAATTCTTTTATACCACTACCTAAGCCTTTCATTAGTTCAGGTATCTTACGACCTCCGAATAACAAAACAACCACAAGGCCGATAACCAACCATTCATACCCGCCTAAAAATAAAAAGTAATTCATAATCAAAATTTTAAAAGGCAAATATACTAAAAGCAAAATACCAAACTAACTAATTATTAATTTTTAGCATTTATACTACC
>JBMYVY010000023.1:0-6844 GCA_049606855.1 Flavobacteriaceae bacterium | reverse complement strand
ACCTGCTGATTACAAATCAGCTGCTCTAGCCAGCTGAGCTACATCGGCTTTTACTGTCATACAAACAGTCCGCTATTTCTAACGGACTGCAAATTTATAAAGTTTTATATTCAGAACAAAACTTTTTGAGATTATTTTCAATTTTTTCTAAGCGTGATGGGCGCGCTGTTTTTCTTTGATCTTTACCAGCTGCCTTTTCAATGAATCTACACACAACACCGCCCCCTCTTCAAAGGTTTTACTTTGCTTTTTTACAATTAAATCATTGCCTGGTAAATTCATCTTAATTTCGGTTATTTTATTTTCTTTTTCCGAGGTCTTTTGAACTTTCATAAAAACCTCTGCATCAACGATGCGGTCATGGAACTTTTCAAGTGCCTGCAGTTTCTCTTCTACAAAATTCACCAAATCTTTGTCTGCATTAAAATTCACGGATTGTACAAATACTTTCATACGCTTACTTTTTTTGCCTCCTGGGGTGAGAACGGTTATACACTGATTTCAGTTTCGATAAGCTCGAATGCGTATAGACTTCGGTGGCTGCTAAACTAGAATGCCCCAGTAACTCCTTAACCGTATTTAAATCAGCACCTTCGTCTATCATATGTGTCGCAAAGGAATGTCTCAGCATGTGTGGACTTTTCTTGAGCTTCGTCGATACCTTACTAAGGTACAAATTTATAATCCGGTAAACAAGATTTGGATAGCATTTATTTCCTTTTGAAGTCAAAAACAAATGATTGTTTTCGTTTTCAAATTCCGCTCTGTACAGAAGATAATTATCCAGCTTTTGACACGTTCCTTTTAATAATGGAATAAGCCTATATTTCCCTCCTTTTCCATAAACTCTGACTTGACTTTGGGACAAATCCACATCACTTATTTCCAAACCTATCAACTCCGCTCTTCTCATCCCTGTTGTATATAGAAGATCAAGCATTAGCAAATTTCTTGATGACTCAAAATTATTTTCAGCTTCCAATTGATTCAATTCAGCCAATTCATTCTGACTAAAAGGCAGGGAGACTTTCCTTTCTATTTTCAAATACCTGTGATTAGCCAAAGGGTTTTTAGCGCAAGAGTCCACTTGAATGGCATATTTGAAAAAGCTGCTCAAGGAACTTACTTTTCTATTCACTGTTCTTTTAGAAAGATTTGATTCCAACAAAAATAATACCCAAGCTCTACAATCATCATAATCGATATGAGCCACGTCAACTAGATTACTGTCATTTGACGAAACCATATAGTTATAAAAAGAATGTAAATCACGTTGATACGCCTTCACCGTATGATCAGAATAATTCTTTTCTAGAGTCAAGAATTCATAAAATGCAGGTAGTAATTGGCTCAAATCCATAAAACGAAGTTACAAAAAAAAGCCACCTCAATTGAGATGGCTTTCTAAGTGATTAACTTAGTTCTTCGCGCGTTTTCATTTGCTGAACGTAAGTTGCTTTAATCTTCTGAGCTCTTTTTACTACAGACGGCTTGTTATACTGCTTTCGTCCACGTAATTGCTTCATAGTTTTCGTACGGTCGAATTTTCTCTTAAAACGTTTTAACGCTCTATCGATATTCTCTCCTTCTTTGATTGGAATAATTAACATATGTTGGCACCTCCTTTCATAATCTCTTCTATATTTTAAAACTCTTTTAAGTTTGTGTTATCTAAATTGGGCTGCAAATATACGCTAATTTTTTAAAAGTCAATTATTTTGTTAGAGGTTTGTATGTTTTTTTATCGATGATCATTTTGGAAATAATCTCCTTTAAAATCTCACTTGTTCCACCTCCAATTGGCCCTAAACGAGAATCTCTAAACATCCTTGCCAATGGATAGTCTTCCATATATCCATAACCCCCAAGTAATTGCAAGCATTCATACATTACTTTATCAGAAATTTTAGTTGCGTTTAACTTAGACATACTAGCTTCCTTGACAACATACTCTCCCGCTTGAAGTCGAGCCGTAACCACATAGTTAAACTGCTTTACCATCTCAATTTCTGACGCCAATTCAGCAACTTTATGCCTTAAGGCTTGAAACTGGTCTATAGTACGACCAAAAGCCTCTCGCTCACTCATATAATTTAGGGTATATTCTAAAGCATATTCAGCTCTTGCATGCGCATTAATCCCCATGATCAATCTTTCTAATGCAAAGTGTTGCATGATATAACCAAACCCCTTATCAGCTTCACCCATTAAATTACTTTTGGGTATGCGTACATTTTCAAAACTAATCTCAGCCGTATCAGAAGCACGCCAACCTAGTTTATTCAATTTACTGGTAGTAATCCCTGGGGTGTTTTTATCAACCAAGAATATTGAAATTCCTTTATTTCCCGCCGCTGGATTTGTTTTTGCAGATAAAATATAATAATCCGCATAAACACCATTTGTAATAAAGGTTTTTGAACCATTTATGACATAATCACTTCCATCAATTACAGCTGTAGTTCTCATTGCAGAGACATCTGATCCTCCAAAAGGTTCAGAGATACAAAGAGCTCCGATTTTCAAACCGTGAACGCTATCTTTTAAATAAACTTGTTTTAATTCATCAGATGCTTCAGCTTGAAGATGCGTCATCGCCAAATATTGATGGGCCCACATAGCTGCCGCAAACCCTCCAGAATTAACTCTTTGAAGTTCTTCCAAAAATATCAAAGTATAAAAAAGATCTAGATCCAGACCCTCATAGTCCTCTGATGTCCTCAATCCAAAATAGCCCATCTCTCCAAATTTGGACCAAATATGTCTATCAATTTTACCACTTTCCTCCCATCGGTCAACATGGGGTATTACTTCCTTTTCTAAGAAAGCTCTAAAGCTTTCTCTAAAGACATTATGTTCCTCTGTAAAAAAGTTCATTTGTGTTAGTTTCTTATCTCAAGTTTGCAAATATAAAGTTATTCTTTTAATTCGAATAGAGTCTAAATTCGGTATTTTTCGTAATTCTTCAATTTTTTTAAACCCTCCATTTAATTGTCGGAAAATCAAGATTTCCTTAACAGTTTCATAGTCTAAATAAGGTAGGTTTATCAAGTCTTTAAAACTCGCTTTGTTTATGTCTAATAATTCTCTGGCGGGAATCGAATCGATTTTTAACCGACTATTTAAATTAACTATACTCATAGAATCCAACTGCTCAATTTCCTCAAGCTGACTGAGCGTTGAAAAACCTTTTAAATACGTCCTATATTCGATAATCTTTTGGGCGCGAAAACTTCCTATATATTTAATCGATTCTAATTGTTCTTTATTTGCTGTATTTAGATCAAAATACGTTACAAGAGTTTTAGAAATTGTTTTTTCTGGAAACTCAGACGGTATGATAAGATATGGGGCAATGCTTTTTACAACACTATCATTTAGTGCCAAAACCTTTTTAAAACAATTCAGATCATAGCAATACCCGCCCTCTGATCTAAACTTATAAAATTGATCTACCTGCTCCACTGACAAGTTTAGACGATATGCCCTATAATCATTCAGGTAATTTAGATTGAAGGGCTTTAACCTCCATCGATATGAATCTGCAAGGCGAACTGCCTCGTTAACAGAGTCAAATCTTTGGGAAAGTATAAATTGTCTCAAATAAATTTGCGCATGATACTCTACCGGTAATTCTTGCTTAAAGACCTCAAAAACTAAACGGATAGAAACGACTATACCTATAAAAAAAACGATCCCATTTCGCTGTCTCGGACTATAGACGAAATGGGATCGTTTAAAAATCATTCTAAATCATTTACGACACTTTACTGGCTTTCCATGTTTTAATGTCATTTATATATCTATTCAATTCAGATTTAACCTCTGGGAATAGGAAGAATAATCCTAACATGTTAGGGAACACCATTGCGAAAATCATTGCATCTGAGAAAGCCCAGATAGACCCCATGTTCGCCGCAGCTCCAATTACCACAAAAGTCAAAAACAAAATTTTATAAAGCATATCTGCCTTCTTTCCTTTACCAAAAAGGAATTTCCATGATTGTAATCCATAGTAAGACCATGAAATCATCGTAGAAACTGCAAACAATACTACAGCTACAGTTAAGAATACATCAGAAAAAGGAATATAGTTAGCAAATGCCTTTGAAGTGATTCCAGCTCCTTCATAGGATTGACCTTCAATCATAACCATTCCACCTTGTCCACCATATTCAAACATCGCACCTCCATCATTAAAGATAACGATAACTAAAGCAGTCATAGTACATACTAATACGGTATCAATAAAAGGCTCTAACAAAGCTACTAATCCTTCAGATGCAGAATATTTTGTTTTTACCGCAGAATGGGCAATAGAAGCAGAACCAGCTCCGGCTTCATTCGAAAATGCCGCACGCTTAAATCCAACTAATAAAACACCAATAATACCTCCAACACCAATAGCTCTAGGGTTAAATGCATCATTAAAAATGGTCATGATAGCATCATCTAAAATTGAAAAATTCACTCCCATAATATAAAGACAAGCTAGAACATACATTACTGCCATAAAAGGAACTACTTTTTCTGTAACGGATGCAATACGCTTAATTCCTCCGATAATAATAATACCAACTAAAATAGCTAATGCAACACCAATCCAAAATCCTGCTCCAGTACTCTGAAGACCTAATAAATCTTTTAACACGATAGTCGCTTGGTTTGACTGAGCAGCATTTCCACCACCAAATGAACCTCCAATAGCAAAAATCGCAAATAATACTGCAGCAACTTTACCTAAATTAGCGAATCCTTTTTCTTTAAGACCTTTTGAAATATAATACATTGGTCCTCCATGAACCGTCCCGTCTTCATCAACATCTCTATACTGCACACCCAGAGTACATTCAACAAACTTTGTTGACATTCCCAAAACACCACAAATGATCATCCAGAATGTCGCTCCAGGTCCACCTAAAGCAATAGCCAAGGCAACACCTGCAATATTTCCGTTTCCAACGGTCCCAGAAACAGCAGTTGCTAATGCCTGGAAATGGGAAACTTCACCATCTTTAGATTCATCTTCAATGGTACCTTTTATATCTCCATCAATGGCCATATTAGCATCTCCAACTTCATGATGATCTAATTCATCATACTTTCCTCGAACAATATTAATCGCTAATGGAAATTTTCTAATGTTTATAAAGCCAAAATAAATGGTGAAAAATAATGCAGAAACCACTAAAAGCATGAGCACGAAAGGCACATCTCTTCCAGCGATTGGAACAGTGAAAAATATAACTTTTGAGAAAAAATCTGAAATAGGTTGAAACGCTTGATCAATCTTTTGATCAATTCCCACGCTTTCCTGCGCTGAAAGCAATGCAGGTAATAATATCGCTAGGGCAGTCGGTAGTTTAAACTTCATAATGTTTTATGATATTTGAATTTAGAAATCGCAATATCATAAAAAAAATACTTTCACCCACGTAAAAGGACAACAAATCTGAAAAAATTTAACGAAGCTGTTAACTAATAATTGAAAACATCTTTTAGATTTCGAATTTCTTCAGATTTACCTAGAACAATCAATTTTGCACCTTTCTGTAATTTAGTATCTGCTCCCGGGTTAATTTCATAATTTCCTAATGGATCAATATAACCGATAACATTACAACCAGAAGTTTTTCTCATATCGAGCTCCTTTACGGTTTTACCGATAAATGAATCGGATAAATCATCCACCTCAATTTCTTCCAAGTTGGCCGTGTGCTTACCTTCAACAGAAATTCGACTCACAAATTCAACTAAATCGGGAGTAACAACAACAGAGGCCATATGATCGCCTCCAATTTTATCTGGCATAATGACATTATGAGCACCTGCAATTTTAAGCTTATTCATGGAAGATTCCTGAGATGCACGAGAAACAATTCTCAAATCGGGATTAAGCTGGTGGGCACTCAATACTACAAACAAATTATCAGCATCGGAGGGCAACGTAGTAATCAAGCTTAAGGCTTTAGTCAAATTGGCCTTTTCTAAAACACCATCCTCAGTAGGGTCTCCAATTAAACCGATCATCCCCTCTGCTTCTATTTCAGCCAATAAATCTTCATCCTTTTCAATAACGACACATGGCCTATCATAATTGGATAATTTCAAAGCAGCTTGACGACCATTTCGTCCAAAACCACAAATAACAATATGCCCATTGAGCTTATCAATCTTATTTAAACTTCTTCTTAAATTAATCTCTTCCATGAGTTTTGTGTTTGAAATATATTCAGAAATAACTGAGATAAGGTAACCATAACTACCTATACTCATAAAAATTAATAATACTGTAAATAATTTCCCACTTTGATCTAGTGGTTGTACTTCGTTAAAACCAACCGTACTCATCGTAAGTACAGTCATATACAAAGCGTTTACAAAAGTATAATTCTCAAAAAGCATATAACCCATACTTCCGAAAACCAATACGGAGAAAAAAAGAAAAAACGCTGTATATAATTTAGAACGACTAGACATCAATTAAAGATCAAAAACTGAATTTCTTTTGGTGTAGATCAAATCTTTAAGTCTCAATAAAAAAGCAAAAACCAAGTAGATCAAAAAGCTTAAACCAAACGTAGCGAAAGAAAAGTAAATAAAAAATAAACGAACATTCGAAACATTCATTCCCAATCGGTCCGCCAAACGACTCGAAACATAGAACCCATTTTGCTCAAAAAACATTCTTAATCTATCAATCATTGAAATAGTATTTAGATTAAAAGTAATCATATTACGGATATTTACATAGCAACCCCACAATAAATTCCATAAAAAAACCCTTCGACTCGTAAGAGTGAAGGGTTTAAAAAAAAGGCGGTGACATACTCTCCCACCAGTG
>JBMYVY010000022.1:0-9478 GCA_049606855.1 Flavobacteriaceae bacterium | reverse complement strand
TATGTCACCGCCTTTTTTTTAAACCCTTCACTCTTACGAGTTGAAGGGTTTTTTTTTGACTAACACTTCTAACGCTTACTATTTATAAAGAAAAACTTATAATTACTTATTCCATATAGGAAATTGACTAGGACTATCAAAATCGAGACCATCATCAGGAGAAATAATCCAATCCATATGCCCTTATTTGATTCACTATAGAGTCCTTTTACCAGTGATGAAAAGAACAAATTAGTTGCTATAACTATCAGCATGTTCACTATGACAACTGGCAAAAAACGAATAATCATATTGCTAATTTACTTGATTATCATGGGATTAGGTTTCATCTTTATGTTAGAATAATTACGAGATTCTGTCGTATCTTTGAATTATGCAAAAACTCAATAAATCTGGGCTAATTTTTATATTGGGCTTATTGGCCATGATTGGACCATTAAATATTGATACATGTCTGCCTGCATTTGGTCAAATAGCAGATGACCTTAATGTCGAATTTAAAGAAGTTGAGTTTAGTATGAGCCTCTTTTTTATGGGTTTTGGACTTGGTCAGTTGATTGCTGGATATCTCAGTGATATAAAGGGCCGTAAACTGGTTTTGACCATAGGTTTACTCATTACCATCTCTGGGAGTATCATGCTCGTTTTTGTAGAAAATATTGAATTATTTTATTGGGGAAGAATGCTTCAAGCTTTAGGTGGCGGATTTGTTGGAGTCACTATAGCAACAATTGTTCGGGATTCCTTTAAAGGGAGAGAGGCAGCAGAAATCATGTCTAATATCATCATGATTGCCATGGCCGCACCGCTTATTGCACCAAGTTTAGGGGCGGGGTTATTAAATGCTTTTGGTTGGCATTCGATATTTATATTTATTGCAGGCTATGGGGTTTTACAATTAATTTTTGTGCGTTGGAAGATCGTGGATGTCGTTAGGTCTTCTGTGGATAGAGATTCTTTTTTTGTTAGACTAAAACAAGTTTATACGAATCGTTCAGCACTGCGATATGTTGTTGCAATGGCAATTCCATCTGGGGCATTGTATACCTATTTGACAACGGCACCATTTATTTATCAAGAATATTTTGGATTAAGTGAATCCTTGTTTGCGATTTTATTTGGATTGAATGGAGGTATCATAATTATCAGCAGTAAGGTCAATGCTACTTTGGTCAAAACCATTGGTCCAGAAAAATTATTAGGAGCCGGTCTGTTGATGCATGCAACTACCTTAACTTTAATATTAGTGTTTTTGTTTTTGAATTACACCAATCCTTATATTGTATTATCTCTTCTTACTTTTCATATAGGATCGATTGGATTTATTTCGGGTAATGCTACGGCAATGGCCTTAGAAAATTACGATAGGAATATTGCAGGTTTGGCAAATTCTCAAATGCGCGTTTTGGGTATATTGTTTGGGGCTTTAGCGGGTTTTCTTGCCAGTAGTTTTTACGATCATACTTTGTTTCCACCAATTGTTGTAATGCTAGCTTGTTCCATAATTGGAGGCGCGGCCTATTTTATCATTAACAAGCGTTTTACTTATGTATCTCAATCCTGAATTGAAGGCCTATTATTTGGAAGATTTTGATCGGTTATTGAATCTTGATGATGCCTATTGGACGATAGATTCCGAATTATTGCACGTGGTTTTATCGAAAATTAATCAAAATAAAAATATTCAAAGCTTGTATTCTAAACATGATGAAAAGGATGAAAGTTATTTGTTTTTCACCTACTCCAATAGTGTCGAATTGAAGTTGTTTCGATTTATTATTCCCCAAATGCTTTCTGTAATTCCTGGGTTAACTTATGAATATTTACCTCCGCGTATTAACCTAAATACGGGATTAAATAATGGAGTAAATTTGGCTTGTGTCACGGATGAAAATTATTTTAATGTGCATCAAATACGACTGGGTTTAGTATCGGCTGATCCTATTTTACACAAAGACTTTTGGAATTTGGTTCAAAACCTATTGTGTCAGGTATAAAAAAACCCGACAAATACATGTCGGGCGGGTATCAATCATTTAACCTTATATCAACTAAAATCGAGTAACCCTCTTGATATAACTATCTGCTGAATTTCACTAGTTCCCTCATAAATTTGAGTAATCTTAGCGTCTCTCATGAGACGTTCAACATGGTATTCCTTTACAAAACCGTATCCCCCATGGATTTGAACCGCGTCTGTTGCAATTTTCATCGCTGATTCAGCGGCATAATATTTAGCCATGGCTCCTGACATATCGTAGGATAGACCTTCGTCTTTTTCCCATGCTGCTTTAAGAACTAAATTTCTAGCAGCCTCAATTTCTGTGGCCATATTAGCCAATTTAAACGCGATGGCTTGATGTTTTCCAATCTCTTTTCCGAAAGCACGTCTTTCTGTGGCGTATTTCAAGGCAAGTTCATAAGCTCCTGCAGCAATCCCAAGGGCTTGAGCGGCAATTCCTATTCTTCCACCAGCTAAGGTTTTCATGGCAAATTTAAATCCAAATCCATCTTCTCCAATGCGATTCTCTTTTGGAACCTTAACATCAGTAAACATCAAAGAATGGGTATCACTTCCTCGTATTCCTAATTTGTTTTCTTTTGGTCCTATTTCAAAACCAGGAGTGTCTTTTTCTACGATCAAGGCATTGATTCCTCTATGTCCTTTTTCCACATCGGTTTGAGCGATTACTAAATACACAGATGCGGTACTTCCATTGGTAATCCAGTTTTTTGTACCATTAAGTAAATAATAATCTCCTTTATCCTCAGCAGTTGTGCGCTGAGAGGTAGCATCACTACCTGCTTCAGGTTCACTCAGGCAAAAGGCTCCAATAATTTCTCCAGAGGCTAGTTTAGGTAAGTATTTTTGTTTTTGCTCTTCATTCCCGAACTTTTCTATTCCCCAGCACACTAAAGAATTGTTTACTGACATAATCACAGATGCAGAAGCATCTATTTTTGAAAGCTCTTCAATGGCTAAAACATAAGAAACGGTGTCTAATCCACCGCCTCCGTACTTAGGGTCTACCATCATCCCGAGAAATCCCATTTCTCCCATTTTCTTAACTTCTTCGGTTGGGAATTTTTGGGCTTCATCTCTTTCAATTACTCCTGGAAGTAACTCTGCTTTTGCGAAATCACGAGCAGCATCTCGGATCATTTGCTGCTCTTCACTTAGTTGAAAATTCATTTTTATGTTCTGTTTAGTTGTTTTTACTATGAATTTTATAAATATAAGTAAAATAATAACTTATTTTTTGTCATTATGATAAATTGTATAATTCACAAAAATGAAACTATCTTATTGTGGTTTTGAGTCTATAACAACTATACGCTGAGAATCTGGCTTTTTTTGAAGTAAAAAAATGAAGATTTATTAAAATAGTCATGGAAGTTCTTTTTTCTATATTTGGGAACCTAAACAAACAAACTAGATAAAATGAAAGATTTATTGAGTGCATATGAGCAAAAAGCTCCTGAAATTGTATTCCATTGGAGAGATTCTGAAACTGATGCAGAAGGCTGGACGGTAATCAATTCTCTAAGAGGTGGAGCAGCTGGTGGAGGAACTCGTATGAGAAAGGGATTGGACTATAACGAAGTACTTTCTCTTGCAAAAACCATGGAGGTAAAATTCACGGTTTCTGGACCAGAAATTGGTGGAGCAAAAAGTGGTATTAATTTCGATCCAAATGATCCTAGAAGACGCGATGTTTTAAAACGATGGTACAAAGCAGTGAGTCCTTTGTTAAAGCATTATTATGGAACAGGTGGAGACTTAAATGTCGACGCAGATAAAGATGTTATTCCTTTGACTGAAGATGTTGGAGTTTGGCACCCTCAAGAAGGAATATTTAACGGTCATTATAAGCCAACTGAAGCTGAAAAGATTAACCGAATTGGACAGTTAAGATTGGGAGTGATTAAAAAGATTGAAGACCAGCGATACACCCCTTCAATAGAAAGAGGATATACCGTTGCAGATATGTTAACAGGTTACGGAGTTAGTGAAGCTGCTAAGCATTTTTATGAATTGTATGGAGGCTCAATAGCTGGTAAAACTGCTATTGTTCAAGGATTTGGTAATGTTGGATCAGCAGCTGCTTACTATTTAACTAAACTCGGCGCAAAGGTTATCGGAATTATTGATCGCGATGGAGGACTTGTTAACAAAGATGGTTTTTCTGTGGAAGAGATGACCACATTGTTTTTGAATAAGGACGGAAACCAGTTAAAAGCTGACAATTTATTGAGTTTTGAAGAAATTAATAATCAAATATGGGATTTAGGTGCTCAAATTTTTATTCCTGCTGCGGCGTCTAGGTTAGTTTCTAAAGATCAGGCAACTAGATTAATTGAAGGCGGATTAGAGCTTATTTCTCCGGGTGCAAACGTGCCTTTTGCGGATAAAGAAATATTTTTCGGCCCTATCATGGAATATGTTGACAATCAGGTTAGTTTATTGCCAGATTTCATTTCAAATTGTGGAATTGCTCGAGTATTTGCATTTTTCATGGAAAATAGAGTAAATTTACCAATGCAGGATGAACAAATTTTTGAGGATACGTCTCAAACGATTCGTAGAGCTCTTGAGCGTGTTCATCAAAATAATACTTCAAAAAAGAATATTTGTAAAACGGCTTTTGAAATAGCCTTGAAAACTTTAATGTAATATAATATGGAAATTTTAGTACTGATTGTCTTTGTAATAGGTTATCTCGCAATTACCCTGGAGCACAATTTAAAAATTGATAAGTTAATTCCTGCTCTGGCAATGATGGCCATCTGTTGGGCGATCGTCGCATTAAATCATTTAGAAGTATTTAACGTTGATGCTGCCTTAAGACAACTGGTACCGACACATATTGAAGAGGTGCTTTTACACCACCTAGGTAAGACCGCTGAAATTCTTGTTTTCTTAATGGGAGCAATGACGATTGTTGAGATTATTGATTATTTCGATGGTTTTGCTACAATTAAAGATTTTATTAAAACTAAAAGTAAGAGAAGACTGTTGTGGATATTCTCAATTTTGGCTTTTATTCTTTCTGCTATTATTGATAATTTAACGGCTACTATCGTTTTGATTTCCATACTTAGAAAATTAATAAGTGGAAGAGAGGAACGCATTTGGTTTACAGGTTTAATTATTGTTGCAGCGAATGCTGGGGGCGCTTGGTCTCCAATTGGGGATGTGACAACGACGATGCTTTGGATTGGAAATAAAGTTTCTGCCGCTAAATTAATTGAGTTCGTATTTGTGCCTTCTTTGGTCACTATGATTATTCCTACTTTGGTAGCCTCTAGATATAAGATTTTTAATGGGGATATCGAAGTTCCAGAATCAAAAATGGATACTAACGTTGAAGTAAATCCAAAGTATAATAAAATGGGTTCTGCAATGTTGTATTTAGGTCTAGGAGGAATTGTTTTCGTTCCAATTTTCAAAACGGTTACTCATTTACCTCCTTATGTGGGTATGATGTTTTCACTTTCTGTTGTAGCTATGGTTGCAGAGATTTTTACTAATCGTCAATTTAAGATGGAGTACGCGACTGGTTCTGTTCCAGAGGGAGCGCATGCACCAAGTGCAGTACATAAATCCTTAGGAAAGATTGAAATGCCAAGTATCTTATTTTTCCTAGGTATTTTAATGGCAGTTGCAGCCCTTGAATCTTTGGGGATGTTGTTCCATTTTGCTGAAAACCTCAATGCTACAATTCCAAATTCTGATATTGTTGTAATGCTATTAGGAGTTGGTTCGGCGGTAATTGATAATGTACCCTTAGTGGCTGCATCTATGGGAATGTTTCCAGACCCAATGGATCATCATATTTGGCATTTTATTGCCTATGCTGCAGGTACAGGAGGTTCAATGTTAATTATTGGATCAGCTGCAGGTGTGGTTGCTATGGGGATGGAGAAGATTGATTTTTTCTGGTATTTGAAAAAAATCACGCCACTTGCTATAATAGGTTATGTTGCAGGTTCTATTTGCTTTATTGTCATTAGAGATTATATCCTGATTTAATCGATTTAAAATATTAAAATTAAAAGCTCCATAATTATGGAGCTTTTTTTTACCTTTCTAATTGCTTAAAAACAATTTTCAAATTGTATTTTCGTTTTACCAATAAATTTGTGTTTTATGTTTGGACTTAATATGTTTCAAGAGGTAGAAGTTCTCGTTGAAGAACCTACAGAAAAATCCCTATCGATTTATCAATTAATCATGGATGGTGGAATAGGAGGTCAAGTGATCATCTTTCTTTTACTTATCCTTTTAGCAGTTGCTCTCTATATCTATTTTGAGCGCTTTTTTGCCATTAAATCGGCAGGTAAAATGGAAAAAAACTTCATGAATCAAATTAAGGACAATATCATAACCGGTAATGTTGAAGCAGCCAAGAGTCTATGCGCTCAAGAAAATTCTCCTGCATCTCGATTGATAGATAAAGGGATTAGTCGCATCGGTAAGCCCCTAGAAGACATAAACACTGCTATAGAAAATGCAGGTAAGTTGGAAATCTATAAATTGGAAAGAAATGTATCAGTAATTGCAACTATTGCAGGTGCAGCTCCTATGATTGGGTTCTTAGGGACTGTAATTGGAATGATTGTAGCGATCCACGAAATAGCCAATGCTGGAGGTCAAATCGATATTAAAATGTTATCTGATGGTCTTTATACCGCAATGACAACAACAGTAGCGGGATTGATCGTTGGAATTGTAGCGTATATTCAATACAACCACCTGGTGAGTTTGACCGACAAAGTGGTCTATAATATGGAAGCTCAATCTGTTGAGTTTTTGGACTTATTAAACGAACCGGTTTAGTATGAATATAAGAGGAAGAAATAAAATTAATCCAAACTTCAACATGTCCTCAATGACGGACATTGTGTTCTTGTTGCTTATTTTCTTTATGATTACCTCCACTTTAGTAACTGTTAATGCGATTGATGTAATTCTGCCCAAGGCCAGTGGAAAAACGGAGAACAAAAAAGCCATCTCTGTAAGTATTGATTCCAATCAGAATTATTTTATTGATCAAGAGGCAGTGAACCAAGAGAATTTAGAATTGACGCTTTTAGAACGTTTAGAAGAGGGACAGGTTTTGATAATAAGAGGGGATGAGAAATCATCTTACGATAAAGTGATGTTTGTAATTGACATAGCAAATCGCAACAAGCTTAAAATGATTTTGGCCGTAAAAGGAGGATAAATTGAAAGGATTGAAAACTACATATGAAAGAAAGTCGGCTGTGCTTACTGTTCTAATTATGTCTGCAGTTATTGCGGCATTGTTTTTTATTGGGATGAGATATATGGATCCACCGGAGGAATATGGGGTTGCAGTTAATTTTGGTAATGTTGATTTCGGTCAAGGTCCCCCAGTAGAACAAAATCAAACAAGCCCTGAACCCGAACCTAATCCAGTTGTTGAAGAAGCGCAAGAATCTACTCCACCACCAAGTGAAGAAGTGATAGAAGAAGAAATTATTACTTCTGATGAAGCAGATGCAGCCCTGGTGGCGGCAGAACAGGAGGCCAAGGCCAAAGCTGCAGCTGAAGAGAAGGAACGTCAAGAAAAGCTGGAGCAAGAAAGGAAAAAGGCGGAATTGGACGCTCTTATGGGAGGGCTTAATTCTGGAAAGAGCTCTTCAGAAGGAGATGATGATAAACAAGGCTTAAAAGGAAAAACCAATGGTGACCCCAACGCAAAGGACTACTATGCCTCAGGAGGCACGGACTCTGATGGGAATTATAGATTAGCCGGTCGTAAAGTTTTGAAAAAGCCAATTTATTCGGCCAATTGCGAAGAAGGAATCATTGTTGTTCGCATAGAAGTGGACCAAAATGGAAATGTTCTTAAAGCAACTCCTGGAGTTAAAGGGTCAACATCTCAAGAACCTTGCCTTATGGAGCCGGCGAAAAAAGCAGCAATGGAAACTAAATTTAACGTTGATCCCAAGGCGAACAATGTGCAAGTAGGGACAATCGTTTATGAGTTTAAAGCGACTTTAAATCAGTAGTTATTTATGACCTATAAGGAAACTTGCGATTGGATGTTTTCTCAATTACCCATGTATCAACGCCAGGGAAAGGCAGCTTATAAAGCAGATCTTTCCAATACAGTTTTGTTGATGAATCACTTGGAAAACCCACAAAATAAATTTAGAACTGTTCATGTTGCTGGTACTAACGGAAAGGGCTCAACCGCTCATATGATTGCATCAGTATTGATTGCATCAGGGTATAAAGTAGGGCTTTATACCTCACCACATTTAAAAGATTTCAGAGAGCGTATTAAAATTAACGGACAACCCATTGCTGAAAGTGCAGTCGTTGATTTTATTTCAGAGAATAAAAATTTTTTTCAAAAGGAACAGCTCTCGTTTTTTGAAATGACTGTCGGTATGGCCTTTGATTATTTTTCTAAAGAAGCTGTTGATATTGCGGTGATCGAAGTAGGACTTGGAGGGAGATTGGATTCTACTAACATTATTGATCCTGAATTGAGTATAATTACAAATATCGGTCTTGATCATACTCAGTTTCTAGGAGATACCCTAGAGAAAATTGCCTTTGAGAAAGGCGGAATAATCAAGGAAAACACCCCTGTTGTTATTGGCCAGTATCAAATAGAGACTTTTCCAGTTTTTAAGCAATTAGCATCAATAAAAAATGCTCCTATTTATAAAGCATTTGAGGCGGATATTCCAGATTTCCAATTAGATCTTTTGGGAAGTTATCAGAACCACAACGCTAAAACAGCCTTTGAGAGTTTGAGACTTTTAAAAGACAAGTCAGGCTTTTCTGCCATAAGTGATAAGACGATCAAGGACGGTTTGTCTAGAGTTGTTGATTTGACAGGTTTGCAAGGAAGGTGGCAGGTTTTGGACCAAAACCCATTGACTGTTTGTGATACTGCCCACAACAAAGAAGGCTTGACTTATACGTTGAACCAAGCTCGTTCCTTAAATAAAGGAAATATCCATTTTGTTATCGGCATGGTCAATGACAAAACCTTAGATCAAATCATTGAATTATTCCCTAAGGAAGGCCTTTATTATTTTTGTGCTGCAAAGATAAATAGAGCTATACCTGCAAAGGAATTAGAGCATGCATTTGCTCAACATAATATTCAAGGAGAGAGTTATAATTCTGTAGAAGAGGCATATGCTCAAGCACAAGCAAATGCTGAGGAAAACGACTTAATCTATATAGGAGGAAGTACCTTCGTTGTAGCTGAAATTTTATAAAATTATTATTGTCAAACATAAATATTGTTTTATATTTGCATCCGCTAAGGGCAATTAGCTCAGTTGGTTCAGAGCACCTCGTTTACACCGAGGGGGTCGGGGGTTCGAATCCCTCATTGCCCACCACGATCTTTTACATATTGAATGCACTATAAAGGGCAATTAGCTCAGTTGGTTCAGAGCACCTCGTTTACACCGAGGGGGTCGG
>JBMYVY010000021.1:0-10345 GCA_049606855.1 Flavobacteriaceae bacterium | reverse complement strand
GTACAACTCCTTAGCAGGGAGCCCCGTTCGACCACTCCGGCACTTCTCCAATTTTTTCGGTTAAAACTATGTTTAATAACTTAATTTTAGCGAGTGCAAATGTAAGACTGAAAAACAATTCTCACAAGAATTTCAAAGTTTTTTTTTAGTTTTTTTTTAGTCAGGGTACTCAATTCTCAAGTGGTAAATATTCAATAATTTCTTTTTGAGAACACGCTTGATTGTTTCAATTTCCTTTAAGGTAATATCAGCGTTTTGAAATTGACCTTCATTAAGTTGTTTGGAGATAACTTGTTCCACCAAATTATCGATCATTTGAGCCGTCGGTCTTTCCAAAGATTTAGAGGCTGCCTCCACAGAATCTGCCATCATTAAAATCGCAGTTTCTTTTGAAAACGGTCTAGGGCCCGGATAACGGAAATCGTTCATGTTCGCATCGGTATCGCCCTCGTTAAGCTCCTTTTTATAAAAATAATATACTACTGAGTTTCCGTGATGAGTTCTGATAAAATCAACTATTCGATCCGGAAGGTTATTCTTCTTGGCAATTTTTATTCCCTCGATAACATGATCAATAATAATCTTCCCAGATTCCCGTGGATCAATTTCATCATGCGGGTTAACCCCTGTGATTTGGTTCTCTATAAAATAAAATGGGTTTTTCATCTTACCTATATCGTGATAAAGAGCCCCAGTTCTGACTAACATTGCATTTGCTCCAATGGCATTTGCAGCTGCCTCAGAAAGATTTGCTACTTGCATGGAATGTTGAAAGGTTCCGGGAGCACGCTCATTGAGTTCTCTCAGTAATGATGAATTCGTATTAGAAAGCTCCAGCAGGGTAACATCCGAAACCAGATTAAAGGTTTTTTCATAGATATAAATCAAAAGAAGACTCAAGACCATTGCCAAACCGTTAAGAACAAACAGACCGTAATAAGAGACCTTAATTTTATCTAAACTCCCCTCTTGAATTAAGGCAAAGGCGGTATAGGTAATCATGTAAACTCCAATGATTGCTCCAATTGTGGCAAATAAATTTGTTCGCTTATGAAATTCTGAAACATTTAAAATCGTCACGATTCCAGCGATAATTTGTAGGTAAGTAAACTCAAATGAATTAGGTACAATGAATCCAAGAAGCAGAACGGTTAGAACATGAACAAAAAGTCCCAATCGGGCATCAAAAAATGCCTTGAGTACAATGGGTAGTATACACAAGGGAACTGCATAGACATATTGAACGTTATATTTTACAATAACCGTGGTCAACAAAATCATAGTGACCATGTTGAAAAAGATAAAGGTCACCTTAGTATTATTCTCAAAAACCTCAGGCCTGTAAACCTTTAAAAATAGCAGCATCATTGCAAACACAATACAAACCAAAAAGGTATAGCCTAGAACAATTGAAATATAATTTTGTTGAGACCATACTTGTGATTCATATTCGGATTTGAGACTAGAAAGCTCATCCAATACCCTACCTTCTACAATATCACCTCGCAGAATAATTAACTCATCTTTAGAGACCATCCCTGTGGTATAGGCGATTGTTGATAATTCTTCTTGCAGCACTTTGTCAGTAAGTACATCATCATAAAAAAGTGATGGACGAAGTTCATATAGGATTAAATCGGTCAAAAACCTGGATTGCCCCCCATAATCAGAAAGAATTTTATTCAGGACTTTTCGGTCGTTGTAGAGTTCAAAAAATCTTCTCTCACTGAGCTCATTCCCATTTCTAATCATCAAAACTTCAGTGGTATCTTTGATTCTATTTGACACCGATGGATCATAATACCCTTGGTCATAGATCCCAGAAATAACCTTTGAAATTTTAAGGCTTAATCTTTTTACTGCTAAACTATCTCTCAAATTAAGAGAGTCTTTGGAATTCCCTATTTGCTTTTCTAATTGACTTATGACTGAAGTTTCAACCTGGACATCTCTCTCTAGGTAGGTTTTTGAAGATGTAATAATAGCCTCTCGTTCTTCATTGACATCCACATCAGATTTTTGAATGGCGAAGTCGAACGGTGCGTAAAGGTTATCGTATTGCCATGGCTTACCTTTTTGGAACTCAAACTTGAATTGTCCGCCCTTTGGAAAGAAATAAACAATAGCAATAACTGATATTAAAAACAGAATTCCTTTATAGATATTGGAATGGTTTTTATACAAGCGATTGATAAATTCTTTCATTTAAATGGCTTTTTATCAAAAGTAAACAATAAAAATTAAGGGGGATAATCTGCTAATCTAATTTTCCAAAATTTCTTACATTCGTACAAACTAAACAAACAGACAAAAAATGAAAAAAGAAGTTGTAATTGTTTCAATGGCTAGAACGCCTTTTGGAAGTTTCCTAGGAAGTCTTTCAAACATTCCAGCGACCAAATTAGGTAGTATCGCAATTAAAGGGGCATTAGATAAATTGAATTTATCTCCTTCTCATATTGACGAGGTTTATATGGGGAATGTTTTACAAGCAGGTCTTGGACAAGCACCGGCAAAACAAGCAGCTCTAGGGGCAGGAATTCCAGATACCGTTCCTTGTACAACCGTAAACAAAGTTTGTTCCTCTGGAATGAAAACTGTCATGATGGCTGCCCAAGCCATTCAACTTGGTGATGCTGAGATTGTGGTAGCTGGAGGTATGGAAAACATGTCTATGGTACCTCATTATTTAAACGGAAGAACAGGTCAGAAATTTGGTCCAATTCAAATGGAAGATGGAATGCAAAAAGACGGATTGGTTGACCCTTATGATCAAGTTGCTATGGGAGTTTGTGCAGAATTATGTGCAGATGAACACGGGTTTTCAAGAGAAGAACAAGATGCCTTTGCCATGGAATCATATACACGAAGTAAAAAGGCATGGGAATCTGGTAAATTTGAAAAAGAAGTGGTGCCCGTTTCCATTCCTCAAAGAAGGTCAGATGATTTGATTTTTGCCGAGGATGAGGAATACAAAGCAGTGAATTTTGATAAAATCCCAAAACTTAGAACAGTATTTAAAAAAGAGGGAACAGTAACTGCAGCCAATGCATCGACTATAAATGATGGTGCTTGTGCGCTAGTGATGACCTCAAGAGAAAAGGCTCTTGAATTAGGCTTACCTGTTTTGGCGACGGTTGTTTCCTATGCAGATGCGGCAGGAGAGCCCAAATGGTTTACAACTGCTCCAGCAAAGGCATTGCCAAAGGCCTTGGACAAAGCAGGAATGAGTATAGATGAAATGGATTATTTTGAATTAAATGAAGCTTTTTCCGTTGTTGGATTAGCCAATGCCAAAATACTTGGTATTAAGGACGCTAGCAAGCTAAATGCTCATGGGGGTGCCGTATCTATCGGACATCCATTAGGAGCCTCTGGAACGCGAATTATTATGTCTCTGATCAATGTTCTTCACGAAGAAAACAGTACTTTTGGTGCAGCAGGTATTTGTAATGGTGGTGGTGGAGCCTCAGCTATTATTATCAAGAAAAATTAATAAATGAAATACGGTTTAGCACATCTTAGTATTGTTCCTATGAGAATAGAGAAGAGCGATGCTAGTGAGCAAATATCTCAATTGCTCTTCGGTGAACTTTTTAAAATCATTGATCCTCAAAAAAAATGGTCAAAAATCAAATTGATTCACGACGGTTATGAGGGCTGGGTTGACAACAAACAAATTACCGAGATTACTGCTGAAACCTTTGATCAAATTAAATCAAATCCTGTAATACTGTCGGGTAATTTATTGGATTATGTTTCTGATGAAAATCACCAACTCTCCACAATTCCATTAGGCAGTACACTACCATTATTTAATAATAATGTCTTGGAAATAAATCAGAGAAAATTTAGATATGACGGAGATACAATTACCGGGAAACAAGACAAAGAAAATCTGATTACAACAGCCTTTATGTACTTAAATAGTCCATATCTATGGGGTGGAAGAACGCCTTTTGGAATAGATTGTTCTGGATTTACTCAAATGATCTATAGATTGAATGGTTATCAAATTTCAAGAGATGCTTATCAACAAGCAACTCAAGGGGAAGTGCTCAGCTTTATAGAAGAGAGCGAACCGGGTGATTTGGCCTTTTTTGATAATGATGAAGGAAGAATTATTCATGTCGGAATAATCATGAAGGATAACTACATTATCCACGCCCATGGAAAGGTAAGGATAGATCGGCTTGACCACAGTGGGATTTTCAATGTGGAAGAAAATAAACACACCCATAAATTACGAGTGATTAAAAAAATCATCTAATAAAAAAGCCACTTCAATTGAAGTGGCTTTTTTTATTGTTTCAAGTAAAATAAATTACTGTTGTAATTGAGCAATCTTTTCTTGAATTACCTTTTGCTTATCATACATTTCTAATTGCTCATAAATCCCTGATAAAGTTTGAGCCACTGAAATATTTCCTTGATCTAAATCAAAGGCTTTCTCAAAATAAGGAATAGCCTCGCGATAAAACTCTAATTGCTTTAATTGTAAAGCATCGTATTTATCAAAATTAGATAGGTTTTTGTTCATTTCTTCAACAATTGGCTCTGCTTTTTTCAAAGTTGCAGCTCCTAAGTTGATATACGCATCAATATAGTCCGGCTTTAATTCAATCGCTTTCTTGAAATTTTCCATAGAAGCATCAACTTCTCCAGTTTCCATATTCATTACACCGATGTTATAGTGCAAGTTTGGATCATCTGGCTTAATTGATACTGCCAATTCTAATAACTCCTTAAACTTAGCTGTATTCCCCATTCTGAAGTATACATTTGCCTCGTTAATTACTAAATCATAGTTGTTTGGATCTTTTTCACGTTCTGCTTTAAATATTTCCAAAGCCTTTTCGTTTTCATCCAAAGCGATATAATTAAAAGCGATATTCTTAACAATACCAGGAACTCTACTAGGATGAGGAACCTCTTGAGGATCTTCAACTAAACCAAATTTTACTTGGGATTCCATATCTTTTTTAGATGCAAATCTTTGCATAGAACCATCCGATGTAGATTTAGCTTTGTACTCCGTATAAATACCTGTATAACCTAATTCTAACAACATTTGAAAATACTTGATTGAGTTCTTGTATTCCTTCGCAAAATAAGAAGCCAAACCTGCATTCTCCAAGAAACTAGTATCTGTAGGACTCAATGTATAAACGTGATAATACTCTTGAGCAGCTTTTTTGAAATTTTCATCCTGATAAGCTTGAGATGCTGCATTTGATGCGTCAGAAATAAGAGCATTTAATTTATCAACTACTAACTCAGAGTAAGTCGACATTCCTCTTTCTTCTTCGTAATCGATTAATTCAACAAAAGCTTCACCTGCCTCTCTGTTTTTTACTGCATCCATACCATCACCGTAAATTACCTGTGATCTTAGGTACATATATTTAGCAGTTAATTTATCGTCAGCTGCTTGCTCTAATAACGGCTCTGCCATATCTAAAGCTGCAGTGGTAGCAGTTAAGTCACCTTTCTTTAGTGCCTTTTCTGCCGTTTTCAATTCTTTTTTTTGAGCCATAGCACCCAATCCAATTAGGGCTGCAGCAACAAAAAGTACTTGTTTTTTCATTTTTGTAATCTAATTTTTATTTATTCTTCAGGGTTATTGGATTCATCTTCTAAATGAACATCTTCAGTTTCTTCTTCCTCTTCTCGGAACACTTTCGCTACTGAGGCTATCGTGTCATTTCCTTTAATATCAATTAACTTAACTCCTTGAGTTGCTCGACCCATTACCCTTAAATTGGCAACAGCCAATCGGATAACAATTCCAGACTTATTAATAATCATCAAGTCGTTTTCGTCGTCCACATTTTTAATGGCAACTAACTGTCCTGTCTTATCGGTAATGTTAAGGGTCTTAACTCCTTTACCTCCACGGTTGGTTATACGATAATCTTCTAGAGATGATCGCTTACCATATCCGTTTTCAGAGACCACCAGGATGTTAGATTCCATATCGTTAACCGCAACCATTCCGATTACCTCATCATTTTCATGAGCAAGTGTAATCCCGCGCACTCCAGAAGCAGTACGTCCCATAGGTCTAGTTTTAGATTCCTCAAATCTAATTGCTTTACCAGATTTCAAAGCCAACATTACTTGAGAATCTCCATTGGTTAATTTTGCTTCTAACAACTCATCCCCTTCTTTAATTGTAATGGCGTTAATACCATTAGTTCTCGGTCTTGAATATTGCTCTAATGGAGTCTTCTTAACAACCCCTTTCTTAGTAGCCATAATCACATAATGATTGTTGATATACTCGGTATCTTTGAGATCCGCAGTCACCAAGAAAGCCTTCACCTTATCATCTTGTTCAATATTTATTAGGTTCTGTAGTGCACGACCTTTTGAGTTTTTGGACCCTTCTGGGATTTCGTAAACTCTCATCCAAAACACCTTACCTTTCTGGGTAAAGAACATCATGTATTGATGATTAGTTCCAACGAACAAATGTTCCAGGAAGTCTTCATTTCGCGTTGCTGTACCTTTTTGACCCTTACCTCCTCTATTTTGAGTTTTGTATTCAGACAGCATAGTTCGCTTTACATATCCAGCATGAGATATTGTTACGACTACCTGGGAATCAGGGATCATATCTTCAATACGCATGTCACCACCCGCATATTCAATTTGAGAACGTCGTTCATCTCCGTATTTATCGCGAACCGAAATTAATTCTTCCTTAATAATTTCCATTCGTCGTGGCTCGTTAGACAAAATGTCTTTTAAGTCAGCAATGGTATTCATAATCTCGTCGAACTCAGCACGTAATTTATCTTGCTCTAATCCAGTCAACTGGCGTAGACGCATTTCAACGATGGCTTTTGCTTGAATTTCGGTAAGCTCAAAACGTGAAATTAAACGCTCTCTAGCCTGATCTGCATTAGAAGAACCCCGAATAATTTTAATTACTTCATCGATATTATCAGAAGCGATTATTAAGCCCTCAAGAATATGAGCACGGGCTTCAGCTTTTTTCAATTCAAACTCTGTTCGGCGAACAACAACCTCGTGGCGATGTTCCACAAAGTGATGAATTAGTTGCTTCAAATTCAATAATTCAGGACGTCCCTTCACAAGGGCAATATTATTGACACTGAATGAAGTTTGAAGTGCAGTATATTTAAATAATTTATTTAAAACAATGTTTGGTATCGCATCGCGTTTAAGAACATAAACCACACGCATACCATTACGGTCAGATTCGTCTCGAATGTTAGAAATCCCTTCAAGCTTTTTGTCATTTACGAGCTCAGCAGTTTTTTTAATCATATCTGCCTTGTTTACTTGATAAGGAATTTCGGTAACGATGATACACTCACGCCCATTTACTTCCTCAATAGTCGCTTTTGCACGCATAACAATTCTACCACGACCTGTATGAAATGCATCTTTCACCCCGTCATAACCGTAAATAATTCCTCCCGTAGGGAAATCTGGAGCTTTAATATGCTGCATCAATTCATCGATTTCAATATCCCGATTATCGATATAAGCAACAGTTCCATTAATTACTTCGGTTAAATTATGAGGAGCCATGTTTGTAGCCATACCCACAGCAATTCCCGAAGCACCATTCACTAACAAATTAGGAATTCGCGTTGGAAGAACAGTTGGTTCTTGTAGGGTGTCATCAAAGTTCAAACGATGATCTACTGTATCTTTTTCAATATCCGAGAGCATGTCTTCGGATATCTTCTGCATTCTTACCTCGGTATAACGCATTGCTGCTGGACTATCTCCATCAACGGAACCAAAATTCCCTTGTCCGTCAACCATCATATAGCGTACACTCCAGTCTTGAGCCATACGTACCATAGAATCGTATACTGAAGTATCTCCATGAGGATGATACTTACCCAGTACTTCTCCAACAACTCTGGCAGATTTCTTGTAGGCCCCTGTTGCTTTAATTCCCAATTCATGCATTCCGTAAAGCACCCTTCTGTGAACAGGCTTCAGACCATCTCTTACATCAGGTAAGGCACGGGATACAATAACCGACATGGAATAATCAATATAGGCCGATTTCATTTGATCCTCAATATTAATTGGGATCAACTTTTCTCCGTCTGTCATATGTTTTTTTTAAATAAGTTTAGTCTTCTTTTTTACCAAAGAGCAAGATACAAAAATTACCCTTTTTCACAAGCCTCAAAACTAGTGATTTTATTAGAGTTATCAACAAAACCTACACGCTAAGTAGCCGGTTTTCAGAGAATCTTGTAACTTGTAAGCATTCAGACATTTTTCGTCTAAATTTTAGCGAGTTTTTAACAAAAAAAACCACTAAATTTACAATAAGAACTAATTTGACTTTCATGGATGATAATTTTTCACAAAAAGTAAAAGACGTCATTGCCTACTCAAAAGAAGAGGCGGTCCGACTCGGTCACGATTTTATCGGGACTGAGCATCTTATCTTAGGACTGATTCGAAAAGCAGAAGGTAGTGCGATTGATATATTGATTGCCCTCGATGTAAATCTCGATTTATTGAGGAAAAAAATTGAGGCATTGAATCCTGTGAGCACAGTGTTTCCAACAAATCAAGAAAAACTGAACTTGCACTTGACAAAACAAGCTGAAAAAGCGCTAAAGACCACTTTTTTAGAAGCCAAGCTATTTAAAAGTTCGTCTGTAGAAACTGTACACCTTTTGTTGTGTATTTTAAGAAATGAGAATGATCCGACTACAAAGCTTTTGGAAACATTCGATATTAACTACAAAGAAGTAAAAACTATGTTTTCTGATATAAATGATGAGGAAGATGGATTCTTCCAAGATAGTCCTAAAGCTGAGTCTTCAAGCTCTGATGAGTTTTCCTCAAATGACCCAAATCCATTTGACCCGAAACAGGGAGGCAGAAAGGCTGGTAAAAAATCTAAGACCCCAGTACTTGACAACTTCGGGAGAGATCTTACTGCAATGGCAGAACAAGACAATTTAGACCCAGTGGTTGGAAGAAAAGCAGAAATAGAACGAGTATCTCAAATACTTTCGAGAAGAAAAAAGAACAATCCTATGCTTATCGGGGAACCCGGAGTTGGTAAATCTGCAATTGCAGAAGGACTAGCTTTGAGAATAGTGCAACGCAAAGTATCACGAATCTTATTTGATAAGCGAATCATTTCTTTGGATCTAGCCAGTTTAGTTGCAGGTACTAAATATCGAGGTCAGTTTGAAGAGCGGATGAAAGCGCTTATGAATGAGCTCGAGAAAAACGATGATATAATCTTGTTTATAGACGAAATCCACACCATTGTTGGTGCAGGGGGAGCAACTGGGTCACTTGATGCCTCAAACATGCTTAAACCGGCACTAGCGCGTGGTGAGATACAGTGTATTGGTGCCACAACATTAGATGAGTACAGACAGAATATTGAAAAAGACGGTGCTTTGGAAAGACGTTTCCAAAAAATAATCGTTGAACCAACCTCAATAGACGAGACCATTCAAATACTGAATAACATTAAGGGTAAATATGAAGATCATCACAATGTGATTTTTACCCCTGAGGCCGTCGAAGCTTGTGTGAATTTGACAAATCGCTATATGACTGACCGTTTTTTACCGGACAAAGCCATTGATGCACTTGATGAAGCTGGTTCCAGAATCCATATTACCAACATCAAAGTACCTCAACAAATTCTTGAACTTGAAAAGAGTTTAGAAGCGATTAAGGAGCAAAAAACAGCCGCTGTAAAGGGTCAAAAATACGAAGAAGCAGCACGCTTAAGAGATGATGAGAAGAATATGGAAGCCGCTCTTAATTCAGCCCAAAAACAATGGGAAGACCGCGCCAATGAGAATCGCGAAATAGTTAATGAGGAGCACGTAGCAGAAGTTGTATCAATGATGACAGGGATACCTGTCAATAGAGTTGCTGAGGCAGAAACTTCAAGACTTTCTGAGTTGTCCGGAAAGCTTTCTGGAAAAGTAATAGGACAAAATCAAGCGGTTGAAAAAGTAGTCAAAGCTATTCAAAGAAATCGAGTTGGTTTAAAAGATCCTAACAAACCGATTGGTTCCTTCATATTTTTGGGACAAACAGGAGTGGGAAAAACCCAACTGGCAAAAATTTTAGCTCGTGAATTATTCGACTCTGAAGAGGCTTTGATTCGAATTGACATGAGCGAGTACATGGAGAAATTTGCTATTTCACGACTTACTGGTGCACCTCCAGGATATGTAGGTTACGAAGAAGGTGGGCAATTGACAGAAAAAGTGAGACGAAAGCCATATGCAGTTGTATTACTCGATGAAATTGAAAAAGCACATCCAGATGTATTTAATATGCTGTTGCAAATTTTAGATGACGG
>JBMYVY010000020.1:0-17542 GCA_049606855.1 Flavobacteriaceae bacterium | reverse complement strand
ATTTTGGAAAACAAATAGATTGGAATTATGGAGAGTTTAAAAAGTTATGGACTTATAATTTAACATATTTTGATTATTTAAATCAATCTAATATAGTAATAGACGAGGGAATAGAATTATTGCATGATTTTATAGATAATTACTCTCATATAAAGGATGGTAAAGAGCCATACCCGGTTTCTCTTCGTCTAATTAATGTTGTTAAATTCATTTCTTACAATAATATTAAAGATACCCGAGTGGACGATTTAGTTTACTCCGATACTAAATTATTACTTAATCGATTAGAATATCATCTTCTAGCAAATCATTTGTTAGAGAATGGCTTTGCATTATTATTTGCTTCATATTATTTGCAGGATCAAAATGTTTTTAACGAATCAACGAAAATACTTAAAAACCAACTCAATGAACAAATTTTAGGAGATGGGGCTCATTTTGAATTATCTCCAATGTATCATCAATTGATGCTTTATAGAGTAATGGACTGTATTCAACTGATTCGTTTAAATCCAGACATTTTTCCTGCAAGAGATTTAGAGTTACTTTTAGTAAATCGTGCTGAATTAATGAGATCATGGTTAGAGTCTATTTGTTTTAACAATGGAGCCATCCCATTATTCAATGATTCTGCAAACAATATCAATCCAACAACTTTAAAATTAGGGGCCTATGCTGATTTTTTGAAAATCAATTTTAATAAAGTATCTTTAAAAGAATCCATGTTCAGATCATTTGAAGTCAAAGGCTTTGAGTTAAAGATTAATTGTGCTAACATTATGCCTAGTTACCAACCAGGTCACAGTCATGCGGATACCTTTACTTTTGAACTTAGTAATTCTGGTTTACCTTTTATTGTGGATACAGGTCTTTCAACCTACAATATTGGAAATCGCAGGTCTATAGAAAGAGCGACTTCATCTCATAACACTGTAACATTAAATGAAATTAATTCCTCAAATATATGGAGTGGTTTTCGAGTAGCTAATCGAGCAAATGTTTCTATTTTATCGGAGTCAAAGAATCGCTTATTAGCCGAGCATGACGGGTACAAGAGGTATGGAGTAGTTCATAGGAGATTATGGGATTTTAACTCCGGATTTCTCAAAATTAAAGATAACCTAGTGAGTAAAAGTAATAATAAAGTTGTTGGTATTGCATATTTTCATTTACATCCGAATGTTGAAATTCTAGAAGTTTTAAAAAATGAAGTAATTACAAATAACGGAACATTATCATTTATCGGATTTAAAGCTATAGAGATTTGCAAATTTCATTACGCTCCTGAGTTTAACAAATTGATTCCTTCAAATAAAATCGTAGTCAAATTTATTTCCAATTTAGAAACAATATTAAAAAAATGAAAATTTTATTTTTAACATATTATTTTGAACCAGATTTATGCGCTGGTTCATTCAGAAATTCTTCATTGTTTCATGCCTTAAGAGATAATTTACCAAAGGGTTCTACTTTAGAGGTTATTACCACACATCCAAATAGGTACAATTCTTATATTGTTGACGCTAATGATAAAAAGTCCTTTACAAAAAATGTTACGGTAAATCGAATTAGAATTCCTAAGCATAAATCTGGATTAGTTGGACAGGTTAAATCATTTATAGTGTTCTATTTAGAAGTATTAAAACTTGTGAAAGATTCCGATTATGATTTAGTATACGCCTCCTCTTCTAGATTATTCACAGCTTTTTTAGGTAGTGTAATTGCAAGAAGAAAGAGAACTAAATTATATCTAGATATACGAGATATTTTTCGCGAAAGTATCGTTGATGTATATGGCAATTCAATAATGAAATTTTGTTTGAACACCATAATTAAACCAATAGAGAATTATACTTTTAGCTATGCAAATCACATCAATTTGGTCTCCGGCGGATTTGCTTCATATTTTACTAAATATAACAAGTGTGAGTTTTCATTTTATACAAATGGTATTGATGATTTGTTTTTGAATAGAAAAGCTTCATCAACTAATATAAATTCGATAAAAAGTGTTGTTTACGCAGGAAATATAGGTGAAGGTCAAGGTCTACATTTAATACTGCCTATATTAGCAGATCTGTATAAGGATTCTTTAAAATTTATTATTTATGGTGATGGTGGTGCAAAACAAAAATTGTTGGATTCAATTCAGAAAATGAATATCAAGAATATTGAAATGAACTCACCTGTTTCTAGAGATAAACTCCTAAATATTTATGAAGACGCTGACTTTTTATTTCTTCATTTAAATAAACATTTGGCATTTGAAAGAGTTATTCCATCAAAGTTATTTGAGTATAGTGCTTTTGATAAACCAATAATAGCTGGTGTGTCGGGCTATGCTAAGGATTTTATAGAAAAGAATTTATCGAATTATATTTTATTTCCTCCTGGTAATACAGAAATATTTGCAACACATTTCAAATCTTATGAATATAAAAATTATTTTCGAAATAATTTTATTCAATCCTTCTCAAGGAGTTCAATTAATAAAGAGATGTCCTTCTCAATTTTAAATTTAAAATAATGGATAAAATTTTAATTTCTGGTGCTAGTGGTTTCGTCGGTCGGAATCTAATCTCTAGTATAAGGTCGACAATGAATCAATATAATGTTTCAGGTGTATCACGTGTAGCCTCTAAAGATAGTAATATTACATATTCAAATATCGATGTTGAAGACTTTAACGACATTTCAGTTTTCATACATTTGGCTGCAATGGCAAGTGATGTAAAGTCTTTATCAAATAGAGAAGAATATTTTAAAGTAAATACTGATTTGACTAAAATGTTATTTGATTTATTTTTAAAAAGTACCTGTGATACTTTTGTTTTTATGAGTTCAGTTAAGGCTGTAAGGGATACTTTTAGTGGTGTATTAGATGAGTCTATATCACCGCAACCTATAGGAGTTTATGGAGAGTCTAAATTATTAGCTGAAGAGTATATTTTGAGTAAAAAAATACCTTTAGGTAAAAGAGTATTTATTTTGAGACCAACAATGATTCATGGAACAGGTAACAAAGGAAATTTGAATTTTTTGGTTAAACTAATCAGGCATGGAGTGCCATATCCCTTTGGAAAGTATAATACAAAGAAATCATTTTTATCAATTGATAATCTGAACTTCATTATTAAAGAGATTATTTTGGATAAGAGAATAGCTGGGGGAGTCTATAACATTTGTGATAGTGAGCCGTTGAATATGAATGAGGTTATTACCTTAATTGCGGATTCAATAGATCGAAATTCAAGAATATTGAATATTCCAAAATTTCTTATTAGTGCTATTAAGTATATGGGAGATAAACTAAAATTACCATTTAATTCGACAACTGTTCAAAAATTGACATCTACATATATAGTATCTAATAAAAAAATTATAAATGTTATAGGTAAAGAATTACCGTATACATCCAGACAAGGTCTTATTAAAACTTTAACTTCTTTAATTTAAATTTATGACACGTTTTTTTGATATTTTATTTTCGTTTTTTGGTTTATTATTTTTATCTCCAATTCTGTTAATTGTTTTCCTTTTGGGTTTTTTTGATTTAGGATCACCGATATTTCGACAGAATAGGGTGGGGAAAAATCAAAAAGCATTTATCTTGTACAAATTCAGAACTATGCATATTGACACAAAGTCGGTGGCCTCCCATCTTGCATCTGAGAGTTCCATAACTGGATTAGGTAAGTTTTTGAGAAGGTCTAAAATTGATGAATTACCTCAACTTTATAACGTATTAAAAGGAGATATGAGTTTAGTTGGACCACGACCAAATCTTTTTAATCAAAAAGTATTAATTATTGAAAGAGATAAATTAAATGTCTATGATCGAAAGCCAGGAATAACAGGATTAGCCCAGATAAAGAAAATTGATATGTCAACTCCTAAATTATTAGCTGAGGTTGACTCTAATATGACATCATCATTCAATTTAAAAATGTATTTTTATTATATCTTTCTAACTATTATTGGAAAAGGGAGAGGTGATGCAATTAATTAATATTTGTCTTTTTCCAATGAATTTTGATTAATAGTGTAACCTTTTGCATATTAGGAGACTTCTAAATTCGACAAATAGTTTAAATTTTGGTGTAATTAAGCAGTTCTCATATATTCTTGGACAGGAAATTTATCGTTAATAGATGAATTCCTTCTTTGATGGTTGAAGTAGCGAAAACAAGCAGTTGGCTGTCTGAATAGAGCAATAGAGTCATCAGGTGGATTTACATTTATGATTCATATTTAACAAACCTCCATAATCTTTCAATAAAAGCATAATCAGTTGCCCTTCGTTTTTCCATCCATACTGAGTTTAATTCCTTTGTTTAGGAAAGCAGAAGTAAAATCATCACTAGTATATTGAACTCTCTGATAGGTATTAACAATTTCGGGTTTACCATGAAGCTCTGCAGATTCGTTTAAACACTCCGCGCACCATTTTGAGTCGATGGTGTTGGGCAACCTCCAATTGACCAAAAACGTGTGTTTAAGTCAATAATAACTATTAAATATATGAATCTTTTTTTCATTGGAATATAGGTGATATCTGTTGCCAAGACTTGATTTTTTCTAATGATTTCTAATTCTCTCAATAAATAAGTATATACCTTATGATCTTTATTTCACTTAGAAGTATGAACCCCATGCAAGAAAGAACATAACCCCATAACATTATAATAGAGTCGTTCTATGCGGTTTTTACTCACATCAAAAGCTTTCTCCAAAGTTGGCCATGTATGCATTCTTCTAGCTCCTTTGTATGGATGTTTTTAGATAATGTGCGTCCATTAAACGCATTAGTTCAAGATTAAAATCATTTTACGTTCTAGGTTTCTAATGGAAACCTGAACGACTAACACTCAGAAAAGAACATTGTTTTTCAATACTTAATTCAGTAAGACTCTTGCCAATTATATTTCGTCGTTTGGCTAGAGGTGCTAGCGCAAGACGTCCTTTAAAAAATCAACTTCAACTTTTAGCTGACCAATTGTCTTTAATAATCGATCCTTTTCCAGATCCTTTTCACTCTTTGCAGAGTTAGGAGAATCAAAAACATCTTATGCACCATTTAAAAACTCTTTCTTCCAGGTGTTTATTTGGTTAGGATGTAGTTCGAGTTTTTGTACTAATTCAGCGGTAGTTGAGTTTTTTTAGAGCCTCTAAAACAACTTTAGTTTTAAGTTTTGAGATGAATTTTCTTTGTTTCATATTCGGTAAAATTACAATTTAATTTTGTGTCCGAAATATTGGGGTTAGATCTATAATTAACTTGGCAATTTTAAAACTTTCACCTTGTTTCTATCAAACTTCTCATAAATCGAGTTATTTGATTTAAATTCAGGAACGATTAGTTTCATTTGTTTTACTAAACCCATATCGTTTTGATTTTTTAAGATAGATTTCAATACGTTTAACTCTACCTCTAGATCAATATTCTTAGGTAGGTTAACTTTGGCTATTAGAATTTTTTTGTTATGGGTAGGAATTGTGTTTTCTTTTGTACTTAATAATTCTTCATATAGTTTCTCTCCAGGTCTTAAGCCTGTGATTTTTATGTCAATATCATTAGGGTAATTTAAGCCGGATAAACGAATCATATTTACTGCTAAATCATATATTCTAACGGATTTTCCCATGTCAAATACAAAAACTTCACCTCCATGGCCCATGGTCCCAGCTTCTAGAACTAATTGACAAGCTTCCGGAATAGTCATAAAGTATCTTGTAATATCCTTATGAGTTAAGCTAAGAGGACCTCCATTTTCAATTTGCTTTTTGAATAGTGGAATTACAGAACCATTAGAACCTAAAACATTTCCAAAGCGAGTGACAATAAATTTAGTTTTGGAATTTAGGGCAATAAGATTTACTTGGATTTCGGCAATTCTTTTTGTTGCTCCCATGACATTTGTAGGATTAACAGCCTTGTCGGTAGACACCATTACAAATTTTACAGCATCGTATTTTGATGCTAATTCCGCCACATGTTTAGTTCCAAACACATTGATTAGTACAGACTCATACGGGTTTTCTTCCATAAAAGGAACATGTTTGTAAGCGGCGGCGTGATAGATGTATTTAGGTTGGTGAGCTTTAAACACCTTAGATTCTAATCGTTCTAAGTTTCTGACGTCTCCTACTATTGCAATAATGTTTTTCTTACCATCTCTGATTAAACTTTGTTGTAAGTCATACAAGTCACTTTCTGCTTGGTCAAGTAGGATTAATTTACCATAATCTAATTCTGCTAATTGCCTTGATATTTCACCACCTATGGACCCTGCAGCACCAGTCACAAGTATAGTTCTATCCTTTAATTCCTGTGATAAATTTGGATTCGCAAGTTGGATAGGTGCTCGGCCTAATAAATCTTCGACTCTTACTGGCCTAATTTGATTCGCATCAAAGCCGCCATTAATCGACTTTTTCGCTGAAGGTACAATTTGAACTTCAACTCCAAGTTTAGTTATGTTGTCTGATATTTCTAAAAGCCTTTGGGATGTTATAGAATTTATCGCTATTATCACGGTGTCAACGTGAAGAACTTCCATGAATTCTAAATTTATTGAACTTTCATGATATACTTTCAGCCCATTGATCTTTCTATTTCTAGTTTTGTGATTATCAATAAAACCTATAATTTTTTTATCTGACTTTTTAAGATTATTTAAAACTTTAAATGTTAACGTCCCTGTTTCACCTGTCCCATAAATTAAAGTTCTTTTCGATCTAGGTGAATTGTTAATAATAAAGTCATAGAGCCTTTTATACAAAAAACGACTTGTTATCAGTAAATTAATTGAAAGAATGTAATGGATAAAAATTATTGAAAAAGATAAATGGTAGTTGTTGACGACGAAGTATGTTTTGTTAATTAAAACCAAACTTACTAGAGTAACTAAGGCAAGCGTACTTGCATTTAACAAAGATGTAGCATCCTTAATCCCAGTATGCCTTATAATTCCTTTATAAGATGAAAATATTATAAAGCAAGAAAAATAAATAATAATGACTAGAGGGATTTCAAAAATATATTCACTGTAATTAAAATTGAAATCAAAATTATTTCGAATTATAAAGGCGCAAAAATACGCAATTGAGACAATATGTAAATCAATCAATAGTACCAGCCATCTCGGGGTGTTGTTTTTAGCTACTTGAATAATTCTTTTTTTCCACTTCATTATTTGCATATTTGAATGCAAATTTAGCCAAAAAAAAGTTAAATCATAAGAGTTGCAGGTTTATGCAGAATAAATTATTCGTTTTAGTGAAATAATTTATATCTCAACTTGAAATATCCCCCGAAATTAGATTTATATACCGTCCCTAAATCACTACTAAGTCCTAAGGATAAATTTAAATGATCAACTATAAGTATGTTGTTCAGATTAGTTTCAAATAATAGAGATAAATTATAGGGTCTAACCTCAAACTCATCTCCAATCCATCCCAGATAATTCACATAAGATCCTTTGAATTGGTAAGGAAGTTTATTGAACATAGTCCCATTTAGACCAATATTAGTTGCAAATAATCTATTATAGCCATATTTCACTCCTTGACTTTCTCCATTTTCATCTATGTCGAATAACATATAAGGTGTTCCTATGGATTTACCGTAATAGGACCATCCTGAGAAATATGCTCCATTGTTGAAATAATTATCTCTACCTCCTCCATTTTCTCCATCATAAGATCCACTCATGTTTCCAGTATAAGTAATTTCATAGTTCAAAGATTCCACAATTGCCTCTGACTTCTTGAAATTAACATAAACTCCATATAAATTATCTGGCCAATTTTGAAACCCCATTCCAGAACCATCTTCAAATATGTGAGAGATATATCCAGTCCAATTAAGTTTGTCTCCCTTATGTTCAATTCTTAAGGAATATTGTCCGACATGATTTCCAGAAACATTCAGCTGATCCGATTCAGAAGCTTCTGACCCCCCAGGCAACATCATAACCATTCTTAAATATTCTTCGACTCCATAATTCATATCTCCATATCGAGGGGAAACCCCGCCCCACTGTGCATAATCATGCATTCCAATGACAAAGCTTGTTTTTTGCTTAGCTGCAAATTTGAGTTCAAAACCTGCTTGATGTAGTCGAGCACCTTCAGTACTTCGCGGATCATTGAGTAAGAATTCGCCATACCAAGCCTTGGCTTCGAAGTTTGGTGAATTTTTAAATACTTGTAAAAAATCATCAGTCCTTAACATAATTCCTGGTAGTGCTCTTGCGTTGGTGGAGAAGACTATATTTCCATTACTGGAGCTAAGGCCATTATATTTTTCTTCAATATTTTCGGCTCCAACTTGAAGAATCCAACCTTTATACCTTCCCTTAACGAAGTATTGATTCATAAAAGCTTTTTGATTCATTCCTGTATAGGCCGAACCTTCTGCTCCGAATCCCCAATCCCATTTACTTTGATATTTAAATTCTTTTCCTAAATCTATTTTGACCATTCCGTAATTTTGATCTGGTATTCCTCCATATTGTTCTGAGGTTTGCCAGAAACTCAGTGAGTCAGAAGTAGAAAAAGCGGAGCTAAGTTCAAGATTTAAAAAATAATCTTGCTCTTGACCAAATGAAACGGTCAAGAAAAGTAGAAATAGTGGTAGTGTAATTCTTTTCATAGAAGTTTAAATCAAATCAAAGGTATTTAAATAATTTGTATTTCATTAAATTAGCGCTATGATTAAAAGAACCTTTCTCTCACCACCCACAATCTTTCCATCTGTACATGAGCAGATGAATGTTTTTTGGAGGGAAGGATATATTTCAACTACGGGTCCACATATTGAGCGGTTCGAAAATGAAATGAATGTTCTTTTTGAGAAGGAGGGGAATGTTACTTTAGCATTGAATTCTGCAACTTCAGCAATTCATTTAGGTCTTAAAAATTTGGATGTTCAAGCTGGAGATATGGTCTTATGTCAATCACTAAATTTTATCGCTTGTGTCAATCCCATTTTATATCAACAAGCTGTACCGGTTTTTATAGATTCGGAGAAAGAGTCTTGGAACATGGATCCTGAACAACTCATCCAAGCTATAGACTATTGTTTGGGTATGGGACGCAAACCAAAAGCCGTCATTGCCGTTCATATTTATGGAATGCCTTTCAAAATAAAAGAAATCCGAAGCATTGCTGATTCGTATCAAATCCCCTTATTGGAGGATGCAGCTGAAGCACTAGGTTCTAAATATGATAATATACCTGTTGGTGGTTTCGGGGATCAGTCGGTTTTCTCTTTTAACGGGAATAAAATTATTTCTGCTGCTGGTGGAGGAGTGCTTATTTCAAAATTAAAGCCTCAGCGGGATAGAGCCAAATTTTGGTCTACACAAAGTAAGGAAGACGCCAAGGGCTATTTACATAAAGAAGTTGGATATAATTACAGAATATCTAACATTCAAGCGGCAATAGGGGTCGGTATGTTGCCGCACTTGGAAGAGTTGGTCTCAGATAGACGTCGAATATTTGAACAATATAAATCAGCACTTGAGCAGTTAATTGACTTTCAACCCGAAGCTTTAGGAGCCAGGTCTAATCGATGGCTGACTGCAGGTTTATGCGCGAATGAAGACCTGAGAGATAAGGTGATCCAAAAATTAGAAGAACACGGTATTGAAGCGAGACCAGTTTGGCGCCCCATGCATGTGCAACCTTTGTGCAAAGACATGAAGTTTTTTGGCAGTGGAGTAGCGGAGGATCTTTGGAAAAGAGGAATTTGTCTGCCTAGTGGTTATGGATTGGATCCGAGTCCAATTATTAAAATTGTAAAAGAGGTTTTGGGATGAAAAGAAAAATATTAATTACTGGAGCAGCGGGATCCATAGGATCTGAAATTACGCTACCTATGCAAGATTATGTGCTGGTGGATCGCGACGAGTTTGGCTTGTTTCAGTTAATGCATAAGTTTATAGAGCGGACGGATATTTGTTTTGAACTTGCCGATGTCCAGGATGAATATCGGATGAAGCAAATCATCAAATCTCATAAACCGGATCTTATCATTCATGCCGCCGCATATAAGCAACTGCCTTTTTTGGAAGAGTTTCCTTATGAGGCCTACACAAATAATAGTCTTGCTACCATTAATCTTGTGCGTTGGGCAGAGGAGTTAAAGGTTCCTGAATTTATATACATTTCTACGGACAAAGCCGTAAACCCAATTTCTCATTTGGGTAAAAGTAAACGCCTCGGTGAAGAATTTGTTTTGAGCTCCAAGTCAGCTATGAAACGCAAAGTAATCCGTTTTGGAAATGTAATTTATTCTAGAGGAGCAGTCCAAGAGAGTTTTGAGATGCAACTAAAAAAGCAAGGCTATATAGAACTCACTGATGAGCAAATGCAACGTTATTTTTTGACCTCTAACCAATTGGTCAAAGGGATGAGAGAACTGGTGAATTTAGAGGAGGAAGGACTTTTTATTATGAAAATGGGAGCTCCGAAAATGATATTGGATTTTGCGAAAGAATTTTTGCTCTCTAAGGGCTATTCCGATGATGCGATAAAAATCATTGGGGTACGACCAGGTGAAAAGTTGAGTGAAGATCTTCATTTTGAAAATGAAATATTTATCAAGTCCTTTGATTCTTTAAACCTTTATGAAAGTCCTTTGATTGAGTTTGATGAAGGAAAAGTACATGAATTAATCAAAAATTATCTTAAATAGAGGTAATTTACCTCAAAATAGGATGATATTTGACAAAAGTATGAAAATCATTATCTCCAATATTCAAAGCGCAATACTTTTTTGAATTCCTCGAAACTCATATATTTGTCACCTTAAAATCCACTAATGTTGATAATACCACAAACTCCATTAAAATTCACCCCCATCTTCAAATACCGCATGTGGGGTGGAGAAAAGCTTAAGACTATCTTGAACAAGGATTATAAAGAAGAACAAATTGGTGAATCTTGGGAACTATCCCAAGTGACTGGTGATATCTCTGTGGTTTCAGGCGGAGAGTTCAAAGGAATAAATTTAACTGAACTTATTGAACAGTTCAAAGGAGACTTGGTTGGAGAAAAGGTATTTGAAAAGTTCGGGACGGAATTTCCCTTACTCATCAAATACATCGATGCCAAAACACCCTTGAGCATTCAGGTACATCCCGATGATGAAACTGCACGAGAACGACACAATTCTTTTGGGAAAAACGAAATGTGGTTTGTAATGCAGGCCGATTCGAATTCGGAACTTATCGTTGGTTGGGATAAGCCTCTCGATAGAGAAGCCTATCTCAAGTCCTTAAAAGAAGGAAGTATTCTTGAATTCATGCACCAAGAACATGTGGCTCATGGTGATACCTTTTATATTCCAACGGGCCGCGTCCATGCAATTGGAGCCGGAGTGATGCTAGCTGAAATACAACAAACTTCGGATGTGACCTATAGAGTTTATGACTATGACCGTGTGGATGCAAAAACTGGTCAGAAACGGGAATTACATGTGGAGGAATCCGTAGAGGTCATGGATTTTGAAATTCACGAAAACTACAAAACGAACTATCACACCCAAAAGAACAAATCTGAAAAGCTGGTTCATAGCCCCTATTTTACAACTAATATTATCGACCTCGATAAGGAGATGAAATTAGATTTATCCGACCGGGATTCCTTTACTATTTTTATGGCCGTTGAAGGTAATGCAACCATAAATGGAGAAAAATTGGGCTATGGCGAAACGATACTGATCCCAAATGCCTTAAATCAATTAACAATTCTTGGCAGCGGAAAATTATTAGAGGTCAGTATATAGAATTTGTATCTTTAGCCCATGAAAAATATTCTAATTACTGGCGGAGCTGGTTTTATAGGTTCTCATGTCGCTAGACAATTTGTAGAAAATTATCCGAATTATCAGATCTATAATTTAGATGCTTTGACCTATGCCGGTAATTTAGATAACGTAAAAGATCTGGATTCCAAGTCCAATTATCATTTTGTAAAGGGGGATATTTGTGATGAAGATTTCATAAAAGAACTATTTGATCAAACACATTTTCACGGAGTAATCCATCTCGCGGCGGAATCTCATGTAGATCGCAGTATCGAGGGGCCGAAGGTTTTTGCCCGAACCAATATAATAGGTACTCTGAATCTACTCGATAACTTCAAAGGCGATTTATTTTATCATATTAGTACCGATGAGGTCTATGGTAGTTTAGGAAATACAGGTTTATTCACCGAGCAATCTCCGTATAAACCAAATTCTCCGTATTCAGCATCCAAAGCGTCGTCCGATCATTTTGTGCGTGCATATGGAGAAACTTATGGGCTGCCATTTATCATTTCCAACTGTTCGAATAATTATGGACCAAATCAATTTCCTGAGAAGTTGATTCCTTTGTTTATCAAAAATATTTTAGAAAAGAAGCCTTTGCCTGTTTACGGTGATGGAAATTATACTCGCGATTGGTTATATGTCAAAGATCATGCAGCAGCAATTGATTTGATTTTCCATCAAGGTAAGGTAGGGGAGACCTATAATATTGGGGGCTTTAATGAATACCAAAACCTCAATCTGATCAATTTACTATGTAATCAAATGGATGAGAAATTGGGGCAGCATGGAAGCAGAGATTTGATTGAATTTGTAAAGGATCGCCCTGGGCACGATTTCCGTTATGCAATAGATGCTTCAAAATTGAATAAGGAATTAGGGTGGAAGCCAAGTTTAACTTTCGAACAGGGGCTTAGTGAAACAATAGATTGGTATCTTAGTCATCAAGAATTTTTAAAGTTATGAAAGGAATTGTTCTAGCAGGAGGTACAGGAACCCGTTTGCACCCCCTAACTTTGGGAGTAAGTAAACAGTTATTACCGGTTTATGATAAACCCATGATCTATTACCCAATCTCGGTATTGATGCATGCTGGAATAAGAGAAATTTTAATAATCTCAACACCTCATGATTTACCAATGTTTGAGCGCCTCTTGGGAGACGGTTCACAATTCGGTTTATCTTTTTCTTACAAAGAACAACCCAGCCCAGATGGATTGGCACAAGCCTTCATTATAGGTGAGGATTTCATAGGAGATGATGATGTATGTTTAATTTTAGGAGATAATATATTTTACGGATCTGGATTTGAAAGTCAATTAATCAAGGCGGTTGAATTGACCACCGAATCCAAGCAGGCGGTTATTTTTGGTAACTATGTGAAGGATCCAGAGCGTTACGGTGTAGCGAGTTTTGACAAACAAGGGAAAATATCAAAAATAGAAGAGAAACCAACCAACCCCGAAAGCAATTACGCCGTTGTTGGTCTTTATTTTTACCCCAACTCCGTAATTGAATGCGCAAAAAAAATTAAACCTTCTGATAGAGGTGAATTGGAAATAACAGCCGTCAATCAATACTTTCTAGACAATAATATATTGGAAATGGAAATCCTGTCAAGAGGCTTCGCCTGGTTGGACACTGGAACTCATGAATCTTTGATGGAGGCCACTGAATTTATCAAAGCCCTCGAAAACCGAACGGGGTTAAAAATTGCTTGCCTCGAAGAAATAGGGATTAACAATGCCTGGGTGAGTTCCGCTGAAGTATTGAGTCGTACAAGTGACCTAAAAGGAGCTTACTACGATTATATTAAGACTCATTTTTCACGATGAAAACAATAGATTCCAGAGAAGATGTATCTCTCCTTGTAGATACCTTTTATAATCAAATTAGAAAAGATGAGGTTCTTGGACCAATTTTCAACACAATGATTGCTCAAGATCGTTGGCCTGAGCATCTCGAAAAACTCAAAGACTTCTGGGAAACAAATCTTTTTGGAGTTCCAAAATTCAAAGGCAATCCTGTTGAGGCGCATTTGAGAACTGATCAAAAATTTAATATTGAGCAGGCACATTTTGAGCGCTGGGTAAGAATTTGGACCGAAACCATTGATTCTCTTTTTGAAGGAGAACGTGCTGAAAGGGCCAAACATGCCGCCCAACGAATGAGCATTGGACAGTATCTCGCAGTATTGAGGTTTAGATAAAAAAAAGCCCGCTTTTCAGCGGGCTTTTCAACTTTAATTAACGGAGTAAGAAGAGACCTTAAAGGCTCCTCGCTGATCGCCGGTCCTCCAAACGAAGTTACCGTTGACTGCTTTAAGTCCTTTATTTTCTACATAGTCAGTTCTAACCATGTAATCTCCATAAGAATCCAGTAACTCATCCAGACTTCCAATTAAGGTAATGGCATCGATATAAATACTTCCATCGGCCATTAAATCTACACGAGCTCTATTTCCATCTCCATCTTCGAGATAGATATTAATATATCCTGTTATTCCACTTTCTGTTGTGACATTTACCCATTCAACGTCAAGCTCATTAAAGATGCTTGCAATATCATAATCCATTAATTTTGCACCTGAAGTCAGCGCTGACGCCATAACAAAAACCGATCCGTCGGTATTATTTGTTGAAGCCCAAACAGCACCTGTTCCAGGGTCCGTGGCTAGAATCGTAGATCCTAATAAATTTTCATTAGCAATCACTGGATCTGTAACGGTTCCAACGCTCACCTCATAGGAAGTAATATATACCGTACCGGACCCTTCTCCAGCACGCCAAATAAAGTTTCCTACAGTAGAGGCTGAATCAACCCAATCGTTGCGAACTGTAAGGCTTCCGTAATCTTCAATGAAACTGTCATAGGTTCCAGGATTCGAGTTTGACATTTGATCACCATAAGTAGCAACTGTTTCGCCTGAAGAAGTGTTTTCAACCATAATATACCCATTCGCCCACATCGTCAAACGGTATTCATCTGCACTGTAGTCTCGACAATAAATATTGGTATATCCGGTATAATCAAAGCCAGTCTCTCCTGTATTGGTTTTCCAAGAAGCTTGAAGCCCCGATAAATCGTACATAGAAATTGAATAACCCGCGGTTAAGTCTTCTGCAGGAATAAAGATGTCCGTTTCTTGTCCTCCGGTATAGATATCAACGGTACCATCATTGTATAGTTTGAACGATTCAAAATAACTTACATTGGCTTGAGAAATAACCGGTTGTATCGGTCCACTTAATTCCCCATCTATAGGCTCAGCAAAAGTTGGAAAAGAAACGGTAAAGGTTGTGTTTATGGCATCTACAGTATATTTAACTCCAGCTCCTATGGTTAAATCATCAGTTCCGGTCATGATTCCACGAGTGGTGTTAATATAAACAGTCACTTGATCGGTGACGGTATAATAATACGTGTTTAAATCTGAAGAGACTCCATTTATAGTTACCCCATTAACCAAATTTTCAGACCCATCCTCAGCTACAACTACCACAAAACCTTGAACCAATTCCAATGCAATATTTACCTCTTCTTGAGAAGAAGAAGGTATGGTTTGATCCACAGTTCCAAAATATGCTTCTTGCACCAAAGCTGTTGGCACAAAGTCAGGATGATAAATGGTTACGGCCACATCACCATCTACTTGCGCTTCAAACGGACCGGTTAAAAGGTTTACATCGGTAAATTCTGTTTCCCCATTTACACCGTATACAATAACGGTATATCCGTCATACACATAACTGTGACCGGCGCTTTCCTCTGTTGCCTCCGGAACAGAAAAACCAATCCTGACTGATCGAGCTTCAGGAGCTACAGGTTCTTGATCATCCACATCACTGGTGGTATCATCATTACATGACCAAATCAAAAAAATCGCCAAAAACGGGATGATTTTGCTAAGTGATAAATAATTTTTCATAAAGTTTATTTTAATTAATTACATGATAGCTATACACAGTAAAGCGACCTCTCTTGTCTCCAGTTCTCCAGACAAAATTCCCAGTCACTTTGTTATTTCCCTGTCCTTCCTTATAATCAGTACGAACAGTATAGGTTCCAAAATCTTTTAATAATTCTTCAATTGTAGGATAGAATTCTCCGTCCACATAAATACTCCCATCTGCAAGTATGGTAAGGGTTGAGAGCTGACTATTGCCATTTCCTTTTCTAAGATAAATAGTTAAACTGGTCGTTGGAGACTCCACACTGACTTGACTCCAACGGACTTTGATCCCATTAATAATGGTAGCCACATTGTAGTTTTCCAATAGTCCGTTTTTCAGTAAATCTTTTTCCTTGACCAAAACCGCACAAGCTTCGTTGTTTGTATCAACAGTCACTGAGCCGTTTTTTATATCATTTTCAACAATTATTCCTCCTACTAAATTTCCTTGATCGATTACTGCATTTTCGGAAACTTCAATGCTGAGGTAATAATTTTCGACATAAATGGTCCCACTGCCCTGGTCAGCTCTCCATATAAAGTTCCCAACTGCTCCTGAGTCATCTTTCCAATCCGCATCGATAAAATAGTTTCCATAGTCCTCCAAAAACTCATCATAGGCTTTGGGATTATTTCCTTTATTTAAGGAACCATAACTGTCAATAATTTGCCATTTTCCAACCTCCCTTACTTCGATATAGAAATTATCTGTAATCTTAACTTCGAGATTGCTATTGTGATGTCCAACTAAATAGATGTTGAGGTAATCCGTTCTATCTTTATCTTGATTCCCAGTATTGACCTTCCATTCTAAGTTTAAATGCTCTAAATCATAGGACCCTATTGGGTTCCCCTCTCCCAAATCTTCTTGAGGAATAAAAACCACCGTGGGATTATCTTCAGTAAATAAATCTACCGTCCCATCATTATAAAGTTTGTATGAACTGTAATGAAGTACATTCTTTTTTAAAATTACAGGCTGAATGAAATCGTCAAAACCACCATCTACTCCGTCGTCAAACCCCGGGAAAGATACATCAACACTGGTTGAAGCCAAGTCTACTTCGTAGCGTATACCAGATCCTATTTCCACGGGATCTTTACTGGCCAAAATCCCTAAATCTGTATTGACATAAACTTGAACTTGTGGACTTGCCGTATAATAATAGTTATCAAGTTCGACGGCCTGGTCATTAATACTAATTCCATTGATGCCATCGGAAGTTCCATCACTACTTTCTACTAGGACAAAACCTTGCACCAACTCGAGTTCAATCAAGACTTGTTCTTCGCCACTAGATATTTGCTGGTTGCTTACCCCAAAATAGGCATACTCTGCAATAGCGGTTGATTCGAAATCCGGGTGAAAAATACTGATATAGATGTCTCCACTGATAGTGGCCTCATATGGTCCGTTCAATAAATTGATATCGGTTAGTTCATCCTGCCGGTTTTCTCCATAGACCAAAACCGTATATCCGTCATAAATATATTTGTGTTCCTGACTTTCACTTGGAATAGAAAATGATACTGCTAGACTACGACTTTGTAGGGCGGGTGGAGTTTGCTGTTCAGGAGTATCCGTAACGGGTTCTTCCTGACAGGCAATAAACAATAGGGGAAGTAATAGGTAAATTATACGTCCTTTACACATAAGTTGTATTATGCAGGGTTGGAGGACTTTATAAAAATAATGATTTTTTTTAACAAAAACCCTTGTGGGAAAGGAAATGGGTTGTATATTTGCATCCGCTAAGCGAAATATCTTA
>JBMYVY010000019.1:0-17638 GCA_049606855.1 Flavobacteriaceae bacterium | reverse complement strand
GTGTCTATTTCCCAAAAACTCCAATTCATTTTAAAATTCTAATGTTAGTTGAACAACAGCTTTAGAGTCTTCCTTTTTGTTGTCCAAATTTGTCATACTCAATCCAATCAGCCGCACCGAATCTTTTAATTTTTCTTGGTACAGTAATTCTTTAGCAAGTTTAAACAAATCTTTTCTTTTGTTTAAATATTCAGACGAAGTTTTACTCCTTGTTACGGTTGAAAAATCACTGTATTTAAGCTTCAAAGTAAGGGTTCTTCCCTTTACTTTAGCCGTTTCTAAGCGTTTAACTAAGGATTCGCAAATTTTTTCTACCTCCTTCTCCAGATAGATTTCTGAAGAAATATTCTTTAAAAACGTTCGCTCTGTGGCAATACTTTTTCTGAGCCTATGAGGTTTAACTTCTCCATGATAGTGCCCTCGGGATAGATCGTAATAATATTGTCCATGATTCTTAAATTCCTTTTCTAGAAACTCAAGGCTTTTGTTTCTCAGGTCTTCTCCTTTAAAAATACCAAGTCTGTACATTTTTTGAGTGGTCTTCTCTCCTACTCCATAGAATTTACGGATGGCGAGCTCAGAAATAAAGTTTAAAACCTCATCTGGATTGACGGTTTTCTGACCATTGGGTTTATTGACATCTGAAGCAATTTTTGCTACGAATTTATTTACGGAAATTCCAGCAGAAGCATTGAGTCCAACTTCTTCTTTGATGGCAGCTCTGAGCTCTTTCGCTAATAAAGTAGCTGATAAGTGTCCCGTTTTATTCTCAGTCACATCTAGATAAGCCTCATCTAAACTCAAAGGTTCTACCAAATCTGTATAGCGATGGAAAATCTCTCTAACCTGAGTAGAGATTTCTTTATAGCGTTCAAATCGAGGGCTTACAAAAATGAGCTCAGGACATAACTCTCTAGCAATTCGCCCACTCATGGCACTGCGAACACCGAATTTACGCGCTTCATAACTGGCCGCTGCAATCACACCTCTATCACCAGAACCGCCAACAGCCAGAGGCTTTCCTTGTAGATTCGGGTCATCCATTTGTTCCACAGAGGCATAAAAAGCGTCCATGTCAACGTGAATAATTTTGCGATGTTTAAGCACTTCCATAAAAACAAAAATAGCCTATTTAAACAAAAAAGCCTCGGAGTTATCCGAGGCTTTCAAAACTATTTAATAAAACTATTATACCACTCCTTGTGCTAACATTGCATCAGCAACCTTAACAAACCCAGCGATATTAGCTCCTTTTACATAATCGATATACCCATCTTCTTCCGTACCGTATTTGATACAAGAAGCATGAATATCATCCATAATTTGTTTCAATTTAGCATCTACTTCTTCTCTAGTCCAGTTGAAACGAAGAGAGTTTTGGGTCATTTCAAGACCTGAAGTAGCAACCCCTCCAGCATTAGATGCTTTTCCTGGTGCAAACAAAATCTTGTTGTTGTGCAATAAATGAACAGCTTCTGGTGTGCTTGGCATGTTTGCTCCTTCCGCAACAGCAACTACTCCATTGTTGATCAATGTTTGAGCATCTTGTCCGTCTAATTCATTTTGAGTTGCACATGGAAGTGCTACATCACATTTAACTGACCAAGGACGTTCTCCAGCTACGAATTTTGCTGTAGGATATTTCTCTACATAAGCACTAATTCTACCACGTTTCACGTTCTTAAGTTCCATTATATATGCTAATTTCTCAGCATCGATTCCATCTTCATCTAGAATATACCCAGAAGAATCTGACATCGTAAGGACCTTTCCTCCTAATTGAAGTACTTTTTCAGCAGCAAACTGTGCCACGTTTCCTGATCCAGAAACCACCACATTTTTACCTTCAAAGCTATCTCCTTTAGTTTGCAACATAGATTGTGCGAAATATACTGTTCCGTATCCAGTTGCTTCAGGACGAATCAATGATCCACCCCAAGAAAGTCCTTTACCGGTTAATACTCCAGTAAATTCATTCTTTATTTTTTTATACATTCCAAATAAGAATCCAATTTCACGAGCTCCAACTCCGATATCTCCTGCAGGAACATCTGTGTTAGGACCAATGTGACGGAATAATTCAGCCATAAATGCATGACAGAATCTCATGATTTCATCATCAGACTTTCCTTTAGGATCAAAATCTGATCCACCTTTACCTCCACCCATAGGTAGTGTCGTTAAAGAATTTTTGAAGACTTGCTCAAAAGCTAAAAACTTCAAAATACTCATGTTCACTGAAGGGTGAAAACGCAAACCTCCTTTATAAGGTCCAATTGCCGAGTTCATCTCAATTCTGTACCCTCTGTTTACTTGTATTTCTCCTTGGTCATCTACCCAAGGAACTCTAAAAGTAATCATACGCTCTGGTTCCACCATTCTCAAAAGAATGTTCTTACCGTGATATACATCATTGTTAGCGATATAAGGAATAACTGTTTCAGCTACTTCTTGAACTGCTTGTAAAAACTCAGGCTCGTGAGAGTTGCGAGCTTTTACTTCATCCATAAAGGCATTTATTTTTGATTCCATAATATTAAGTATGTTATATTTTTAATTTTCAAAAATTTCATGCAAATATAATTAATTATACAATTGAAAAACTTTTTTGAACCAACTTTTTACAAAAATCGAAATCGATTTAGTATTTCCTTATATCTAGACCTAAACAACTCTAAATCAAGCTTAGATTTTTGAACAAAATAATGTAAATTTGCAGCTTAGATTTACAAGAGAGTAATTATGATAGATAAGGTAAACGATCTTATTGAGGAAGTTAAGAAATATCAAGCTTCTTCGCAAGATGAGTTAGAGCAGTTTAGAATTAAGTTTTTAGGAAAAAAAGGGGTCTTGAACGACTTGTTTTCAGAGTTCAAAAATGTAGAACCTCAGCTAAAAAAAGATTTTGGACAAGCGTTGAATACTCTTAAGGTATCGGCTACAGAAAAAGTAAACAGCCTTAAAGAAGTTTTAGAAAACAATAGCAGTGAGGCAAGTTATGGGGATTTAACACGTCCATCAGAGCCCTTCGAATTAGGTTCAAGACATCCAATTTCTATCGTAAGAAATCAGATTATTGAAGTCTTTTCTAAGATTGGTTTCACCGTTTCTGAAGGACCAGAAATTGAAGATGATTGGCACAATTTCACCGCATTGAACCTTCCTGAATACCACCCGGCAAGAGATATGCAGGATACTTTCTTTATTGAAAAGGATCCAGATATTTTATTGAGAACCCATACTTCTTCGGTACAGACTAGATATATGGAATCTCATAAACCACCAATCAGAACTCTTTCTCCAGGACGTGTGTTTAGAAATGAAGATATTTCTGCAAGGGCCCATTGTATCTTCCATCAAGTGGAAGGTTTGTATATTGATAAGGATGTTTCCTTTGCGGATCTTAAGCAAACACTTTTATATTTTACTAAAGAGATGTTTGGTAAATCTAAAATCCGTCTAAGACCATCTTATTTCCCTTTTACGGAGCCTAGTGCTGAAGTAGATATTTATTGGGGTCTTGAGACAGAAACGGATTATAAAATTACCAAAGGAACAGGTTGGTTGGAAATCATGGGATGTGGAATGGTAGATCCTAACGTTTTGAAGAATGCCAATATTGATCCTAATGAATATTCTGGATATGCCTTCGGTATGGGTATAGAGAGAATTGCTATGTTATTATATCAAATTCCAGATATCAGAATGTTTTATGAAAATGACGTTCGTTTCTTAAAGCAATTTAAATCGGCTCAATAAGATGAAAAAAGACATCAATATTCCTGAGGTGAAAGATGTACACATGGCCATTGTATCTCAATACAATGAAGAATTTCAATGTGATGATTGGTATGCCTATGTCGTCAATAAAGGAAATCTTCCTCTTGATATAGTCTTGATTGTCTCAAAAGGATTTAATGAGTCGATTGGAAAAGAAACCTCTTTAATGCGTCATAAAATTGATGTACTTCCAGCAAAATCTGGAGCAAAAGTGGAATTAATCCAACAAGAATTATTGGATAAAATGGACAATCTTTTTAACCTCACTTACTTCTGTGAAGGAAAGATGTTTGACAAGCAATTTGAATTCAAAAAAGGTACGGTAACTAAAGAGACCATACAAGAGATTAAAGAAATAGGAGAGAAGGGTATTCTATTATAAAAGAGTGCTTTTTTCTATAAAAAACTAAGAGCTGTTAGATTAATCTAGCAGCTCTGTTAGTTTTGACATTTCTCGTTTTGCATCTTGACCTTGATACAAGATTCGGTAAACGGTGTCAATTATAGGTGTATTTGCTTGATGGGTTTGATTCAATATAAAAGCACTTTTAGTAGCGTAATAACCCTCTGCAACCATGGACATTTCCATCATCGCTGACTTTACTGTGTAGCCTTTACCAATCATATTCCCAAACAATCTATTTCTCGAGAATGTTGAGTATCCAGTAACCAATAAATCTCCTAAATAGGCTGAATTATTGATGTTACGCTTCATCTTATGCATATTCTTGATATAACGCTTCATCTCTCGAATAGAGTTAGACATCAATACCGATTGGAAATTATCTCCATAACCTAATCCGTGTGCAATTCCCGCACAGATAGCGTAAATATTCTTGAGCATTGCTGCATATTCGGTTCCAATAATATCATCAGAAATCTTACAACGGATATAGAAACTACGTAAATTATTAGCTAATAACTCCGCCTTTGTTTCATCTCTACAGGCAATTGTAAGGTAAGATAGGCGTTCCATAGCCACTTCTTCTGCGTGACAAGGCCCAGTAATGACTCCTATTTGATCATAAGGAACCCCATAGACTTCATGAAAGTGTTCTCCTACAATTAGACCAGTTTCTGGAACAATTCCTTTAATTGCAGAAAAAATAATCTTTTCTCCAACTTGAACATTAATCTTTTCTAATTCATCATTTAAAAAAGCAGAAGGAATCGCAAAAATCGCGAGATCACAATACTCTGCAATTTCATTTATATCATTACTCAGTAAGAGTTTATCTGTATCAAATTCAGCTGAGGAAAGGTAATTTGGGTTATGTCCATGCTTCTGGATATGACGGATTGCAGAATCACTTCTCATATACCATCCAACCTGGTCCAAATTTTCTGTTAGCATTTTAACGATAGCCGTTGCCCAACTACCTCCACCAAAAACAGCAATTTTAAGTTGCTCCATGTTTTTAAATTTTAAGCGAAATTAAACAATCTGTTGGTTTTGTTACATTTTTTTCAAAGTGTTTTGATCTTTGTGATCAAAATCTTTGCCAAAAACCTCTAAATAAGAATGTTGAACATAGTCCATAACATCATCCTTAATAGACATTTCCATATAGTATTTTCTGATTTTAGAATTTTCAGACAAAAATTGGCTTTGAGCTATTTCCCACTTACTACCTAATTCAGCTTCAACAGTAATTTTCATGGTATTATCTGAATCTATGCTGTAACTGCCACCAGCAACGATTGCCGTGCCACGAGGAATGGTAAAACTGTGAATAATTTGATCGTTTTCAGGAATCCAAATCAGGTACCCAACTTGATCGTGAATAATCTTTCCATCATTGATTCTTTGAATTTCAGTATGATAACGCACATTGCGCAACACTTCTACATCTATATTTTCGGTTTGTCCAGCTTTTGTATACTTGGTTACCTCTCTGTACAAATTGGTTTTTTCTCCATAAGTCTTAGGAACTCGGTCTTGTCCTAATTCTCCTTTCCATGTTCCAATTAAACGTTCAAGAGGGCCATAATCTATGTCCTTCATTCTAATTGATTTATATCTTAAATATACGACTAATTTTAGCTTTTATTTCAAATTGCTTCAGTTACGTCCGAATTATGGTTAAATTCGTTTCAAAAAGTATTCCACTTTGTCTAAAATTAAATCCTTTTTTAAAGATACAATTGTCTATGGACTTGCTGCAGTTTTACCCAAGGCTGTAAATGTATTTTTAGTCTCACTTCATACCCTGACTTTAAGTACAAGTCAATTTTCAGTTAACACCATTTTCTACGTTTGGATCGCTTATTTAAACATATTGTTGACCTATGGAATGGAAACGGCTTTTTTTCGGTTTTATAACACAGAGAAATCTAAGGATAAGGTGATTTCCACTTCCTTTATTTCCTTACTTTCTACAACGGTTCTAGCCTTAGCAATTTTATTGTATTTCAGTAGTCCAATAGCTGATTTCATGGGCTTCTCAAAACCCATATTCTTTCAGATGATGATTACTATTGCAATTCTAGATACCTTAGTGGTAATTCCATTTGCTTATTTAAGAGTCAAGGGGAAATCTTTGCAATATGCAGGTTTCAAAATTTTAAGTATCGTCATTTATGCCATCTTTAATATATTGTTTTTATGGTATTTACCTCAACATCCCGAAAGTTCCATTCGCACTATAATTTCCTTTGAACCTAGCTTTAAGGAAGGTTATATTTTTGTTGCCAACCTCATTGCTAGTGGCTTTATATTTATCGCTCTTTTACCTATAATGTTCAAGGCAAAATGGAATTTTGATTTTCAGCTGTGGAAAAAAATGCTTGTCTATGCATGGCCTGTATTGGTTGCAGGACTCGCATATACTACAAATGAGAATTTAGATAAATTAGTATTAGAAGATCTCGTTGGTGCAGACAGCATGGGTGCCTATGCTGGAGCCTACAAAATTGGGGTGATGATGTCCTTGTATATTTTAGCATTTAGGTTAGGAGCGGAGCCTTTTTTCTTTAATCAAGCTAAAGAAAAGAACGCAAAAACCAACTATGCCTTAATCACCAAATGGTTCACTATAGTTGGTAGTTTATTTCTACTAACTATCGTGGTACTGATCTATCCAATTGCTTCAATTTTCCTTAAATCTAGTGCTTATTACGCCGCTCTAGATATTGTCCCTATCATACTTGCGGCCAACCTGTTCTTAGGGGTGTACAACAATTTGTCTATTTGGTATAAACTGACCAATAAAACCAAATACGGGATGTATATCTCAGTTTTTGGAGCTTTATTAACGGCTATATTACTGTTTCAAACCATTCCCGCGGTTGGGTATATCGGAGCTGCTTGGGCCACCTTTATAGCCTATGGAGCAATGATGCTTATTTCATATTTCTTAGGACGTAAACATTATAAAGTACCCTATGATCTGCTGGGAATCGGGCTTTATTTAACTATCGCCATTGCGTTTTCGTTTTTAAGTTTTTATCAATTTAGAGAAAATTATTGGGTAGGAATATCACTAATACTATGTCTATGTATCATCATCTATTTAAGAGAAGCAAAGGAATTAAAATCCTTATTGCAGCGCTTTTAATTCACTTTAGTTCACATGCCCAGACCTTTGAAAGGGTAGAGGTCGAAGGTAGAGGTGTATGGGTATATTTACCTCAAAATTATAAGCAAAATAAATCCTACAAAACCATCTATATGCTAGATGGACAAAACCTCTTTGACCCTAAAGCAGCTTATGCAGGAACTTGGCAAGTCTCAGAAAATTTAGCCCAGCTCAATGAAGACTTCATTGTTATTGGAATAGAAAATGGAGGAGGAAATCGCATAGATGAATATACTCCTGATCCCAATGAAAAATACGGTGGGGGAAAGGCCGATGAACATCTGGATTTCATCCTTAACAAAATTATTCCCTGGTCCATCACTGAATATTCATGTACAAAAAAGTCAAAACAAAGAGCTATAATTGGTTCTTCTCTCGGAGGTCTTTTTGCATTATATGCAGGCCTTGAACATCCAGAGGTCTTTTCCAAAATTGGCGCACTCTCAACCTCTTTTTGGTTTAATAGTGATATTTTTGATCGAATGGGCACTGCAGACCTTTCAAAAAAACAACGTTTTGTATTTATAACAGGAGCAGAAGAAGGTTCCGAGATGACTCAGCCTGTTGTCTCTGCAGTAAGTGAATTAATTTCCAATGAAATACCTTACAAAAATGTGTACAGCGAAATCGTAGCTGAAGGGAAACATCAGGAATGGTTTTGGGCTCAAGAACTGAATAAAACAATCAAATTTCTTTACAAATTATGAAAATTAAGGTAATCAATAAATCAGGACATCCGCTTCCTCATTATGAAAGCAATCAAGCTGCTGGAATGGATTTAAAAGCGTTTTTACAAGAGACTATAACTCTTAAGCCCATGGAACGCAAAATCATCCCTACAGGGATTTATATGGCTTTACCTAATGGCTATGAAGCTCAGGTTAGACCTCGTTCCGGTTTGGCAGCAAAAAAAGGAATTACGGTATTAAACGCACCAGGAACTGTCGATGCAGATTATAGGGGAGAAGTTGGGGTAATTCTCATTAATCTCTCTTCGGAAGACTTTCATATCAACAATGGGGATAGGATCGCTCAAATGGTCATAGCTCCTTATGTGCAAGGGAAATGGAATGAAACCGAGTCTTTAGAAGAAACAGAAAGGGGAGAAGGGGGATTTGGATCAACAGGTGTCTAAGAAATTAACGTCCTTTAGGTAGTGATTGATCTAAACCTATATAAACCGATATGTCTTTACTTAAAGATTTGTGATGTTCTATAAAAACGATCTGATCATTTGAATCCTTCAATTCTATAAGATAATTAGCTCCTTTGAAATAACTACGTACAACAGTCATGAGTTTCCCTTGTGGCTGTATGCTTAATTCATGAGGATAAATCAGATACTCTCTATCTTCTGAAAGACCTAATTCTAAACCATTAATATCGTTTACATCTCCGAAAAAGGAAGCTTCAAATTTAGATTTAGGTAATTTATATAAAGTTTCAGGATCACTATAGGCAAGAATTTTACCTTGGTCAATTAAAAGGGTTTTATCAGCAAAAGATAAAGCATCAGTCGTATCATGTGTAGCAACTAAACAGGTGATATTCTGGGTTTTTAAATAGGCAAATAGACTGCGTCTCAAGGCGTTTTTTCTAAAATTATCTATATGACTAAACGGTTCATCTAAAAGCATCACCTTAGGTTCTTTAGCTAAAACTCGAGCTAAAGCAACCCTCTGCTTCTGACCACCACTCAGATATTTAACCTTAATGTCTGCAAATTCTCTCATATGAACTACATCTAATAATTCATAAATACGAGCTTTCTTTTTCTCCGGATAGATATTACTCAAAAACTTTCCGACGTTCTCGGCTACAGTAATATAAGGCATTAAATCAAAATCCTGAGGAAGATATTTCATGAAAGAATGACCTGGGATAAGGTAATGGCTAGGACCCAATAAAACTTCATTCTCATAAGAAATTTCCCCTTTGTCTAATTCTAACAAACCGTAAATAAGTTCTAGAAGTGTGCTCTTACCACAGCCACTAGCACCAATAATTGCAAGATATTCTCCCTGCTCCACCTCAAAACTTAAATCCTTTAATATGGGATCAGAATTATAGGAGAACTGTATATTTTTAATCTTTAGCATAACTGCAAAATTAACACTTCTAAAACGGTTTTGAGCAAAAAAAAGCTCCCAACATAATTGGGAGCTTAGTATAGTATTATTATAAACTATTCTTGATTCTCAATAGCATCAATAATTTTAGCTTCTAACTCTTCTGCTAATTCAGGATTATCCTTGATTAAGTTCTTAACTGCATCACGACCCTGACCTAGTTTAGTATCACCATAGCTAAACCATGAACCACTCTTTTTAATAATTCCATAATCCACTCCGATATCTAAAATTTCTCCAACTTTAGAAATACCCGCTCCATACATAATATCAAATTCAGCTTGTTGGAATGGAGGTGCAACTTTATTCTTAACTACTTTAACCTTAGTAGCGTTACCAATCACACGATCTCCGTCTTTAATCTGAGTTCTTCTTCTAATATCTAAACGTACAGATGCATAAAACTTAAGTGCATTACCCCCTGTAGTTGTTTCAGGGTTTCCGAACATCACTCCAATCTTCTCACGTAACTGGTTAATAAAAATTACCGTACAGTTCGTTTTATTAATAGTACCCGTTAACTTTCTCAATGCTTGAGACATCAAACGCGCATGAAGACCCATTTTTGAATCTCCCATTTCACCTTCAATTTCACTCTTAGGTGTCAAGGCAGCAACCGAGTCAATTACTACAATATCAATCGCACCAGAACGAATTAAATTTTCAGCAATTTCTAAGGCTTGTTCTCCGTGATCTGGTTGAGAAATAATTAAATTATCAATATCAACACCTAAACTCTCAGCATAATAACGATCAAATGCATGTTCTGCATCGATGAAAGCAGCTATACCTCCAGCTTTTTGAGCTTCGGCAATGGCGTGAATAGTTAGCGTCGTCTTACCTGAAGATTCAGGTCCATAAATTTCAACGATTCTCCCTCTAGGATATCCTCCAACACCAAGTGCTAAGTCTAATCCTAAAGAACCAGATGAAATTGTGTCAACGTCTTCATGGGCAACATCTCCCATCTTCATTACTGCTCCTTTTCCATAAGTCTTATCTAGCTTATCTAGAGTCAGTTGCAAAGCTTTTAATTTAGCTTCTTTTTCTTTAGTATCTTGTGCCATTTCCTAAGTATATTATCTTAATCTCGGGCTAAATTACGTAAATTTTTAGTAAATAATTGCTGAGATTTGTAGCATTCGTAATTAGCTAATATTAAATATGTTATACTAAAGACAACCTAAGAAAAAGAAAAATATTAGACTATAAATGCTTACCTGATAGTCTCCACTTCTCAAAAATGTAGCAAGCCGAAATTAAAAATAAAAGCGCTTTGAATAAATAGCTTTGTCCTGAAGAAATGGTGTAAGCTATAAAAAGAGAAATACAAGTAATATTTAGTACTATAGATACAATAATTCCAAGTGTGGAAACTCCAGTCTCTTTTCTTATTTTAAAATGACCAATATGAACAATAGCTGTTACGGTAAGAGTAGCTATGGATCCTAAACTAGCAATAGTAGTAAGGTCAACAAAATTCGCTAAAACAAGCACAAAAAAACCAATAACCAACAAGCCCATAGTTCCATTTTTCCAAACATGTTGGGTAAATTTTCGAGATAATTCACCTTGATTGGACTCCTCTTCACTCATTTGAAACGTACTAAATAGGTTAGCATTTAAAGAAGAAGCTGTAGACAACAAGGCTGCAAAAGAGATCAGAATAAACCCAGCTGCACCGAACACCGGTTTAGCCGCCTCAGCTAAGGCAGTTTCTTTATATTTAATCACATCAGCAACAGAAAGATTACCAAAAACTACCAAACTTAAACCTATGTATAAGACTATAGTAAACCCAATAGCCAAGAAAATTGCCCTTGGGAGTTGTTTACTAGGATTTGCCATTTTACCGGCTGTGTTGGTAATCACCGCAAAACCCGTATAGGCAAAATAGGTAATAGCTAAACTTCCCAATACTGAATTCGTAGGAGGAAAGGTATCAGCAGCAAAATTTGACCAGTTTACATAATTCATCCCGGCAATCATAAAGATTCCTAGAATCGTTAATTTTATCACCACAATATAAACTTCCGCCTTACTTACTATATCACTACCTATAAAATTTATAAATACAAAAAAGATGATGACCGCTGTCGTCAAAATACTGACGTGTAAGTTGGTAGAATGATCAAAAAAGAGACTTGCGGCGTAGGTTCCAAAGGTTTTGGACACCATGGCCATAGATATGATTCCCGAACATATAAAAAGGATTGAAAAAGTTGCGGAAAATGAATTTTTCCCAAAACCCTGTAACAAATACTCAATCACACCACCAGTTGAAGGAAACTTAACACCTAATTTTGCATATGAATAGCCAGAAGATAAAGCTACCATTCCACCTAAAAAGAAAGAGATAAAAGTTGCACTTCCAGCAATGGCTCCCGCTTCACCTAAAAGAGCAAATATTCCTGCTCCAACCATAGAACCTATACCTAAAGATGCTGCCCCAATTACTGAAATTCCTTTTTTAGCCATAATTTAAAATGCTTCGCCAATCAAAAAATAAATACCGTGATCATCTTTCCCCCAGGCGTAATCTATTCCTACTTTAACTTTGTATTTAGTCGATGCTAAATATCTTAATCCTAAACCAGCAGCCGGTAAAAAGGGTTTTTGATCCCCTGGATTAAAGACTGTACCCGCACCTAAATAACCATTAACTGAATAGCGATTGTATATATTATATCTAAACTCTGTTTGAGCATTATACATTTGTTCACCCCTATATTCACCCTTATTATAACCTCTTAAATCCATGGCTCTCATACCTCCAAATCCCTGAACGTTTTCATCAATAAAAGGTACATCTCCTAAAGTGGCTTGAATTCCAAGTTTAGAAGCCCAAACAAGCTTAGAACTTAAACGCTTATAATAAGAAAATTCAGTCATGATAAAGTCATAATCTACAGTACTTCCTAAAGCATCGCGGTAAAAGTAATTATTAGCAATTAAATACATACCCTTATCTGGTGAATAAATATCATTTCTTGTATCATAATTCAAGGTAAAACCCAACCCTGACTCCGTATTTTCGGTATAACTAAATTTCTTCAATAGCCGTTCAATAATCTCATTATCAGGAAAACTAACCTCACTTCTTCCATAGATATATTGCATTCCAAAGTAGAATTTAGGAAAAATCTTACGCATCAATGAAATACTTGCAGTGCTAACATTTCCGGTATAGGAAACAATCTTATCAGGATAATCAGGTAAATAATCCTTGGTATAAAACTGAAAATTTACATTGGATTTAAATCCTAGAAACACGGAACGCCATTTATCTTGAGCAAAATACATTTCACTGTATAAGGCAACCCACCATGTATCATTTTGAAAATACATCGGTTGAATAACAGTAGTAGTAACTGGAGATACTGTATCTTTTTTATTTAAAGGATACAACATGGCAACATTAATTCCACCTCCCCAACCAAAAACCTGATTGTTGGAAATATTGGGAAAAGGAATTATTTGAAATGATTTTACAGAGTCTTTTTCTTTTTGTTTATCCTGAGCTTGAAGTAGAAAAATATTAAAAACAAAGAACAACAATACTAGTAATCTCCCCATGATTATTTGATAATTAGTTGATTACCTAAGTTACAAAAAATATACTAGCTTTAAATCAAATTTAAAACCATGAAAAACGGCCTATTTTATCTTCTAACTTTCTTTATTTCACTATCAATGAATGCCCAAGATTTATATAAAACCGCTTATCTAGAAAAACTAGATAATTCAGAAAAATACCTTCTTGAAATCCTTAAAGAAACACCAGATTCTCTGCTGACTTTTAAGCCAACTGAACGAGAAATGACATTTCAAAGACAATTAGTTCATATATGCGAAAATATGATTTGGTTGACTAATTCCTATATTTCTAATCAAAATACAGAATTAAATACTGAGGTAAAGACTAAGGAAAACATACAAACATTAATCAAGGATAGTTTTGCGATGTGCAGAAATGCAGTAGTAGAATTCAATGATAAAAATTATGGAGAGCAGGTTGACTTTTTTGCTGGGCCTAAGACTAAACTACAAATATTAAATCTTATTCAAGATCACGTAAGCCATCACAGGGGACAACTCATCGTCTATTTAAATTTAAATGGAATTAAACCACCACGATATACAGGATGGTAATTAAAAGGCTTCACCAATTCTGAAATAAATGCCCCAATCATCACGACCTACAGCAGCGTCCAATCCAATATTCATGTGGTTGGCTGGAAATATATTATAACGAAATCCAGTTCCTATACTCGGTAGAATTACACCATTATTTTCTTCATCTGTGGCACCATAAATGGTTCCAAGACCTGCAAAACCAACCATTCCCATTTTCTTTGAAAAATTGTATCTGTATTCTGCTTGAATATCTACCATACCTTTCCCTCTATATTTTCCTTGAGTATATCCTCGTAAATCAGTTCCCATAACAACAACTTCCTGATTAAATGCTATCTCCCCAAGGCCAAATTCTCCATAAATACGAGTTGCTAATACATCTTTTTTGTCTCGAAACGAAATGTATTTATTATAGGTAGGAGTTAGTTTATTTGAAGTATCCTCATTGCCCAACCAGGTAGGGTAGGAGTTCCATTCTAAACTAGCCTGGCTTCCTCCGTAAGGATAATAAACATTATCTCTTAGATCATTTTCTAATATTAAACCGAAACCAGTAAAAGAATTTTCAATTTCAGGATTAGTTGGAAGATCAAAGGTTGTATCAAAACCGGTATAATCAAATACGATTCCCCCATATAGAGATTTGAATATTTTGCGTTCTATTTGTGCTTTAAAAAACCAAAAACTCGTACCATAATCTACATAGTCATTAACAATTTCATGAATAAATACCTGAAAATTCACATTTCCATTACCTCCACCAAACTGAATTCTCCATTTATCTTCATTCAGATAAAGGCGTGCGAAACCCATACCAAAATAGGTTTTATTAGTAGAATACATTCCTAAACCACCTACCAAACTCTGAGGAGAAATGGTATCCTTTTTATTGATATTCCACATATACATAGGAACAACACCTCCCGCAAATCCTATAGATCTACTATAATTAATCAAAGGAGCTGGCACAAACTTGGCTTTTGCAATCGTAGAAGTATCCGAAACCATAGTTCCACCACCACCAGAAGGGGCTCCAATTTGAGCATGAATAATTAAAGTTTGAAAAATAAAAAGTAAGGTTAGTAGTTTTTTCATGTTTTTAAGTGGTCTTTATCATCCTCATATGGGGAATACCGTCTTCTAAATATTCCTCTCCAATAGTTTTAAATCCGTGAGATTCATAAAAATTTAAGAGATAGGTTTGTGCAGAAATTTCAATATTAACAGCACCATATTCTTTATTAATTAGAGCAATTGAGGCTTCAATAATTTGATGCCCAAAACCGTATTTTCTTTGATTTTCTCGAACTAAAACGCGTCCAATACTTGGTGTATCAAAATAAGCAGCAGGCCCAAAAACTCTTGTGTACGCAACGAGCTTACCCTCCTTATATCCACAAATATGAAAAGCCTTTTGATCTTTAAAATCAATATCCTGATAAACACAATCTTGCTCTACCACAAATATTTCCGATCTTAAAGAAAGTATTTCATATAGTTCATCTCTCTGAAGTTCTTCCCACCTAAAGATTTTTACATTCATGATCTTAAACTACAAGCTATTTTATTTACTCTATTTTGATGACGTCCACCTTCAAATGGAGTGTTTAAGAAAATATCTACAAAACCTAAAGCTTGTTGTTTAGAAACAAAACGAGCTGGAATAGCTAGTACATTTGCATTATTGTGTTGACGCGTTAATTCAACCAATTCATTATTCCAACATAATCCTGCACGAATTCCTTGATGTTTGTTTGCAGTCATCTGTGCACCATTACCACTTCCACAAATAATTATACCGAAGCTAGCTTCACCTGTTTCAACAGCATCAGCCACTGGATGAATGCTATCTGGATAATCCATAGAATCTTCATTGTTAGTTCCATAGTTAATAACTTTATAACCCTCTGATTCTAAATGTTCTAAAATAGCGAATTTATATTCTGTACCCGCGTGATCATTACCAATTGCAATTGTCATATCTATTAATTTTTAGCTTTAACAAAGGTACGATTTTTAGCTTTTCAACACTTATTAACATCCTACTTAATAACTTTTAATTAAAGCGTTGGTTTTAAAGGATTAGCTGTTTGAATACAAATGTTAATATTTTGCAAAGAAAAAAAGAATAAATAATTTTCATTTCTCATTATTTTTTCCAAACCAAAACTGACTTTTAATAAGCAAATTTATTTGTGATTTTTCTAACACATTTTATCCACATTAATTTTGCTACTTATCAATAACGTAATTCGTTTTAAGTTATTCACTTTTTATTGTTCATAAGCATTTAAATGACTTTTCATTTTTGAACTAAAGCACTGGAATATAACATGTTTTTAAATATATGCGATGTTAACAATATTTAATAAGTAGCAATTCCATTAAGGAGTCAAAAAAGTTATTGGGGATATTAACAGTATATTATATCACATTATATTTTTTTTAAATTTTTAAAAGAAAGAATAATAATAATATATGTTGTTAAGAAGTCTCAAGGACTTAAAAAGGAATGATTAGGAGATTAAAGGATTTGTATTACCTTTGGTCTAGATAAAACATCCGTATTGACTTCAACGGATTGTTGATTATTCAATTGGCTATTAATATTGATAGCAGTGAAGAGCATTCCTAGGATTAGGATTACAAAAAAAAGAGTTATTATTTTAGTTAAAGTGCTCATAGTATACTTTATAGACGTACACTTTAACAAAACGTTACAATAATTTTTAGATTTTTTTAATATTTCAAGTTTAAACTTTTGTGCTCTAAAGTTTCGTAACTTGGTTTCAAACAAATTTTTATGGCTGGAAAAGCAAGAAAAATGTATAAAAAAAAGGGTAAAGTCATTAAGGATCTGACGCGTAAGGTTGTTAAGGCATTTAATGATAAGAAAACTCCTTTAAATTATAAACAAATAGCGGCAGTGTTGAATATTACTGATACAGATGGTCGCACTCAAATTTTGAGAAAACTAGAAGAGCTTAAAGCTACTGGAAAGTTACAAGAAGTAACTAAGGGTAAGTATGAGTTAAATAAGGACACAAATTATTTCGTGGGTACTTTAGATGTTACCAGTAATGGAAACGCTTATTTTATCTGTGACGATTTTGAGAAGGATGTTTTCATTCCTTCGCGTAATCTCAAGACAGGTCTTCACAAGGATAAGGTAAAAGTTTATGTGTATAAACGTAAGCAAAAAGGAAAATTAGAAGGTGATGTTGTGGAAATTATGGAACGTTTCAAAGTACAGTTCGTCGGTGTATTGCAGATGAGTCGTAATTTTGGTTTCGTTGTTGCTGACGATAATCGTATGTATACCGATCTTTATGTAGATAAAAAGGATCTTAATGGAGCCACGGATGGAGATAAGGTTGTGGTTGAAATTATGGACTGGCCGACCAAGTCAAGGTCGCCATTTTCGAAAATAACGAAGGTATTAGGTCGTCCTGGAGAACATCAAACTGAAATACACAGTATTTTAACGGATCATGGACTTCCTTATGAATTCCCACCAGAGGTGGAGGCTTATGCTTCAAATTTACCGATAGAAATATCTAAAGAGGAAGTTTCAAAGCGACTTGATTTACGGGATGTGTTAACCTTTACTATTGACCCGAAGGATGCCAAGGACTTTGATGATGCATTATCTTATGAAGTCCTTGAAGATGGTCATGTAAAAGTTGGAATTCATATTGCTGATGTTTCTCATTATTTAGAGGAAAATACCATTTTAGATGATGAAGCTTATGCGCGAGCTACTTCTGTTTATCTAGTAGATAGAGTAGTACCTATGTTGCCTGAAATTTTATCGAATAATGTTTGTAGTCTCCGTCCTCAGGAGGAAAAATTATGTTTTTCAGCCATGTTTACCTTGAACGAAAAAGCTGAAGTTGTTGATCAATGGTTTGGTAGAACTGTGATCTATTCTGATCACCGTTTTACTTATGAGGATGCTCAAGAAGTGATTGAAGGAGCTGAACATGAGTTGAAGGATGCTATTCTATCCTTGGA
>JBMYVY010000018.1:0-26687 GCA_049606855.1 Flavobacteriaceae bacterium | reverse complement strand
AGCACCTCGTTTACACCGAGGGGGTCGGGGGTTCGAATCCCTCATTGCCCACTTAATCCCATCACAAAAGTGATGGGATTTTTTTTGCCCGAAACTCAAGTAGAAATTAAATTAAAAAGCCCCAGCCGCTCGCGGATTTGTGCTTTTAGAACCGAAGGTTCCCTTGAGTTTCGGGCATCATGAATCTTCACGAATAATTTTGAAATGGGATTAAGTTTAGGCTCCCCCCCCCCACAGGATGCCTAATAGTCGGCGGGAATCCCGAAGAGGTTCCCTTTAGTTTCGGGCATGATGATTTAAAAAGTAAGACTGAAGCAAAAAAAAATGCTTCAGCCGAAGCTGAAGCAAAAATTTAATACCTACCCCTAAGTATTATAGCACTTCCTAAGAAGTACTCTGCAAAGATAGTAAGAAATCAAGTTCAAAAAAAATCATTTTGCATTAATTTAACATTTAAGTGCTTGAAAATGGGTGTTTTGCATAAAGCTGTAGAAAATTTATCAAGTTTTCTTCACATCGAAAACATCTCTTAAACTGTTCCCGAATAGCATAAAAGCCATTACTAAGCTTAAAATCCCAATTCCAGGTATAATTGCGAGATAAGCTTTCCCCATTAAAAGGTAATTGTAGTGATCTTTAATCATCCCACCCCAAGATGGTGTAGGAGGCTGTGCACCAATCCCTAAGAAACTCAATCCACTTTCAATAAGAATTGCTGCTGCAAAATTGGCTGCAGAAATTACGATAACCGGAGCCATTATATTAGGTAAGATGTGTTTAATGATGATTCTCCAGTCTGGATAACCCAATACTTTTGCTGCTTCTATATATTGATTGTTTTTTACTCCCATTATCTGTCCTCGAACCACACGGGCAACTTCTACCCACATGCTTATTCCGACAGCAATGAAAACTTGCCAATAGCCTTTTCCAAGAGCTAGAGTTATGGCAATAACCAAAAGAAGTGTGGGAATGGACCAAGTAATATTGATAATCCACATGATAAACGCATCAATTTTACCTCCGTAATAGCCTGCAATGGCTCCCATAGATATTCCAATGATCAAAGAAATAAATACCGACACAAAGCCAATAAAAAAAGAAATGCGACTTCCAATGATCATTCGAGAAAGTAAATCACGACCGTATTTATCAGTCCCCCAAAAAAAGGTCTTGTGGGTAACAACGGGATTCTCGCTAACGGGGATGAATTCTTTCAAATTCTTATTGTCAATTCCATAGGGAAGATAATAGAGTCCTTCTTCAGTAGTTTGATGCCATGAAATAGCGTATTCTTGCCCGCGTACTTTAAGAATATCGCAATTAAAACCTGGCGGTTTAGAATGGATCTCTAAATGCATGAAATTCGCATTTGGGGAATTATCTGGCGCAAATTGATAGGCGAAAATGGCAATAAATCCTATGAGCAGGATATAAAAAAAACTCAGCACTCCAATGGGATTCTTTTTGAATTTTTGAAGTGCTGAGTTTTTGTCGTAAGATTTCATTTAATACTTATTGAGCGCCTGTCCTTGATTCATTTCTAGTGAACTTAGAACTTTTAAGGCCTCGCTAATATACATATCTTGAGATAAATTTTTATGCCAAATTTCACGTTTTTTAGCTAAGATACTGTCCTGTGCTAATGCTGGAAGTTCACTTCGCGGTGAATAAAACTTGAGATTAGAATCAAATTTATAAACCGTATCGAATTTCATCGCAGATTGCTCATGGGCTTTGGCTTCAGCCTCAAATGCTTTCAAATTTAAAGAGTAGGTATTATCATTCGCATTTACTTCAGTCCATTTCGCAAATTCATCCATTAAGGCAAATTTAGGATCCCCCATGATACGCTGTTGACTCTGTTCGATTACCTGATCTTTATTGCTGTAACTGTTTACAACTTGGTATTTTGCAGCCGCAATTTTATCGTATGGAAGTGGGTTAGAAAACTCTCGTTCTCCAATTTCCATATAGGAATAGCGATCTGGCATCGTGATATCGGAACGTACACCTTCCAATTGCGTGCTTCCTCCGCTAATTCTATAGAATTTTTGAATGGTCATTTTTAATGCGCCTAGATCATCTGGATACTTGTAATATTCATTAAGTGGAACCACATTTTGGACCGTTCCTTTACCAAAGGATTGATTGGATCCCATAATAATCGCTCTGTTGTAATCTTGCATGGCAGCGGCAAAAATTTCCGAAGCCGAAGCCGAAAGTTCATTTACTAAGATAACCAGTGGCTTGTTCCAGTATATTTTGTTGTCTGCGTCGCGGTAAATTTTCGGATCATCGCCACGATATTTTACCTGAACTACGGGCCCTTTATCAATAAATAAACCGGCTATTTCGATAGCAGTTTTTAAAGAACCTCCTCCGTTATTTCTAAGATCAATGATTAATCCATCGACGTTATCCTCGTTTAACTCCTCGATGGCCTCCTTCATATCTTTACCAGAATCACGGGCATTTTTGTCGTTGAAATTGATGTAAAATTTAGGAAGGTTAATTACTGCCATCTTTTCATCATTCATCTCGACGAGTGAGGTCTTTAGAAAAGTTTCTTCAAGTTGAACTTCATCTCGTACAATAGCGATGACATCTGTTGTTCCGTCAATTTTCTTCACCGTTAGTTTAACGGTAGTGCCTTTGTCACCTTTGATGAATTTGATCGCGTCATCTAAACGCATTCCTACAATATCAACAGGCTCTTCATCGCCTTGAGCTACTTTAGTAATTAAGTCACCAACCTCTAGTTTCCCTTGTTTCCACGCAGGACCTCCTGAGATAAGTTCAGCAACCTTAGTGTATTCTTTATCCTTAGTCAATCGAGCACCGATTCCTTCAAATTCCCCAGCCATTGATACATCAAATCGTTCTTTGATTTCCGGAGAAAAATAACTTGAATGTGGATCGAATTCCTCTACAATTGTATTTACATAAATACCCAACCAATCTGCGCGTCGCATTTCATCCATACGTTCGTATAAATCGTCCATATTGGAAAGCGTTCTTTCTCTGGATTCTTTTTCCAAAACCTCGAAGCTTTTCATGGTATAATTGGGATCTTCTTCAGCCTTTTCTTTTTCCACTTCAATTTTGTCATAAAGTCGACTCAAAGTGGTTAATTTCAACTGTTTTCTCCAATGATCAACCAATTCATTTTCATTTGAAGCAGGTTTAGTGTCTTCATATTCCATGTCTAAAGTCTCCTCAATTTCAAAGTTAAAGGGCTGAGAAAGGATTTCTCTGTAAATAGTCACAGATTCATCTTTCCGCTGTAAAAAACGTTCGTATACATAATTGAAAAAGGAGAGGTCTTGATTTTTAAACTGATCATCAATAATTAACTCATAGATTGAGAAATGATTGAGGTCTTCTTGAGTGAAGTATCTTTTTGAAGGATCTATTTCTTCAATAAATTTGGTATAAATGTCTTTTGAAAAATCATCATTGACATCAACTGGACTATAATGACCATTTATTAGTATCCATTCTAGAACAGCCATTAATACCTGTTCTTTATCATCTTCTTCTGCTTGCTTAAAACCAAAAATTAACCCTGAGATTATTACAAGAGTTATTAAGATATATTTGTTAGCTTTCATTGATTTAGTTTAAAAAGTTCCCCTAAGACCAAAATAAAAACATTTTTACAATAATGGTCCATTTTACAAGTTTATCTAATTTTTAGTTCAACTATTCCTTAGAAAATGTTAAAATCAAGGTGAATTACTTTATTTTTGTTTGTAAAATTCATTCCATATGTCCAAACGACCACTTATACTTATCACAAATGACGATTCTATCCAAGCACCTGGAATTCGCTTTTTAATTGAGCAAATGAATGCTGTTGGTGACGTAGTTGTTGTCGCACCTGATAAGCCTCAAAGTGGAAAAGGGCATGCGATTTCTGTGGATACTGTATTACATTATCAAGAATTGGAAAGCGATGGTCCACAGCGTGAATTTTCATGTTCGGGAACCCCTGCAGATTGCGTTAAATTAGCCTTACATGATATTTTGGATCGCAAACCAGACCTGTGCGTATCAGGTATTAACCACGGTGCAAATTCATCGATTTCCGTTATTTATTCGGGTACGATGAGTGCTGCGATAGAAGCTGGAATTGAAGGGGTGCCGGCTATTGGATTTTCTTTGTTGGATTTTTCTTGGAAAACAGATTTCAGTCATTGCGGACCCTTTGTTAAAAAGGTAGTAAATCAGGTTTTGGAAAAGGGAATGCCCAAAGATGTGGTATTTAATGTGAATTTCCCAACTGGTGAAATTAAGGGTATAAAAGTTTGCCGCCAGGCTAGAGGAAATTGGATTGAAACCTTGGATAAAAGAACGAACCCACATGGAAAGAACTACTTTTGGTTGACCGGTCGATTTTTAAATATGGATGAAGGAAAGGATACTGATATAGCAGCTTTGGAAGATGGTTTTGCCTCTTTAGTTCCTTGTCAATTTGACTTAACTGCCTATCAGGCTATTACTGAAGTTAAAAATTGGGATTTATAATGAAGTATTATATTATAGCTGGGGAAGCTTCAGGAGATCTGCATGGAGCCAATTTAATGAAGGAAATTAAGGGTTTAGATCCTCAAGCAGAATTTAGATTCTGGGGTGGAGATTTAATGCAAGAACAAGGCGGCACTTTAGTGAAGCACTATAGGGATTTGGCTTTTATGGGTTTTGCTGAGGTTGCTATGAATCTGAGAACCATTTTAAACAATCTTTCCTTTTGTAAAAAGGATTTACTGAGCTATAATCCTGATGCGGTCATATTCATCGATTATCCTGGGTTTAATATGAGGATAGCGGAGTTTGCAAAGAAACAGGGCATTCCAACCCATTATTATATTTCTCCAACGGTATGGGCATGGAAGGAAAATAGAGTAAAAAAAATCAAAAGAGATTTTGATTACCTCTATTGTATATTGCCTTTTGAAAAAGATTTCTATGAATCCAAGCACGATTATAAGGTTTACTATTTAGGGAACCCTTTACTCGATGCCATAAAAGATCTGCCACCTGTGAACGAGTCGGCATTGAGAGCCGAGTTGAATATTAACTCAGATAAACCAATTATTGCTTTATTACCAGGGTCTCGAAAACAGGAGATTTCAAAGATTCTCTCGGTCATGTTATCTGTGATCAAAGATTATCCGGGCTATGAATTTGTCATAGCTGGAGCACCGAGTATCGATTTTGAATTTTATGAGCCCTTCATTGAAATGGATCATGTTCATTTTTTATCCAATAGAACCTACGATTTACTTGGGGTGGCTCATGCTGGATTGGTTACCTCGGGAACAGCCACTTTAGAAACTGCATTATTTAGGGTCCCACAAGTAGTTTGTTACAAAACCAGCCCTATTTCTTACCGAATTGCCAAGGCTGTTGTCGATTTAAAGTATATTTCTTTAGTAAATTTAATCATGGATAAGGAAGTGGTTAAAGAGCTTATTCAAGGGGATTTAAATACCAATAGACTCAGAAAAGAATTGGATCATATTTTGGATAAGAAGCATCGGGAAATAATGGCTACTGAGTATGCGAACCTGGCAGAAATACTGGGTGGAGGGGGAGCATCTGCTCGAGTTGCAAAGCACATAGTCGACTCTTTTACGACTAAATAAGTCTACTTTTTTATCTTGATTCCTTATGGAGAGATTAAGGGATAAAGGATTGTTTTTTGTACTACTATGTTTGGTTTTTACCTCCTTTTTTAAAGATGTAATAGATTGGTATATCCCATTTATTTTGGGAATTATTGGAATTTGGTCTAGACCCGTTCGTTTTGCTTCATGTATCGTATTATTTGCTGCATTTCAATTATGGCAGTTTGATAATTTACGAAGGGCTAAATCTAATTTAGGTCGTTGTATTGATGCGTTGGCCTATCATAAGGTAACTATGATGGGTTCTAATGTTGCTGTACTTAATTATTGTAATCAATCCTCTGTCAAAATTTATGCTAAGGATATTATTTTGCAAAAAACTGATCATTTTTGGATACATCGTTCTAAATTAAAAACAGGCCTAAATTTCATATCTAAATCTGACTTAATTGAAGCTAACTTAAATAAAAGGCCAACTGAAGCTCCACTCTATTTAGCGTTAATTAAAGGGAATTCGAGTGAGTTGTCCGAAGAACATTTGGATTTATTCCGGGCGATCGGCTTAGGCCATTTTTTGGCGCTTTCTGGAATGCATTTGGCCTATGTGGTATTGTTTTTAAAGCTTATCTTTTGGGGCTTTCGCCATCGTAAATGGTTTCAGGTTTTGGAATTGATTACGCTAAGTTCTTATTTGATATTCCTGGATTTCCCTTTATCCTTTACTCGAGCATTCGCCATGTATGGAATTTATGTATTGGCTAAACTGTTTCAAGTTAAAACCAGTGGACTCAATATTATACTAATCCTCTCCGTATGTTCTTTATTAATTTGGCCTGAGATTGTTTTTAATCTAAGTTTTCAGTTTAGTTTTTTGGCCGTGGGAAGTATTGTTTATCTCTGGCCCAAACGAGAAACGTGGAGGTGGTCATTGAGCAAAAGGGGAGCGCGGTTATTTAATGGGATTATGGATCCTGTTTATGCAGCTTTTTTTGCTCAAATTCCTTTAGTCGGATTAAGCCTTTATTATTTTAAACAATTTGCCTTTGGCGGGATTGCTGTAAGTGTTTTAATGAGCCCCATTTTAAGTCTGCTGTTAATGAGCTATTATATTCTTTTTGTCATGGAATTATTTGGGGTACAACAGATCGAGTTGCAGTTGTGGATTCAAACCCATTTTATGAGCTTCTCCACATATTTTAGAAAAATAGGAGGGCTCGTTGAGTTTAGTGATTTTTCAGAAAATGCTTTGATGTTTTCTGGACTAATTACCCTTGTGTTGGTTTTGTTTTTGCGTACCATGCGTTTAAAATTTGTACTCCTGTTTTTTGGCTTGTCTATACATCTAAATTTCTTTTTGAATAGAGAAAAGACTACTGAACCACTGCATCTTTACCAATCGATTTTTCAAAACGAGGAACTGGAATATGTGTTAATTGAAGATAGGTTCCCCGAGAGCTTTTCAAATAATAAAAAACAAGTGGTGCATTTAAAAGGAAATCCTAAAATTCATCCAGGTCGTTTAAAAGGAAGTGGGTTGGTTCTGGTTGATTACATGAACAGTCCATACCTTAGAAAGTCATGGATGAGGTATTTTCAAGAGCATAAAATTCCATCTAAGTTGATCTATGGGGTTCCGGAATTAGAAGGTTTAAAAAAAGCCCTCGAAATGAGGGCTTTTTAGTTTAACGCACTCCGTGCATTAGTTTTTTTACAACTGGGCTAAGCGCTGCTGCCAAGACCGCTAATGCGACGGCTATTGAGGTTAGCATCCAGAAAAAATATGAGATTCCTTCCGTTTTGGAAATGGAAGCTGAGGCTTCCCCAAACATACCGGCCATTTTCATTCCGATCGCTACAGCCAAATACCATATACCGAACATCATTGCAATCATTCTTCCAGGTACTAATTTACTTACGTAAGAAAGTGCTACTGGAGAAATACACAATTCTCCCATAGTATGAAATAGGTAGACCAAAATCAACCAAATGATACTGACACTTGCTGTTTTAGCTCCAACAGGGATGGATGCGGAACCTAAGGCAACCATTGCCATACCAAGTCCCAATAAGCCCATTCCTATTGCGTATTTCATGTTCGCTGAAGGGTTGTATTTCGATTCCCACCATTTTGAGAAAAGTGGAGCCAAGGTAATAATGAACAAAGAGTTCAATACACCAAACCATGAGGCTGGGATTTCAGCAATATCTTTTTCAAATTCTCTATTTAACATCCAAATGGCGAGTCCCCAAATAATTACAAAACTCAATCCAAGGAAAACATTGGAAATTGGATATTTTGAAAAAGTTTGACCGAAGAGCTTCAAAAGTACCCAAGTGATCACTCCAAGAGGAATAACGGTCATTAAGGTGTTTACAATTTTAAAGGTAAATGCCGCATCACCCTCTAATAATCGTTGTGTATAATCTCTAGCAAAAATTGTAAGAGAACTAGGTGCTTGCTCAAATATGGCCCAAAAGAAGATCGTTATAAAGGCGAAGAAAATTACAGCCAACATACGATCACGAGTTATTTTGTCATAACGTGGGATACGAATGAATAATAAGAGTAAAAACAAAATCAATGCGGTTAAAATCGCAATATTAGGTCCATTTTCGCCCAGAAAACCGAACACGTTATAAGCTCCTTCAGAAATTTTGGAAATAGGATCATTAAAAATCCATAATAGACCAATCAAGGCTGAAACTCCAATTAATAAAAGTTGGAAATTTGTAAAAGGGTTTAGTTTTGGTTCATCAGCTCCAAGTACTACTTGTTCCCCTTTTTCTTGCTTTTTAGGTTTGAGTCCAATCGAACCAAAGATTCCTTGGGCAAACCAGAATTGTAATAAACCAAAAAGCATAAATACTCCTGCTAAACCAAATCCCCAAGACCAACCTACTTGTTCTCCAAAATAACCACATAATAAAATCCCTAAAAAGGCTCCAGAATTTACGCCCATATAGAAAATGGTATATGCTCCATCTTTCTTTTCAGGTCTTTTTTCATACATCTGTGAAATAATGGAGGTCATATTTGGTTTAAAGAATCCACTTCCGAAGACCAATAAGGTCAACCCGGTATAAATGAAAAAGGGAGTTTCTACGGACATCGCTGCATGTCCCAAAGTCATTAAAAGTGCCCCAATGAGCACAGCATATCGATAACCGATAATCTTGTCGGCAAAATAGCCCCCGAGTAAGGTGGATAAATAGACTAATGAGGTATAGGTTCCAAAAATAGCAAATGCCCATTCTTGTGGCCAGCCCCAACCGTTATCCATTAAAGAGGCGGTAAAAAACATAACCAATAAGGCGCGCATTCCGTAATAGGAAAAACGCTCCCACATTTCTGTGAAAAACAATACGTACAGTCCACTTGGATGTCCTAAAACAGTGGATTTAAATAGTGAGTCGGTAGGATGTGTATTCATGTTAATTTGTTTCTATAGATTCTATTTTTGAGTCTTCTGCTCCATGGGTCAATCGTTTCAGTGGTTTCAATAGAGCCAAGACTAAAAGACCGAAGATTATACAAAAGATGGCAATTCCTGTGAAGATTTCAAATTCTCCGGCAGATTCAGAATAAGATCCAACTGCACCAGCAACTTTATTCCCCAATCCTGTTGCCGCGAAATAAGCTCCCATCATAAATGAAGCATATTTCAGTGGAGCCAATTTAGTAATAAATGACAAGGCTACAGGAGATGCGCAAAGCTCTCCAATGGTGTGTAATAAATAGGCTAAGACCAACCAGATCATTGCAGAAGAACCGGTGTTTTCAAACTGCATTGAAGCTGCAGTCATAAATAAGAATCCAGATCCCATAATAATTACCCCTAAAGCCATTTTAAATAAGGAAGAACTTTCTTTTCCTTTTCTTTTCCACCAGTACCAGAAAGAACCAACTGCAGTTCCCAAAGTAATGATAAAAAATGCGTTTACAGATTGGAACCAAGCAGCAGGAACAGTTACGTCCAACCATGGGATAAAACGATCTGTTTTCTGTTCTGCATAAAGATTCATCAATCCTCCAGCTTGCTCAAATGCTCCCCAGAAAACGATGATGATCAAAAAGGAAATCAACAAGACCTTAATTCTATCTTTTTCAACAGAAGTTAAAGGTCGACTCATAGCCTCTTTCTCACTTTCACTGGCTTTGTCACCCAAATGATCGCCAACACCTTCAAGGTATTTCATACCCATCATGTAAACAATTTGTCCAAACAACATTCCAATTCCGGCTAAACCGAAACCGTAGTGCCACCCGTAAACAGCTGCAACCCATCCAGTAGCTAATGCTCCTAAAAACGCCCCCAGGTTAATTCCAATGTAAAAAATATAGAATCCACGGTCTCGACGGTCATCTCCCGCAGGATAAAGACCTCCAACCATAGTTGAAATATTCGGTTTTAAAAATCCAACACCACAAACAATAAAAACTAGTCCAGTGAAGAATGCCCAATTCGTAGGAACAGCAAGAATACCATGTCCTATACACAGTAATATTCCTCCTAACATAACGGCTTTTTTCTGTCCCAACCATTTATCAGCGATCCATCCTCCAGGAATAGATGTTAGATAAACAAACATGGTATAAGTACCATAAAATGATATAGTCTCTGCATTTGACCAACCCATTCCTCCTTGAGGATCACCCAAAAGTATTGGAGCAGCGAGATATAAGGTCAAAAGTGCACGCATTCCATAATATGAAAAACGCTCCCACATTTCTACAAAAAATAATACATAAAGCCCTTTAGGATGCCCAAAAAGCTCCTGTGAATTTTGATTCGACATAAATTATGGTTTTAGGTTAGATTCGATAAAATTAGTCATTTTTTGATAAAGCTGTAAACGCGTGTTTTTACCTCTGTAAATTCCGTGAGCACGGTCAGGATATAACATTAAATCAAATTGCTTGTCTTCACTTACCAATGCATTAATCATTTGCATGGTGTTTTGAACATGAACATTGTCATCACCAGTTCCATGAACTAATAAATATTTTCCGGTCAATTTTGCCGCATGAAAAATTGGAGAGTTATCATCGTAGCCGCTAGGATTTTCTTGCGGAGTTCTCATATAACGTTCCGTATAAACAGAATCGTAATATCTCCATGAAGTAACGGGAGCAACTGCAATTGCCATGGCAAATACGTCATTTCCTTTTAAGATGCAATTTGTAGACATGAATCCTCCATAAGACCATCCCCAAATTCCAATACGTTCTGAATCGATATACGAGCGTTCTCCTAATTGTTTGGCAGCATCGATTTGATCTTCTACTTCAAATTTTCCTAATTCTTGATAGGTCACTTTTTTAAAGTCAGCACCTTTTAGTCCGGTACCACGACCGTCAACACAAACGACAATAATTCCCTTTTGAGCAAGGTGTTGAAACCAATAGTCATTGGACCCACCCCATGAATTGGAAACAGATTGAGATCCTGGACCAGAATATTGAGTCATAAATAAAGGGTATTCTTTATTTTCATCAAAATCTGCAGGTCTAATCATCCATGCATTAAAACTTCCGTTCTCTGTGGTAAGTGTAAAAAACTCTTTAGATGACACTTGGTAAGAATTGTATTGAGCCAACAATTTATCATTGTTCATGACTTCTTTTAATTCCTTTCCTTTTGAGTTGTGAAGGCTATATCTTGATGGAGTAGCTGAGTCACTATAAGTATTGATGTAGTAATTCATGTTTTTACTAAAAGCTGCTCGCGAAGTCCCCTGGTCATTTGAAAGTAGTTTTTTTGACTTTCCATTGATCTTGATGGCATATACTCCTCGGTTGATTGAACCGGTTTCCGAAGATTGGTAAAAAAGAGTTTTAGTTTTTGATTGGTAACCATAATAGTTAGTAACCTCCCATTGGCCATCAGTAATTTGACGAATGAGTTTACCATTCTCATCGTAGTGATATAAGTGATTCCAACCACTTTTTTCAGAAGTCCAGATGAAACTATTGTCCTCTAAAAAAGTAAGGTTATCGTGTATGTCGACATATGCTTTGTCCGTTTCCTCAATCAAGGTTTTGATGGTTCCTGACTGAACGTCAATTGCTAATAATTTTAAGTCATTCTGATGACGGTTTAAGGTCATCGCTGTTAACTCATTGGATTTATTTGAAAATTGAATACGAGGAATGTATTCATAGTCTCCAGCGTCTACAGTTTGAGTTTTTCCTTCTTGAAGGTTGTAAACATGTAAGCTAACTGTGGCGTTTTTTTCTCCTGCCTTTGGGTATTTAAATACCTGTTGAGTTGGATAAAGCCCAGTTCCGAATATATCCATTGAGAATTCAGGAACTTCGCGCTCGTCAAAACGAACAAAGGCTAAGTAACTGCTGTTGGCATTCCATTCAAACATGCGGACTTTTGAAAATTCCTCTTCGTAAACCCAATCAGAAATACCATTAATTATGGCATTTTTTTCACCGTCTGTAGTGACTTGTGTGCTTTGTTCAGTGTCAAAATTTTTAATGTAAATATTGTTCCCCTTAACGTAGGCGATTTTTTTAGAATCTGGAGAGAAGGTCGGCTCTTGAATAGGCTCCTCATCAATAAGGGTTAAGGTTTTTGAATCTCGGTCATAGACATAATAGGTTCCTATTTTTGACCTTCTGTAAATTGAGGAAATTTTCGTTCCTAAAATCAGTTTAGTTTCATCAGCATTAAACGAATATGTCTGGAAGCCATCTAATTCAAGGTCCGCTGAATTAACTACAGTCGCGACTTTTTCTAATGTTTTATAACTGTATTGATCAACGGTCACAGCATCTTTGGAATAGTTTAATAAACTGTAATAATCTCCATTCATGGAATTTAGAGAGTTCATGTAGGAAGCTCTAAATGTGCCTTGCCAAATGTCTTCAAGACTGATTTCTTTTTTTTGAGCACTTAATGAGGCGCTCACAAAAAGAAAAAAAATCGCTAGTTTTTTCATTTTTGTGTTTGTTTTTTATCAACGGGACGTAAATTAAATAAAATTTAGGGAAACTGCCGGGCTTTTTGAAGTTAAAAGGGTGTCAAAATAAATTTTGGTTGTAGGTTTTATTATCTTTGAAATTCAAATAGAATTAAAGAAAATATATGTCCTTAGTAAACGGGTTTTCAAAATTAAATAAAGAGAAGAAAATTGATTGGCTAGTCCAGGAGTTCTTATCTGAAGACAAAAATTATGAAAGCATTTTAAAACAGTATTGGAATACAGACGATAAACTACAAGCCCTACATGATGATTTTATAGAAAACTCTATTTCGAACTATTATTTACCCTTAGGCATTGCACCGAATTTTGTAATTAATAATAGAAGTTATGCCGTTCCAATGGTGATTGAGGAGAGTTCGGTTGTAGCGGCAGCATCTTTGGTAGCAAAACTTTGGTCAAGCAAAGGAGGTTTTAGCACAGAAGTTCTCGGAACTGAAAAAATTGGACAAATACATCTTCAATACGATGGCGGATTTCAAGAGTTAAAAGAGATCTATGAATCGAGTATGGCAGAAATGATTGAAGCTACTGAGGCTTTAACTGTTAATATGAGAAAAAGAGGAGGTGGAATTACCAAAGTTGAATTGAGAGATAAAAGTGCTGACCTAAAAGACTATTATCAAATTCATGTGAGTTTTGATACCCGCGATTCCATGGGTGCAAACTTCATTAATTCTTGTTTAGAGGCCATGGCAAAAGTGGTAGCCTCAAAAGGAGTAGAAGTAATCATGAGTATTTTGTCAAATTATGTTCCAAATTGCGTAGTTAGAGCTACTGTTTCTTGTCCTGTAGAGGAGTTGCCGGTTGAGAATGCAATGGAATTTGCAAAAAAGTTCAAAAGGGCCGTTGATATTGCAAGGATCGAACCCTATCGCGCAGTTACTCATAACAAAGGAATTATGAATGGAATTGATTCCGTGGTTTTGGCCACTGGAAATGATTTTCGAGCCATTGAAGCTGGTGCTCATGCTTATGCAGCTAGAAATGGTCAATACTCGAGTTTGTCTTCTTGCGAAATTCAAGATGGGCAGTTTAGTTTCAGTCTAGAACTTCCTTTAGCTCTTGGTACCGTTGGTGGCTTGACAGCATTACACCCCTTAGCTCAGTTTAGTATGGATGTTATGGGGAGGCCAAATGCGGCTGAATTGATGCAAATTACGGCAGCAGTTGGTTTAGCTCAAAACTTTGCGGCACTTCGCGCTCTGGTGACTTCTGGAATCCAAGAGGGACATATGAAAATGCACTTGAGTAATATTTTGAATCAAGAAGGGATTCAGGGAGAGAAAAGAGCTCAAGTTGAAGATTATTTTAAGGACAAAACCATCAGTCACAAGGCTGTATTGGAATTTATAGAACAACTTTAATGAAGACATATTACGGACATGGAAAGCTAATGCTCACTGGGGAATATGTGGTGTTAAAGGGTGCAAAAACCCTCGCGCTACCGACGAGATTTGGGCAAAAATTTGATGTCAGTGGCATAGATGAACCGGAAGTTCTGTGGAAATCCTACGACCCTACAGGTCATTGTTGGTTAACCGTGAACCTCAGTCTTCCTAAACTGCGATTAATCAGTGCGACTTACGATGTTGAGAGTGAGCAAAGTGATCATGATTTCGCTGAGCGACTTCAAGAATTATTGCTGAAAGTAAGAGCTCTGAACCCTCAGTTTTTGGAGGAAGATGGGGGAGTGATGGTCGAAAGTTTTTTAGAATTTAATCGAGATTGGGGGCTGGGTTCCTCCTCTACGCTGATCTATTTTTTGAGTCGTTGGGCCAACGTTGACCCTTATATTTTATTAAATAAGACCTTCGGAGGGAGTGGATATGATTTAGCTTGTGCTGGAAGCTCAAGTCCATTGATCTACCAATTAATAAAGGGACAACCTTTTGTAGAAAAAATGGATTTTCAACCAAAATTCTCCAATGACCTCTTTTTTGTTCATCTGAATAAAAAAATGAATTCAAGAAAGGGAATTAAGCACTTTCTTGATCAAGATCAGTCCCGAACTGACGAGGTTATTAAGGAGATTGATGGAATCACTAAGCAGGTAGGTAGGTGTGAACTCTTGGTTGAATTTGAGACTTTGATGCATAGACATGAAGAATTGATCGCCTCATTGTTGCAAATGAAAACGATCAAGGAGGAACTTTTTCCAGATTATTCGGGTTGTGTAAAAAGTCTTGGCGCTTGGGGTGGTGATTTCATTTTGGCAACAGGTTCTCGAGATTATTTTAAGGAAAAAGGCTATTCAACCATTATAGAATACAAAGATATGATTCTATGATGGATGTAATTATTGTTGGTGGTGGAGCAGCTGGTTTTTTTACCGCCATAAACCTCAAAGAGCAAAGACCAGATCTAAAGGTTTTGATTCTTGAGAAATCGAAAAACGTCCTCTCCAAGGTCAAAATTTCAGGAGGAGGCCGATGTAATGTTACCCATGCATGCTTTATACCCAAGGATTTGGTCAAGAATTATCCTAGAGGGAGGAAGGAACTGTTGGGACCTTTTCACAGATTCATGACTGGAGATACTATGGAGTGGTTTGAATCGCGAGGGGTACCCCTTAAAATTGAAGGGGATGGTAGGATATTTCCAGAATCAAATAAGTCAGAATCGATTATAAATTGTTTTTTAGAACTCACCAAGAAGTTAGAAATACAGGTGGAGTTATCTGTGAATGTTCAAGAATTTAAGCAGGTTGAAGGTGGTTCTTGGATGCTTTACGCAAAAGACAAAACTTATACATCCAAAGCCTTAGTTTTGGTTCCAGGGGCTTCAAAGCCTCTATGGGAACAGTTAGCGTCACATGGGCACAATATTGTAGCGCCTATTCCGTCCTTGTTCACATTCAATATTAAGGATTCGAGATTGGAGGGTATTCCAGGAGTATCTGTTGAAAAAGGCCGTTGTAAGATTGCTGGAGCCAAGGGAGGAACCAAAGGCCCAATCTTGGTAACCCATTGGGGTTTAAGTGGACCAGCTATTCTAAAACTCTCTGCAGAGTCAGCTCGAGAATTGCACGATAAAAATTACCAATTTACCCTGCTCGTCAATTGGTTGAATATGGATCTGGATGAGGTAGAGGATTTGGTGGAAGATTTTCGAGAAAATAATCGGAAAATGAAACTTATTCAACGCAGCTTGGATTCCAGAATACCCAAAAGACTGTGGGAGCGTCTGATAGAATTCAGTCAAATTGATTCTAAAAAACGTTGGGCAGATCTATCAAATAAGGATATTAAGATACTTATCCAGACGCTTTTTGCTTGCGAATTTAAGGTAGATGGGAAATCAACTTTCAAAGATGAATTCGTTACCGCAGGTGGAGTGAGTCTAAAGGAAATAAATTTCAAAACCTATGAAAGTAAATTATTTCCAAACTTATTTATGGCAGGAGAATTTATCGATGTGGACGCCGTCACAGGGGGATTTAATTTTCAAAATGCCTGGACGGGAGGATTTATAATAGCCGAAGCTTTAGGATCACGCCTTTAAGCCTCGATGAGGTTTCAGGGCATCTCGAAAGGGAATCATATGCTTTTTTTCTACAGTAATGAAGGCGTAAAAATGACCAGGCTTGGACTGAATAACTCCAGTTTCTGAATAGGGAAGTTGATCAATTTCTGCAAATTCTTTTAAGTGAATTTCATGATGTTTTGCAGTTTGCTCAGCATCATCTCCATAAAAGTCCCAAATTAATTTAATTTTCATTCTTGTATGAATAAGAGCAGATCACCCGATTTGTAGGTGATTTCTACTTGTTTGTGTGTGGCAAAATTACGACTTCCGATGCGACTTCCAAAGTGAAGAGATTCATTATTTAAAGGGTACTTTAAGCCTGTTGTCATAATATGCTTTGCCTCGAATAAGGGAATCAGCGACACAATGCCGCTCACTGAAACGTCAAAACGATTTACACTGTTTTTTTTAAGTAAAAAATAGCGTCCATATTCATCGTAAAAAACAAGATTTAATTTGTTTTTCCAGGCCAAAGCCGTGGATAAATTGCCTAAAAAATGATCCTGTTCCATACCGCTGCCTCCATAAACGGATACCTCTGTAATTCCCCGGTCATAGATAAGAGTCAAAGCCTTTTCGAAGTCAGTATGTTCCTGATCCTCAGTCAGAATGATTCGATCTTTAAATTTAGTTCTATTCTCGGTTGAAATGGAATCCAAGTCCCCACAGATAATATCAGGTAATTCATTTAATGAATTCAACTGACTACTCGCTCCATCAACTACACAAGTCAAATCGAAATCTTTGAGATTTGGATAAGTTTTCGGTGGATGACCATTGAGAAGTAGGAAGGCTTTTTTTGTCCCCATGAAACAAAAATAATAAATTATCTTTGTCAAAAACCATTCTTGTGATACTGGATAAATTTATCGCCAATTACAGCAACAGAAATTTAGAAAATAAGCTCTTTTCTTGTCAGAGTCCATCCAATATAGCCCTAGTAAAGTATTGGGGGAAATCTGATCCGCAAATTCCAAAAAACGCATCCATAAGTTTTACCTTGAATAACTGCCATACTTCAATGTCTATTGAGGTCCAAGAAAAGACTAATAAAGATTCGTTTAGTTTTGATGTTTGGTTTGAAGGAGCCTTGAAAGCAAGTTTTCGACCAAAAATTGAAACATTTTTTGAGAGAATCACAACATATATTCCATTTTTAAAAGATTTTCATTTTGTTTTGAGGTCTGAGAATTCATTTCCTCATTCTTCAGGAATTGCCTCATCAGCAAGTAGTATGTCAGCAATCGCTCATTGTTTGATGCAGATTGAAAGGGAATTAAATCCAGGAATGACTGATTTGTTCTTTAACGAAAAAACAAGTTTTCTCGCTCGTTTGGGATCGGGATCTGCCTGTCGTTCTGTCGAAGGCCCATTAGTGGTTTGGGGAGAAGTTGATTGCATTCCCGAAAGTTCTGATTTGTATGGTGTGAAATTCCCTTTTGAGGTCCATACTGTGTTTGAGGATTTTCAAGACACTATTTTACTAATCGATAAAGGAGAGAAACAAGTAAGTTCCACTTTGGGGCATAACCTAATGAATGGGCATCCTTTTGCAGAGCAGCGTTTCCTTCAAGCGAATCAGAATTTAGAGAAATTATCTAATATCTTGCAATCTGGGGATTTAGAAGGATTTATGGCACTCGTCGAATCAGAGGCCCTGACCTTGCATGCAATGATGATGACCTCGGACCCGTACTTTATTTTAATGCGACCAGGTACTCTTCAGGTTATCGAGAAAATATGGAGGTTTAGAAAAGAGACAGGAAATGCTTTGTGTTTTACTTTAGATGCAGGAGCAAATGTACATTTACTATATCCGGCGTCTCAAAAAGACGAGGTTTTGGCCTTTATTGAAGCCGAATTAGTTGTTTTTTGCCAAAATAATCAGTATATTAGAGATTATACCGGCATAGGTATTAAGACCCTTTAAACTTATTGTTAGAACATACCCTTTAGAGTTTAGATTAACTTTATCTGTTTTATTTTGAAAGATTTTTTAACTACAACGCTTGTCGTTTTGATTAGTATAGCTGCTTATGCTCAAAATGATACTATATGGTATGATGATAATTGGATTACAACGGAGAAATTGAAGGCCTCGTTCTATCGTCCTGCACCCGAGAAAATCAAAGAAGGTTACCTCTTTGTTGACTATTACAAGAATGGAAACGTTCAAATGAAAGGGCTAAGTCTATCGGAAGATGAGGAGGTATATCACGGTACAATCCTATGGTATTTTGATAATGGGATGACCTTTCAAATTGTAAATTATCAACAGGGTAAGCTTCACGGAAAACGCACGGTATATTATAAATCGGGATCGGTTCGAAATACCAGAATCTACGATCAAGGAAAGTTACATGGTGATTGGGAGGTCTATTATGTGAGTGGTGTTTTGAAAGAAAAGGGGTTTTATGCCTCAGGTGAAAAACACGGAATTTGGAGCTTTTATGAAGAGGAGGGAAATTTGGTCAAAAGAGGCGAATTCGATTCAGGAGAAAAAATTGGAACCTGGGAGGAATTTCATCCTGAAATAGAAGAAGTCGAGAACTGAGTATTATTTAGTATATTTGCTCCGTAAATGAGTTAATTCTATGAGAAAAGGACCTTTGTTTTATGCTAAAATTTTACTTTTTGGTGAATATGGAATTATTAAAGATTCTAAAGGTTTAGCAATTCCTTACAATTCTTATCAAGGAGCCTTGAAATTCGGTGATTTGTCTGCTGATGACGCTGCCATAGACTCTAACAAACATTTAAAGCAATTTAGAGACTACTTGGGAACCCTTGATGAAAGTGGTGTTTCATTTGATTTCGAAAAATTAGCTGAAGACCTCGAGAATGGGCTTTACTTTGATTCTTCAATTCCAAGAGGATACGGTGTAGGAAGTTCAGGGGCATTAGTGGCTTCAATCTATGACGCTTATGCATCTGATAAAATAACTGTTTTAGAAAATCTTACGAAGGATAAATTATTGGTATTGAAACAGATTTTTTCTGATATGGAAAGTTATTTTCACGGGAAAAGCTCTGGTTTAGATCCTTTAAACTCCTATTTGAGTCTTCCTATTTTAATCAATTCTAAAGAAAATATTGAGCCTGCAGGGATTCCTTCTCAAAAGGCAGGTAAAGGGGCTGTATTTCTTCTGGATTCTGAGATGATAGGAGAAACTGAACCTATGGTAAACATCTTTATGAATAAGATGAAACAAGAAGGGTTTAGAAATATGATTAGCGAAGAGTTTGCTCAGCACACTGATGCATGCATTGATAACTTCTTAAAGGGTGATTTCAAAAACCTATTTGGCCATGTAAAAAAATTGTCAAAAGTGGTTCTTGATAATTTCCAACCCATGATTCCTAAGAAATTTCATGATATTTGGAAGCAAGGGATAGAATCAAATGATTTTTATTTGAAACTTTGTGGTTCAGGTGGAGGAGGTTATATCCTTGGTTTTACTCAAGATTTCGAAAAGGCTCAAAAGGCACTGAAAAATTACAAATTGGAACTCGTTTATCGATTCTAAAATGGATCTATTAAGAGAAGCCGAAAATAATACTCCAAACAAACCACCAAGCCTTAAAGTAAAGTTGGCGGCACTCTTCTCCAATATAAGAGGATTTAATCTTTTACTTTTAATTACAGCTCAATTTCTAGCAGCAATTTTTATTTTCTCAGAGGGAATTCCATGGTATTATGTTCTGAAAGATATTAATCTGTGGATCATTGTTTTTTCTACAATTTGTGTAGTATCAGCAGGTTATATTATTAATAATTTCTATGATTTTGAGGCGGATTTAATTAACAGACCCTATAAAACTTCTTTGGAGAATCAAATAGAGCAAAGAACAAAATTGAGGCTCTATTTCTTGTTGAATTTTGCGGGTTTTGCAACTGCATTTCTGATTTCTTGGAAAGCCGCATTGTTTTTTGCTTTTTATATTTTCCTAATTTGGTTGTATTCACACAAGCTCAAGTCAATGCCAATATTAGGCTTTGTGTCTGTCGCGATCTTACAACTGCTGCCCTTCTTCGTGATTTTTGTTTACTACGGTAATTTTTCAACAATCATATTTGCACATGCCTCTTTTTTATTCTTCCTGATTCTTATGAAGGAATTGGTTAAGGGGCTAGAAAACCAAGCAGGTGATGAAATTCAGGATAGAAATAGTCTTTCTATAGTTTATGGTGACCGATTTAGTAAACTTTTATACAGTTTACTCACTTTACTCATTTTAAATCCCGTTTATTATCTGCTTAAGTTTGAACCAGTAGGGAAGATGACTTACTATTTTTATGGGTCATATCTCATTTTGATTTTTTCCAATATACTACTTTATAGAGCGAATTCTAAAGCTTCTTTTCTGTTGGTACACAATATTTTAAGGGTGTTGTTGTTCATTGGTGTATTTTCTATTATACTTATACGTTACTAATTAAATTTGCAGTATTTTTGCAAAAAATAATTTTTAAATGCAAGAATCAAATAAATCGTCGAGAGGACGACAACCTAGGAGAGGTCCTAAAAGACCGGCTCCTAAAAAACCTCAGGCTCCAAGTACTGAGCAAGAGGGAATCCGTTTGAATAAATACATATCTAATTCTGGTATTTGTTCAAGAAGAGAAGCTGATGTTTACATTTCAGCGGGATCAGCCACGGTAAACGGAAAAGTGGTAACAGAGATGGGCTATCGTGTTAAGGACACTGATGAGGTTCGTTTTGATAATACCTTGATTTCTCCTGAAATCAAGCGTTATATTTTGCTTAATAAGCCTAAGAATTATATTACGACTATGGATGATGATAGAGGTCGTAAAACAGTAATGGATTTGATCTACAAGGCGACTAAGGAAAGAATTTATCCAGTAGGAAGATTGGACCGAAATACAACTGGACTATTGTTGTTTACTAATGATGGGGAATTGGCAAAACGCTTGACTCATCCAAAACACAATGTTAGAAAATTGTATCATGCAACTTTAGACCGTAAATTAGAGTTAAAAGATCTTCAAAAAATTGGAGACCCAAGCTTTCAGGTTGAAGGCAGACGCGTTTTCGTTGATGCGATTGCATATGTGGAAGGTGGAAAGAAAAATGAAGTAGGAATTGAAATTCATTCAGGAAGAAACAGAATTGTAAGAAAGATTTTTGAAAGTCTTGGATACAATGTGACAAAACTTGATCGTGTAATTTTTGCAGGACTTACTAAAAAGAATATCCCAAGAGGTTTCCATAGACCATTAACAGAACAGGAAATCATTAATTTGAAGATGATCTAAATAAATCAAACCTCAGTCTAGGACTGAGGTTTTTTTATTTCAAATTGTTGCTCATAGAGCTTGCTTTTTGCAAAGAATAAATCTTGTGTATTGTCAATAAGTTTAATCGAGGACTCAAGGCTTTTTCCCTCCCTAATATTTACATAGAGCAAGGTTCCTTCACCTGCTTGATATTTCTCCCATTCCCCTTCGGTAAGAGTTTGATAATTGTCTCGTACTGATTTAGAAAGGTTGACTTGTTTTTCATAAGAACTGATTTCAGCTAAAATGGCTTCTAATTTATTTTTAAGCTGCCATTTTTCTTGATCAATACTATAACTGAAGTTTTCAGTTTTGATTTTTGCTAGTTTCAGGTCTCCTCGTTCTTTACGCATCAAAATTGGGATCTTGGCTGTAATTAATCCCTGGTAATTTGGCCCGTCGAAGGCAGGACTATCTCCTTGCATTAAGTAATTATAGGAAACGTCAACACTAGGAAGTATATTGTTTACCGCCAATTTCTGATCAACTACAAGGGCCTCTTGCTTAAGATCGAGACTTTTAATTTTTGGATGATTTTCTACAATACTATCCAAATTCGTAAATCTTGGTAAATCAAGTATTTCGTCTAACTCATCGTTTAAGTCAGGATTTGGGCTCATGCTTTCTTTTAAAGAAATCGGGTATCCTTCTTTCCATAAATAATTCGAAAGCAAAAGACGAGTTTTGGTCAGGTGGAGCTGGGCTTTTTCATAAGATAATTGCCTTTGATTTAACAAGGCTTCCGCCTCAGTCAAATCAATAGCTGCCAAGTTCCCCACATCTACTTGTTCTGCGATATTGTTATAACGCAATTGAGCCACTTCGATATAGGAGCTGAAGGTACTTGCTGCTTGATAAGCACTATACCACATGATATAGGCGTCTAAGGCTTCCTTAAGAATAGCATTTACCTCTAAGCCTTGTTGATAAATAGATTGTTCTTGATAAATTTTTGCCTTTTTTAAGGTTGCATTTCTGGGATTGTAAACTAAGTTTTTGAACACCTCCATAGAAACTCCAATTTTCAAGAGCCCGGATTCCGGAACCAAAGATTCAGGGTTTAAATATTCCCCTTGATTATCTTCATAAGCTGCTGAAAAAACCAATCCCAACTGAGTTGGTACTTCAAAAGAACTATAAAATTTCTGATAGTATTCTTTGTTGTCAAATTGCTTATCCGAATACCTGACTTTTACTACTGGGTCCAATCCTCCTCTGGCCTTGAGTAGTTTTGCTTCTTGCGCATTTAGAGTTAAATTTGCCTGCTTAACCACGGGGTGCTCTGTTTTGACCCAAGCTAAATATTCGGTAGCAGACATCTGGCCAAAACCAAGAATAGGTAGAAATAGGATAAAAAGTTTAATATACTTTTTCATTACTCACGGTTTCAGGTTTATAATAGTTAGGAGGGAAGCCATTTAGGTTTCTCCAAAGTTCGAACCACACAGGGACATCGTTCAACAAAGCAATAGATTTGGCTCCAGAGCCAACTCTCAGCCCTTGAGGCCAAGGATGATCACCGGGTTCAGCTCTAAGAAGTACGCGATATTTTCCATTTGGACTGATAAAGTTTTCAATCGCTACCACTCGAGCAGCGTAGGTCCCGTAAGAAAGGCTTTCCCATCCACTGAAAACGATAGCAGGCCACCCGTCAAATTGAACTCGAACTCGTTCTCCTGCATGAATCAATGGAGCATCAATAGGTCTCACATAAGTCTCAACAGCCAACTCGTAACCTTCAGGCATAATACTGATCAAGGCTTCACCTTCTTTTACGGTTTCGCCAATTCCACTTTTAAGCGCTTTGTTAATAAAGCCATCACGAGGAGCTTGTATATGCAATAAGTCTTTCCGCTCATTGTAATTACTAAGGGATGATTTGAGTTTGCTCACACTTCCTTGAGCATCGTTAATCATAGATTGGGCACTAAACTGATCACTTTCCGCTTTTGAGATTTTATCTAAATAATAAGCTTGTAATCGCGAAACATCAGACTGGGCATTGTACCACTCTGCCTGACTCACCAAAAATTTATTCTCTTGAGCTTTAAGTTTAGCTTCTACCTCACGGAACTTCAATCGCTTATTCTCTAGGTCAACTTTTGATTTTAGTCCTGATTCGTATAATTTTTCGGTACGCTGAAATTGTGTTCGAGCGATTTCTCCAGCCGTAATGGCGGCAAGTAGTGTAATACTATCGTTTTCCTTCTTTAATCGACTTTGAATGATTTTGTTTTCGGCTTGTTTTAACTTAATGACTTGTTCTTGTTTTAGCCCTTGTATCTGCCTATCCAGTGCCAAAACCTTTCCTTGATACGATTCAAGCGCTTGTTCTTTTGCCGTTAATTGTTCTTGTGTGCGTTCTATCAAACTTCTATCCAAATAAGCGCCTTTCACTTCGGACAGCACTAAAAGAGTATCTCCTTTTTTTACATAGGTACCTTCAGTAACAAACCATTGTTTAATTTGTCCTGCTAGAGGGGAGACGACCATCTGAGGACGGAAATTTGGAGTTAGGGTAGTCACTGTTCCGTAACTGGTGACATTTTGTGTCCAAGGCAGAAAGAGCATGACCAAAAGAATAACTCCAAACGCAATTAAAAACCGATTCAATATTTTGTAGTAATTCTTATGCAGTACGAATTTACCTGACTTATAAGAAGAGAGGTTAATGCGGTCTAGTAAATTATTTTTAGATATATTCAGCATGATTATGATCTTTTTATTTGTCCTTCACTCAAGAAAATTTTTTCAGTACAGAATTGTTTCCAGTAGTCATTTTGACTTACTACCACGATGGCCCAAGGATTCTCTTTAGAGGTTATAAAGTCAATCAGTGTTTTTGATTCCTCTGGATTTAATTCCATAAACGGATCTTCTAAGAGCAATAACCTCGGTTCTGTAACAATGGATCTGGCCAACATGATTTTTTTGGCCGTTGTTTGTCCAATTTGTTTTCCTTCAGGAAAGAGCTGACTTTCTAGACCTTTTGGCAATTTTTTCAAAAAGTTAGCGAGTCCAACACGCTCCAATGCAATTATAACTTGCTGGTCAGAAATGTTTGCGTTTCCAAAAGTGATGTTTTCCCTTAAGGTTCCACTAAAGGGCATTTCCTCTGACAGTAATGCTCCAATTTGGCCTCGGTAGTGGCTTACATTCAAACTTTTTACATTGAGTTCATTAATACTCAATGTTCCTTCACTTGGCATAAAAATCCCTGACAAAATCTTTAAAAGTGATGATTTACCAGAACCGGATTCCCCTTGTACAATTATTCTAGAATGACGATTGATTTTAAGGTTGATATTCTGTAAAACATAACGTTCAGAGTTTTCCATTTTAACGCCAACTTGAGCGGCTTCTATCTGAAAATCTTCTCCCAAGAAAATCTCTTGCCCTCCTTGAGCCTCTAATTCTTTATCTACTACTTGACCGAGTTTCTCGATAGAAGTAAGCATGTCATAGATACTCTCAAGGCTGATAATTAATTTTTCTACAGAAGCAATAACCAATAAAATAATAATTTCAGAGGCCACGAACTGTCCAATATTCATTTGTTGGTTTAATACTAATAACCCTCCCATTAATAGCAGTCCTGCAGTTACAATCACTTTAAACACAACCATTTTAATATATTGAAACCTGATGATCTTAAAGTGTTTTTCCCGAGCTTCTAAGTAGCCGAGTACTAAATCATCATTCTTTCGCATGGCGAGGTTGGTTTGACCGGCAAGTTTAAAACTCACCATACTTCTTGCTATCTCTTGAATCCAGTGTGCTACCTTATACTTTTGTTTGGATTCTTCAAGACTTGTAGACAGTCCTTGAACTGCGGTATATTTAAATATTAAAAATACCAGAACAAGCAAGGTCAATCCAAAGAAAATGAAAAAACTGTGATAGAATGACAATAAGATTATCGCGAAAATTATCTGAAGTACTGAGGCAGGGACATCGATCAAAACCTTTGTGAACCCCTTTTGGATCGTTAAGGTGTCAAAGAATCTATTTGCCAATTCAGGAGCATAATTATTTCTGAGTTTATCCAATTTTAATTTTGGAAATAAGTAACTCAATTCAAATGAGGACTTTGCAAAGATACTTTGCTGTAAATTTTCTATTATCCTGAGTTGCATTACTTGCAAGCTTCCTGTAAAAATAACTCCAAGAGTTACCAGTGAAATTAAAACAATCCAAGAAGTAGAAATTTCTGCACTTTGAATCAAGCTAATGGTTAGCTGAATTCCCAAAGGAAGAGACAGGGATACTAGGCCGGCAAATATGGCGTAGTAAATGATTTGGGAGACATCTTTTTTTTCTGCTGAGAATAACAGGATCAATCGTCTCCATGGATTCAATTCTTTATGTTTAGCCATTTTTTAAAATGTTTTGAACTAGATTTTTTATGTATTTCGTTGGTTCCTTTTGGTTGTTACAATCAGAAAGTGAGGGGAAATGCGATCGGTTAAAATGTTGATGTAGTGCGGATTCTATAATGGTTACCGCTAAATTTGAAGGGAATTCAAAACTTGAGTTGACAGTTTGAATCAAGGATTTCAATCTAAAAATAACGCGCTTGTAAGCCTCGAAATAACCTGCCTTGTTTTCCTGGTCCACCTCCTTTGTTAAATAGGACTTAGAATTCTCATTGATTACGATTCGATTCAAAGCAATCTCATCGATATGACTAAAATTACCGTCTTCTTCGGTCGCCCTTGTGCAAACTTCTATGGCGCTGTTAAGTTTGTCCCAATCACTTTTTTCCTGAATGGTTGCCAAAACCAAATTGTATTCAATCCAAGCCCAATACCAGGAGGTCAAATAAATGAGTAGCTTGTGTTTGTTTTCAAAATACCGGTAAATTGAGCTTTCGTTTGATGCGATTTCATTCCCTAGTTTTTTAAAGGTAAAGTCCTCAAATCCCATTTGATCAATGAGTTTAATGCTTCCTTGCACAATGCGTTTTCCGAGTTCTGAGCTTTCAGGGTCTTTTAGATAAATAGACTCTTGAATTTGAATTTTAAAGCTTGAAAGTATATATTTCATAGTTAATAGTAATGCTATCAAAAATAAGCATTTATGTGAAGCTGAAAACAACTTTAACAAAATTTTAGCTTTTTATAGATTCAATAAAAAAAAGCGTATTCCTTTATGCAAAGAATACGCTTTTGAAATGAAGTGGTACCTCCAGGAATCGAACCAGGGACACACGGATTTTCAGTCCGTTGCTC
>JBMYVY010000017.1:0-29105 GCA_049606855.1 Flavobacteriaceae bacterium | reverse complement strand
TGTAAATCTGTTGCGCAAGCTTCGCAGGTTCGAATCCTGCTCTCACCACATTTTTCTAGACCGGGTAGCTCAGTTGGTAGAGCATCTCCCTTTTAAGGAGAGGGTCCTGGGTTCGAGCCCCAGCCCGGTCACAAAAAAACCTCATAGGATTTATATTCTTATGAGGTTTTTTTGTTTTATAATTCTTCGATAATTAAGCTATCAATATTCAGTCGAGCCTTGAGCCATTCCTTTAAGCGTTCGTCACGTTCCGATTTATTGATCCTAATACTGTCATTCCATTTTACTTGAAAAACAGCTAAGGTATCGACTTGATTGTCAAAGCTACTTGTGATTTTTCGAGCAAAGGTAATTTGATCGAGTTCAGGGTTGTTGATTTTCGCCTCACGAGCTACTTGCAAAAATGGAATTTGTTGATTTTTATAATAATTGACCAATCGATTCAATTCTCGAATCTCCTTGTCTTTGTCTTCGATGGTTTTTTCTTTTGCGGAGATATAACCTTGATTGGTTACATATAGATTTTCTAAGGTTTGAATCTTATCTAACAGTTTTGAGGCTTGGTTGTCTTGGTCAATTTCCAAGGTGGTTCCTTTTAGGCCATATTCTTCCATACGATTTGACCATTTTTCTCTGGATTGGCTATCCATACGCTCCCCTAAAATGGCAAGTGATATGGTTTTTTTACGATAATCTGGAGTTTCCTTGATAATTCCTACTCCGGTTTCTCTCTGCATATCAGAAACAAATTTACGAGCATTAGAATTCCAAGTATTCACCCTGAACAATAAAATAAATTGATAAATACTACCGGCAATAATTATCAAAGAAAGGACGGAAACCACTTGCGAAATCCTTCTTCGTGAAGCTGAATCTAAATAACGAACCACAGGGAAGTGTAAAAATTTCACTATCCCAAAGGTTGCAATTGCAATAAATAGAGCATTAATGGTAAATAGAAACATTGCCCCACCGAAATATTGCAAATTCCAAACCGCTAAACCATAGCCAGCTGTACATAAGGGAGGCATAAGAGCGGTTGCGATGGCTATACCTGCAATGGTATTGGTAAGTTCTTTTCTTCTACTAAGAGCTACTGCTAGTGCTAAACCACCACTAATTGCAATTAATACATCGCGAATATCGGGCTTGGTTCTAGCTAGGATTTCCGGTGTAGCCTCTTGGAAAATTGGTATGGAAAAAAACAAAAAAGAAGAGACTATACTAAGTCCCACCATAATCCCTAAGTTTCTCAATGAACTTTTTAAAGTATCGATGTCATTTGTTCCTACAGAAAGTCCAATCCCTAAAATTGGACCCATTAGAGGTGAAACAAGCATGGCTCCGATTACTACTGCTGTAGAACTTACATTCAAGCCAATCGAAGCTATAAAAATCGAGAATATGAGAATCCATGCAGTATGAGATTTAACTTCAATTCCCTCTTTAATCTTGTCTATAGTTTCTGGTATATCAGTTCCTTCCCGTATATCCAATAACTTAACCATAAACCTTCTAAAGGCTCTAGCAAAAACTTTAAAACTATTGGTGGTTTCTTTTTTCGATTCTTCAGTGCTCATATTTAGTTATTTCAGCATGTGGGCTAAAAACATATTGTCGTTTGTCCCTAATTCTCTCGGTTAATATTCGAGTTCTTCTTATATGCAATTTACGATAAATTTCTTTCTTGAACTTAAATAGACTCCCATCGGCTAAATCCGTTAGGGTTAGAGAATTTATTTTTTCGTCGTATTGCATCAAGAGTTTACTGAGATGAAGATCTCTATCGGTGGAAGCTTTTGGGTTGATAAAATGTTGTGCCAAAACCGGCAGCATTTCCTTTGGAAATACCTCGGGGTTAAGCAGAGGTAACATCAGCTTTTGATAAGTTAACTTCCATTCTAATCCGTGCGGAGCAATCTTTGAGCCGTAAGTTTTAAAGGCTTTGTAGTGGGCAAATTCATGAATTAATGTGATTAAAAACTTATAGGAATTAAGATTGTTGTTTATAGTGATGGTACAGCCTTTTTTATCTGCGCGAAAATCACCGTGTTTGGTTTGGCGTTCTTTGACGACTCTTATTTCTAAATCATCCTGCTTTACTAACTTATTTACGTAGTGATTTGCTCCCTTTGGTATATAGTTGACTAATGATTTCATTAAGGAGTTGAACTAGAGGCTTGTAGTATTTTTCCGTTGTAGATTTTATGCCCTTTTAGTGCCAAATCGAACAAGTATTCCGCCATGTCTCTTGGTCCAATAGGAGCCTTGTATCCAGGAAAAGCTTCTTCAAGCATTTCTGTTTGTACCGCACCTAAGGCAACTACATTGAATGCGATTTTTCGATCTTTGTATTCCTCAGCCAAAAGCTCAGAAAGGGTAATAGCCGCGCCTTTAGCGGAGGAATATGCTGCCAGCCCTGGGAATTTCATACTTCCCTGTATTCCGCCCATAGAACTCAATGTGAGCACATGAGAATCAGCAAGACAATAAGGTAAAACCGTTTGGCTCAAAAGAGCAAGTCCAAAAACGTTCACTTGATACACTTTTAAGAATTCTTCTTGACTGATTGTTTCAAAAGGCTTGTTTACTAAATACCCTGCATTGTGAATCAATGCCGTTTTTTTTGTCTTATTATCCGCTAAGTAGTTTTTTAAGGCTTCAAAACTTTCTGGTTTAGATAAATCAAGTTCAAACAAGGACACACAATCAGAGGCTAGATGCTCCACTGGATTTAAGTTTCTCGATAATCCAATTACTTCGATATTATTCTTAATTGCAAGATTTAATAATTCAAATCCAATCCCTCTACTTACCCCACTAATTATGATTCTTTCCATGTCTTATTGTATAATGTATAAAGCTAAGAAAATTCGGTATATTTGGAAGAATACAATAAAAAATCAACTAAAATTTATGAAAAAACTAGCCTACTTACTCCTAATATTTTGTTTGGGGTCTTTTGCTCAAACCACAACAATTATTCATTGTGGAACTCTTATCGATACGGAAAAAGGGAAATCAATGGATAAAATGAGTATTTTAATTCAAGGAAATACTATACAAGAAATTAAAAAAGGTTTTGTCAAACCAGGGCAAGGAGTTGCTTTAATTGATCTATCCTCCAAAACAGTCTTACCTGGACTTATTGACATGCATGTTCATTTGGAAAGTGAAATGAACCCTAAAAGATATTTAGAAACTTTCACACTCAATGAGGCTGATGTTGCATTTTATGCCTCTAAAAATGCCAAAACAACCCTAATGGCAGGATTTACAACAGTACGTGATTTGGGAGGGAGCGGTGTAAATACCGCTTTGAGAAATGCAATCTACAAAGACATTGCAGTCGGTCCAAGGATTTATTCAGCGGGTAAATCTCTCGCTACAACTGGTGGTCACGCAGACCCTACCAATGGATACAAACGCGTACTACAGGGAGATCCTGGTCCTAAAGAAGGAGTTGTAAATGGAGTGGATGATGCTAAAAAAGCAGTGAGACAACGTTATAAAAATGGTGCAGACGTAATTAAAATAACCGCTACAGGGGGTGTTTTGTCTGTTGCTAAAAGTGGACATAACCCTCAATTTACATTAGAGGAAATTACAGCAATCACCACTACTGCAAAAGATTATGGTATGCATGTTGCCGCTCATGCGCACGGAGATGAAGGTATGCAACGTGCCATAATGGGGGGAGTGAAAACTATAGAGCACGGGACTTTTATGTCAGATCAAACCATGACCCTGATGAAAGACAAAGATGTATATTTAGTTCCAACAATAACTGCTGGAAAAGCAGTAACTGAAAAAGCTAAAGTTCCTGGGTATTTTCCTGATGTGGTAATCCCTAAAGCGTTGGAGGTAGGTCCTAAGATTCAATCTACTTTTAAAATTGCTTATAAAAAAGGAGTTCCAATTGCTTTTGGAACAGATGCAGGGGTCTTTACTCACGGTGAGAATGCCAATGAATTTGTATACATGGTTGAAGCTGGTATGGATCCTATGGATGCAATTCAATCCGCAACAATTGTGAATTCAAATATTCTGAAAATGGGTAAATTAGGAATACTTGCCCCGGGTTATTTAGCAGATATTATTGCGGTCGACGGTGATCCAATAAAGAATATAGAAGTCCTTACAGATGTTAAGTTTGTAATGAAAGACGGAGTTGTTTATAAGGATAACTAAATTAATTACTTCTTGGAGTTAATTTAATTTCAAAGAGTTTATTCCAATTTTTTCCGGTGACAAACAATCGTTTGTTGCCGGAATCATATGCAATTCCATTTAATACTTGATCTGCATCTCCGTTTGATTTAATGCGCTTTTTTAAGGCCGACAAATCAGCGATTCCAACGATTGCTCCATTACTAGGGTCAATAATCAAAATACTATCTTTTTGCCAAAGATTTGCATAAATCAAACCTTCAACCATTTCAAGCTCGTTTAATTTCTCTGCTTTTCTTTTGTTGGTATAGGCTTGAATATTCCTTAGTTCTTTTTGATTCATAACATTTAAAAACCAAAGGTATTCCGTACCATCCGACTTGATAAGTTCTGTTTCAGAATGAGTCAATCCCCAGCCTTCTTTAGATTGTCCGTAGTTGAATTCTCCAGTTTTTTCAAAGCTTTCTAAATCATAAATAAAGCCTTTTTTTGCCCTCCAGGTCAAAACATATATTTGATCATTGAAAATACTAAGACCTTCACCAAAATAATCATCTCCCAAATCTATTTTTTTGATTATTTCACCGGTTTCGAGTGCCACTTTCCTTAGAGTAGATCCTTTATATTGCCCAGTAGATTCGTAGAGAAACCCATCTTTGTATTCCAAGCCTTGTGTAAAAGCTTCTTCATCGTGAGGATAGGAAGCAATTACTTCAAAATCGTAAATTATTGGAGCTCTATCTGAGAGAAAATACACTTCTCGATTGATTTTCTTTTGCTTTCCTTCAAAGGAAACCTCGACCGAAATTAAGTGTTTACCTAGTGAATAATTAGCAATATTAAGTTTAATACTGGGGTTGTTTTCTCCAATTTTTTTCCCATCAATTTTATAAACTACTCCATCATAGGGAAGGCTATTTTTTTCTTCTAGATTTATGATTAATTCTTGATCGATTGTTATTTTCTTGGGACTATTTAATGTAAATTTGTAATCTGTTTTACAAGAAAACAAAAAGCTTGAGATTAGTACAAAGGATAAAAGGGTTTTAAAACTCATTGGTCAGCAGCTATTTTCTAATTTATTTTACAAATAAACAGTTTATTTGTTTGTAATTTCAAAATTATGGTTAAATTTGCAGTCTCAAAAATAAAAATAGATTTAAAAGCGAGTTAAGATGAAAAAAGGTATACATCCAGAGAATTACAGAATGGTAGCTTTCAAAGATATGTCAAATGGAGATGTGTTTTTAACGCGTTCTACAGCTGATACAAAAGAAACTATCGAAGTTGATGGTGCTGAGTATCCACTATTCAAATTAGAGATTTCTAGAACATCTCACCCATTCTACACAGGTAAATCTAAATTGGTAGATACAGCTGGTCGTATTGACAAGTTTAAGAACAAGTACGCGAAGTTCAAGAAATAATCGCTTCACAATATTATTGGATAGGTTTATAGCCCATTCAAATTATATGGCAATGAAAATCTTCTGTCTCTTTGGCGGAAGATTTTTTTATGTTTCTGAATTCATGAATATAAAAAAACCGACACTTTATTAAAGTGTCGGTTTTTTTGTTTTTAAGGATAATGCTATTTCTTTAAACTTCCGGTCATATTTGAAGGAACAACCCATAAGTCGTATTCTTCTGGAGTTACATAACCGAGTCTAATAGCCTCTTCTTTTAAAGTGGTACCATTTTGATGAGCGGTATTTGCTATTTCTGCGGCTTTGTAATAACCAATTTTTGTATTTAAAGCAGTGACGAGCATCAATGAATTATTTACCAACTCTTGTATACGTGCTCTATTTGGTTCAATACCTGAAGCACAATGCTCATCGAAAGAAACACAAGCGTCTCCAATCAACCTAGCAGACTCTAAAAGGTTAGCAGCCATGACAGGTTTGAAAACATTCAATTCGTAATGACCTTGAGTTCCTCCTACAGTAATTGCAACATCATTACCCATTACTTGAGCACAAACCATAGTTAGTGCCTCACATTGAGTAGGGTTTACTTTTCCAGGCATAATTGACGAACCAGGTTCGTTCGCTGGAATAATCAATTCCCCAATTCCCGAACGCGGCCCCGAAGCCATCATACGGATGTCATTTCCAATTTTATTTAAACTAACGGCAAGTTGTTTAAGAGCTCCATGCGATTCTACGATAGCATCATGAGCTGCAAGTGCTTCAAACTTATTCTCCGCCGTTATAAAAGGTAATTCAGTGAACTCTGCGATTTTACTTGCCACTAGAATATCGTATCCTTCAGGGGTGTTTAAACCTGTTCCCACAGCAGTTCCTCCTAGAGCTAATTCGCTAAGGTGGGCCAAAGTGTTTTTTAAAGCTTTTAGGCCATGATCTAGTTGAGACACATAACCTGAAAATTCTTGACCTAAAGTCAAGGGAGTTGCATCCATTAAGTGGGTACGACCAATTTTAACGACATCTTTAAATTCTGCAGATTTCGCCTTGAAGGTATTTCTCAGTTGCTCTACTCCGGGAATGGTCGTCTCTAAAATCATTTTATAACAAGCAATATGCATCCCAGTAGGGAAAGTGTCATTTGATGATTGCGATTTGTTCACATCATCATTAGGTTGAATGACCTTTTCTCCTTCACCGATTACTCTTCCTGCTAGTTCTTGTGCACGATTAGCAATTACTTCATTACAGTTCATGTTGGATTGAGTCCCTGACCCCGTTTGCCAAATCACCAGAGGAAATTGATCATCCAATTTTCCTTCTAGAATTTCATCGCAAACTTGAGAGATTAAATCGCGCTTTTCTTCATTGAGAACACCTAAATCACAATTAGCGTGAGCAGCAGCTTTTTTTAAATAGGCAAAACCTCTGATAATTTCAATAGGCATTGAACCTGCTGGTCCAATTTTAAAATTATTTCTTGATCGTTCAGTTTGTGCACCCCAATACTTGTCAGCAGGTACTTTTACCTCCCCCATAGTATCTTTTTCAATGCGATATTTCATATTAATTTGGATTTAAGTTTCTGTTGTGCCACAAAGTTACGAATTAGAAGGAACTGAAATAAAAAAAATAAAGAAAAGGATTAGGGCAAAATGAAAATTAATTTTATTTTTGTGCAAATAATTAAACGAATCAATTTTATTATGGAAATCGCTACATTTTTAGGTTTTTTATTATTCCTTTTCGTCTTTACAGCGGGATTTTGGTTGTTAATCTTCCTTTTGACCTTTGTAGTTCCGTATTGGATTACAGGTACTGTAATAGAGAATATTAAATTACGCAAGGAGAATAAGGCATAACAGATTTTTATAATAAAATCTTTGCCAGATAAAGTATAAAAAAAAAGCACTGCAAATATTGCAGTGCTTTTTTTGTTTATGGTTGACCTTGCATTTCCATGTCACCTCCATCATATCCTCCTGAAGGTCTTCCTCGTTTTTTCTTTTGTTTAAAACGATAGGTAAATGTTAAAGTAGTTTGTCTTTGTCTCCACATCATGTCCGACTCATTGGTGATTGTAGGTAATCCAGTGGTGGAATCATAAGTGGTTGTGGTCATTTGTCTTTTACGTGAATTCAATAAATCACTTACATTTAAAGCAAGTGTTCCATTCTTTTTAAGGATGTCTCTAGAAAAAGCAAGGTTCACACTGTACATGCCATCTCGGTCTGATTGAGCAGTAGAGGAAGCAGAGCGATAAGAAAAATTCGTTTGCCAATCTATTTCTGCAGGTAATTTAACTATAGCATTTAATCTAAAGAACCATGAGTTGTCTTGAGCGTCAAAATTTTGATAGATTTCTTCCCCTTCAGAATTTATGTAAGTGTAATCTCCATCTTTTGTAAATCGGAAAAAGTTGAATGAGTTATTCAACCTCAACCATTTTGCAAGCGTATGGCGTGAAGTTAATTCAACTCCTATACGATCTTCTGTCGCTAAGTTAATAGGATACCTGCGCGTTACAGGAACACCATTAATAGTTTCCCCGGTTTCCTCAAAAACAAATTCAATCGCATCAGTTGAATGATTCATGTAAACTGAAGCGTTAACCGTGTTTGATTTCCATTGATGCAAGACTCCTAAATCAAAAGAACTCGTGATTGTAGGATCTAAGTCAACATTCCCACTGAAGTAGTTTGTTTCAGATGTTCTTGAAGGGAAAGGGTTCAAAAACCAAGATCTCGGTCTTCTTATACGCTTAGAATAACCAAAAATTATCGAAGAAGAATCATTAAACTCATACCCAAGGTTTAAGGTTGGGAACAGATTTGCATAATTTTTCTCTGATTGTTCGTTGGTGGTCTTAAGGTCAATATCTATATACGTATATTCTGCCCTAAGCCCCAATAGGTAGTTGAAATGCTCATATTTAGATCCGTACTGCAAATATGCTGCATGAACATTTTGAGTAAAATCTAAGACATTTGAAAAATCCGTATCATTAACCCATTCTCCGTTTTCGTTGATTTCAACGAGGTAATCTGTAAGATTGTTGGTAAAAGTACTTCTATATCCAGCCTCAAATTGACTTAACTCTCCAATGGGACTGGTATAATCTAACTGCAATAGCATTTCTTCTCTACTATTCTCTGTAGTGTTTCTTTCTTGAGTATCAGGATCTGTACCTACATATACGACATCTTGAATATCAGCATATTCATCCTCCGAGGAAGTTTCATATCTAAAAGCTGCCGTTAATTGGCTATCATTGTCAAAGTCATTGGTGTAGTTTAATGAATACTCAACTAGATTTTGATCACTGTCCTCATCTTGAATTCTCTCTTTATAGTCCGTTTCCGTATATGAGAGGTCGTATCTTTTTTGCTGGTTTACACTGTAGCGATTTCCTCCAGAAAGACGATAAAGTATACCTGCTGTGATTGAGCTATGATCATTAATGTAATATTCAATCCCTAGATTATTGTTGTTGGAATATCTATTTCTTGTCCAATCTGTATATTCTGATCTATAGTTATTAACCGACCCATCTTGATTGAAATAGGTCAAGTCGTTATATGAATACCCAGGGGCATCTGTTTTTCTATATCCAAAATTTGAAAAAATATTATACTTTTTGGCCCTGTAATTAACGTTGGCTGAACCGGAATACAATTCAGGGTAACCTCCTGAAACATTAACAGAAGCATTGAAGCCTTCAGCTTTTCCTTTTCTCAAAATAATATTTAATATACCTCCAGTTCCTTCTGCTTCGTATCGTGCTGAAGGGCTGGTGATTACTTCAACCTTTTCAATGGCATCTGCAGGCAATTGCCTAAGTACATCAGTTGTAGATAAACCAACAAGTCCAGAAGGTTTTCCGTTTATAAGTATTCTAACATTATCATTTCCTCTTAGACTAACTGCGCCATCAACATCAACCGTAACTGAAGGGACATTGTCTAAAACATCTGAAGCGGTACCTCCTTTAATTGTCATATCGGCACCGACGTTGTATATTCTCTTATCAAGCCTAATGTCTACAGTAGATTTTTCAGCTACAATTTCCACCTCGTCTAGGGTATTTGCATCTTCTTGAAGTGTAATGACACCAAAATCTTTATTAGTAGTAAGGTCTACATTGTCAAATGTGAGGGTTTTGAATGAAATAAATTCAATCGACATTTTATACAAGCCAGCAGGTAAATCAATGTTGAATTTACCTTGGGTATCCGTAATACCCCCGTGTAATTTTTGCCCTTCTTGTGGTGTTAAGACTATAGTAGCATACTCAAGTGGAATTCCCGTACTTCCGTCCATTACAATTCCACTTGCTGTGACCGTAGATTTTTTCTGAGCGTTTAGAGAAAAGGCAAAGAAAATTAAACTACAGATCAATAGTTGTTTGAGTTTCATAAATCAATTAATTGTTAGCTTGTTTGGAACTTAGACAGCGAATTTAACTATTAGTTTAAGTGGTGGATTGTTAAACTATGTTAAATAAAAAAAACCTTGTTTGTTAACAAGGTTATAAAATTTCTTCAATTTTTTCTGTGGGTCTACCCACCACGGCTTTATTTCCATTTATTATAATTGGTCGTTCCATCAATTTTGGGTGATCAACCATACTCTGTATGATCTGCTGGTCACTAAGTTCTTTGCCCTTGTAGTCAGACTTCCAAATGGCTTCATTTTTCCGAATTAGCTCTAGCGGAGAATAGTTTAATTTTAAAAGGATGTCTTTTAGTTCCTCTGTCGTTAATCCTCGATCTAAATACTTTATAATTTCAGGTTGAATTGATTTTGCTTCTAAATAGGCAAGTCCTTGTCTACTTTTGGTACATCTTGGGTTATGGTATATTTTTATCATATTTCCACGTCAAATTTTTCCAGTTCTTCTTTCAAGTTATTCGGGTCTGTACAATGAACACAGTGTAAATGATTTAGTTTTCCTGCCTCAATATTTGCAGGGTTATCATCGATATAAACCGTTTTTTTAGGATCGATTTTTAATGTTTTGAAAGTATATTCGTAAATGTCATCATGTGGTTTTCTCATTTTTACTTCACCAGAGACTACAACGCCATCGAAATCTTTGAAAAAAGGAAAGAGTTCTAAGGCTTTGTCCCATTTTTCAGCGCACCAATTGGTCAATGCATAAACCTTATAATCTGGATTAGCGATTAAGGCCTGTTGAACATCAACTGCTGATTCAAAAATTCCAAGGAACATTTCGTGCCATTTTTCATAGTACAATTCAATTTGTTCCTTGTATTCGGGGTATTCTTTAATCTTTTGAGCCACCCCATCGGCAATTAACCTGCCTCCATCTTGCTGGTCATTCCAATCCATGGTGCAGACATTATCAAGAAACCATTGTGCTTTTTCTTGAGAGTCAAAGACATTTTTATAAACATTCATAGGGCTCCAGTCTACTAGAACTCCTCCGAGGTCAAAAAGTATTGTATCTATTTTCATTATAGTTGATTATCTTGTTCTTGTTGCCCATCGATCATTAAAAAGGCTTTTAAAAACCCATCGATATTTCCATTCATAACATCGTCGACATTTCCTGTCTCATGCGCTGTTCGGACGTCTTTGACCAATTTATATGGATGCATTACATAATTTCTAATTTGTGATCCAAAATCGATTTTCTTTTTATCTGCTTCAATTTCCGCTCTCTTAGACAACTTCTTTTGCAGCTCTATTTCATACAATTGGGACTTTAATAATTGTAACGCTTTGTTTTTATTTTCTAATTGAGACCGCGTTTCTTGGTTCTCTACGACAATACCTGAAGATTTATGTCTAAGTCTTACAGCCGTTTCAATCTTATTTACTCCCTGACCACCTGCTCCAGAACTTCTAAAGGTCTCCCAGGTGATTTCTGAGGGGTCAATTTCAATTTCGATACTGTCATCAACTAAAGGATAAACATACACCGATGCAAAGGAAGTATGTCTTTTTGCATTGGAATCGAAAGGAGATATTCTAACCAATCGATGAACTCCATTTTCTCCCTTTAAATAACCAAAAGCGTATTCTCCTTCAATTTCAATGCTCACCGTTTTAACTCCGGCCACATCGCCTTCTTGATAATTTAGGGTTTTGACTTTGTATCCTTTCTTGTCGCACCACATTTGATACATCCTGAGAAGCATAGCTGCCCAATCACAACTTTCCGTTCCTCCTGCGCCTGCAGTTATTTGCAGAACCGCACTGAGGTTATCTCCTTCCGTAGACAGCATATTTCTAAATTCAACTTCCTCCAGTAAACCTAGGGTCTCTTGAAACAGTGAATTAAGTTCTGTTTCTGAATCGGGGTCTTCTTTTGCGAATTCATAAAGCACCTCTAAATCATCAATTTGAGCTACAATTTTATCATAGTCTATAACCCATTGCTTTTTCCCGCGTAATTCTTTCAGTATAAGTTCCGCTTTTTTTGGATCATTCCAAAAATCTGGAGCAGCGGTTTTTTCTTCCTCATTATTTATTTCAATCTTTTTGCGGTCAATATTTAGATAGCTATGCAGTTTTTCTACACGCTCTTTTAGGTTTTTTAACTGATCTGTTGTAATCATAGTATGGCAAAAATAACACTTTACAATTATTTTTATAGCTTTAAGCCACTAATTCAAATAGAGATGAAAAAAACATGCCTTTTCCTGCTCCTTAACCTGTTTACATTAAGTGTTTTTGGACAATTTTTTAACCAAGAAGATCATATAGAGTCGTATACTGGGTTTTTTGATTTTTATTACGATTCCAATTCTGATAAAATTTATCTAGCAGTTGATAAATTAGATACAGATTTTTTATATGTTTCTGCGCTTTCTGAAGGACTAGGGTCTAATGATATCGGCCTAGATAGAGGTCAGTTGGGAGGGGGAGTTGTAGTTCATTTTGAAAAGCGGGGCGATAAGTTATTATTGGTTCAAGATAATCAGGATTATCGAGCAATTACAGATAATCAAGCAGAGCGTAAATCCATTAAGGAAGCTTTTGCTAAATCTATATTATATGGATTTAAGGTTGAAAAAGAAGAAAATGGAGTGTATTTAGTAGATGCTACTTCTTTTTTAATTCGAGATGAGCATGGGGTTTCAAATCGATTAGGAGGAAATAATCAAGGGAGTTTTTCATTAGATAAATCGCGTTCGGCTTTTAATTTAAATCGGACCAAAGCCTTTGAGAACAATGTAGAATTCGATGCGTATTTGACGTTTAAAGGCCGGGCAAACGGGAGGGCTTTGAGGAGTGTGTCCCCAGACGCCTCGTCAATTACAGTGGCCCAGCATCATTCATTCGTGAAGCTTCCAGAGGATGGTTTTGAACCAAGAAAGTTTGATCCAAGAGCAAGTTCAAATTTTATGTCTTTTATGGATTATTCAACTCCAGTGGATGAGCCTATAGTTAAGCGGTATATCAATCGTCATCGATTAGAAAAGAAAGATCCGACAGCAGAGAAAAGTGAAGCGGTAAACTCCATTATTTATTACTTGGATCCAGGTACACCAGAGCCTGTGCGATCAGCGCTACTAGAAGGCGCCTCATGGTGGAATCAAGCATTTGAGGCAGCGGGTTATATTAATGCATTTCAAGTAAAAATGTTACCTGAAGATGTAGATCCTTTAGATACTAGATATAACGTAATTCAATGGGTGCACCGATCAACTAGGGGTTGGTCTTATGGTGCTTCAATAAGCGATCCAAGAACAGGTGAAATTATAAAGGGTCATGTATCCCTTGGTTCATTGCGAATCAGACAAGATTATCTTATTGGAAATGCATTGACCGCAAATGGAGACCAGGCAATGGAGATGGCTTTGGCAAGAATTAGACAATTATCTGCTCATGAAGTAGGACATACCCTGGGATTTTCGCATAATTTTGCAGCGAGTTCCAACGGCAGAGCCTCGGTGATGGATTATCCTCATCCAATGATAAGGGTGAAGGATAATAAGATTGATCTTTCTCAGGCTTATGATACCGGAATAGGGGAATGGGATAAAATTGCTACGAAATACGCCTATGGGGATTATTCCGAAAAGGAGCTTAATCAAATTTTACTGGACGCAACAACTGCGGGTTATCGATTTATTTCTGACTCAGACGCTCGCGCTCCAGGAGGGGCACATGCTTATGCACATTTATGGGATAATGGAAAAGACCCTATTGAGGAAATGAAAGAAGTTGAGCAAGTAAGGTCATTGGCAATGAAGCAATTTTCCACAGATGTAATTAAAAGTGGAACTCCGTATTCAGAATTAGAGGATGCATTTGCACCCGTTTATTTTTATCACAGGTATCAAACTGAAGCTTTGAGCAAACTTGTAGGGGGCTTGGATTATTCTTATCAAGTGAAAGATGGCGGTCAAGAAAATGTAAGTGTTATTTCTGCGAATATTCAAAAACAAGCCCTTCAAGGGTTGCTATTAACTTTAGACCCGGAATTTTTATCAATCCCTGAACAAATAACGAATTTATTCCCACCACGTGCCTTTGGATATTACAGAAGTAGAGAGTCGTTTAAGGGACATACCGGTGTAGCCTTTGATCCTATGGCTGCTGCTGCCACTTCAGCGGATTTCAGTTTGAGTTTTTTATTGAATAAACAACGTTTGGCCAGATTAGTTGAACAACACGGTGTAGATAAAAGTAATTTGGGACTTTCACAAGTGCTGGATGAATTACTTAATCAAACTTTATTGGCTTCAAATTCAACATCGTATAATTTAGAACTTAGAACTACTATTAATTTTGTAGTTATGGATCATTTATACAAACTTACACAAGACAATCAAATGCCCCAAGTGCAAGCTCAGGTGTGGAATAGTATAAATCAAGTTGAAATTGCTTTGTTAAAGCGAAAATCAAAGGATTTACAGAAAATATATGACCAGCAAGTCTTGAGAGATATTGAACAAGTGAAATCAGATTTTTCAAACTATAAATTTAAAGTCATCGCCAAAATGCCAGATGGCTCACCGATATAAAAAGAGGAATTATGATAATTAATTTAATAAGTGATACAGTTACCAAACCAACAAAAGAAATGCTTCACTCCATGTTTGAAGCTGAGGTTGGGGATGACGTTTTTATGCAAGATCCAACGGTGAATGCTTTACAAGACAAAGTAGCCGGGATGTTTGGTAAGGAATCTGCACTTTTCTTTCCTTCAGGTACGATGGCCAATCAAACGGCTATTAAATTACATACCCAACCAGGGGATCAAATGATCTGTGATAAATATGCCCACGTTTATAATTATGAAGGGGGTGGAGCGGCTTTTAATTCCGGGGTAACTTCCTATTTGATTCAAGGAAGTCGCGGAATGTTTAAAGCGGAACAATTGAATGATGCCATCAATGAGGCGGACAATATACATCTCCCCAAAAGTGCCTTAGTGGCTATTGAAAACACTACAAATAAGGGAGGTGGAGCTTGTTGGGATTTTGAAGAATTGATTAAGATTAAGTCTAAGGTAAAATCGCACGACTTGGCTTTTCATCTTGACGGTGCCCGTTTATTTAATGCTTTGGTCGCAAAAAATCAAACGCCTATTCAATATGGTGAATTGTTTGATACGATATCAATTTGTTTGTCCAAAGGTTTAGGAGCGCCTGTTGGGTCCTTATTGGTGGGTACAAAAAAAGATATGGCCCGGGCCTTGAGAATTAGGAAATTATTTGGAGGAGGTATGAGGCAGGCTGGTTATCTTGCTGCTGCCGGGATTTTTGCTCTAGATCATCATGTGAATCGCTTAGAAATTGATCATCAACACGCGAAATTATTGAGTGAAGGTCTTATAGAGTGCCAGTATGTCGCAAAGGTGGAGCCAGTTGAGACGAATATTGTGATTTTTGAAGTTCACGATAACCAGGCTGAAATGAAGTTTATGAAGAAGCTTGAGGAGCATAATATTTTAATAATATCCATGGGACAAGGTAAACTGAGGATGGTTACTCATTTAGATTTTACGCCCGTGATGTTAGAAAAAACACTCGAAGTATTGAAATCCATGTAATGCTGAGATTTCGATTTCGACCAAAGCCCCAAAACCCATGAAAAAATTAGTGTATTCATTTTCAGTTCTTGTCTTATTAATCACAATGAGCAGTGCTGGTAAAAATCAAAAAAATTTGAAAGAAGCAACTTTTGGAAACGGATGTTTTTGGTGTACCGAAGCAATTTTCCAACGTTTAGAGGGAGTAGAAGTAGTTCGATCAGGATTTTCTGGAGGTCATATTAAGAATCCGGCTTACCGAGAGGTTGTGTCAGGAAGGACAGGCCATGCTGAAGTTATTGAGCTTACCTATGATGCTGATAAAATTAGTTTTGTAGAACTTCTTGAAGTTTTTTTTGCAACGCATGACCCAACGACCTTGAATCGTCAAGGTTACGATGTTGGAACGCAATACAGATCAGCGGTATTCTACCACGATGAGCAGCAAAAACTTGAAGCAGAGGCCATGATTCAAGCGCTTACGCTAGCTGAGGTGTTTGATGATCCAATTGTTACTGAGGTCACAGAGTTTGACGCATTTTATGAAGCGGATGATTATCATCAGAACTATTATAACGATAACAAAAACCAACCCTATTGTGTTGCTGTTATTAATCCCAAACTGGATAAGTTTCTAAAAAATTATAAAGACAAATTAAAAAAGGACTATCAATAGTCCTTTTTTTTATGTAAATCATTTAGCTCTTTGTAATTGCGCATTAGTCGCCTCAAAATATACCCATAGGTCAATCTATAAAACAAGGCTATTAATCCTACAATAAGCATCAAGGTTACTATCGTTATAATAAGCGCAGGCAACCAAATTTCATCAAGGTTTGTCGTTGGTGGTAAATGACCAAAATGTATCAAGTTTTCTTTATTGGAGAATAACACAACAATAAAGATTAAATAAACAAAGCTAATTGCAGTAAGATTGTAATAGATGTACATTTTTACGACCTTTCTCGTCTTTACTATCGACCTTAAAAGTCCTTTTACACTCTTTTCAATACTGATTGTCCGGTAATTCTTATAAAAAAGGTAGATGAAAATCAAGGAAACGGAATACGTGATGATACTGATCACATTCATAAATGTATCCATCCCAATAGTTCTATAGTCTTCTTGGGCTGCATCATAATCCATAAATAAAAGAGGTAGATTGGATAAGGCAAATTCTCCAAGAGAAATAATCAAAACCCAAAATGCCAATGATTTTGCTTTTTTACTCATGAGTTTCTTTACTTCTACAGCATCGACGTGATCGGTGCTTAGGTCTTGTTTTGACCAAATATTTTTTAAATCATCCATATCTTAAGGATTTAATAACTTTCTTAATTGTTCTTTGGAACGATTGACCTTAACACGAGCATTCACTTCAGTAATACCGATAATCTCTGAGATTTCCTTATAAGGTTTATCCTCTAAATAAAGCAAGATGATGGCCTTATTGATATCGCTTAATTGGTTAATAGCTTTGTACAAAGCCTTTACTTGCTCTTCTTTTTCTCCATCATAGGGCTCCTCACTTAGTTTAAAACTATAATCGTCTAGAGTGGAGGTTTGAATTGTTCTTTTTTGCTTTCGATAGATGGTAATTGCAGTATTCAAGGCAATTCGATACATCCAAGTAGAAAACTTGGCTTCCCCTCTAAATTTAGGATAAGCCCTCCACAGCTGGACCGTAATTTCTTGAAACAAGTCTTTGTGTGAGTGTTCGTCAGAAGTATAGGCACGACAAATTTTGTGCGCAATATTCTGATTCGCTTGGAATTTTTCCAAAAAGTCTTGTTCTAGAGTTGGGTTCAAATACTTGGTGTTTTCAAGGTATAAGTATAAGGAATTTTCGAATTGTTACAATTCATCATTAAAATATTACAGTTCATCAACCATATTTTTTAAAAGGACATGACTCTGTTGATATTTGAAGTATAATTTTAAACCAAACAAGTCATGATTAGAGTATTAGTTAGCTTATTGTTTTTTGTCTCAGGAAACGTTTTGGGACAAGAAAGCGCATCCAAATCACTTTTGAGTGCTGAAGTTGTAAATGTAAGAAATGATTCAGGATCGGTAGGGTTCGCACTTTACGACGAAGAGTCCTTTATGAAAACACCTATCCAAGCTGCTTACATTAAGGTAGCGTCCGGAAAAGCAATTGTAGAATTCAAGGATTTGGAACCAGGAGTTTATGCCATTTTGTGCTACCACGATGAGAATGGAAATAATAAAATGGACTTTGAGTCAAACGGCATGCCTAAGGAAGATTATGGTATGAGTACAAACTTCATGGGTTATGGCCCTCCGACCTTTGAGCAAGCAAAATTTAATTTTAATGGTGAAAACCTAAAACTTGAAATTAAATTTTAATTTAGAAGTATGAAGAAACTCGTTCGCATTTTAGGAGTGAATTTTTTGATCGGAATAGGCGTCTTTCTAATTAGTGAAGGCTTATTTAATCAATTTCGATTTGAAAGTATTCAGGAATTCTATACTGATTTTTTATTTTACCAGTTATACTGTATGGTAATAGGAGGAAGTAACATGCTTTTGTTTAGTTACTTAAATAATCAGCGATGGAAGAACCAAAATATGCGAGCAGTAGTTGGAGTTTTTCTTTCCTTTTTAGTAACTGTAATTTGTCTTTTTTTATTGAGATGGTCAACAGCATTGTGGTTTGAAAACGAATCGACTTTACAATTTTTAAATGGTGAATCCACCTTGCCTTACGTATTTGGAGGTATGATCACTGTGGTAATTGTTTTAGGGATTACATTTTTCTACATCTATAAATCAAAACAAGAAAAACGTGTTAAAGAATCTGAATTAGTAGCAAAAACAGTAACGGCTCGGTTTGAATCATTAAAAAGTCAGTTAGACCCCCACTTTTTATTTAATTCCTTAAATGTTTTGACCTCTTTGATAGGAGAGAATCCTGAGAGAGCTGAAGATTTTACAACCAAGCTCTCTCAAGTCTACCGCTATGTATTAGAGCAAAAATCAAAAGATTTGATACCGCTTTCGGAGGAGTTGAGTTTTGCCAAAAAATACATGGATCTGATTATGATGCGTTTCGAAGATTCAATTCAATACGAGGTAATTATTAAAGAGCGTGTTGAAGATCATAAAATAGTTCCTTTAACCTTGCAGTTATTGTTAGAGAACTGTATTAAGCACAATAGAACTCCCATGCAAATTAAGGTGAAGATCGCAGATGCTTATCTCGAGGTTAGCAATAGCTTTAAACCAAAGGAGACGGTCGAGAAAGGAACAAAAATCGGACTGTCGAATATTAAAAAAAGATATGATATTATATCGAGTAGAGGAGTAGAAATCAGTTCTGACCAAGAGTTGTTTTCTGTCAGAATTCCCTTACTTAAACAACAAGCAAAAGTTATGCAAGCAATAGATTATAATAATCAAGAAAAATTTTATCGTGCAAAAGCACGTGTTAAGAACTTAAGAGAGTTTTACTCTTCGTTAATAAGTTTTATAGTGATTATGCCTTTTTTGGCTTACATTAATTATTCTACCTACTGGGGATTTCAGTGGTTCTGGTTTGCCTGTTTCGGATGGGGGCTAGGGTTGGTTATCCAAGGATTTAAAATTTATGGAATCGGTCAAAATTGGGAGAGTAAACAAATTAAAAAATACATGGATAAAAACGATTTTTAAAATGGACGAAAATTCAAGAAAATATTTAGAAGCAAAAGCAAGAGTTGATGAAATTAAAGGCTTTTACACAAATTTAATTGCCTATTGTTGTGTGATTCCTTTTCTAATATTTATTAATTATATGACTTATTGGGGTTTCAAGTGGTTTTGGTTCCCTATGATTGGTTGGGGGATCTCTGTTGTTATCCATGCCTTTTTCACATTCGGTATGGGCAGAGGTTGGGAAGAACGTCAAATTAAAAAACTGATGGAGGATGAGAACTTTTAATGAGGATGATCCGAGGTATGAAGAGGCTCTTAAACAGGTAAAAAAGGTTAAGGGATTTTATATACATTTTGTGTGGTATTTGCTGATTAATGGATTTGTGATTCTTGCATCTACAATTCGTTTTGATGCGTTTTCAGGAGTGAATTTTACTACGAATTCGTTGTGGTTTTGGTGGGGTATAGGTATCGCATTTCATTGGTACGGGGTATTCGGTAAAAATTTAATTTTTGGCAAGAGGTGGGAAGAAAAAAGAATCAAAGAATTAATGGATAAAGAAAAGTGATGAAAGTTGTTTTAATAGAAGATGAAAAACCTGCAGCTAGAAGACTTAGTCGAATGATTGAGGCTGAAGGCTATGATCAAATTACCCAATTGCATTCTGTTGAGGAGGCTGTGAACTATTTTGGTGCTCAACCAGAGGTGGATTTAGTTTTTTTAGATATACAGCTTTCTGATGGCTTGTCTTTTGAAATTTTTGACCATGTAGAAGTTATCGCTCCAATAATTTTCACAACAGCATATGATGAATATGCCTTGCAGGCTTTTAAGCACAATAGCATCGATTATTTACTAAAGCCAATTGCTAAAGATGACTTAGAATTTGCATTGAAAAAATTTTCTGATCAGCACAATCAGCAAAGCGAGATCAGTCAGGTTTTGGAACAAGTGTCCAATAAATTAATGGGGAAGCAACAGCGTTTTAAAAAGCGCTGGATGATACGTATAGGCAATCAATTAAAGTTGATTGCTACAGATGAAATCGCTCTTTTCTATTCAGAAAATAAGATTAATTACTTACAGACTTTTAAAGGGCGGTCTTTTGATATTGATCAGAGCTTAGATGATTTAGAAAAATCTCTTAATCCTGATTCGTTTTTTAGAATTTCGAGATCTGCAATTATTTCGGTAGATAATATTGAACAAATCCAAGCGTTCAGTAATTCAAGATTGAAGGTCATTAGTGACGCTCAACCTGACAAAGAATTAATCGTAAGCAGGGAACGGGTCAAATCCTTCAAGATTTGGTTGGAGCAATAGTTAGTCTTGCTAAATAATTATAATAGGGGCCATCAACAATTTTCTCTGCAATCATTCCTGCTTGCTCAGCAATGTATTTTAGATTTTCAAAATCAATATAAACCCAATTAAAGGGTTCTGATTCTTGACCTTTATAGGATATTTTAAAGATTACCTCACCGTAATAATCACTATTGAGATCCTTCCAAATCCCTCCATCTTCATCTTGAAACATATAAATGATATCGGTTGAATCTACGAGGATTTGACCTTTATCAGTCAATAGATTTTTCAATTTTAAATAGAAACCAAGTGAGTCTTTTAATTTACCTGCCATACCCGCACCGTTCATCATTAAAAGTAAAGTATCGTATTTTTCTTTAGTACTCAGGTTTCGAACATCCTCGCACTTCACTTTTTTGACCCCTCTTTCTCGAGCAACTTCACAAGCCCCCTGAGAAGTGTCAATAGCAGTCACATCAAGCCCTTTTTCTTGCAGATAAAGAGAATGAGATCCTGACCCTGATCCAATATCTAAAACTTTGCCCTTTGATAGTTCCAAGGCCTTTTGTTCCATAATAGGCATCTCATTGAATGAACGAAACAGATAAGGAATAGGAAAGGCATCATATTCTGAAATACTGGTTTCAGATTGCATATCTTCCGTGTAATTTCCGTTTAAATAATCAATTAGAGCTTTTCCGTAAATATCCATGCTAATTTATTCAGGGCGTTGTTGTTAAAACAAGAAAAATGTTGTACATTTGCACTCCTTTTCGCGGCATTAGATTTGAAAAGGAATTAATAAATTTTTATTTAAACCACTCTTTGCTAGACAGGCCGTATAAAAATCTACTGAAGGCGAAGATACAAAACATTTCTACAGCATGTCTGAAGAAACTACAAACAAAACGGAAGAGCAAGTAGCACCAGCTGCAGAGGCTCAAAACCCACAAGAATTTTTAGAAAATTTCGATTGGCACAAATACGAAGAAGGTATTGAGGCAGTTGATGAGTCAAAACTTGAAGCATTCGATAAAGCTTTAGAAGGAACAGTTGGTTTCGTAAATGAACGTGATGTTATCGAAGGTACGGTAGTGAGAATTACTGATCGTGATGCAATTATCGACATTAACTCTAAATCTGAGGGTGTAATTTCATTAAATGAATTCCGTTACAACCCGAACTTAGCTGTTGGGGACACTGTTGAGGTATTAGTTGACAAAAGAGAAGACGTTTCTGGTCAATTAGTATTATCTCACAAAAAAGCAAGAGTAATTAAAGCTTGGGATCGTGTTAACAATGCCTTTGAAACAGGTGAGGTTGTTAATGGATTTGTTAAGTGTAGAACTCGTGGTGGTATGATCGTTGACGTATTCGGAATCGAAGCATTCTTACCAGGTTCTCAAATTGACGTGAAACCAATTAGAGATTACGATCAATATGTAGAGAAAACTATGGAATTCAAAGTTGTGAAAATCAACCATGAATTTAAGAATGTAGTTGTATCTCACAAAGCACTTATTGAAGCTGACATCGAAGTTCAAAAGAAAGAAATCATTGGTAAGCTTGAAAAAGGTCAAGTTTTAGAAGGTGTTGTTAAAAACATTACTTCTTACGGTGTATTTGTTGATTTAGGAGGTGTTGATGGATTAATCCACATTACTGACTTATCATGGTCTCGTATCAATCACCCATCTGAGGTAGTTGAATTGGATCAAAAATTGAACGTTGTTATTCTTGATTTCGATGATGAAAAAACAAGAATTCAACTTGGATTAAAGCAATTAAGCGCTCATCCATGGGAAGCTTTAGATGCTAACTTAAAAGTTGGTGATAAAGTAACTGGAAAAGTTGTTGTTCTTGCTGATTATGGTGCATTTATCGAGGTAGCTCAGGGAGTGGAAGGATTAATCCACGTTTCTGAAATGTCTTGGTCAACTCACTTAAGATCTGCTCAGGATTTCGTAAAAGTTGGTGATCAGGTTGAAGCTGAAATCTTAACTTTAGATCGTGAAGAGCGTAAAATGTCGCTTGGAATGAAGCAATTACACCCAGATCCTTGGACTGATATTACTACTAAATACCCAGTTGGTTCTGTGCATACAGGTACAGTAAGAAACTATACTAACTTTGGTGTATTCGTAGAATTAGAAGAAGGAATTGACGGTCTTGTATACATTTCTGACCTTTCTTGGACTAAGAAAATTAAGCACCCATCTGACTTTGTTGCAGTAGGTGATAAATTAGAAGTGCAAGTTCTTGAATTAGATGTAGAAGGACGCAAGTTAAATCTTGGTCATAAACAAACTCAAGATAATCCTTGGGATGCTCATGAAGCAACTTATGCAGTAGGAACTACGCATACAGGTACTGTTAAAGAGCGTAACGATAAAGGAGCTGTTGTTGTATTTGAAGAAGGTATCGAAGCTTTCGTACCAAATCGTCATTTAGAAAAAGAAGATGGTTCTAAAATTGAAAAAGGTGATACTGCAGAATTCAAAGTAATTGAATTCTCTAAGGAATACCGTAGAATCGTTGCTTCTCATACTGCAATCTTTAAGGCTGAAGAGCAAAGAAATATTAAAGCTGCTGCTAAAAAATCAGAAGCTTCTGAGAAAACAACTCTTGGAGATATCTCTGGTCTTGCTGACTTGAAGAAAAAGATGGAAGGAAAATAATAGTTTAAACTATTTATCCATATAAAGCGGTCCATTTGGACCGCTTTTTTTTTATCTTGCGGAACAAAATTTTTGAATCGAATCTTATGACATTAATCAAATCAATATCGGGAATTAGGGGAACTATTGGAGGTAAGCCTGAAGAGAATTTGAGTCCAATAGATGCTGTGAAATTTGCGGCAGCTTATGGTACTTGGGTTATTCAAAGAAATCCAGGAAAAAAGATTAAAGTGGTTATAGGTCGAGATGCACGCCCTTCTGGTAAAATGATATCATCACTCGTTGCTAATACTTTAGTCGGACTAGGGATTGATGTTCTTGATTTAGGATTGTCAACAACTCCAACTGTGGAGGTTGCAGTGCCTATGGAAAAGGCTCATGGAGGAATTATATTAACAGCTTCTCATAATCCAAAGCAATGGAATGCACTGAAATTATTAAATGAGAAAGGTGAATTTGTAAATGCCCAGGATGGTGCAGAGATCTTGGCTTTTGCTGAATCTGATGACATGGAATTTGCTGAAGTTGATGATTTGGGAGTATATGTTAAGGATCAGAGCTATATGGACAAGCATATCAATGAGGTTTTGTCTCTTGATTTAGTTAATGTAGATGCGATAAAAGCTGCTGGTTTTACCGCAGTTTTGGATGCAGTAAATTCAACAGGAGGAATTATTATACCTCAATTGTTAAAGAGATTAGGAGTAAAGTGTATTGAGCTTTATTGTGAGCCAAATGGTCAGTTTCCACATAACCCGGAGCCTTTAAAAGAACACTTGGAAGATATATCTAAATTGGTAGTTGATGAAAACGCTGATTTCGGAATTGTTGTTGATCCTGATGTAGATCGATTAGCGCTTATATCAGAGGACGGGTCCATGTTTGGTGAAGAATATACTTTGGTTGCTTGTGCAGATTATGTTTTAGGTAAACTTGGTGGTGGGAATACGGTTTCTAACCTTTCTTCTTCAAGAGCATTGCGAGATATTACCGAAAAACATGGCGGAACTTATACGGCATCAGCAGTAGGTGAGGTGAATGTTGTAGATAAAATGAAAGAGACTAATACTGTTATAGGTGGAGAAGGGAATGGCGGCATTATTTACCCAGCTTCTCATTATGGCCGAGATTCTATTGTTGGAATAGCATTGTTTTTGTCATTACTTGCCGAGAGAAAGATTGAATCTGTAAAAGAACTTCGAGATTCTTATCCATCTTATTTTATGTCAAAAAACAAGATACAATTGACTCCCCAAATTGACGTAGATCAAATTTTGATTCAAATGGCAAAAAAATATAGCAATGAAGAAGTGAATCAAATTGATGGAGTAAAAATTGATTTTGAGCGATCTTGGGTACATTTAAGAAAATCAAATACCGAACCAATTATTCGTATATATACTGAAGCTCAAACACAGGTTTTGGCAGATGAATTGGCTTTGAAAATTATGGGAGAAATCCAAGATATAGTGATTGAATAGAAAGTTTAAGTGATGGAGAAGAAGTTGGAAAATTATTTCAAGCGCTTTAGAAAGCATATTATAGGTCAAGAGGCATTCATGGAGGGTCCTTTCGGAAGAAAAAGAATAATTTACGCAGATTGGACTGCTAGCGGCAGACTATATGAGTCAATTGAAAAACGGATTTCAGAACAAATCGGTGTTAATGTTGCAAATACCCATACAGAAACTACACATACTGGCTCATTAATGACCCATGCCTATCATCATGCAAAGGAATTGATTAAGAAGCATGTCAATGCTTCGGCGGATGATGTTATTATTACTGAAGGGTCTGGAATGACAGGAGTTGTTTCTAAATTCCAAAGAATTTTGGGTTTGAGAATTCCTGAACATTTTAAGGATCAAATTTCGATTGAAGAAGAAGATCGCCCAGTCGTTTTTGTAAGTCACATGGAGCATCATTCCAATCAAACCTCATGGATAGAAACTATTGCGGAAGTGGTCATAATCCCTGCTGATACTGAAGGGTTAATAGATGTATCAGCTTTAAAAACATTATTAGAAAAATATAAATCCCGTAGACTGAAAATTGCTTCTATAACTGCAGCTTCAAATGTCACTGGTATTATCACACCATACTATGAAATTGCTGAAATTATGCATAGCAATGGTGGTCTTTGTTTTGTGGATTTTGCCTGCTCTGGACCCTACGTGGAAATAGATATGCACAAATCAAAGACTCAATATTTAGATGCGATTTTCTTCTCACCTCATAAATTTTTGGGTGGTCCAGGGGGGTCTGGTGTATTGATTTTTGATAAAAACCTATATAAGAATGCTGTGCCCGATAATCCAGGTGGAGGTACTGTGACATTCACGAATCCTTGGGGAGGACATGGTTATTTCGATGATATTGAAACGCGTGAAGATGGAGGAACCCCCGCATTTTTGCAAACAATTAAAGTCGCCTTGGCTATTAAGTTAAAGGAGGAAATGGGGGTTGATAATATTTTGGCAAGAGAACATGAGCAAGTTTCTTATGTTTTCGATCGATTAAAGAAAATTCAAAATATTGAGATTCTAGCAGAAAACCATGAAAATCGACTTGGGATATTTTCATTTTATATTCCTGATGTAAATTATAATTTGGTAGTGAAAATTTTAAATGATCGTTTCGGAGTACAAACAAGAGGAGGTTGTTCTTGTGCTGGTACTTATGGACATTATTTATTGCATGTGGATGAACATAGATCAGGTGAAATTGTAGAGTTAATTGAACAAGGTTGTTTACTCGATAAGCCGGGATGGATAAGAATGAGCATACATCCAACGATGTCAGATGATGAACTGAAGTTTATTTGTGATTCTATTCAAGAAATTGCAAGTAACATAGACCATTGGAAGGAAGATTATATCCATGATGCCGAAAAAAATGAATTTTTGCATAAAGAGTATCAAGACACAATAGCTTTACAAGCAATAGATTGGTTTAATCTTTAGGAGCTTTGTTGCTGTGCTTAAATCGCTTATGCGTCCAAAAATAATAGGAAGGGTTTCTCCCAATTTCAATTTCCATTAATCGGATAAACTCCTTAGTAATTGCGTGATCTTTCTCTTTTAAGGGTTCTAGAGAAATAACGCGCATGGTTGAATGATAATGGCCTCTTTTAATTTTTTCTGTATCGATAAATAGAACAGGGATATCATATTTTTTAGCCATTTTTTCAGCACCGGTGTGAACAGGAACTTTTTGCCCCAAGAAATAGTCGAAATATTTTAAATGTCCAAGTGTTGGGCTTTGATCCGCAATCAAACCATAACCACTTTGAATTTTATTATTTACATTTTCAATAATTGTTGGAATGGTTTCTTTTGAAGAGATCAAATGAACCCCAAATCGCCCACGATTTTTTCTAATCGCTTTATCGATGTATTTATTTTTTATTGGGGAATATGCTGCGAATGTTTTTAGTCCAATTAATTCCTTTCGATTACCTAAAGAAATTAGCCACTCCCAATTTCCATAATGTGAGCTTAACATAATTCCGGACTTACCTTGGTCATTGAGTGATTGAACAACTTCAAGATTATCTATTGTGTATCTTTTTCGAATCTCAGTTTCAGAGATTGAAAAACCTTTTAGCATTTCAAGAAAAACATCGACAAAATGTCGGTAAAACTCCTTTTCAATTTTTAACAGTTCTTCCTTCGAGTAATCGGGATAAACCTTTTTTAAATTACTTTGAACAACTTCAATTCTGTATTTAAAGACTCGATAAACAAAAAAACATAAGACATCCGATATCTTGTACATGATACCAAATGGTAATCTAGAAACTAAAAGAATAATTGGATAAACTACTATGTAGGTCAAAAACTGCATCATGAATACAAATATCGTACTTTTAAGAAAATTTCTAACTATGAATTCATTGATTATAATATTAATTGGTTTAAATGTATTTATTAGCATTAAAGGCTTCAATGATCGAGCCTTTTTTGATCGTTTTAAGTTTAATATTGGAGCAATTCAACAAGGACAGCGGTTTAGAATGTTTAGTTCAGGCTTTCTTCATGTAGATTGGATGCATTTATTTTTCAATATGTATGCTTTATACTTGTTTGGTGAAGTGGTGCTGCTTAGCTTTGGAATCTTTGGGTTCGTTTTTATCTATACTATTAGCTTATTTTCAGGGAGTTTAATATCCTACTTTGTTCATAAGAAGGATTCTTATTATTCTGCTGTAGGCGCCTCTGGAGCCGTAAGTGGAGTTTTATATGCAGCAGTGTTGGTTTATCCAGATATGCGTTTGATTTTATTCCCGATCCCAATTCCATTACCAGCATATGTATTCGCCGTGGCTTATTTATTTTACTCGATTTATGGGATGAAAAAAAGTATTGGAAATATCGGTCATTCAGCGCATTTAGGAGGGGCTATTGGTGGATTATTTTGTGCGGTAATATTAAATCCGAATCTTGTGATTCAATCTCCGATATTGTCTTTAGTTCTTTTTGGAAGTTTAATTTTTCTTTATTTTTTCAGAAACAAATTTCGTAATTAGTTGATTTTGCGTACCTTAGTGTAAATCAAAATAATTTAACAATGAAAAAAATTTTATTTTTAGCACTATTTACTGCCTTTCTAATGAATGAGACAAATGCTCAATTCTATGCAGGTGGAAGTTTAGGTAACTCTTTTGTTAATACAGATATTAGTGATATTGATAACGAAAGTTTTAAGTATGACGGTAATTCTTTTGCATGGAAAGTTTTTGCAGGTGTTGGACTGAAAAGTTTCCTCGGAATTGAAGGTGGGTACCGTGATTTGGGAAAAATTAAAAATACAGCAAATGGAAGTACAACCTATGCCAAAACTAAGGGTGGTGATGTTGCGCTACGTGGAAACATTAATTTAGGACCTGTAGCTGCCTTTGCAAAAGCCGGTGTGTTTTTTGGAACTCAAAAAATTGATGAGTTAGACTTCAAGGACAACAACACAAATTTTATGTGGGGTATTGGAGCAGCTCTAAATTTGGGCGGTTTTGGAGTTAGATTAGAATATGAAAATTTAGGAATGGAGTCAGGTAATAGTTTATCTATGCTTGCTATAGGTGGAAGTATAGCTTTCGGATCCAAATAAGTAAAGAACTTTTTAAGTAATCAAACCGGTACAATTTGTATCGGTTTTTTTTGTAATAAATTTTATAAATAACTGATTTTCCGTATTTTAGTATAAATCAAAATAATTAAACGATGAAAAAAAAATTAATTCTAGTACTATTTACTGTGTTTCTAATTAATGAGACAAAGGCTCAATTCTATGCAGGTGGAAGTTTAGGTAACTCTTTTGTTAATATCCAATTGGCAGATATTAATAACGAAAGTTTTAAGTATAATGGTAATTCTTTTGCATGGAAAGTTTTTGCTGGCGTTGGTCTAAAAAGCTTTTTGGGAATTGAAGGGGGCTATCGTGATTTAGGGAAGCTCAATAATACTATTGATGGAAATAAAGTATTTATCAAAACCCAAGGTGGAGATATTGCCTTACGAGGTAATATTAACATAGGTCCTGTTGCTGCTTATGCAAAAGCAGGAGCATTTTTTGCTAGCCAAAAAGTTACTGAATTAAATTGGAAAAACAGTAATACTAATTTCCTTTGGGGAATTGGTGCAGGTTTAAATTTGGGCGGTTTTGGCGTTAGATTAGAATATGAGAATTTAGGAATGGAGTCAAATAATAGTTTGTCTATGTTATCGATTGGAGGAAGTATAGGTTTCGGATCGAAATAGAAAAGATTTAATAAAAAAAACCGGTACAAATAGTACCGGTTTTTTTATGAGCGGGAGACCGGGTTCGAACCGGCGACATTCAGCTTGGAAGGCTGACGCTCT
>JBMYVY010000016.1:0-34146 GCA_049606855.1 Flavobacteriaceae bacterium | reverse complement strand
ACAAAAACCAACTAGACACCCCTCAAATAAGAAAGATGTCTAGTTTTTTGATTATTAGGTAGACGACTCGAATTATAATCATAGAAAAAAGCTTATCAAGTACCCAATTCCATGATATGTTTTACGGCAAATACGAGTCCCCCAACAATCAAGACAACAGCCCAAAATTTTCTTTGGTTTGATGAATTTTTCGCCGTTAAAGTTTTAACCCCTTGGTATATTATTCTCAAACAAATTAACTCTAAGAATATAAATAAGAACCAACTCATGTCATTCTTAAATAAATCATGAATACGAAAAAGACAATCAATCCAATATATAATAGAATTGACTCAGTATTCAGACTTCCCTTTTTCTTATATTGTTTGAAAAGCACATAAGAAACTCGGATTAAAACTAAGATGTAAACTGTAATTAGTATTAAATCAATCATATCTTAAAAATTTACCAATATCCCATACAACTTGTATAATCTGCAATTGCCCATGCAAGACCAATATAACCAAGGAGTCGCCCCGACATTTTGGCAACTGATTTAAGTAGGGCTTTTACAGTCATTTTTTTCATATTTCCTGCTATCAATGCCGACGGAACACCAATAGCCTCTGCAATACATTCCCATTGCTTATTTAAAGTGAATAATGGAATTGAAGCATAGTTGAAATTTTGTTTAGTTTCTGAGGTATAAATCAGTAAACCTACTATACCAATCCTTGGGTCCTCAGGGTCATTAAAATATTCATTGATTTCACTTTCGGAAATATCAAATGCTTTAATTAATTCTTTTGATTTGTTAACCAAAGGATTCAATTCATTATCCAAATTTTTATTACTTATCAATAAGTTTCCCTTACTATCAAATGATTCATTGATAAAGTCAATTTTATTCGTCAATAAACTACCAAATTCATTAACAAGAATTTCTTTGTTCTGTTCTTGTTCTGGAACTATTGGTTCTATTAAGGAATCACAGCTCGAAAGTGAAATACTCACGATAAGAATACAAATAGCGATTAATTTTTTCATAGCATATAGTTTTATAGTTGTCTAAAGACAACGCAAAAACACATGCAAATCACTGGAAATTAAGCAATTATTTTACATCATAACGTTGAGGTTATGAGTTTTATTGTGAAGGTTTTAGATTTGATAGTCGCCATCCATGTCGGCGTCTAATTCCGGAATCGGTTCCTTTAGCATCTGCAGCAGATCGACTTCTATACCGTTAGAGATGGCCGTAATAGGGACGTCCGTTCGAGCAGCTTGAAATGGATTTTCTGAAGTATCACCGATGTGCTCCATCAATAAAAAGATCCAAATTGATCCGGCGCTTAAAAGACAGCTCACCCAATAGAATGACGTGTAGTCTTGAACCACAGAAACAAACCCAAAAGGAAGAATTGCAATATAAATTACGGTCAACCAGTAAGATTTAGAAGCGTACTGACGCGGCAGAGGATAGTTTTTTATCCGCTCGGATTTCCCTTGGCCCACAAAAAAGTGGTTCAGGAGCTCCATAAGCTCCAATCGGGAATAAGAATCGAGCTCTAATTTGGCAATTTCTTGATATTGTTTGTTTAAGATTTGAGTTGCAGGATTTGCTGCAGTGAGAATCTGTTCTAAATCTTCTTGATCGAGCAAAGGTCGCAGACGCTCTACCATGGCGTTTCGCCACTGATCATCCATATACATGGAAAATTGTTTGAGGCGGGTTTTGGGTTTTTCCCAAGTGCGATCCATACGAAGTTGCCCTTGTAAAATTTTTAACCAAGCAATATGACGAAAGATCAATGATCGAGGCACACCTTGTTCGTGAATAAGGGCCAAAACCTCGGAACCAAAAGAACGCGAGTCATTTACAATTCCTCCCCATATTTTTCGAGCCTCCCAAGTTCGGTCATAGGCATTGTTATTCTTAAAACCTACATAAAAGGAAACAGCAATACCAATTAAGGTAAGTGGCTCCCACGGGATATATAGTTTAATATTGAAATATCTAAAAAATAAGAAAATGATAAAGGAATAGCCTAGAGCGAAATAGACATATTTCATGGACCAGTTGATGGTGCTCCACAGCCCGTATTTGTTCTTCGTATACATAAGTGAAAGTTAAACAAAATCTGTAAAATTTCTAGCGACTTTATGTAAAAATCATTGAATATTAGCAGGGAGTTCTAGAGCAGGGAGGATTTATTTTATATATTTGAATTACACCCCTGATTAATTTAACCAAACCAAAATTCAACTCAATGAAAACCAAACTTTTGAGGGGTTCCCTTATTTTAGGACTTCTCCTATCACTGCAAAGCTGTGATTTAACCTATTTCGATGGGGAAATCGAAAGCTTTTCATGGGACGGTGCCCTTGCTGCACCTATCGGCTATGTAGAGTATACGGTGTCTGAATTACTTGAAGATACAAGTAGTGAAGATCTAGAAATTACTAACAACGACGAAGGGGTTATTACCTTTATTTACACTCAGGTAATCGAGAATCAAGGCTTCGGAGACGCCATTGAAATTGGAGACCAGTCTTTTTTAGTAGATTTTGAACTTCCAGAAGAGCCTTTTCCACTTCCTGTAGCGATTACGGAAACCCAAGAATTTTCAAAAGAAATTTACTTGGCTCAATTCAGTGATTATAACGAAGAACTTACTGGAGCTTATTTTGATGACGGGACCATAGAAATTACCGTGAGCACCAATATGACCAGTGCCAGTAATATCGGAGTGGAGATTCCGACATTTAAAAATGTTTTGGATGATAGTGCCATTTCCTTTTCAGCGAGTTTTGACGGAACTACAAATGAGGAAGTTGTTCGCGTTTTTCAGTTGGAAGATTATTATGGAGATTTCACCGTAACCAATTCTGGTGTTCCTTCATTCAATACCATATTATTAGACATCTCAGCAGAATTGATCAGGGAAGTTGGAGATCAATTTGGTCCTGGAACTTATTTTGAGTTTTCAATACTATTATCCGGAGTGCAAACCACACTTATATACGGAGATTTCAAAACTCAAACCATCAGCGTTGAGGATACTTCTTTAGAATTCGATGCCTTTGATGCTTTCGGGGATGGGGAACTTGTTTTCGCTGAACCTATTATAACCTTGAGCTTTGATAACTCTTTTGGAATTCCAATGGGAATTGATTTGAGTGGTCTTGTTGCAGAAAACAGCTCATCGAGTGTACGCCTGTCGGGTCCAATTACCGAAGAGGCTCAAATGATAGATGCTCCAGCGATTGGGGCAGAAGGAACTTCTGTAAATACCGTAATTGAGATCAACAATACCAATTCAAATATTGCAGACTTAATGAGTTCTAAACCCACGGAGTTCACGATGGATGTTCAAGTATATACCAATCCGGTGGATCAAGATCCTAATAGGAACTTTATGGATGGAAGCAGTAGTATTGGAGGTTCTGTGGAAGTAGAAATTCCAATGGCTGTGACTTTTGACAATATTCCCATCGAACAAGTCGTTGAATTTGATTTGGGAGCAGATGTAGATATTATCGATGAAATGAAACTCAATATTCAATCGGTAAATACCATGCCATTAAGCGGATCTGTAGAAATGGTCTTTTTGGATGAAAATGAAAATGAACTTTTCACAACTACACGAGTAGAAATGTTTGCCGCAGCACCAGTTGGTACAGATGGTAGAAGTAGTGGAAGTATAGAGAACCAAGCTGAACTGAACTTAGATGAAGTTCAAATTAATCAGATGGCTTTTGCCCGATCAGTTCGAATTATTGCTTATCTAAACACGACCAGTGCAGATACCGGTCAGGTAGTTCGATTATTAGATACCGATAGCTTGAGAATAGATTTGTCTACGCTAATTAAATTTGGATCTTAAAACTACGACTATGAAAAAATTACTACTAAGCTTAGTGTTTACGTCCATGGTCGCAGCGACTTACGGACAAGGATATTTGTCATTTTATCAATTGAGGGATTTGGTTCCGCAAACTCAAGGGCTGAACCCTGCTTATGCCCCTCAAAATGGATTTGTTTTTTCAATTCCCGCGCTGAACTCTTCATTTGAGACTACAGCTAGCTTTCCCGCATCAGATCTTTTGGTAGATCAGGGAGATGGAAGACTGAAAATTGATTTCCAAAACCTGCTTGCCAATACCGAGGAAGAAAATGAACTCGGGCTAGACTTTACCTCAAACCTTTTCCATTTTCAAGTAAGAGGACTCGGAGGATCATTGAGTTTATTTTCAAATGCCCGTGGATCTTTTAACCTTCGTTATGACGATGATTTGATCAATTTATTGGCCAATGGGAATGGGAATTCGATAGGGCAAACCATCAGCCTTGGAGAGGATTTGAATTTTATGACCTATAACGAATACGGAATAGGATATAGCACTCAATTATTCGAAGAAAAACTGACTTTGGGAGTTCGCTTGAAATACCTTAACGGTCAATTTTATGCCGGAACTCAAGAAGGAGGAACACTGGATATCTATACGGCACCTGGAACCTATGATATTACCATGACTGCGAATGGATTAGGGGTTCAGACCGCTGGACTGGATATCTTATTGAATCCGGATGATTACGATTCCAATGCATTAGGTAACTATGCAGTTTGGACAGATAATACAGGGTTTGCTGCTGATTTCGGTGCAACTTTTAAACTTACTGAAAGATTTACCCTTGAAGCCTCGGTTACTGATATAGGATCAATTAATTGGAGCGATATGGTGACCAACTACTCTTTGAATAACGCCAGTACGACTATTGACGGTTCAGATTTGAGAGCTGATGGCGATGAGGAAGGTGGTTTTGATGAAATTGAATCTGAGATAGAAGACTTTTTTGAGGCCAATGAAAATTACGATGAGTTCCAAACCAAGTTAAACATGAAAACTTATTTTGGAGCCACTTATATGATTCACGATAGTCACAGACTGGGAATGACCATGTATAATAATGCCGTTTTCGGGACCTTTAACCCGAGTTATGCTGCATCTTATAACTGGTTGCCGGGAAGAAAAACCACACTCGGGGTGTTGGCCAGTTTTGGAGGGATGATTCAAGAGCCAATGTTTGGAGCGAACTTAGCAACAAACTTAGGTCCTATTCAATTTTATGCCGCGACTAATAATTTCTTAGGACTTACTAAGCCACAAGAAATTAATGCAGTTGATGTGCGTTTTGGTCTAAATATCATGTTGGGCTATAAGCGAGTTACTAAAACTAGAATTAGCCAGGACCAAACTCAAACTCAAACAATTAACTAGTGATGAAAAAGATAGCATATTATTTAATTATACTGACTTCCCTCGTATTGGGAAGTTGTGAGTCCACCATTTTCACACGCGTGGAAGGAAATGGAAGGGTTGAACCAGATTTTAGTGAAGGGCACGTTGTTCAATTTACTAATGAAGGGAGTAGAACAGCTGATTTTAATTTTGAGGCAATTCCTGATGAGGGATGGGAATTCGTTGAATGGATTCATTATGGTGAAAGTGGATATCAATCAATTGTCACTACACAAAACATAGATATTGTTGTAGGAACAGAGGAAGATCACACCGTATGGGCAGTTTTTAGGCCTATTTTTGCCAATATTGTCACTAAGGTTGAAGGAAATGGAGCAGTTAATGTTGAGGTGATAAATGCAAAAGATTACGAACGGGGATCTGATTTAAAAATTACTGCAGTTGCAGATGAAGGCTGGGTTTTTAAACGTTGGGAAGGAATTCTATTGGATGATGATAGCCTCCCTTATTTTTACACAACCTCGGATGAAGACTTAACGGTTACCGCCTATTTCGAACAAAAAACGGTGGACATCACAGTGGATGAAAGCGGTTTGGGGACTTGGTTTGTATTTGATGACAACAATTTAGTTTTAGGTTCTACGGATCTAAATAATACCCTAAAAGATATTCCGGTAGGAACGACCTTGTTATTTGATGCGGAATCTAATGAAGATGCGGATTTCAAAACTTGGGAAGTTGAAGTGACTACCGAAGACGGGACTCAAACGGAGAATTTTAGTGATGAAGATGTTTCCTATACTATTGGAAATGATGCAGAAGAATTGACTTTTACAGCCTATTTCTTAAGCTCAACGGTGGTTGTTCCAAGTGGAGGAATATTTGATGTAAATCAATTTGAAGATTTTATGGATCATTTCTTGCCTGCGACCAAAGGTGGAATTGAGGATTATCACCCGAATCACCAATGGGAAGGTTTGGAGCTTAAGAGTTCTAATCTGGAAGTTTATTTTATTGGGGATTACGGAAAAAACCTTTACACGGTGAATCATCATTACGCAGAAGAAGGATATATCGATTACAGTGAATACGGTGGTGAAAAGTGGTCTTATGGATACAACAACCTCGGTCAAGTAAGCAGTATTACTTATGATGATATGCAATTGGACGTTTGGTATAATGGAGATCAAGACAGTTATACCTCAATAGATATTAAATTCCTAGGAGAAATAGTTTATACCTTGAACCCAGTAATCGATGGGGAAGGAAGTATGAAGTTTAGCGTTCCTGGAGATGATTTGATTATTGAAAAAAGTTATACGGTTAATGAATTGGGTCAAGTAACTCAGGTAAGCATCACTGGAGCTCCTGAAAATCCTGATTTCAGTGTTTCTAGAACACATTCTTATAATGAGGATGGATATAGACAGCGCACTGAATTTTCTGACGGTAGAGCAGCAGCCTATAATTATATTAGTTTAAGAGAAGATGAGCCAAATTATACTTCTGAAATTACCTTTGAAGGTGGTTTTGAATTGAGTAAGCGACATTCATTAAAGAACGGACATCATTATGTGAGTCTTGTGGCTTATTTGAAGCTTTTGGATAACAAATCAATTTTTGAGTACAGGAATAATCAAAACAAACCCACATATAGAGAGATTCTTTCGAGTTCATCTGTGAGGCCTAAGGTCAACTTCACAAAAGTAGACAAGATCGGTAGGCCAGAAAAAGGAGAATTCTATGAAGATGATGTTATGAAGGGGTCTTTTGAAATCGTCGATGGAAAAATGACTTGGAAAGACGCCGATGGAATGAGTCTATCTGGGGATGCAGTTAGTGATTGGATGAGAGACTTGATGCAAGTTTTTGATGATTCCAAACCGTATAACGACAGCTTTTATTCTTACGATGAATTGTATTACCTGTAAACGACAGCTAAACCACACTAAACGACCTAAAAAAAACCTTAGGAATGCGTTAGTTTAGACATAAGTTTTTCACAATTGGGCCAATAAATACTCAGGCCAAAATAGATCAGCGTTTCGAAAGGGACGCTGATTTTTTATGTTACCATAAGGTTAACGATTGATAATCTGAGGATTGTGGAATGGAAATTGGTTTTGGTTATAGAAACCAAACTACTATGAAGAAAAATCCAAAAGCCAATTTAGAGAATTATCGCAAACTGTTTTTTCAACTCGGACTTGTTCTAGTCCTGTTTGTGGTATATGTGAGCATCAACCACAAAAGCTATGCAAAGGTGGAAGAATTAGGGCCTGCAAATGTGCAAATCGAGGCCATGCAACAAGATCAACTCTTTGAGATTGAAAAAATTAAACCGGAAACTCCCAAGGAGAAACCCAAGACTACCGAGATCATCAAAAAAGTCCCGGATGAGGTAGAAATCCCGGAGAGTATCGTGGAGCCCACTGACCCCGAGGAAATCATCGATTTAGATGACATTAAAGAGTATGATGAAGAAGAAGAGGTGGAGGAGAATGTTCCTTTTATTCTTATTGAAAACGCACCGATTTTTCCGGGTTGCAAAAGCAAAAAACAAGAACAAATTAAAGCGTGCTTTGCAAAAAAAATTCAAAAGCATATTGCTCGAAAATTTAATGGGAATCTCGCCAGTGAATTGGGTCTGGCGCCTGGGGTTAAGAGAATCCATGTAATGTTTACCATAGATGATAAGGGTAGAATTGTAAATGTGCAGGCGAGAGCCCCTCACAATAGTCTTAAAAAAGAGGCCATACGGGTGATTAACTTATTACCCGAAATGACCCCCGGATCACAAAGAGGAACTCCTGTAAAGGTTCAATATTCATTACCTATTGTCTTCAAGGTTGAATAAAAAAGAGAAGCCCAACCCAAAAAAATGAAAAGGTTGGGCTTCATTCTATGGACTTATAGCTGTGCAAGTCCTGTTAGGGTAAGATGAATCGTATACTATAATAACGCAGTATTTCTGGGTTTATTGTAAGTGACGTAAAAGTGACATAAGAAAGTTTAATTGTAAATTTGTTTTTCAATCGTGTACTAGTGTATTTTGCAAGCAATCAAACCAAACCTATGAACTTTGCGCAAGCGGTCATAAACCAAAGAAAAAAGAAGGGACTTACTCAAGAAGCATTGGCTGAAATGAGTGGGGTCAGTTTAAGAACCATTCAACGTATTGAATCGGAAACTGTGCAACCGCGGGTGGCGACGGTACGACTGCTTGAAGAAGTGTTGGGCCTGCCTGAACAAAAGACCAAGCATTGGAAGCTCTGGGTGGGAATTGGAATTTTAGTCCTCAGTGTCGGGCTTTGGGCGGTTTGGAAAAACAACCAAATGCCAATCGATGGTATCTCTGGATTAAATGTTAAAGGAGATCTGGAAACCGTGAGGGGTTTTGACTGGGAAGAAACCCGAGAAATTTTTGAAACCAACCATCCGAATTTTGAAATCGTAATTGGTTTTGAAGTAGATGAACCGGTTTATCTCAATGGGACGCCTTATAACAATTTCAAGTTTGACGTCAAGGGAAAATCAAAAAATTTCGATGATTTAGTCGAGCAATACAAAAACACAGTTAACAAATTAAGTACACAAGATGAAAACCAAACTACTCAGCCTATTGATGGTCTTGAGCCTGACTAGTCTTCAAGCTCAAGAAATCTCATTTTTCACAACAACGGGAAGCAACAGATTAACCGAAGAGCAACTCGATCAGCATGCGGACAAGCTGAAAGGGAACATGGAAAAAGCCATGAACAAGACGCTTTATATCACCTTTGAGGTCTATAAAGAGGAAATAAAGAGCGATACTTTGCTTCAGTGGGTGAAATTAGCTGTAAGCGACAAAGACCCGGCTAAGAACCCCTTTACCAAATTACTGAACCAGCCCATAGCCGGGGCCCCATACCCCACAAATGGAAAACCGACCTTGGTCAATTTTTGGTTTACCAAATGTGCGCCCTGTATCGATGAAATGCCGGTGCTCAACCGAATCAAAAAAGACTATCAAGACCGATTTAACTTTGTAGCCATTACCTATGAAACCCAGGAAGCGGTGGATCAGTTTATGCAAACTCACGACTTTGATTTTGATCAATATGCCGATCAGCAAACCCTTATTGATCAAATTGGAATCCAAGCCTATCCAAAAAACATCATTCTCGATGCGGAGGGTCGCGTTCAAAAAGTCATGAGTGGAATCGCTTATATACAAGATGAAAACAAGAATCTAATCATTGGAGACGGACAAGAGCTCATCAAGGCTTTGGAGGCGTCGTTGAAGGAGTAAACTTGCCTTATTTCGCTTTATAGCGTTTACCTGCTTTGAGAATTTGATTGGGATAGCCCTCAAAATAAACTGGGATGGCAATGTCGTTGTCTTTACGAACCACAAAATGCAAATGAGGCCCTGAAGTTTTTCCGGTGAAGCCCGAATACCCGATAACCGCTCCTTTTTCCACCCATTGCCCTTCTTGAATTACGCTGCCCTGATAATCCAAATGCACATAGGACGCCATCGTCCCATCCTTGTGTAGAATGATAATCTTGTTGGCTTTGTTTACATAGGCCTGTCCACCATGCTTAGTGAACCAATCGATGACTTTGATCACCTGACCTTCTCTTGCTGCATAGACCTTAGTTCCGACAGGCATGACGAAATCTATAGCGTATTTCCCACTGATGGATTGATGCGAACTCTTGCCATTGAAACTCTGGCTGACCTCAATTTTTTTACCCTTTTTAAAAGGAAGCCGATAGGGATAATTCAAATCCGGCTTGATCGTTGCGGGATCCCCCCAATAATACGCGATGCGGTGGGTCTCAAAATAGCCTTCGGGAATTTCTTTTAGGACTACCACAGAATCTAAAGGAGGAATGATCATGCTTTGAAGAATCTTATTATCGCTGCGACTGATCACATGTATTTGAACTGGACAAAGCAATTTATTTCGTACTTGAAGGGCGAGGCTGTCTCGGGTAATCGCTAAATCATCCGCTGTACTAAGTGGGCGGTCTTTTTGATGCTGACTATAGGTCTTAAACGACATCAACAAAAACAATAAAAAGAATAGACTTCGAAATTTCATTTTAGTTCATTAAAGCTGCTTCTGTGTAAGAGGTTGTTATTCACCCTTACTTCCCTCTAAACCGCCTTAAGAGCATCGTTGCTCCCCCTGTTATAAAGGCAATTAAACATACAAATGGAATCGCATAATTCAAATCCCAGAACCACACACTCGCTTCTGGGCTACCTCTAAAGCCTGGCGCCGCACTGGTGAATTCAAAACTCAAGTTCCCTGCCAATAGCCAGCCCAATAGAGGCCAAATACATGCTGCATAAAACCCTGTTGTACCCAGGACTGAAATTGACTTCTCCCAAATCGAGTTAGGCATGCGCAAAATGGATATACTTCGGGTTGACACATAGGCCAGTCCTATGAATCCCCACCAAGTGATCAGGGTTCCTAAGGGCAATTTTCCATCGGAGTCCAGACCGATGCTCAGCAGTTCTGATGAGCTTAGCAGTAGACTTAGGGCAAGCAGCCAAGCTATGTTGGCTAGAATAAATTTGAAGCGATTCATAAAATGAAGATAAGGATTTTTATAAGGAGACGATGCACAGGGTGTTTTGTTTACACCAGCCCTCCAAAACCCCAGATTTAGTCATAAATTATCTTATTTTGAGCCGAAACCACTAAATTAAGGATAATTTTTGCATAATTGGTATATCTGCGGCTGCCCAGTCGAGGGTTTGGAGCGATGAGCGTTCCAGCCATTTAATCTCGGCATGTTCGCGAATTTCAAGTCCGGCAATCTCATTTACCTGAGCATTATAGCCATGGAGCTCCAGGCTGAATTCTTCATAGTGATGCACCACCGTGGTCAGCAAATCACCCACCACAATATCGAGATTGAGTTCTTCCTTAATCTCCCGTGCCAAAGCCTCCTGATGCGTTTCCCCTTTTTCCACCTTCCCCCCAGGAAACTCCCATTTCCCAGAAATGGACTTACGAGGATCCTCCTTGCGCTTGCAACACAAAATGCGATTTTGATAGTGGATTATGGCGCAGACTACTTGGAGGGGTTTCATAGCAATTTAGAAAGTTTTACACTAAATGGGTATCCTACGGGTTTTCTGGTAGAGAATTCTGGCCATGAAGTAGGTGACCATGGGGCTTCAGTGAGTGATTTTTCGTCTATGGATTCTAAATCCACTTCTATATTTAGCCCACCTGAGTCGCTAGAAGATATACGGGGTTTGTTTGAGGCGATATAAAAGAGCTTGTTGGTATAATGCTCCTCATCAGAATAACGCATTAAGAATCGAGCTTGAGTGATTTCTGAGATGCTTGTAGCGGTGTCGGAGTCTATTGGAATATGGAATTCATGAGTAAGTTCTTCAGGACTTTCAGCAACGCTATAGGCCATGATTACCGCTGTGTCATCTGGGATGAGTTTTTCATCCTTGATGAGCTCGGGTAATGAGATTCCATCACTCTTATAGTTGTTTTCAGTTTTTAAGATGGTGTGATTTGCATAGGCGATGCGCTCGCGATGGGTGGAGCGGTTTTCAAAATGCTCTATGATATCTAAAATAAATTTATTTAAATCTTTAGATCCATCATTGTCTTTATTTGGTCGAAGAGTGAATGCTCCAAGGCCCGGGAGTAGTTCATGGAATCCACGAAGAGGATTACCTGCTTTTTCTCCAGGATATAGGACATAAGCTCCTGCGGTACGACGGATAGCGTCTTTATAGGCATGCATCTTTAAAAGATCGATACGCTTGAAGTCTCTTGAGTTAGGGGAGGTGTTTTCCTCCTCGTCCGAGTTGCTTTCTTTTAAGAGATCAATATGCTTGATTTTGTATTTGGCATCGAAATGTATGTGGACGATTTCGTTTGCTTTTTCAGCCTCGGCTGCCTTTCCGAATTCAGTAGGCCAAATAGAGAGCGTGTAGTCCGGGATCATGTTTACCGTCCAGCTTCCAGCTCGGTCATAATCCTTGTTTCGCGAGAAGGTTTTATTGAAGCTGAATTCAATAGTCAGATCTCGAGAGCCTGAATTGTAGCTTCCTTTGAGTGGAATAAATGTCCCTTTTTTAATGTTAAAGTCGAGACCACCTGAGCCACTCGTTCCAATCAGATTTTTAAGGGATTTAGCGGTGATATGAAAAGTCGATTGTAAGAGCTTGAGCAGTTTAAAGAACACCCAATATTCATAGAGTACAGCTACGTTTTTCTTTCCAGCGGCATAGACATCGTCTCCACCGGTCCAGGTGAGTTTGGCTGCGATTTCAAACATGAGCCAGGACTTGAGTACCTCTCTATATCCCGACTTGCGTTGTAAAACCGGGCTATTGAAATTTACTTGTTGAATGTTTCCTACCTCGGAGAAAAGACTGTGTTGCAGACATTGTTCTAGACGCTGTTCGTAACGAGAAGCTTCGATGTAAAGTTGGGAGTCATTTTTGACTCTTTTTTTAATTGCTCCGCAGAATTGGGAGAACTGGAAGAGAACATACTTCACAAAGCGGTTTTCTGAAGTGTCTACACTGTCTACCTTTCGGGAGCTATGTATGTGAGTCGCGAGAGATTTTAGCCCTAGGGCATTGAGTCTCGCATTATTTAATTTAGTTTGATTTGCCCCGCGCATCGCCTGTTGTAAATCCTTATTGGAGATACGGCGCAATTTGCGAATGTCCTGACTCTCCTCTTGCTCCACCCACTTGGTCGTAGGATTGCTACAGATTTGATGAATCGCCTCAAAAAAGGACTCATTCTCTAAAATGGAACGGATAAAAGTGAACTTCTGATAGTCCTTCGCCTTGTCATTACTGGAATAGTCAGGGGAAAGGTTCTGAGTGATGTCCTCACTGGAATTCAGAATCAATTCTATAGCCTGATCGACAATCTCCCCAAGCATAAAACGATAATCCTCGCGATAGGAAGACTTGATAGACTGCACCTCTATAGGATAAGTTTCCACATGCAGGCCCCCAGGGCCCAAAACCTTCAGCGGGATGGTCCCCACATAGATATTAGGTTGTAATTTCCCTATATAAGGCTTCTTCGAATGAGGATCCACGATCACATGTTTGTCAAAGCGATATTTTTCATCAGAGAATTCATAATCATAGAAATGTCCCTCAACCAATTGCACAGGTGCTTCCAATTCATCCCCCTCAGACTCCACCTCTTCGATGCTCTTAGTCTTTGAATAAATCTTCAAGCAAAGCCCCTCCTTTATCTCGTCAAGAGGAATAGAGACTTCATATTTCCTATGCCTCTGCAAAACTGGCGAATCCATTGTCTATAGCATTTTTGTGCATGCGGGCTAGTTTCTCATAACTCAAACTAAAACGAATATCCTCTTCACTAATATCTTTAGTGAATACCTTATTTTCAGTCTCAGGGGTTTCAAGGCAATTCTTACCGAGAACTTCTAGAACCTTCACGAGTTTATTTCGTGATCCATGCAACTTAGGAAGTAGCTTTTGAATAATAGCATAATCTAAATGATCATCTGTAATCTTCGTACTGTCTTCCAGTTTAGCGATACGGTCCAAAAATCTCGTTATCTCAGAGGCCGTTCTATATCCGAATTCCGCTCCAAGTTTAGAAAGCTCTCTAAAGAAATTCATTAAAACTATTTGTTGTTTATCATCTAAATCAACACTAGTTGCTTCCGAAGCACGCGCTAAAAAGTCGGCTGCTTGATTCTTACCTTGGTGTTTTAATTGAATCATGTCTACTTTGTGGTTCTGAGTTAAGAAAACCTCCATATCCTCTTCTTTTACTCTAAACTCAATCACATTCGCTCTGTCCAAAACCTTAGGACTAAACATATAAGTGGTCTCATCAATATTGACCGTACCTATGACATAAAGATTGTCGGGCCAACCTAAGGATTTAGGAGGTTCTTCAATTTTATCTCCCTCATGAAGCCTAAACTTATCTTTAGATTCCATCACCGATAAAAAGTCTGCAAAATACCGTTCCACATGGGATAGGTTCATCTCATCTAGAATCAAAAAGTAAGGTCTAGTCTCATCCTCATTGGCTCTTTGCATTAACTTCAAAGCTCCATTTTCAGGATAAACATATTTCTCATCATCTAAGGCATTGACATATCCTAGAATCGGATCTCTATTGGTCCAATCTGCTCCAACCGGAACAATACAATACTGATCTTCCGACTCTGAAATCCACATCGAAAAAGCCTGAGCCAATTTAGTCTTCCCAGAACCTGACAAACCGCTTAAAATTAAAAAAGGTTTAGTCATCAAAGAAGCTGTGAAACGTTTGACTAAGGGTTCAGAGAATTTGAGGCCTGCTGAGGTTGATGCTTGGATGAATTCAGAGTTATTCATAGTCTGAGAAGTTTCTTGTTCGGTTTGTGTTGAGTTTTTATCAAATATTTGATGATACTCATTGATTATTCCATTTAAATCTTGATCCATAACCTCAGGATCTGGAAGATTATCTACCTTATAGACCCTGTATACAAATGAAGTCCCGTAGCGGTCGGGTTTTTCTGAAAAGCGCTTAACAAAATAATCATTGATCGTTTGAGGATCTTTTAAGTCCCAAGAAGTATTTGGAGGGTTAGTTTCACTAATTCCATAAGTCAGGATTAAGAGACCTTTATCTTTAAAATATAAGTATACGGGATATATCCCGTTAGACATTGTTTGATTAAATCTTAAGAATGCTATCCATGGAATTTTGGCTGGGGTTCCTTTTCCAAAGCTTGCTCTTGTTTTTGTGTTTTTATAGTTTAGCGTAAACTCTTTGAATTTTAAATTTTTCGTATTGGCTTGTTTTAGAAATTTGAAAATATTTTTAAAAAAAGATTCTTTTTGAGATTCAGAAAAAACATAATCATTGAAATCAGAGTCTGTACTTTGCCTATGATTTGAATTTTGCGTATTTATCAGTTCGTTTTTCATTGTCTGAATAATCATTTTCCATTTAGATACATCGAAGTTTAAATTATTTATATAAGAATAATAGGGTTGAGGTTTTCTTCCTCCAAACATTCCAGAATCGTTACTTAAAGGAGTCTTTGAAATTACTAGATAATGTTCTTTGTTGTTTGTGTTTTCTAGATTGAAACAATATCGTCTCCCAATGATAAATTGTAGTTTGTTCTTGTTTAGAGTAAAAGCAACTCTAGGATCAGCTTTATCTATTTTTAATTCCAATAAAAGTTTCCTTAAGGTTTCTATGTAGCTCTTGAAATTGTGATTTGAGAACTTGCTTTTTACGTTTTCAAAGTGATTTATATCGTTCATTTAACTTTAAAGTTTAGATAAAGATACTCAATTTCGTTTTCCAAAAAATAGTCATCAGAATTTTATAATTCGTTATGTTTAGCATTATCTATTGTTGCAGTATTTATATATTTGTCTATTAAAATATATAACTATGGATTACAATTTAGGTTTCATTTCAAATAAAGATTTGTACAATCACGTTTTAGAGACAGTTAAGGCTTACAGCTTCGAAATGGATTTGAAAAAGTTTAATAAGAATTTAATTGATCCAATTAAATTAACTTTTGACTCAATAGTTTATAAACAAAGTTATCATGAGACAATTGAAAATGAAGTATTACGTCAATTAGATAAGACAAATTCAAATCAGATAGGGTATTTTCATCAAAATATTTTTAAATACTTCTCGGATGATTGGGTAGTGCCGAAGGAAGGGTATGATATAGAGAACAAGGAGAAAAAAATTTATGTAGAAATGAAAAATAAGCATAATACAATGAATTCTTCGTCAAGTCAAAAGACATATATGCGTTTTCAGAATACAATAATAAGGGATAGTTCAGCAAAATGTCTTTTAGTTGAGATTATTGCAAAAGAAAGTCAAAACACTCCTTGGGTCGTAACTTTGGATAAAATCAAGCAGGATTGTCATGAAAATATTAGGAGAGTTTCCATTGATAAGTTTTATGAAATGGTGACAGGTGAGAAAGATGCTTTTCAAAAATTATGTTTGATTCTTCCTCGTGTTATCGAGGATGTCGTTGGTGATATAAAAACACGGAAAAAGAAAAACACGGTATTTAAAGAATTGAATGACTTATCTTCAGATTTGTTAACCAGTATCTATTTGCTATCGTTTGAGAAATATGAAGGGTTTCAAAATTTTAAATTTTAGTTATGGATTTGTTAGATGAAGTTGAGGTGAGTAATTTATTAGATGTCCCATTAGGGAGGTTGCAAACATGGGCGGTTAATGGTAGATTATGTCCTTCAAAATATGATGGTGTTAAATACTATGATAAAGAGACTCTATTAAAGTTTAGTTCTGCCAATGAAGTTTTAAATTCAAAATGGGATGATTTTATTAAAATTAAACCGAAGAAAGAATATACGTCAATAGAGTTATTTGCAGGTGCTGGTGGAATGGCTTTAGGAATGGAAAAAGCCGGAATTCATCACGTGTTATTAAATGAGTTTGAAAAAAACGCATGTAAAACTTTAAGACATAATAGGCCTAATTGGAATGTGGTTGAAGGAGATATTCAAAACGTTAATTTCTCTGAATACAAGGGTAAAGTAGATGTTGTTACTGGAGGTTTTCCTTGTCAAGCTTTTTCTAGCGCCGGTAAAAAATTAGGTTTTGAAGATACTAGGGGTACTTTGTTTTTTGATTTTGCAAGATGCATAAAAGAGGTTCAACCTAAAGTGTTTATTGGAGAAAATGTCAAAGGATTGTTAAATCACGACAAAGGTAGGACTATTGAAGTTATTAAAGAATCCATAAAAGAACTTGGGTATACGTTGATAGAGCCAAGGGTTCTAAAGGCAATGTACTATATGGTTCCACAAAAGAGAGAAAGATTGATACTTGTTGGGGTAAGAAACGATTTGGCTCCCAGAGTTGGCGAATTTGTCTTTCCTCAAAAATACAAGAAGGTGTTAACAGTTTCTGATGCATTTAAGAAGGGGGTTTTATACGATCAAGATGTTCCAAAAAGTGATGGTGTTTCTTATCCGGAAAGAAAGAAAGAAATCATGAAGGAGGTTCCTGAAGGCGGGTATTGGAGAGATTTATCCGACGAGTTGCAAAGAGAGTATATGGGAGGGAGTTATTTTCTTGGTGGAGGTAAGACGGGATTAGCAAGAAGACTTGCGATGAATAAACCATCTCTTACGCTTGTTTGTTCTCCAGCAATGAAACAAACGGAAAGATGTCACCCAGTTGAAACCCGACCGTTAACGATAAGAGAAAGTGCGAGGATACAGACGTTTCCAGATGACTGGATATTCATGGGAGCAAAAGGACAACAGTATAAACAGATTGGTAATGCAGTTCCAGTAAACTTGGCCTATTCATTAGGGTTGAGCCTTGTTGATTTTTTAAATAAACTTGACTAAAAAAGAATATAAGTGTTTAATTCTTTTGTCTTGCATATTTATTAATTCTCTGATTTCGGTTTTGAATGAATGCCATCATTCTTTCCTTGTACTTTAGGTAATCATCGACCTTGGTAAAGGCAGGAGGTGTTTCAAAATTATTGAACTCTAAATAGAATTTGATAGCTCCTCTGTTATCAATTAGATCTTGAAGAAGAAAAAACTCCACATAGTTTTCAAAGCTTTCAAAAAGATCAAAAAAGTATTTATATCTACTTAAAACATCACTTAATGGGCTTTTCTCATCCAAATAATGTTTTCGAATACATTCTAGTGTGAGGTCAAAACGATCATCTATAAGTCTGTTGACTCCTCTAGCTTGATTAATTGTATGCTTTCCATCAATCCTGTTATTTGGAAAGATACTGTATCCTCCAATAGTTGAGCCCGTGTTTTCTAATTCCTGAACCTCCTCTTGGATTTGAGAAGTTAACCATTTTTTACGATAATGATTTATATAGGAATGTACAATTAGATCACTACCAAATCTGAATTCCCCAAGCTCTGATTTGTGATAGAGATAGGTGTAGGGTTGTTTATCAGTTAGCATTAGCGGTTTGCCATTGGGGAGTTCTTTAGACCATAATAACTTGTGGTATTTCTTTAGAGTAGGACTCTTTTGGTCCGGATCACCGCCTCTTGCGTCGCTATGCATGTTGAATTTTATATCTATATTCATTGCTTATAATTTAAACTCCTCAAACCCTCTCACATCAATCAAAAAATTACTTTTGGATTGAAGGGCTTGGATTCCATTATTCATCCAAAGTCCATTAGTGAATTCAAGTTTTGCATCAAGGTTTATGGAGATTTCATCTTCGAAGAGTTGGGTGTAATGCTTATGTAAACCATACCAGTATTCTGAGATGAGGTCCTGTTGTTTTTCTATGAGTGCGGCACTAGGGATTTTGTCACTTTTTTTACCGTTGATGGATGCTTTGGTTGGGAGTAAGTTCCATAAATCGTTGTTTCCTAAATGAGAATAGGGGAGTACATGGTCTATGGCGAGATCTGAAGTGATCTTCTTACCGGACCAAATACAAAAGAGTTTAGGAAGTGAGTTGAAGTATTTTCTGGCCTCAAAGGTGCTACGCTGTGAATCGGGGTTCAGGCTTAGCAAGTCAAGTACATAACTCTTATCAATATGATGCGTTTTGTTCGCTGTGACTATGAATTCAGCCCATGCATTATTAATAGCATTTTTACCTGAAATGAACCCACCTAAGTACTTAAGTACCGTGTAAAACTCTTTAGATATACTATAGGTTCCGAAATGAGTCAGGAGTAACCTTGAGTTGATCATAGCGTCCTTTGGAATTCTTTTTTTAGGACTTGTAATAGTGTAAATTCCGTACTCGATACCCGTAGTCGATTTACCGATATACTTCATGGGCTGGATCGTGATGGTTTGATGAATCTTTTTTGCTAAATCAAGTACAAGAGACTGAATCGATTCAGATAGGCTTCCTTTCTTGTAGGAATGATAAAAATGCTGAAAGTTTCCATAAGGTTCATAGGCCTCGATCAAGGCTTTAAATTCTTTGCGAAATGCAATGTTTTTTCCTTCTTCGTTTAAAGGGTTTTCACTCTTAGCCTGGGGCAAAAACCGCTCCGAAGCCATCAAAGGATAATAGTAAATAATCCAAGCCTCGACCAAGATTCCAGTTGGTAAAATCATCCGGTCCAGATCTCTTAAAGAATGATGATCTTGCTTCTCAATACTTTCAATAGTTGCTCTTAATAAGGCAAATTTATAGGTCGCAAATTTTGCATCACGTTCGAGAATTTGGCTGACTTGAATAAAATTTTGAGTATCTAGTTTCATGTGTTCTCTAATGTAAATGTATACCAATCTATATCTCGATCCCTAAGATCTGCATCTTGAAATATTTCCTTAACCTCAAAGAACTCTTTGAATAATTCATTCCACTGCTGGAAGTTATATTGATTGAAATAACGTGAATCCATAACTTCTCTTTTTCCAGAAACAATCACAAAAAACAATCCATCTTTTTTAAGACAGGACTTGATATTGTGCATCAGCTTTTTCAAATTCTCTGGCCTTACGTGAATCAAAGTAGCAATGCTAAAAACACCATCAAAACCTTGATCAAAATCCGGTAATCCATCATTCAAATCAAATTGTACTAAGTCTCCTTTAAGCTCCGGGTGATAGTCTAGAGCTTCACCAATCATAGCCTCAGATCCGTCAATTCCCATAACTTCAAACCCCTTTTTCTTCATCACAGCCAGGTCTCTAGCCGAACCGCTACCTAGTTCTAAAAGATTTTTACAGTCCTTGAACTTGTGAGACATTTGCTCTTGGGTGAAGCTCATGTCTAGAGCTTCGTATTGGGAGGCGAGGAGATTTGCGTTTTCTCGGTAAGGGTTTGGTGCTTTCATTAACCTAAAGAATTTTTAATATACTCCCTAAGCCCGTCATCACACACATATAAATAACAACCTCTTATTCCGCGATACATCAGCGTTTTGTAGATGTTGATGATATACTCTTTAAGGTCCTCTTCGGTTGTTTTTTGTTTTCCTTTGGCGTCAAAGTAATTGTCTTTTCGGACAAAGATTTTGTTGTTTACAGGATCATAACCTATGTCCTTTCCAATAATGACTCCTACATAATTAAGATCATAACCTTGGGTGGTATGTATACAGCCCATTTCATTGACTCCAAGTGCGGAGTGAATCCAGTCTTGATAGCTTCGGTTCCAGGTCATTGAGACTCCATCGATTTCAGCGTCGGCTAGTTCTGGATTGTTTTTAGAGATCCATGGCCAAGCATAACCTGCTACCACTCTGGAGAGACCGACTTGATCTTCCTTTTCTTGTAAGGCATCGAGCATGTCTTGGAGGTGGTCATAAACTTTCAATTCGTATTGATCGTCTTTAAATGGAGCATATGGATTTTCATGCTCTGGATGAAAGAGATGTCTGACGAACTTGATATAATCGTTTCCTGATTTCACCCTCATTTGAGATTTGAGAGGAATTAGATGTCCTGAGGATTTAAGTGCTTTAAATCGCTCTTCAGGAATGTCTGTTGGACGAATGCTTTGGGCAGCATCATAGAAAAAGATCTGATGAGTGGATTGCTTTAGAATCCAATCCAATTCTGTTCCTTCTTCTTTGTCAAAACCAAGAACTCTATTGACATTATCAAAAGCTCCATAACCTGTTAAGGCTTTTCGCCTTTTGAGTCTATGAGCTTCATCCACAATAAGTAGATCATACTTTTGTTTTGCCACCTCTGTAGGACCAATGACCATTGATTTTTTAAGTCCAGGAATGGACCCAAAAACCGTCTTCAAAGTATTCCTCAACGAAGTCATTGGTACAACCAAACCTACCTTGATTTGATTCATTTCCGCAATGCTTTCTAAAAGTTGATAAACCTCTGTTTCCTTGTCTTCATAATCACTTAAGTCAAACTTAGAATTCAAGAGCTTGATCAGATAAATAGCCAGTATGGTTTTACCCGTTCCTGCAGATCCTTGCACAAAAATATGGCCGGAATCTTCCTGCTTTAAAATGTTTAGAATCTCTTGTATGGCGAGGTTTTGATCTGCTGAAAGAGCCTTATATGGGGAGTATTTGAATATATCTGAATTATCTAAAGCAAGTAAATCTCGATTTACTACTTTATTCAGTTTTAATTTGTCCCATAGACGCGAAAAAAGTTCAAAATATTCAGGCTTCTGATAGAAATTATGGGCTGAAATCCCAGCATTTGCATTGAGTAGTTTAAAAGTGGCATCGGCGGTAAAATATTGAATTAAATTACTCTCTATATCCAAGGCTGCAGACTTATTAAAATAGGGGCTACTAACCACGTATAAGTACTTAAGCTTCCTTTTTTCAGGGTGCTGTAAATGCTGATTCATCCGACCTTGAACATTGGTCGATTCTCCAATGTATGCAAGCCTCTTTTCATCATCAAAGATGATATAGACCACTGGGTAGTTTACTGCATTTCTGTTTTGATTTATTTGTATTAAGTAATCTTTTTCAAAGGGATATTCAGAGATTTGAAAATCCATCATAGCTCCGTGTATTTTTTGGCCGTTCCTTTAGATTTTTCAATAGGATATTTCTCCCCGTTTTTACGGATTTTATCCAAAACAATTTCCTTGACATCCAAGCCCCTCTTATCCGCTAAAAGCAAGGCATAAGCAAGCACATCAGCCAATTCCTCCTTGATCTTCTCCTGTAGATCGGGACTCTCAGATTCCTTGATGGTCTTCCACAAAAACACCTCATTGAGCTCCGCAGCTTCAATACTGATAGCGGTGGCAAGATTTTTAGAATCATGAAATTGTGTCCAATCCCGATCATCACGGAATTCAGTCAAGGCCTTTATGAGTTCTTGGATTTCAGTCATAGCTTTTTGTTTGAAATACTAATTTATTCATTTTTTTCTGAATTAGTTGTCTTTTTTGACTTCTCAGGCCATGTAATATGATGCCTCCTATTCAAATTCTTTTTTTTGCCAAATAAGCCTATACCTATGAGAAATGCCCAACCTAAAATAATTCCTATTAATTCTGCTTCAGCTTCTGTAAATTTCATAACCTTCTTTCTTTAATAAATCAACCATCTGCTGATCGGTTTCAATGTCCTCGAGTTTGGTTTTGAGCCTCCGGCAGAAATCGGAGTTGAACTTTTTACCTAAATAGGTTTTACTGGGAATGAATTCTTGCACATCCCCTTCATAGATGAGTCCCATTTTATAGATTAAAATTAATAGAATGATCTCCAAGTGATCGGGATGCTCTTTGATTTGATAAATAGGCTCGGGTGGAGCATTAAACCATAGGTCTAAAACATAGTCATAGCCATTGGGTTTATAATCGTCAAAAAAGCACTTAAGACTTGGTGCGTTGGTACTAATAATTACCCCTATAACATTGGGATAGCTGTTGGCATAGATGTAAATATTTGTCTCTGCCATCACGGTATCTCGCATGGAAAATTCATTGAATCGATGCTTGAGACATCCCAGTTTAACCGCTGTTTTAGGAAGCAGTTCATAGCTCCCCATATGCTGCACTAGGGCATCATAGGAGGATATATAGTTTAGTTGAGGACTGAGTTCTGTACTGTAATTAAGTAATAGGTTGTCGAATTCTTGATTTTCCGGAAGCTTAGAATCACTGGCCTTTCCTCCTCCAATAATTACTGCTGACCCTCCAAATCTTTTCATTAAATATTTCATTTTACTTGTCTTTTTTTCGTTCACGATCTAATTTATCCATACAGGTTTTGCAAAACCCAAAACCCGATATAACAACCCCTTCATCTTTAGGGAATTGTTCCCCACACTCCTCACAGCCATAATACTCAGGCTCACTGCCTTTAGGCTTATATTCAACAAATGCCTCTGGAGTGAATGCCGTTTTCCATGACTCCAATGCTTTATTTAAGTTCCCTCTAGTGGACCCAATTCTATACCCAGTCGTACCACTACTTCCAGGATCATACCTCCATAAATTCAGATAAAGCTCCACGTCTTCTATTAAATCCACCATTTTCAGTCTTATAAAATGATATCGTTCTACTCTAGTCATTTGCCTTGATTTTTTGAATTAAACGCCCCGGTTTTTCTGAATTGAGATCCACTTGCCCCTGAACTTCCCATATCTCTAGGTTTATTGGAGTTCCCGAGAGCAGGAACTTGGTGTAAATCGCTATTCTAGTAGGCTTATCATAAAAGAGCTCTAGAGCCGGGATTATAGGACGTGCTTTACCGGCTTGAATGGATCTCTGGAAAAGAGGTATACCTTGAGGATGTAGGTAGGCTTCTTCATTCACTGTTTCGATGAGGTCAGGGAAGCGTTTGACTAGGAATCCTTCTGAACTCAGGGTAGAGGAGAGGAGTTTAGAGCCTTGGTATTTGCTGAAGAGCTCTGCGGCTTGAAGTTCTTGTGGGATTTCTTTGACCTCTGTCACTCCTGGGTCTAGCTGATCACTTTTTGAAATCATCAAATGTTCATCAGGGAAATTGATCACCACACGATTTTGCATGAGTTGAGTGGCTAAGAATTCTACGAAATAAGTAATTATATTTTTTAAGTACTTAATTTCTGTTGGAAACTGAGGGTAATTGATGAAGTCTAAACGGACATGAGGCTCTTGGTGCTTGTGCAGCACAATCTGAGTTTGAGTCACCTGGACAGAAAGATCTAGGTCATAGTTTTGCTTTACGATGCGCTGGGTATACTGCAATCGATCTATGAACTCCTCAAAAGAAATATAGTCTTGACTGTAATGCCTTTTTAAGCCAAAACTCGCACTGGCCTCAAAGGGCTCAGCCGAAATTCGCTTATAAGCAGTTAATGAATCGGTGAACGGATTGTTGTGTAAATTTTTCATACAAATAAGATTTAATAATTAAACATCATTTGTATTTCGAAAAAGCAATAAAGGGATTCTAAACGTTTTTTTTGACATGTTAGGGTCCGTATTGTTTGACCACCGTGGTGACTACACCCGGTTGGTACCCGCACTTAAGCGGGTTCGAAATACGAGACAAATATAAAAAAAATAAATTAAAATTGCTCGGCTGTTGATGGTAGTTCCCTACTTAACTTTGAAAGTAAACCACAAATTACAAAGCACGAGCATTTTCAGAATTTGCCAAGAACAAGCAATTACTTATAAATATTGATATGCAGTATTTATTTCCAAAGTTCTTTCGCTTGTTCATACAAATATTCTTGTCTTTCACGAATTCTGTCGTAGTTCCAGTTATCATATTCCAAAATGTCTGTTGTGATTTTTAATCTAGACCCCTTGTAATATTCTTTTTTAAAGTTAAAGTCTTTATTCCGAGCTCTAATGTTTTTTTTATCTTGCAATACTGTGAGATTTCCTAATCGATTCAAATAATCTTTATATTCATCTTTATCAATATTGAACATTTGCAACCATTCTCCTGCTGGTTTTTGCGGCATAATATGTTCGATGTGTGTATCCTTATTTTCCCAGTTCACACTTTCACTGTGTAATCTTATAATCCTATCCAATATCATTTTTGTAACAGAGGATTTTGGACTGACTTCAATAAATTCTTGTTTGAATTTATCTTCTTCTTTAAAGTTTGAATGATTCTTAATTTTAGTTATTGTAGAATGAATAGAATCGTCACTAGTAATATTTTCTGCTAATTGGTAATAAAACCTTTCTAATTCTTTAGGGTCATTTCTTAGTATGCTATGTCTAAATGTTAAGGACTCGAGAGATTGTGCTAGGCTTGTAAAATTTTTCTCACTAACTTTTCGAACTGAGTTTAATAAAAGAGGAAAACACTTATTTACTCCCATTGCTTTAAAACTAGTTAGGTATGTTTTATCTGATGAAGGGTTGATGAAACTTGAATATTTATCAGAATTAATGAGTAGATTTTCTAAAAAAGTTTCAGCTCCAACAAGTTCTATATAATCAGAGTATACATCAAACACATATTTCTCTGGAACAGGAGGGTAATTCTTTTTTTCCCATTTATCTATTCCACGTCTTTTATCTATTTGCTGGCGTAAATTTTGAGCTTCATCTAAGGAGTTGATAAAATGGAATAAATACACATCTAAGTTGCCATTATTTTTTTCAATACGATTTCGTACTTCGTCCCAGTTTTCAATAGCCTCATCTATATCTAAGCCATGTAGTTTATGACATAATTCGTTTTTAATTAAGTCACCCTTTGTTAAGTCTAATCCGCGAGCATTAATAGTTTTGAAAAGTAAAAGTTTGTCAGATTGTTTTTCAGCTGTCATGACGATAAACTCACTTTTAATAACTTTCTGGGTAAAGGAAACAAGTCCGTCCAATCCCTTGTTATTTTGAATTTCTTGAAGTTTATTATCAAAAAACTCAAGAGCATTAGTAAGATTTTTGTGAGATTTTCTTCTCCCGTCTTTAAATATGGTATAATCCTCTCCCTTGATTATTGATTTGAATAATCTTTTGTCTCTTTTACCTGTCTCTAATCTTGGCTCTGATATAGTTGCTTCATCTGAAAGGTCATTAGGGTCTATAACAAACAACAGAGTACTTATTCTTTCAATAGCTTTTGATTTGTCAGTATCTTTTAGCTTATCATATAGAGCATAAAGCAATAAGAAGTAGGTTGTCATCCTTTGTTGCCCATCTACAATTTCCATTTTTTTGTCACTAGCAATATATAGTAGTAATGACCCTAAGAAATGTCCATCATTATCTATTTCTTCTATGTCATAGAATAAATCGGATACTTGGTCTAAAGTCCAAGAATATTCTCTTTGATAAAGGGGTACTTTAAAAGTTTTATCTTTGAGTATGTCGGTTAACTTAACTGGTTCTTGTGATACTTTCATATGTTTTATTTTATGCTCTACAGTGGTTTGGATATGATTAGTTAAGAGTTGATTAGAAGTTATTTTGACTTTTGAAATGTACCGATTGACAAGTTCTAACTTTATTCAAGCAGAATTAAATACAACCAGTCATAGTCATTTTTTATTAATATTCTGGTAATTGAAATTGTCCAAGATAACGTAGCCTATCATTTAGAGAAACAAGTTCGTCAATTTGCTTTGCTTTTTGTTGTCCAAGTACGTCTGAGTTTTTTAATTGAACTGCTGTACCCGCCATACAAACCATTATCATTCCTTTTCCTGCGCCTAATTCCGAATAGTCGATGTCAGTGGCAATAACAGCATTTCCACCGAGGTCTAATGCCTGTTTTCTTAATTGGGCAAAACACATATCTTCACCTGATTTTAATTTTTTGTTATGCCGTCCAGATTGTGCTCCGAAGAGGTCGGTAAATGAGGACGTAAATTCAGAAATAACACCGGTACCAGTTGTTGATTGCCCCGTTACCATTTCCAAAATGTTATAATCCCAATTCAAAGGTGAATGCGTTGAGATAACTGGAATAATTGAAATGAATTTCTGCAGTTTACACGAGATTCTATACTTTTCGTCAAATAATGCCGATTTGTACTTACCAAAAAGTTTTTTTCCGCATTTGTTGCAGTATGCCTCTGATTTTTTATTGTGGTACTCGTTAATAATATTGGTCTTGTCAGGGTCCAACAATTTTGCACTTGACATTAGTCCACCTTTCAATTCGTTTTTACAGTTCGGGCAATGTGTTAATTCACTCATATTGTTTTGTTTTTTTGTCTAGAAACTGTTGAAGTTCATAAGTTTTATTAGCTATACCACAGAATTAAATTTTTTCAAATACATAGGTGCTCTCTATGATGTTGTTGACACCTAAACATTCTTAAAGAGATTTAGCTTCTATTTTCTTTATACTCTCAATCATTCTATCTCTTTTTTAGTTGAACCCAATTGCTAATATTTTCTCAAAATAAATCACTATCTAACCCCAATTACTGGGATAACAAGACATCCAAAGATTCAACTTACCACAGAAAATCATGAGAAACAGATAGCCAATCATAAAGATAAAATTTTCTGCGAATTCTAAAAGAAACTGCATAAATCAACACAACACGACCAACTTATACCCAACACCTCTCAGATTATGGAGTTGAAGAAGGAGTCATCGCCCCAGAAATTGAGTAGGATGTGGAGTTTCTCTGATGGTTTTGGCCACCTCAAAACCGTTTTTCTTAGACATCATGACATCTAAAATGATCAAATCATCTGCATAGGGTCACTGATTAAGGGGTTGGAAGGCAGGGTTTTGGCCCCCAGCCATTAGGAACTAAAAAAAACTTCATTAGGGTTTGCTGTTTAAAATAATAGGTTTATTTTTGCAGTTCTAAGTAGAACACCAGTATAGTATTTTTAATATTTAGTTTTTTGAGATTATCTCTTCTTTTCTTTTTATCAGCAATTACTTTATTTATAGTGTTTACAAAACAATGTGTTTCGTTTTTAGGAGCATAGGGTTTCGTGTTAGACAAAAACAGTATTAACAATTTAAATTTTTAAAAGATGCAAGAAGGCACAGTAAAATTTTTCAATGAATCAAAAGGATTCGGATTTATTAAATCATCAGAAACAGGAGAAGACATTTTTGTTCATGCTTCAGGATTAATCGACGAGATTAGAGAAGACGACAAAGTGAAGTTTGAAACTGAAGAAGGTCGTAAAGGATTAAATGCAGTGAATGTAGAAGTTATCTAATAACACACTATATAAATTACATGAAAAGGGAATGCTAGAAATAGTGTTCCCTTTTTTTTTGTGCTTTAATGTCCACATGGAAATGGATTTGAGAAGATATGCTACTTTTTCTTGGCCCTTGGTGACTTAGGTTACACTTCGAGGAGGAAGCTTCCGCTATTTTTGCTCTTCATAACAGTAAAACTTAACATTGATGAAAAGAATAGTTATTCTAATTCTTCTCTCTTTCCTCGTTTTAGATGCAGGAGCTCAGGTTCAGGAGCTCAGTTTGGAGCAGGCAAAAGCCCTCTTGCACACTCAGAGTCGGGAATTAGAGATTAAACAAGCCGAGGTGGATCAAGCCTTGCAAGATGTCAAGGAGACCCGTTCGGTGTTTTTGCCTAAGGTAAATCTATCGGAGACCGGAGTAAATACCAACAATCCCTTGAATGCTTTTGGAATTAAATTACAACAAGAATCGGTGACCCTTGGGGATTTTGCTCCTGAGGTGCTTAACGATCCGGATGATATCAGTAACTGGAACACGCGCGCAGCAATAGAGCAACCACTATTTAATATGGATGGTATTTATGGGCGCAAAGCGGCTAAGGAGGCCTATGAAGCCAAGAGCTTTGAGGTGGAGCGCTACACGCAGTACTTGGAGTTTCAATTGGTAAATCAATACCATATGTTGGGGCTAATGCGTGCAAAAACCGCTTTAGTCGAGTCCTCGATTGAGCTTGTAGACCACTATGTGGAATTGAGCGAAAACATGTTGGAGGTGGGCTATTTAAATGAGGCCGATTTGCTTCAATTAAAGGTGAGAAAGTTGGAATTACAAGGGCAGTTACAGAGTTTGAGTTCTTCCGAGCAGAGTATCAATGATTTCTTAGTGCTTTTATTAGGCCTTGAAAAGGGAAGTCAGTTGGTTCTTGTGGATGAAATTGAGCAAACGCCTTTTGCAGTGGAGTCGCAAAGTTCAGAGGTATCAGAAGAACGCGCCGATCTTGAAGCGCTTAAACACGCTTATTTGGCCCAAAACGCTTTGTATCAAATGGAGCGCGCGAAATTCATGCCGCGCATCAATGCCTTCGGTCAATACGATTTAAATGACGCCAATCCTTTTGGATCTCAAGGGCAGTCTTATTTCGTAGGGGTTGGACTTTCATGGCAAATTTTCAATGGGGGAGCCCAATTGGCAAAAACCCGCAAAGCTCAAATCACCAAAGATCAAGCCCTGAATCAATACGATTTAGAAAAAGATAAGGCACAACTCAGTTTAGAAAAAGCCATCAGGGATCTCGAGACTAAAGAAATTCAATTGATGCAAGCCAAAGAGGCGGAACTTCAAGCCCAAGCGGCCTATAAAATTATTGCGGACCGCTATGAACAAGGTATGGAGAAGAGTACGGATTTCATTGCCGCACAGACCCTGCTTTCTCAAAAGAGTTTAGAATTACAAGATGCCATTTTCAGACTGAACATGGCGATTTATCAAATCCAATTAGAATCAAATTAAGATGAAATATACTTATTTACTTGGAGCACTTGCTTTATTTTTCACAAGCTGTTCTTCAGATAATTCCGTGGCAACCAAAGCCCCACGCATGGCTGCAAAAGTTCAAGTTATCGAACTTGCACCAGTAAAAACACTAGATCTGACAACTTTTTCAGGATCTGTTCAAGCCGAGGATCAGGCTCAATTAGCGACCCGTACTATGGGAAGTATTGAAAAGATTTATGCCAAAGCCGGTGAGCAAGTTTCAAAAGGAGCACTTTTGATCCGCATCAGCGACAGTGATTTAAAAGCTCAAAAGGCACAAACTGAGGCTCAAATTGCTGCAGCACAGGCCCAGTATAGCAATGTGAAAAAGGACTATGATCGTATCGTTATTTTGTTTGACAAAGGAAGTGCCACTCAAAAGGAAATGGATGATATGACGGCGCATTTATCAGGGTCTCAAGCGGCTTTGGAAATGGCTAATCAACAGTTAAACAACATTGAAACTCAATTGAAGTACACCAATATTCGCGCGCCGTTCTCAGGGGTAGTGACTAAGGAGTATCAATCTCAAGGCGATCTGGCCAGCCCAGGACGTCCAATTTTAGAGTTGGTAGGAACCCAAGGGTTTAAAGCAGTCGTGAATTTGCCCGAATTCCAAGCCAAAAAATTCAGCATTGGAGAGGCCGTAAAACTATCTGCCCAATCTCAAGATTATAAAGCTACTGTAGCTCGCGTGATTCCTTCAGGATCATTCAACGGGGGACAATATGCTATGGAATTAAAAATCACAAACCCTCAAGGCTTGATCAACGGACAGTATGTAAAAATGTCTGCACTCAAAGCCAACACGGAGCGTTTGATGATTCCTGTTTCAGCGGTAAAAACTTACGGACAAATGGACGGGGTCTTTTTGATGACAGAAAGCGGTCGTGCAGCCCTTGTTTGGGTGCGTTTAGGTAAGGTAGATGGAGACCAGGTAGAGGTGGTTTCTGGATTGAATTCAGGAGATCGCATGGTACTTAACCCATCGAACATTAAGGACGGTCAAAAATTGAGTCTGTAATATGGAAAAAGGAATCGCAGGAAAAATAGCGGAGTTATTTATTAACTCCAAGCTGACTCCTTTATTGATGTTGGTCTTCTTAGGTCTTGGGATCTACGGAAGTGCTTTGACACCAAGGGAGGAAGAGCCGCAAATCGACGTTCCGATTGCGGATGTATTTATAGGATATCCAGGTGCTTCACCAGAGGAAGTTGCCTCAAGGGTGGCAGAGCCCCTAGAAAAAATAGCGGCAAACATTTCAGGAGTGGAGTATGTGTATTCTACTTCGATGAATGATCAGGCCATGGTTATTGTGCAGTTTTATGTTGGTGAAGACATCGAGAGATCCATCGTAAAACTCTATGCAGAACTCGATCGTCACATGGATCAAATGCCTCAAGGAGTAACTCCTCCACTGATTAAAATTAGAGCAATCGACGATGTGCCAGCGCTGAGTTTAACCCTACACAGTGACCGTTATGACGATTATATGCTCTCGCGAATGGGAGAAGAATTGGGGAATGAAATTTCAAAGATTAAGGACATTGCTCAAGTAAAAGTAATCGGAGGGCGCTCTCGCGAAATTCAGGTCAACCTGGATCGTGATAAATTGGCCTTTTACGGATTAGACCCCCTTCAAGTCAGCGGACAAATTCAAGCTGCAAACGGGACTCAAACTATTGGAAACATCAACCAAAACAATCAAAATTTGGTGGTGAAATCCGGTAATTTTCTTAGAACTTCTCAGGACGTTCAGAACCTTGTGGTGGGACTCAAAGGCGGTCAAGCGGTATACTTAAATCAAGTCGCAGAAATTATTGATGGGCCTCAAGAGCCCGTGCAATATGTGCGCTACGGAGATGCCGATCACGAGCAAGCTGCAGTAACCTTATCTATTGCTAAGAGAAAAGGTGCAGATGCGATGAAATTAGCAGAGCTTGTCCTTGCCAAAACCGAGCAATTAAAAGGAGATTTAATTCCAGATGAGGTCAGCGTTTCCGTGACGCGTAACTATGGAGCTTCGGCTTCTCACAAGGTCAATGAATTGATGCTTCACCTGATTGGATCCATCATAGCAGTGACTCTTGTAGTGGCGCTTTCTATGGGATGGAGAGGTGGACTTGTGGTGTTTTTGTCGGTACCGGTAACTTTTGCCTTGACGCTTTTTGCTTACTATATGTTGGGCTATACGCTGAACAGGATTACCCTTTTTGCTTTAGTATTCGTCACCGGTATAGTCGTGGATGACTCTATTATTATTGCCGAGAATATGCACCGACATTTTAAGATGCGTAAGCTTCCCTTTATGCAAGCGGCCATCGCTTCTATTGCAGAGGTAGGAAACCCAACAATCTTGGCAACCTTTACCGTTATTGCTTCGGTATTGCCGATGATTGCCGTTTCAGGAATGATGGGGCCTTATATGAGTCCTATGCCGATTGGAGCTGCATTTGCGATGTTCTTCTCTCTAGTGGTAGCCTTGGTGATCACCCCGTTTATCGCTTATCGTTTGCTTAAAACGGAGCCCCACAACGGAGAAAAAGTCTTCAAGGTCGAGGATACTTTTATCTATAAATCATACAATAAGTTGATGCGTCCGATGATCAATAGTCCGAAGCGGGCCTTTATTTTTATCGGCTCAGTAACGGCGGTACTTTTGGCTTCGATGAGTTTATTTTATTTCAATGGGGTGGTAGTGAAAATGCTTCCTTTTGACAATAAAAATGAATTCCAAATCGTTATAGATATGCCAGAGGGGACTACTTTGGAAGAGACCTATAAAGTGACCAAGGAATTGGCCTTTTATATCAGTGAACAACCAGAAGTAGTGTCTTATCAATCCTATGTCGGAACAGCTTCGCCCATTACTTTTAATGGTTTAGTGCGTCACTACGATTTGAGGAAGGGACCGAATGTGGCCGATATTCAAGTGAATTTGACTGATAAGGAAACTAGAGATCTTCAAAGTCATGACTTGGCTAAGATGTTCCGACCAGGATTGCAAGAATTGGCAGAAAAACTAGGGGCAAACATCAAAGTTGTTGAGGTGCCGCCTGGTCCTCCAGTACTATCCACTTTAGTTGCAGAAATCTATGGGCCAAATCAAGCAGGTCAAGAAGCTGTAGCGAAGAAAGTAGAAGGCGTCTTTTTGGCCTCTGCTGATATTGTAGATGTGGATTCTTATGTAGAAGCAGACAGCGAGCAGTACACCTTAAAGGTAGACACTCAAAAAGCTGCTTTGGCTGGACTGTCTAATCAGCAGATTGTGCAGGCTTTGCAAGTAGGACTTCACGGAATGAAAGCGACTCAACTCAAAGCTGATCGCGATCAAAATGCAGTTGGAGTTGTGGTGAGATTAAAAGAAAATCAACGTCAAGATTTGATTGATCTTCAGCAATTGAAATTGAAAAATGCCATGGGCATGCTCGTCAGTATTGGAGATGTGACTACTTTAGAAAAGACTACCGTTCCCAAGGCGATTTATCGCAAAAACCAAAAGAACGTGACTTATGTCGTTGCCGATGTAGCAGGTGAATTGGAATCTCCAGTTTACGCCATGTTGGGAATTGAAGATGAGCTTGATGCCATTGTTACCCCAACAGGAAAGAACTTGACTCAAAACTTTACCGAAGCCCCTTTTATGGACAAGGATTATGTGCTTAAATGGGATGGGGAATGGCAAGTTACCTTTGAGGTATTCCGCGATTTAGGAGCAGCGTTTGCTGTGGTGATTTTGATCATTTATATGTTGATTGTTGGATGGTTCCAAGATTTCAAAACGCCACTTGTTATGATGGTTGCTATTCCACTTGCCATGATTGGTATCCTTGTTGGACACTGGTTTATGGGAGCCTTTTTTACTGCAACATCGATGATTGGAGCGATTGCTCTGGCGGGAATTATGGTAAGAAACTCAGTCTTATTAATTGACTTTATCAACATCAAATTAGCGGAAGGTGCCTCGTTAGAGGAAGCCGTAATCGAAGCAGGAGCGGTGAGAACCATGCCTATTTTGTTGACTGCTGGAACGGTGGTAATCGGAGCTTTTGTCATCTTGTTTGACCCGATCTTCCAAGGATTGGCCATCTCTTTGATGGGAGGAACTATAGCCTCTACAGCCTTGACCTTACTGATTGTGCCATTAGTTTATTATTTAACTGAAAAAAAGAAACACTCATGAAAATGATTTACATCTTCTCCTTAAAGGAGGAAAAAAGCCCTCTAGGAGGATTAATTGAAAAAATTGGTGTCAGCATTTATTCTGAGCTTGATGTGCAGGGTGTTTACACAGGGGTTCCCGCTGAGGCGAGCTTTATCGGAAGCCATAAATTAAAAGCAGAATCTAAGTTAGACATCATTGCTTGTAATCATGCTCAAGCCGAAATCTTAATGGAAGAAATTAAAAAGTATAACGCAACGCATCCGAGATTTCCGATGCATGCATATTGTTTAAATATAGAATCACACGTATTATGAGTTTAGAAAAAACGATTCGAGTAATAGCTGGAGTATTAATTTTGGTGAGCTTAGTTGCTGCACATTATATCTCGAGCAATTGGTATTATTTCACCGCCTTTATTGGGGTGAATTTAATACAGTCTGCATTCACCAATTGGTGTTTGATGGAAACTATGCTGAAAAAAGCATTTCCAAGATTTAGATAAACTAACTTGTTGGTAATGAGAACCGGATCCGTGAGGATCCGGTTTTTTTTTTTCGTAAATTTAAAATAAAGTTTCAATTTCATGCAACCATTCGAAATCTAGTTTGTTTTTATAATGA
>JBMYVY010000015.1:0-49675 GCA_049606855.1 Flavobacteriaceae bacterium | reverse complement strand
ACCCAGGACCCTCTCCTTAAAAGGGAGATGCTCTACCAACTGAGCTACCCGGTCTGCAAAAAACTTATCTCGTTTTGCGGGTGCAAAGATACGAGGTTTTCATAATTAAACAAGGCTTTTTTAATTTATTTCGTCCAAATAAACCTTCCTAACATTTTTAAATAATTCCGAGCTGTACACGAAGTTAACAACAGCATCATTATCCGTTCTAAAAATATCACTTGAAGTGCCTTCCCATGCCTTTTTACCGGCTTTTAGGAATATGATTTTTTCCCCAATCTCCATAACCGAATTCATGTCATGGGTATTAATTACTGTGGTAATATTGTATTCTTTGGTAATCTCTTGAATTAAGTTATCAATTAAAATTGCTGTGCTTGGATCTAAACCTGAGTTCGGCTCATCACAAAATAAATATTTAGGTCTCATCACAATAGCTCGGGCTATTGCAACTCTTTTCTGCATACCACCTGAAAGTTCCGAGGGAAGTTTTTTGTTTGCATCAACCAAGTTTACTCTCGCCAAAACCTCATTAACTCGAATTAACATGTTATCATAGCTGTCATCAGAAAACATCTTCAAGGGAAACATCACATTTTCCTCAACGGTCATTGAATCGAAAAGTGCCGAACCTTGAAAAACCATACCAATCTCTTTTCTGAGTTCTCTTTTGGCTTTTGTATCCATTTCAGCGGTGGATACTCCATCATAACAAATCTCTCCATCATCAGGCTGATAAAGCCCTAAAAGGCTTTTTAAAAAAACGGTTTTACCCGCTCCACTCTGTCCGATAATTAAAGAGGTTTTACCTTTCTCAAAACTTGTTGAGATTCCTTTTAAAACTTCAGCTCCCGAAAAGCCCTTAAATATATTTTTAACCTCTATCATTAACCTAGCAACATTTGAGTTAAGAAATAATTTAAAACTACGATAGCCACCATGGTCCAAACCACGGCTTTGGTACTCGCTCTACCCACCTCAAGAGAACCACCCTTGACATAATATCCATGATAGGCAGGAATAGTTGCAATACAAAATGCAAAAACTACCGTTTTAATAATTGCGTATCGCAACAAAAAAGGGTTGAAATCCAATTGAATACCATCTATATATTCAATACCGGTGAAAAGACCGGTTACTTGTCCTCCATAATATCCTCCCAAAATCCCAAAAAACATGGAAATAACAATTAAAAAAGGATAGAAAAATACCGCTGCAATAATTTTTGGTAACACGAGAAAACTAAGTGAATTTACTCCCATAATCTCAAGGGCATCAATTTGCTCTGTAACTCGCATTGTCCCAATACTTGAGGTAATGTAGGAGCCTACTTTACCTGCCAGGATTACTGAAATAAAGGTCGGTGAAAACTCCAAAATCACCGATCGTTTCGTAGCAAACCCTACAAGTGATTTCGGAATAAAAGGGGAATCCACATTCAAACCGGTTTGAATAGCTACTACTCCTCCAATGAAAAAAGAAATAAAAACCACAATTCCCAAGGAACTGATGCCAAGGTCATCAATCTCACGGAAAACTGTTTCTTTAAATACTTTCATCTTTTCAGGTCTTTTAAATACTTGACCCAGCATCATGAAGTACTTACCAATATGCTCAATATTATTCATATTTGTAAAAATATTAAATAATGCCAAGCTTTAATTAGAATTAAGATTTTTTTTAAAAGATAAAACCTAGAATTAATTACTTTTGGAAGATAAAAATTGAAAAATGAAACAATTCCTACTCACACTAATGTTGGCCCTTTCTCTAATGAGTTTCCAACAGAAAGATGACCCTAAACCCAAATTGATCGTTGGGATTGTAGTAGATCAAATGCGCTATGATTACCTTACTCAATTTGCCCACCATTACGGTGACGATGGCTTCAAAAGATTATTACAAGAAGGCTTTAATGTTGAAAATGGTCATTTTAATTATATACCGACCAAAACTGCAGCGGGGCATGCTTCTGTATTCACAGGAACTACACCATCAAATCACGGTATACTTGGAAATGATTTTTACGATAAATTTCAACGTAAAATGGTTTATTGTGTTGCGGATGAAAACTATCAAACTGTTGGAGGTATAAATGGAGGAATGAAGTCTCCAAATAGAATGAAAACAACCACACTTTCTGATCAATTAAACTTGCATCAGTACAAGCAAGGAAAGGTTATAGGGATCGCAATAAAAGACCGGTCAGCAATATTACCAGCTGGACATACAGCCAACGCGGCTTATTGGTTTGAAGGACGTGATGAAGGAAAATTTATCAGTTCTACCTACTATATGAACCAACTTCCAGAGTGGGTTGAGGATTTTAATAATTCAGGAACTGCGGAAGACTATGCAAATAGTGTTTGGGACACTTATTATCCCATAAAAAAATATACCGCATCCTTGGAGGACAACAATCCCTACGAAGGTAAATTTGCAGCAAAAGACGAACCTACTTTTCCTTACGATTTAAAAGAACTTCGCGAGGCAAACAATAATTTTGATTTAATCAAAGCCACAGTATTTGGGAATTCAATTACTACTGATTTTGCAATCGCTGCCATTAAAGGAGAGAAATTAGGGTCGAGTGACTATACCGATTTTTTATCGGTAAGCTACTCCTCAACGGATTATATTGGACATCAATTTGGTGTGGATTCAAAAGAAATTGAAGACACCTATGTTCGTTTAGATCTTGAGATTGCTAGACTACTGAAAACCTTAGATAAAAAAGTTGGAAAAGGGAATTATACCCTATTCTTAACCGCTGACCATGCAGCAGTGCGCGTGCCTCAATACCTTATGGATGAAAATATTCCAGGAGGCTATAATTCTCGTACTGCCCTCCGTGCATTTCTAGCTGAATTGACTCAGGCTAAATATGGAAGAAATGATTTAATAGAAAATATTTCCAACGAACAGATCTTTCTGAATGATTCCATCCTGAAATCTGCTGGTATTGATCGCATGCAAGCTGGAAATTACATCGCTCAAGAGTTAGTAAACTACAAAGACGTTTACAAGGCGGTTAGTGCACAAACGATGCAAGAATCAGAATTCAGTAAAGGAATTCTTCATTTGTTGCAGATGGGATACAATCAAAAATACTCCGGAGATGTTTTGTATGTAAACATGCCCAATCAAATTTCTTATTCAAGAACGGGATCAACTCATGGAAGCGGTTACAATTATGACACACATGTTCCAATTATATTCTTTGGAAATGGAATTAAATCAGGAAAAACGACGAGATACTATACGGTAACAGATATCGTCCCGACCATTAGTAATTTGCTCGGCATCACATTTAGTAATGCTAACTCAGGATTAATAATAGACCAAGCTCTTAAATAAAAAAAGGCATCCAAATGGATGCCTTTTTTTTTAAATCTCTGTATTGATATCCCAAGCTTCGAGATATTCGCTTAAACGCTTTATAAACATTCCTCCTAACATCCCATCAACTACTCTGTGGTCATAGGAATGTGATAAGAACATTTTATGTCTTATTCCGATGAAGTCTCCATCAGGCGTTTCAATAACCGCTGGAACTTTTCTAATTGCACCTAGAGCCAAAATAGCAACTTCAGGTTGATTTATAATTGGTGTCCCCATAACTGAACCGAAGGATCCAACATTAGTTACTGTATAAGTTCCTCCCTTGATATCATCTGGATTTAAGGCATTATTTCTAGCGCGATTTGCCAAATCATTTACGGCCTTGGTCATCCCGACTAAATTCAATTGATCCGCGCCCTTTATTACAGGAACAATTAGGTTACCTGATGGCAAAGCCGTGGCCATTCCTAAATTAATATCTCTTCTTTTTATTATACGGTCCCCGTCAACTGAAATATTGATCATAGGGAAATCTCTTATAGTCTTGGCAACAGCTTGCATAAAGATAGGTGTGAACGTTATTTTCTCTCCTTCTTTTGCTAAAAAGGCATCCTTCACTTTTGCGCGCCATTTGACAATATTGGTTACATCCACCTCAATAAATGACTGTACATGAGCAGAAGTTTGTAAAGAATTGACCATATAGCCTGAGATTAGTTTTCTCATTCTATCCATTTCAATAATTTCATCACCTCCATTAACTGAAACTGGAACTGAAACTTTCGGTGCAGAAGCAGGTGCAGCAGCTCGAGCTGGCGTCGCTTTAACAGGGGCTGCGGCTGGAACACTTGGAGTAGCATTGCGATTCTTCACATAGTACAAAATATCATTCTTGGTAATCCTTCCATCCTTTCCACTTCCTTGCAAGTTTTCCAATTCCTGTTCAGAAACACCTTCTTCTTTCGCAATATTTCTAACGAGAGGGGATAAAAATTTTCCTGAAGCCGTTTCTTTAGATAATTCCTTAATTTCTTCAGAAATTTTCTCAGCAACCTGTTCAACTGCTACCTCTTGAATATCTTGTTCAACAACACTTACTGGCTCAGGGCTTGAAACAACATCATCTCCTTCAACTTCAATCAAAGCAATGGTTTGACCAACCTCAACAACATCATCTGTTTGAAACAAAATTTCTTTTATAACTCCAGAAACTTCAGATGGAACTTCAGAATCTACTTTATCTGTAGCGATTTCAACAACGGCCTCATCCTGTTCAATAGTTTCACCTACAGATTTTAACCAAGAAGTTATCGTTGCTTCAGCTACACTCTCTCCCATTTTTGGAAGTTTCAATTCAAATATTGCCATAGTTCAGTTTATTTGTTTTTTGCGAAATTAATAAAAAAATTAATATTCTCTTAAATTGTCATCGAAAACACCCTTGTTTCCGGCTTGTTTTTTATCAATCTTAAATCAAAAGCCATACATATGTTTCTTACAAACATACGACCAGCTTCATTGACTTTAATGAAATCTTCACCAATTTCTAATAACCCATCGTCTTGCATTTCTTCTAGTCGGTCCAAAATCTCTGGCATTTCATCCAATTTCATTTGATCTTCTTTCCAAGAAGTACTCAACTGACACATCAAATTTAAGATATGTTTTCTAACCACCAAGTCCTTTTGACTAAGCAAATGTCCTCGATAAACAGGAAATTCAGCATTAGCTACAAGATTTTGGTAGGTTTCTACCTTCTTTTCATTCTGAGCAAAACTGTACCATGAGTCGCCTATGGAAGACGCCCCAAGTCCTACCATCAGCTGGGTTTTACCAGCGGAATAACCCATAAAATTGCGATGAAGCTTATTGTTTTTTAGGGCTTTGTACATAGAATCACTGGGTAAAGCAAAATGATCCATTCCTATCTCCACATAACCTGCTTCAAAAAACAATTGTTTTCCTAATTCATATAAGCGTCTTTTTTCTTGATCTTTAGGCAGGTCCTTTTCATCAAAGCCTCGTTGTCCAACCCCCTTTATCCAAGGAACGTGAGCATAAGAATAATAGGCAATTCTATCGGGTGCCAAAGAAATCGTTTGGGCAATGGTATTTCGTATACTTTCCTCATTTTGATGAGGAAGACCGAAAATTAAATCATGAGATACCGATTGATACCCCACTTCCCTTGACCATTCCGTAATTTGTTTAACCTGATCATAGGACTGGATTCGATGTATGGCTTTTTGAACCTTAGGGTCATAATCTTGAATACCAAAACTATTTCTGTCAAAACCTAAATCAAATAAAACCTGAAGCTGCTCTTTAGAGGTTGCATTTGGATGTCCTTCAAAACTATAATCTGTTTTCTCTGTACGATCTGCTCCCTTAAAAATCCCTTCAATAAGTCTTCTTAATTCTGAAGACGAAAAAAAGGTTGGTGTTCCACCACCGAGGTGAATTTCCCTGATCTTTGGTCGTTTTTCAAATAAATTCAAATACAGAGCCCATTCTTGAAGAACTGCGTCAATATATGGAGTCTCAACTTCATGTCTTTTCGTGATTCGCTTGTGACAGGCACAAAACGTACAAAGGCTTTCACAAAATGGAAGATGAATGTACAGGCTTATTCCTTCAGTATTATTTGATTGATCGAAAGATAATTTTACCGTTCGCTTCCAATCCTCAATCGAAATCCCTTTTTCATCCCAATAAGGGACAGTTGGATAAGAGGTGTATCTTGGACCCGGAATATTATACTTTTGAATTAAATTCATACCCAATCTTTTGGATGAGCCAACAGCTCTTCTAGACGAGCTTCCTCCGAACCAGCCTCAGGATGATAATCATATCTCCATTGGACCTTTGGAGGCAAACTCATTAAAATACTTTCAATACGACCATTAGTTTTTAAACCAAAAATAGTCCCTCTATCATGGACCAAATTAAATTCGACATATCTTCCTCGTCGTATTTCTTGCCAATCCTTTTGAGCAAATGTGAAAGGTAAGTTTTTTCGTCTTTCAACTATTGGAATATAAGATTCTATAAAGGAATCCCCTACCGAAGTCACGAAGTCATAATGGTCTTGCATGCTTTTCTGATCGGAAGTTTTTAAGTAATCAAAAAACAATCCACCGACTCCTCGTCCCTCATTTCTGTGTGAATTGTAAAAATACTCATCACATTGTTTTTTATACAACGGATAATAGTTCAGATCAAAAGGATCACAAGCATTTTTACAGACTTGATGAAAATGAACTACATCCTGGTCGAAAACATAATACGGAGTTAGATCTTGTCCACCTCCAAACCAAGAATCAGCAATACTTCCATCTTCATTATACATCTCAAAATAACGCCAATTTGCATGCACTGTAGGCACTTTAGGGTTTTCAGGATGCAATACTAAAGAAAGTCCACAAGCAAAAAACTTTGCCTTATCTACCCCTAATTTTTTCTGCATCAATTCTGGTAAATCCCCATGAACTGCGGATATATTTACCCCACCTTTTTCAAATACTTTACCATTGGTAATTACACGTGTTCTACCTCCCCCTCCTTCTGGACGATCCCAAAGGTCTTCCTTGAACTTAGCTTTACCATCGACTTGCTCTACTGCAGCACAAATTTTGTCCTGTAAATTGTTGATATATGCTAAAAACTGCTCTTTCATTAACGTGCCTCGTATTCTTTTACAGCATCGATAAAGGCTTTGGCATTATCCAAAGGAATATTTGGTAAAATTCCATGGCCTAAATTCACAATATATTTATCCTTACCAAAAGCATCAATCATTTCGGTAACCATTTTCTTAATGGTGGCTGGAGGAGAAAATAATCTTGTTGGATCAAAGTTTCCTTGAAGGGTAATATTTCCTCCTGTAAACTTTCTAGCCATCTCAGGTGAGATTGTCCAATCAACACCAAGAGCAGAAGCTCCAGATTGACTCATTTCTTCCAAGGCAAACCAACAACCCTTTCCAAAAGCAATAACCTCTGTTTCTGGGCGAAGAGCATCTATGATTTGTTGAATATACTTCCAAGAGAATTCTTGGTAATCAACTGGAGACAACATCCCTCCCCACGAATCAAAGATTTGAACAGCATCAACACCAGCCTTAACTTTTGCTTTTAGGTAGGCAATAGTTGTATCGGTAATCATTTGTAGCAAACTATGGGCTACTTGAGGTTGAGTAAAACAAAGTTCTTTTGCAATATCGAAGTTTTTTGAACCTTGACCTTGCACGCAGTAACAGAGAATGGTCCACGGAGAACCTGCAAAACCTATTAATGGAACCTCATCATTAAGCATTTCTTTGGTCAACTTAATGGCATCCATCACATAGCCCAAGCTCTCCTGAATATCAGGAACAATAACCGAATCCAAATCTTTTTGAGATCGAATAGGATTCGGAAGCCAAGGTCCTACGCCAGGCTTCATTTCCACATGAATATTCATGGCTTGAGGAATGACTAAGATGTCAGAAAACAGAATGGCAGCATCCATACCATAGCGCCTAATAGGTTGTACAGTAATTTCAGCAGCCAACTCCGGAGTTTGACAGCGTGTAAAAAAATCGTATTTGTTTTTGAGCTCCATAAATTCAGGAAGGTATCTTCCAGCTTGTCTCATCATCCACACTGGAGGACGCTCTACCACTTCACCTTTTAAAGCTCTTAAGTATAAATCGTTTTTAAGCATAATTAGATATTTGCTACAGCCTGCATCGCCTGATCAATAGCGTGTGCAGTTTTTTCTAAATCTTTTTTTGATAAACTAGAGGACAGGAACCAAGCTTCAAATTGAGATGGCGGAATAAATAATCCGTTTTCAATCAAAGCCCAGAAGAACTTGGCAAATTTCTTTGTATCACACGTTTGTGCATCTTCAAAAGACTTCACATCTTGATCAGTAAAAAATGGATTCATCATAGACCCAAATTTATTGAACTGAACAGCCACCCCATGTTTCTTTGCCGCCTCTTTAATAATGGTTTCTAACAATTCACCTAAGGCCCTGAATTTTTCGTAAGGGTTCTGCGACCTTAATTCTTTCAGGGTTGCTAAACCTGCTGCCATAGCAATAGGATTACCAGATAAGGTTCCTGCTTGATACATTCCCCCTAAAGGTGCTACCATTTCCATAATCTCATTTCGAGCTCCATAGGCTCCAACTGGAAAACCACCACCAACAACTTTTCCTAAACAGGTAATATCTGCCTTTAATCCAAGCAACTCACTAGCTCCACCAAATTGTGAACGGAATCCAGTCATCACCTCATCAGCAATAATTAACGCATTATTTTGAGCGGCTAATTCATTGATTCCTTGTACAAAATCTTTATCTGGAACAACCACTCCCATATTACCGGCAATAGGCTCTAAAATTATGGCCGCAATATCATCATGAGCTTCAAAATGAGCTTTTACACTCTCAAGATCATTGTAATTGGCAATTAAAGTGTTTTTTACCGCTTCCTCGGGAACACCTTTAGACCCCGGCATGCTCAATGTTGCTAATCCCGAACCTGCAGCCACAAGAAGCGCATCGGCATGTCCGTGATAACAACCAGAAAATTTTATAATTTTTGACTTCCCAGTATAGGCACGGGCTAATCTCAAAGCACTGAAGACAGCCTCAGTCCCTGAATTAACAAATCTCACTTTATCCATATCTGGAAATGCTTCACATACTAAAGCGGCCAACTTTATTTCCCCTTTAGTCGATGCTCCAAAGGAATACCCTTTTTTCATCGCCTTTTTCACAGCCTTGGCAACTTTGGGATGCTTATGACCAATAATCATTGGCCCGTAAGACAATACGTAGTCTACATATTGATTTCCGTCCACATCAGTAATATGACTTTTTTTGGCTTTGTCAATAAATAGAGGATTCCCTCCAACAGAAGCGAAAGCACGTACAGGAGAATTAACAGCCCCTACTAAGTGCACTAAACCTTCTTCATATAATTTTTTAGACTTCGATAATTCCATAATTATTTTAATAATCTTGCTGCTTCTTTTGCAAAGTAAGTAATGATGATATCCGCACCAGCTCTTTTCATGGAAAGAAGAGACTCCATCATTACGCGATCTCCATCTATCCAACCTTTTTCAGCTGCTGCCTTAATCATGGCATATTCTCCACTCACATTATAGCATGCAATGGGTTTGTCAAAATTTTGTTTTAAATCACTGATGATATCCAAATAAGACAAAGCAGGCTTTACCATCAAAATATCTGCCCCTTCTTGGTCATCAATTGTTGCTTCAAGCATTCCTTCTCTTCGATTTGCTGGATCCATTTGATAGGTACGTCGGTCTCCAAATGCTGGAGTTGAATCTGCAGCATCTCTAAAGGGACCATAAAAAGCAGAGGCGTATTTTACAGAGTAGCCCATAATTGGTAGCTCCGAAAAACCAGAATCGTCAAGAGCCTTACGAATACACGCTATAGTCCCATCCATCATCCCTGATGGAGCAACCATATCCACTCCAGCTTTTGCATGAGATACAACTTGCTTTGCAATATTTTCTAGTGTCGGATCATTTAAGACATCTCCATCATGGATAATCCCACAATGGCCATGGTCTGTATATTCACAAAAGCACACATCTGTAATAACGTAAAGACTGGGGTAATTTTTTTTGATAAACCGAATTGCTTGCTGCATAATCCCCTGGTCATTCCAAGTTTCTGTTCCTTCCTCATCCTTGTGACTAGGAATTCCAAAAAGCAGCACGGATTTCAACCCAAGAGCAACAACTTCATCGAGTTCTTTAGAAATTCGGTCAAGTGAAAAACGTTTTATTCCAGGCATGGAAACGATTTCAATTTCAATGTCATTTCCTTCCTCTATAAATAAGGGATAAATAAAATCGTCTTTATACAAACGATTCTCTCTCACTAAACTCCGAATACTTTCGTTTTTTCTAAGTCTACGAGTTCGATTCATCATTATCATCTAAATATTCTGTTCTAATAATTTCATTTGCCAAACCGAGCATACTTTCTACATTAGGCATTTTTGCAACCTCTACTCGGTCAAAGTATTTTCTTGCTTCTTCAGCTGTAGTATCGCCGATACAAACTGCCAAAGGCTTATAATCATTCTTAGAGATAAAACTCTGCACACCACTTGGACTATAAAACAGCACTGCCTTATAAGTTTCATCAATTTTTTCCGGACTCAACATGGTCTTGTAAACTGCTAACTCGTGAAAATTATTATTTGGAGCCAAAGCATTTGGTATTATATCTAAACGGTCCTCTCCACAAAAATAGGTAACCTCCTGACCTTTGAGGTCCTTAAGTTTTTCAACAAGAGCTTTTGCATTCGGAGCGACAGTTGTGACCTTACCCAATCGCTGTTCAATCAACTTTTTTGTCCTTCTACCTACACAATGGATCTGCCCTATTTCTAATTCATCTGAGTTAAAGCTCATCAAAAGACTTTCTAAACCATTTTTAGAACTAATGATTACGTGATCTAAGCAACTTGGCAATTGCTTTTTTGCAATTCTATTGGACCTGATTTTTATAAAATCACTATCCCCGACTCCAACACGTTTGTCGATAAGTTCTTTTTGCTTTTCAGATAACTTTTTAGTTGAATATAGTTTGAATTCCGCATCATCCAGTAGGTCCTTTAAGATTAGGCGCTTTGCCCCTCTTTCTATCAAATCGTTTGCTGCCTCTACACCAACTTTCTCGGCATATTCAAGAGGTGCTTTTTTTGCAACCGTTAATTTTCTAGATCCATCTTTACTAAACAAGACACCTTCAAAAACTAATTTACCTTCTTCCTGGTTCACGTAGGCTTGAGCCCCTATCGGTGCAGAACATCCACCTTCTAGAGTTCTTAAAAAATCTCGTTCCACTTTAGTTACCAAAGCGGTTTCCTCATGATTTAATTGACTGATGACTTCACGAACCTCTTCGTTTTCATCCATCAAGGTTATCATCACAGCCCCTTGAGCAGGTGCCGGTAACATCCAATCTAAATTCACTTGTTGAGGCGCTTTAATCCCAATACGCTTTAATCCAGCTGCTGCAAAAATAGCTCCATTCCATTGATTCTCCTCGAGCTTCGCCATTCTCGTATTCACATTACCTCTTAACCCCACAACACGGTGGCTCGGGTAACGATCAAGCCATGCTGCTTTTCTGCGCAAACTTCCTGTTGCGATAACAGCATCTTTTTGTGCAAAAAAATCTTCAGTCCCTTTAAAAACTAAAACATCATGAGTTAACCCTCTTTTCAACACAGCTCCCTGAATCATTCCTTTCGGCAATTGAGTTGGCACATCCTTCATAGAATGCACTGCAATATCAATTTCTCCTTTTATCAAAGCAATATCAAGGTTTTTTGTAAACACTCCTGTAACCCCCAATTCATAAATTGGCTCATCTAACTTGAGGTCACCTAAGGCCTTTACAGGTACTAATTCTGTCTCAAACCCTAAATACTCAATCTGCTTTTGAACTGTGGTAGCTTGCCAAAGAGCCAATTCACTATCACGAGTTCCTATTCTAATTTTCTTCATCCTGGGCTGTTATGGCGGTATTAAAGACTCTAGAAATCACATCTATACTATGATTTACCGAGGTGTCTTCATCTTTTAAATGTTTAACAAACTGTGTTGTTATTTTTTGAATCATTCGATTCGTAATTTGTTCAGCATGATCTTGGTTGAACCCTTCAATTTTCTTTGAATGGAAATTGATTTCATCTCGCTGAATATTTTGCAAAGAGCTTTTCAATGCATTAACTGCAGGAGTAAACTTTCTGTGATTTACCCATTCGTTAAATTCTTCGGTATGCTCCTCTATTATGGTTTTTGCTTTTGGGATTTCTTTTTTCCTCAACGCTAAAGTTCTGTCTGTAATCTTCGAAAGTTCGTCCACATTAACCAAATGCACCCCTGCATGATTAGTTACATTGCGATCTACATTTTCAGGAATGGATAAATCGATAATGAGCATTTTCTTGTTCGAGTCGATTTGCTCTTTCGAAATTGTAGGTTTATCAGACCCCGTAGAAACAATTAAAATGTCTGCTTGGTCCAATTCACTTTTTAAGTTGGTAAAATCAGCTACATCCACCCCTTCATTTTCTGCAGCAAATTGCGATGCTTTAGAAAAAGTACGGTTAACCAAACGAATATTCCTGTTGTCGGTGTATTCCAAAAGGTTTTTACAGGCGTTCTTTCCAATTTCACCTAAACCAAATACTAATATATTTTTGTCTTTTAAATCAGAAATATTATCAAGTAAATACTGTACTGCAGCATAAGAAACCGAAGTTGTACCAGAAGAAAGATGAGTGGAGTTTTTGACCCTTTTAGAGGCTTGTAAAACGGAGTTAAAAAGTCGTTCAAGATAGGCATTTGTCATTCCTAAATCCTTAGAAACTTTAAAAGACTCCTTGAGCTGGCCTACAATTTCATAATCTCCTAAGATTTGACTGTCCAAACCTGTTCCAATATGAAAAAGGTGCTCTATGGCTTCCTTATCAGTATATACATTGGAAACATCTGCAAACTCTTCAACTGAACCTCCTGAATGCTTACATAGCAACCCAATAAGTTCATAAGGATGTTGGGCGAAACCCGTGATTTCTGTTCTATTACATGTCGATATTACGGATACCCCATCCATTCCCATATCCTTTGCTTCTTCAAGCAAAGCCTTTTGTCCTGATTTGGATATACTAAAAAGCCCCCGTGTTTGAACGTCAGCTTTTTTATAACTTAAACCTACATTGTATAATTTCGTAGATATGTTCTTCATATTTTGATTGTCGTCACTAACGGCACAAAAATACCAAGACTTGAGAGAGTAAAGTATCGCCAAAAGTACTTTTTCGCACTTCTGTCTAAAATTAACCTTATTTAGAATAATTACAAACAAGAGACTTATGCCTCAAAGACCTTATATCACTGACTTTGTTTAAATAATCAGAAAATCATAAAGCTGTTAGACGAATTTAGCAAAGTGATTATTCTAAAAAAATATATCGTAAATTTGTCGCTAGAAGAACCCAAGAAATGAATACAGATTTAAGCAGTTATAAAAACATCGATAAAAGTACTCAGGTAATTTTAAACGAAAATGGAGCATTCACCGTGGTATCCTTGGACAACCCTCATAATCAATCGAGAAAGTTTCAATATGACATAGAATCTGGGTTTTTACAATTCTTTTTTGCACTTAACAATTCCAATACGATCGCCTTCAACATGGAACACTGTGCTATAGAACTTGAATCCAATCAAACCGCCATGGTTTATATACCAGGCTCATCGATCAAAACGCTGGTGAAATTAGGCCCTCAATCTCATTTATATGCACTGATTGTACCGGTAACTCATTTCCATCAACTCTTGGCAGATAATGTATCCATACCTTTTAATTTAGATTTTTTGAATGACAGCAAAAACATCATGGATGTGAAGGACATCAGTCCTGCTGTAAAGGTTGTTCTACATCAATTTGCTTCAAAAAAAATTGAAGAACATTTGAAACCCCTTTTTATCAAAGGAAAGGTATATGAACTCTTGAGTCATTATTTCAATAATGATGATCATATTGATTTGGAGAAATGCCCTTTTATGGCTAACAGTGAAACAGTAGCAAAAATTAAAAAAGCAAAAGACATTATTTTGGAACACATGTCTAATCCCCCTGGATTAGAAGAATTAGCAAAGATTGTAGGACTGAATATGAAACAATTAAAAATTGGATTCAAAGAGATGTACGGAATGCCCGTTTATACCTTTTTACTCAACTACAAATTGGATTATGCAAAAACCCTTCTTGAAAATGAAAAATTAAGCGTGAGTGAAATTGCTTCATTAATTGGGTACAGTAGTTCCAGTCATTTTATTGCGGCATTCAAAAAGAAATACGGATTATCTCCTAAAAAATATTTAAGCGCATAATGCAAGGAATTCAGCAACTAGACCACTATAGTTATGAGAATACTCCCAGGAAATTTCCAATTGAGATTATTTTGGATCAATTGAGAACACCTGCGAATATCGGCATGTGTTTGCGCATTGCTGAGGCCTTTGGCGTGGAGTCATTACACCTTTGGGATAATGGCCCACAATTAGAACAACGCAACATAAAAAAAACTGCTCGTTCTGTAGAAAAAAACCTTAGGCTAAATTACTATAATGACTTAATTTCGCTAATTGAAAAGAAGAAGGAAGAAAACTATAAAATTATCGCCCTAGAATTGACAAATCAGAGTTACTCTTTAGGGGAGTTTGAATTTGATAAAAACGAAAAAATTTGTTTAATCCTCGGTTCAGAGCGACAAGGCATAAATGCTGAGGTTCTGAATCAAATCGATCTAGCTATCGCTATTGACATGTTTGGAGAGAATTCATCAATGAATGTCGCAAATAGTTTAGCTATAGCACTATATGAATTTACAAAACAACTGAATAGATGAAGGGAGTATTATTGATTAATTTAGGTTCACCAGAAAGTCCAAATCCAAAAGATGTTCGTACTTACTTGGATGAATTTTTAATGGATGAGCGTGTTATTGACATGGCTTATTGGAAACGATTTCTATTAGTAAAAGGAATCATTTTAAATACCCGTCCAAAAAAGTCTGCTAAAGCTTATCAGAAAATTTGGTGGAAGGAAGGCTCTCCTCTTATCGTTCTTTCGGAGCGCTATCAAAAGAAAATACAAGAGCGCATCGACCTACCGGTGGCTTTGGGTATGCGCTATGGAAGCATGTCTATTGAAAAAGGCTTACAAGAATTGGTGGACAAAGGAGTCACAGAAATTTACGTGATGCCGATGTACCCTCACTATGCGATGTCATCCTATGAAACGGTTGTGGTTAAAGTTGAAGAGGTGGTGGCAGAAAAATTCCCAAAGTTACACTTAGATATTATGCCTCCTTTTTACAATAACCCTGATTATATTAAGGTTTTGGCCAAAAGCATAGGTGAACAATACAGTCCGGAAAAATTTGATCATTTACTGTTCTCTTACCACGGAATTCCCGAACGTCATATTTACAAAACCGACCCTACGCATTCCCATTGTAAAATTGATGGGGTTTGTTGTCAAGCCAAAAATGAATTGGCTCATAGCAAATGCTATAGACATCAATGCTTAGAGACCACCAAATTAGTGGCAAAGGAATTAGGTTTAGAAAAGGGAGCGTATTCAGATTCTTTTCAATCGCGATTATTGCGCGACCCTTGGCTGAAGCCTTATACAGATTTCGAATTGGAGGATTTTGCAAAAAAGGAAGACAAAAAAAACATGGCAGTGGTCACCCCTGCTTTCGTTGCTGATTGTCTTGAAACCCTTGAAGAAATTGCCATGGAGGGAAAAGAAGATTTTATTGAAGCTGGAGGAAAAACTTATGAACACATCCCTTGTTTAAACGACCGAGATGACTGGGTTGACCTCTCCGTAAAATGGATTGATAACTGGGCAAAAAAATCATAACATGGAATACTTATATATTAAAGCCTTACACATCATTTTTGTCGTCACTTGGTTTGCCGGACTTTTTTATATCGTCAGGCTCTTCATCTATTACAAAGAAGCTGATGACAAGGACATTCAAGTGAAATCCATTTTGCAAAGGCAATATCTTTTGATGAGCAAGAGGCTTTGGTATATCATTACATGGCCCTCAGCTGTGCTGGCTTCGGTTTTTGGGTTTTATATGTTGCATTTAAACCCAACTTGGTTAACTCAAGGTTGGATGTGGGTGAAATTAGGTTTTGTAGCAGGGCTATTTATCTACCATCTAAGTTGTCAAATGATCTTAAACCGAATGAATAGAAAAGAACGTATTCCAAGCTCAACTTTCTTAAGACTCTGGAACGAGGTTGCGACGATTATACTGTTTGCAGTGGTCTTTTTGGTAGTCCTTAAAAGTGCAGTGAATTGGATTTACGGGGTATTGGGCATCTTTGGGCTTGGCTTACTGCTTATGATTTTGATCAAAGCCTACAAAAAGCTCAGGAAACGAAAAAGCTGGGACGATACAGAAAAATCATAATGAATTTTCAAATGGAACCCTATTTATGATCGAACGTCCCAAGGTTAATTCATCTGCATATTCAAGTTCATCCCCCACTGCAATTCCACGGGCTATCGCAGAGACCTTGATGTCCAAGTGCTCTATTTGTTTGTAAATATAAAAGTTAGTGGTGTCCCCTTCCATGGTACTACTCAAAGCAAAAATAAGTTCCGAAATTACTCCAGATCGGGATTTTTGCAATAAACTTTCGATAAACAAATCGTTGGGGCCTATTCCTTCCAAGGGAGAAATTTTACCACCCAAAACGTGATAGACCCCCTTAAATTGCCCGGTGTTCTCTATAGCCATCACATCACGGACGTCCTCCACGACACATACCACATTTTTTTGCCTGTTGTGCGAAGCACAGATATGACAAATTTCCGTATCGGCTATATTGTGGCAATCCTTGCAAAGTTTGATATCCTCAACTAAAGAAACAAGTGCTTCAGAAAGTGCATGAGCCCTTTCCTTATCTTGCTTTAACAAATGTAAAGCCAAACGTAAGGCACTTCGTTTACCTATACCTGGTAAACTCGAAATCTCACTTACAGCTTGTTCTAAAATCTTTGAAGAATAATCCATTTACAGTTCTTTGACGACAAAAGTAGTGATTTTAAAAAAAAATGCGTTCTTTGTTTAAAAACATGACACCCATCTACATCATAGGTTTAATCTTGGCCTATTTTTTAGTTCTTATGCTAATTGCCAAGTTTACAGGCAAAAGTGATTCCAATGCTGATTTCTTTAGTGCAAATAGAAAATCTCCATGGTATGTAGTCGCTTTTGGAATGATTGGAGCAAGCCTTTCAGGAGTAACCTTTATTTCTGTACCCGGTTGGGTTCAAGGCAGCTCTTTTAGCTATATGCAAATCGTATTTGGTTATTTTTTGGGCTATATAATTATTGCCTATGTTTTGCTCCCGCTTTATTACCGCTTAAACTTAACGTCGATTTACGAATACCTCAGAGATCGATTTGGTCCCGTAAGTCACAAGACTGGGGCAATATTCTTTTTAATTTCAAGAATACTTGGGGCATCATTTCGTCTTTATTTAGTGGCGTCAGTTCTACAATATTTCGTTTTTGATGCTTGGGGAGTTCCCTTTGAATTAACCGTAGTAATTTCGATTTTATTGATTTGGGTTTATACCCACAGAGGGGGGATCAAAACCATAGTTTGGACCGATACTCTTCAAACTCTATTTATGCTGAGTGCAGTTGTAATTGCAGTATTTTCAATGCTTGAGGCGCTGGACTGGACCATGACTGACGCTCTGAGTTCAGAGGCATTTAAATCCTATAGTCAAGTATTCTTTACTGAGGATTTTAAGGCAAAAAACTTTGTGTTGAAAGGAATTCTAGGAGGAATGGTTATTACCATTGCAATGACTGGATTGGATCAGGATATGATGCAAAAAAACTTGACATGTAAGAATTCAAAAGAGGCCCGTTGGAATATGATTTCTTTGGGAGGTATTTTGATCTTCGTCAATTTAATCTTCCTATTCCTTGGTGCGCTATTGTTTATATATGCTGAAAAAGAGCAAATTAAGATCCCTGTGGTAGATGGTCAATTAAAAACAGATTTACTTTTTCCGGAAATCGCATTAAAAGGTGGACTTGGGATTAGTACCGCAATGTTTTTTATACTCGGTTTAATTGCTGCTGCATATTCAAGTGCAGATTCTGCATTAACCTCGCTTACCACATCATACTGTGTTGACTTTACGGACATGAGCACTAAAAATGAATCCGAACAGAAATCAATTCGAAAAAAGGCCCATATTGGGATGTCTGTCGTCTTGGTTCTTGTTATCATTTCTTTTAAATATTTATTAAAAGACAACGTAATTAGCTCGCTACTTCAAGTTGCCTCTTATACTTATGGCCCACTACTTGGAATGTTTGCCTTCGGGATTCTCAATAAGTTTAATATCAAGGATCGCTATGTTTGGATTGTAGCTTTAATCTCAGTGGGACTTACTTACCTGATTAATGATCAATCCACGAGTTGGTTTTCAGGCTATGTTTTTGGATACGAACTATTATTGGTAAATGGACTCATAACCTTTGTGGGATTGTGGCTTATTCGTAGTAATAAAAAAGGATAAAAACCGTATTTTTGAGTTATGGAGAAAGATTTAAGTAATTATCGTAAATCTTATGAAAAAGGAGATCTTCTAGAAACTGGAGTCCCTAAAGATGCGATTGAATTGTTTCGTAATTGGTTTCATCAAATAGAAGAAGTTGCTGTTGGTGAAGAAAACAACGCCATGAACATCGCCAGTATTGGACTTGACGGCTACCCTAAAAGTAGAATTGTATTATTGAAAAAATTCACCTGGGAAGGGTTCATTTTTTATACCAATTACAATAGTGAGAAAGGAAAAGCTCTCGAGGCAAACCCAAAAGTCTGTGCATCCTTTTTCTGGCCTAAGCTAGAGCGGCAGGTTATTATCAAAGGAATGGTTGAAAAGTTAGCTCCAAATTTATCTGACGGTTACTTTGAATCTAGACCAGACGGTTCTAAACTTGGAGCATGGGCTTCCAATCAGAGTGAAGTTGTACCTTCAAGAGCATTTTTAGACAAAAATTTATTAGATTTAGAAAAGAAGTTTGAAGGAAAGGAAATTCCACGTCCTCAACATTGGGGTGGTTATATTATTAAACCTCATTCTATAGAATTTTGGCAAGGTCGCCCGAACCGAATGCACGATAGATTGAGATACACCTTAGATAAAAATTTCAACTGGCTCATTGAGCGTTTAGCGCCTTAAAGCATGAAAACAATTTACATAGTTCGTCACGCGAAGTCTTCGTGGAAATACAAAAGTATTGAGGATCAGGATCGCCCTTTAAAAGAGCGTGGTATTTTAGATGCACATTTAGTTTCAAAACATTTGAATGAAATTGTTGCTCGACCTGATGCGTTTTTAACCAGTCATGCCACACGAGCATTATGTACTGCGGTTATTTTTTGCCAAAACATGAAATTCCCACTTCCTAACTTAAAAATCAATAAATCTCTTTATAGTTTTTCTGATAAATATTTAGTCAAAACCATTCGAGCTTTGGATAATGACTTCGAAACGGCAATGATTTTTTCCCACGATCACGGAATTAATGATTTTGTAAATCGATATGGTACAATAAATATTGAACATATTCCTACTTGTGGAGTTGTCGCTATTCAATTCAATGTTAAATATTGGAAAGATATTAAAAAGGGAGATACTACTTTATTTTGTTCACCAAAAGAATTAAAGAATACTTATGCTGAAGATTAAAAAATACGGTGCTATTGATATTGGATCTAATGCCATTAGGTTATTAATCTCCAATGTTATTAAAAAAAACAACAAAGATCCACAATTTAAAAAGGCTGATATCATCAGAGTTCCTATCCGTTTGGGAGAAGATGTTTTCGTCAAAGGCCACATAACCGATGCAAATGCATTTAGAATGACAGAGGCTATGAAAGCATTCAAACTCCTAATGGATGTGCATGGAGTAGAAAAATATCGTGCTTGTGCTACCTCTGCAATGAGAGAAGCCAGCAATGGTAAAGAGGTAAGAGATCAAATTCAAGCGGCCTCGGGCATTGATATAGAAATCATTGACGGAAAAAAGGAAGCTGAAATTATTTCTTTTACTGATTTAAATGAAAGTATCGATCCAGATAAATCGTATCTATATGTAGATGTTGGAGGGGGTAGTACGGAAATGACGGTGATCAGTAGAGGCAAAATTATCGCTTCAAAATCTTTTAAAATAGGTACGGTACGTCTTTTAAATAAGACTGTGAATAAAAAAGAAATTTTTGCAGACATTGAAATTTGGATCAAAGAGCACACAGCGGATATTGAAAAAATATTTCTTATTGGTTCTGGAGGTAACATCAACAAAATCTTCAAAATGTCAGGCAAACCTATTGGAACTTCATTAAGCTATGCCTACCTAAAAGCACATTTTAGATTTCTTAAAAACATGTCTTACGATGATCGAATTTTAGTCCTTGGGTTAAATACCGATAGAGCAGATGTAATTGTTCCTGCGACTAAGATTTATTTGAATGCCATGAAATGGAGTGGTGCTAAGAAAATATTCGTACCAAAAATCGGACTGTCAGACGGTCTTATTAAAAGCATGTATTTTGGCAAAATGTAAGTTTTTATACCTTTTCTTCGTTGCTCTTTTTTATATTTCGTGCCATGAAAAGCCAGATGTAATACAAAAGACGGCACCACCAAAAAAGAATACCATTGTTAGCCCTAAAAAGAAGGCAAAAGAAATAAAAAAAGTAGTTCCGAACTCTAAAAATGCCACAACATTTTTCACGCAATACGGTAAAGATAATCCGGAAACTGTGGCAATTATTCAAACAGATTTGGGCGATATACACCTCAAACTATTTCGAGATACGCCACTGCATCGTGCGAGCTTTGTGTATTTGGTAAAAGAAGGCTATTTTGACTTAACCTGTTTCCATCGAGTTGTTCCTGATTTTATTATTCAAGGAGGAAATGGAGATACAGAGGCTGTTGCAAACTTTAAAAACAAGCTTAGGAATTACAAAATCCCACCGGAATTTAGAAAAAACCATCCACATAAAAGAGGAGCTTTGGCAGCCGCGAGAGAATGGGAATACAATCCGGATAAAGTTACTACACCTTTTGAATTCTATATTATTTTGGGAGTGGATGACTATGGTCATTTGGACGGAGAACATACGGTTTTTGGGCAGGTCACAAAAGGCATGGATGTCGTTGATGCCATTTCTGTTGTAAGAGCATCTAGAGATGAATGGCCCATGGAAAATATAAATATGACCATTAAACTTCTAGAATAGCTATGCTCATTGGATCAGAAAAATTTAAAACACTTGCCGAATCAAAAAATGCGATAATTTTAGATGCCAGCAGACCCAAACCGGGTCAACAGGAGTTTGAACTCAAAGAGTTTATTCCAAATGCGAGACCCTTCAATTATTCAAAAGAATTTGCTTCTCCCGGTTCCTCATTACCCAATACAGCCCCAAATCCTAGCTATTTTCAAGAACAAGCTCAGAAACTTGGAATCAACGATGACAGCACGATACTAATCTACGACTGTCATGGCCTTTTTTCAGCCCCAAGAGCCTGGTATATGTTCAAGGTTATGGGACATAAACAAGTCTATGTTCTAAATGGAGGCTTACCTGCTTGGAAGAAAATGGGATATCCAACAAGCACAAAACTCATCAGTAATTGGACTCTAGGGAATTTTATTTCTAAACCTTTAAAGAAAGGCTTTGTAGGAATTCATGATGTTTTAGAAAACAAAAATCGAATCGTTGTGGATGCTCGAGGAAAAAATAGGTTTTCCGGAAAAACAAAAGAACCAAGAGAAGGGATCCGCTCTGGTCACATCCCCGGTGCGATCAACCTACCCTATACCGAGTTATTAACAGAACAAGGCACCTTTAAAAGTAAAAACGAATTATTAGAACTATTCGATAAAATACCTGACCAAGTCTATTTTTCTTGTGGTTCAGGCGTTACTGCTTGTATCTTAGCCTTGGCCGCTGAACATATCGGCAGGGAGCATACAGAGGTTTATGACGGTTCTTGGACGGAATATGGAGCTAGTTCCTACCCAGTTTCGACTGAATAAAATCTTTAAATGCTGAAGCCTTATTTTCCATAAATTCAACACTTATTGGTAAATAATATATTCGACTGAGCTCATCACTGCTCCAGTTGTAATTTTTAAGCCTCATATAATCCTTTTCAGTAGTCAAAATAAACCGGTCTTTAAGGATTTTTTTTATTTGACTTATTTCATTTAAACTGAAATTATGATGGTCTGAAAACCTCCATTTATCAAATTGAACTCCCACGTGATTCTCAAAAAATTCAGGTTTTGCAATTCCGCTTAGAATTAAAATAGGCTTCTTTTTTAAATCTTCTATAGGAAGGGAAGCATCATTATTATAAACTTCTTTTCCATAATTTATCCTGGTAAAAAACACCTCCAAACTCGAATAGTTTTTGACCTGCTCAGAAATATCATTTAAGTCAAAAACCTCTGGGCATTTTGTAACAACAAGAGCATCACCACGCTCAATTCCCGAGCGCCATTCTCTTAAACGGCCCATAGGAAGTACATGGTCCTTATAAAAAAGATTATCATAAGCACTTAATACAATATTTACATCCCTGTGTACATAGCGATGCTGCAATGCATCATCCAAAATGATCAATTGATTTTTAGAAGCATCTGTAAATTGCTCTACTGCAACCTTCCGTTTTTCTGAGACTACAACCTTTACATTGGGATACTTTCTTTTTATTTGTAAGGGCTCGTCTCCTACCTTTTCTGCAGCATCATCAACCTTTACCTCAAACAACCCTTTAGTCTTCCTTCCATAGCCTCTACTTATAATTATGATATCATATTGACTCTCAAATTGAGAAATCAACCATTCAACCATTGGAGACTTTCCGGTTCCTCCAACCGATAAATTTCCTACTGAGACAACTGGACAAGAGGCCTTAAATTGTGGTTTAATACCAGTATCAAATGCCTTATTGCGAAGTGAGGTTATCCCACCGTAAAGCAAAGAAAATGGTGATAAAAGTATTTTGCTTAAATTCATTAAAACGAAAATAAACATATTAATTAACTTTGTCTTATGACAATAAAACAAATCACTGACCAAATTGAGCGAATTGCTCCCCTAAAAGATGCCGAGGATTTTGACAATGTCGGCCTATTAGTAGGATCCTATTCCAATACAATAAATAAAGTTCTTGTCAGTTTAGACTGCACCGAAGAAGTCGTTGACGAAGCTATTGAAGTCGGTGCTGAGCTGATTGTATGCTTTCATCCAATCGTCTTTAAAGGACTTAAAAAATTCAACGGCTCAAACTATGTCGAAAGAGTAGTCATTAAAGCTATAAAACATGACATTTCAATTTATGCAATGCACACCGCTTTGGATAATTCTCCTGTAGGTGTAAACAAGCGAATTTGTGATCAACTTGGCATTTTAAACCCAAAGATTCTCATCCCAAAAAGCAAGGACTTATTACAATTAAATCTTAGAGTTCCAGTGAGTCATGCTGAATTAGTTATTCAAGCTCTTTTTAAAGCTGGAGCCGGTAAATTGGGTAATTATGATTCATGTGGTTTTAGGATTCCTGGATCCGGTAGCTTCAGACCTTTAGACGGAGCTGATCCTTTTAGTGGTCAAATCAACACCTTGAGTGAAGAAACTGAAATTGAACTAAAAGTGAGCTTAGAAACTCATTTAAAATCAGAGGTTTTGGCAGCCATGATTAAGACACATCCTTATGAAGAAGTAGCTTATGAACTAATCTTGCTGGAAAACCAAAACCAATATAAGGGAATGGGGATGATCGGTGAATTGGAGGAGCCTGTATCTGAAAAAGTATTTCTCAATCATTTAAAAGATAGAATGAAAGCAGCGGTGGTCCGACACAGTGCCCTAAAATCAACGAATATTCAAAAAGTTGCTGTTTTAGGAGGTTCAGGCGTTTTTGCATTATCAGCAGCGATAGCGCAAGGTGCGGATGCTTTTGTTAGTGCGGATTTCAAATATCATGACTTTTTTCAAGCAGAAAATCGTATTTTAATATGTGATATTGGACATTATGAAAGTGAACAGTACACAAAAGACTTATTAGTTGAGCATCTTAAGAAAAATTTTCCTAATTTTGCAGTCATTTTATCAAGTAAAAATACAAACCCAATTCATTATAGTTAAATCATGGCAAAGAAAAAAGAACTTAGTATAGAAGACAAATTAAGAGCCTTATACGATTTGCAACTAATTGACTCTCGTATTGACGAGATCAGAAACGTTCGTGGAGAGCTTCCTTTAGAGGTTCAGGATTTAGAAGATGAAATTGCAGGACTTGACACACGTTTGGAAAAAATTAATGGTGAGGTTGCTGATCTAGAACAAGAAATCAACGATAAGAAAAACACAATTAAAGAAGCAAACGAGCTTAAAAAGAAATACGAGGAACAACAAAAGAACGTTAGAAATAACCGTGAATTTGATTCTTTAACTAAGGAAATTGAATATCAAGATTTAGAAATTCAATTAGCTGAAAAGCGCATCAAAGAGTTCAAAGTAAAAATCGCTCACAAACAAGAGTTGATTGAAAAAACGAACGAGAAAAAAGAAGGTCTAACAACGCATTTAGGTCATAAAAAGGCTGAACTTGATGATATCATGAAAGAAACTCAAGAAGAAGAGAATCTTTTAATGAAAAAATCAGAAGAGTTTGCTGGTGGATTAGATGAGCACCTATTTGTTGCTTATAGGAGAATTAGAAATAATGTAAAGAATGGCTTGGCAGTAGTCTCTATTGAACGTGGAGCATCTGGAGGATCATTCTTCACAATTCCACCTCAAAGACAATTAGAAATCGCTTCTCGAAAGAAAATCATTATTGATGAGCATTCTGGTCGAATTTTAGTAGACGCTGCTCTTGCAGAAGAAGAGAAAGAAAAGATGCAAAAGCTTTTCTCATAAAATACCAAACCTAGCTTTTTAGCTAGGTTTTTTTTTGCTTAAATTCGACTCATGAAACATTTCATTTTCTTACTATTCACTTCGGTCTTAATTTCTTCTTGTGATAATTCAAATCAATTATCTTACCAAGATCAAATCAAAGAACACCAGTATCAAATGAATTTAATGTTTAATGATTCTGGTAAAAGCCCTTTAAAGGCTGAAGATTTGAAGAGTTTTTCGCATCTTGAGTTTTTCCCAATTGATAGTTTGTATCGAGTTAAATCTAGATTTGTACCTATTGAAAATGGAAAAATTCTAAGTTTTCCTACCAATACAGATCGAGTTGCCTTGTATTTAGAATACGCAAAAGTTTATTTTAAGTTACATGATAAAGAGCAGGAATTAACCCTGTATCTCTCACAGAATACTGCCGAGCAAGATTATCTATTTCTTCCCTTTTTTGATTTGACTAATGGCACGAGCAGTTATGACGGAGGCCGTTATTTGGATTTAGAGGTTTATCCAAAAAAAAATCAAGATATTTGGATTGATTTCAATCTAGCATACAATCCCTATTGCGCCTATAATGACAGGTACTCATGCCCTATTCCTCCTTTGGAAAACAGTTTGGATATAGAAATTCCAGCAGGAGTCAAAAAGTATCACTAGAGTTCTAGATCTTCGTAGTCTCTCCACGACTTTTTGTCCATGACAACCCCTTTATTCAAAACTACGATTCCAGGATTGGCACGAATGATAGTCTTCAGCGTAGTTCCATCACAGAATAAGAATTCATAAGGCAAGTCGAATCGCTCAGTAACCTCTAAAATTTCTTCATCAGAGGAAGCTGTTAATCCATAGACTGCGTAGCCTAGCTCCTTTGCCTGATTGGCAACAAATTTACTAACGACAAAACCGTTTTCATCAGAGATACCTATATTGTAAGCCACCACTAAAACTACCTTATCAGCTGAAAGTATTTCTTCAGTCAAATCTTCAGTACTGCTCTCGAGCGAAAAATCATGAACCAAGGGCACTCCATCATCACCGAAGGTCTCCATGCCCTTTGCAAGATCATTTCCTACAGCGTAGGCACGAAAGTCAATAAGAGGCAAATGCATCAAAACAACATACGAAATCCAAAGCCCCAAAATCATAAATAAAAAGGGAATCCATTTGGTATAAAAAACACCGAACCAAGGAATGATATCGTAGTGTTTCCAAACCAAGACACCGGCCATGATAATTAAAATAACATTTTTATAAAATGTTTCCCAAGGAGTCAAGGTTATGGCGTCTCCAAAACAACCACAATCAGTTACTTTATTGTAATAGGCAGAAAACCAAGTCAAGAATAAAAAGAATGCCGTCAAAAATAAAATTGACCAGGTCGTAAATTTTGATTTATAACCAATGATTAAGCAAATTCCCAAAAGCAATTCAACCAGTATCAAAACAATTGAAAATGGCAAAGCATAAGGAATTAGAAATTCCATATTTAAAACTCCATCAGCGAAGTACTCCTCAAACTTATACGCAGAGCCAAGGGGATCTACTAATTTCACAAAACCAGAAAACACAAAGGTTAATCCGACGAAATATCGGAGTATTTGAACGATATACTTCATTATTCTTCCATTAAAATTAAAGCAAAAACAGCATAGTTAATCATATCCTGATAATTGGCATCAATACCTTCTGAGACTATAGTTTTTCCTTCATTGTCCTCAATTTGCTTTACGCGAAGCAATTTTTGTAATATTAAATCGGTCAGAGAACTAATTCTCATCTCTCTCCAGGCCTCTCCATAATCGTGGTTCTTATTCTCCATCAAGGTTTTGGTCTCATGAGCAAATTTATCATAGAGTACAAGAGCTTCCTCCGTATTCAGATCCGGCTGTTCCACAATACCTTTCTCAAGCTGCACCAAAGCCATTATTGAATAATTAATAATTCCAATAAACTCAGACCTTTCTCCTTCATCTACTTTTCTTACATCAGACTCTTGCAATTGACGAATGCGTTGTGCCTTGATAAAAATCTGATCCGTTAAAGAAGGTAGTCGTAAGATTCGCCAAGCACTCCCATAATCAATCATTTTCTTCTCAAATAAAGCTCTACAAGTAGATATGATTTCGTCGTATTGTTTGGATGTATTTTGCATGTAGCTGTGATTATTTGCGTAAATTTCGAATAAATTTAAAGAATTAAAAAATTTAAAGCATGAAACATCTTGCTGTTTTTTGTGGAGCTAGTGTTGGCTCGAATGACTTATATAGAAAAGAGGCCCTTAAAGTGGCGGATTACATGGCAGATAGAAATATTGCTATGGTCTACGGCGGTGGAAAAATTGGGCTTATGGGAGTGATGGCCGATCGTTTGATTCAAAGAAATGTACCAGTAATTGGAGTTATCCCCAAATTATTAAAAACCAAGGAAGTTGCACATCCAGATGTCTCAGAAATGATTTACACCGAAACCATGAGCGAACGCAAGGTAATCATGAGTCTTAAATGTGACGCTTATATTGCTTTAGCAGGAGGTTTCGGGACCTTAGATGAAATTTTTGAGGCGTTAACCATGGGGCAATTGGGTATTGAATCCAAACCGGTGGCATTTTTAAATACCGGAGGCTTCTATGATCATTTGATGAAACAACTCGATTATATGGTGCACGAAGGATTCTTAAAACCCTTAAATCGAGATCTTATTATTATTTCTGATTCAATTGAAGAAATTTTTGATCAGATTAACGATTATAAGGCCCCTAAGGTCACCAAAGTTATAAATACAACACCAGATTATGAGGAATAGTATTAACTGCCGAGGCAAGCTGATAGACCTTTCCAAGCCAAAGGTAATGGGAATCCTGAATCTAACCCCAGACTCCTTTTATGACGGAGGGCAAAATACAGGGTTAGAACAGATCCAAAAGAAAGTGAGCCAAATGCTCGCCGATGGGATGGATATTTTGGATGTTGGTGCAGTATCCTCCAAGCCAGGTGCTACTCATGTGAGTCTCGAAGAAGAGACCAAAAGGTTGATTCCCGTTGTTCAGTACCTTCATAGGAATTTTCCTGATCTCATCCTTTCCATTGACACTTTCAGGGCTAAAATTGCAGAAAAGGCCGTTGAATCAGGTGCGAGTATTATCAATGACATTTCCGCTGGGAATTTGGATGATGAAATGATCGATTGTGTATCTCAAATGCAGGTTCCTTATGTTGCAATGCATATGCAAGGAACTCCCCAGACGATGCAGAAGAACCCAAATTATAAAAGTCTCATGATAGAATTGATTAAGTATTTTTCGGAGCTTCAGAATCGTTGTTATAAAAAAGGATTGAATGACTTAATCATAGACCCTGGTTTTGGATTTGGAAAAACCTTGAATCACAATTACGAAATCTTAAAAAATTTAAACTTGTTTCATTCTTTAGACCTTCCAATTCTGGTTGGAATTTCTCGCAAATCGATGCTGTATAAGCCCTTAAATACTTCAGCTGACCAGGCACTAAATGCCACAAGCGTTGCTCATACCCTAGCCTTAGCCAATGGGGCAAATATTCTTCGAGTTCACGATGTGAAACAAGCAAAAGAAACCATTGAAATCTATTCGTTATATGAAAAAGCTTAGCCACTTATTATTAGGTTTTGTACTATTAATTTCTTGTCAAGAAAAAAGCATAAATCTACCGCTAATCTCTCATGTTGGGATTCAAGATACTATCTATAATAATTCGCAATTGTGGGTTTTTAAAAAAGAAGGAAAGGCGGTTTATAATTCTTCAAACAAAATCAGTACAACGGATTGGATCATTCATATTGACAGAGCCCTGACCATGTCAGAAGTTTATGTCATTCTAAAAGAAATAAGGGGAAAACGATTGGGTAAATCCATGCATAAAAATGAAAATGCACAAGATTTTCTTTCTTATATGAACCCAAAAGACGAAGGGGTTCAGCTCCTTAACATAAGTCTGGTAAACTATGATCCAAATATCAACCAAATGGAATTGGAAATGAACCGAGTTTTTGAGACTCAAGTGGATCAAAAATGGACACTTATTTACTCAGGGGATCTCTCTTATCAACAATACCTGGATTTTAAAGCAAATTTATTTGAAAACCGACCTGATCTCTACCAACAATTAACCAACGAGAAATTACTATATTAGCTTAATGGACTTTCTAAACTTCTCCTTCATTGATATTATTGATATTGTCCTGGTGGCAATATTACTCTATTATGTTTACAAACTTTTAAAGGGAACAGTAGCGATAAATATCTTTATTGGTATAATGATTTTATTACTCATTTGGCAGGTTACCAAAGCCCTGAAAATGGAATTATTGAGTAATATTCTCGGAGGTTTTATGGGTGTTGGGTCCATAGCACTTATCGTCGTTTTCCAACCTGAAATGAGAAAATTCCTACTCATGTTAGGCTCGACAAAATTCTCCAGAAGAGGTGGATTGATGTCACAGTTTAAGTTTTTGAGAAATGAAATCACCTCAATGGATGATATTGAATCTATTTTAGAGGCCTGCTTTAAACTTTCAAAATCAAAGACTGGAGCTTTAATTGCCATAGAGCGCAACAATAAATTAGATTTTGTAAAAGAAAGTGGTGACCTTATGAATTTGGAGGTCAATGCACCGATTCTAGAAAGTATATTCTTTAAAAATTCTCCATTACACGATGGTGCAGTAATCGTTCAGGACAATCATATTACAGCAGCTCGCTGTGTGTTTCCGCTATCCGCGAAACAGCTACCCGCTCGTTTTGGCCTAAGGCATCGTGCAGCTATTGGCATTACAGAACGCACAGATTGCTTGTGTCTTACAGTATCTGAGGAGACCGGTGAATTGAACTATATTAAAGATGGTGAATTTGTTCTTTATAAAAACCAGTCTGACTTAACAGAAAAAATCAAAGGCGAACTTATTTAAGATGCCGATTCCAAAATAAACTGCTGATCGTGCAAGTTTTTGTAATAACCATTTTCTAGCTTCAACAACGACTCGTGGCTGCCTTGCTCCACAATTTCACCCTTGTCAAGAACGATGATTCTATCCGCTTTTTTAATGGTTGCCAATCGGTGGGCAATAACTATGGAAGTCCTACCTTGGGTTAAAGCTTCAGTAGCAGTTTGAATCAATTTTTCAGAATATGCATCTACTGAAGATGTAGCTTCATCAAGTATCAATATTCCTGGGTTACTCACATACACTCTTAAAAAAGCAATCAACTGGCGTTGACCTGCTGAAAGCATCGCACCCCTTTCTTTTACATTATAATCGTAATTATCCGGCAAACTCATAATGAATTCATTGATCCCAATCTTCTTAGCAGCTTTTATAACCTCTTCTCTGGTGATTTCCGTATCTTCCAGACTAATATTATTCAGAATACTATCTGAAAACAAAAACACATCCTGAAGAACAACTCCTACCTGTTTTCTTAAAGAATGTAATTGATAATCTTTTACATTGACATCATCGACTAATATCTCTCCAGAATCAATATCATAAAATCTATTAATTAAATTGATTATGGTACTCTTTCCTGCCCCTGTCGCTCCAACTATGGCAACCGTTTCTCCAGATTTAATATGCAAGTCGATACCCTTTAAAACAGGCTCTCCTGGGATATAAGAAAATTTTACGTTTTGAAAATCAATTTTCCCTTGAGCTTGAAGCAATTCTACTGAACCGCTATCTTGAATTGAGCTATTTGTATCTATAATTTTAAATACGCGATCTCCAGCCACCATTCCCATTTGAAGAGAATTAAATTTATCCGCTATTTGTCTCAACGGTCGATATAACATTTGTGCCATCATAATGAAACCCATTATCTCTCCTAACTCTACTTGGCCATTTAACGCAGCTTGCAATCCACCATACCAAACGAGCAAGCCAATTGCAATCGCTGAGAGAATTTCAGCCACAGGAAAAAATATGGAGTTATACCAAACTGTTTTAATATGAGCTTGTTTGTGTTTTTCGTTTATCGCTACAAAGTTTGAATACTCTTGTTTTTCTCTGCTAAAAAGCTGGACAATCTTCATTCCTGTCACGCGCTCTTGCACAAAAGAATTCAAATTTGAAACTTGCACCCTAACCTCTTGGAAGGCCTTTTTCATCTTCTTTTGGAAAACACGTGTGGCATAAAGCATTATGGGCATAACCGCAAAAGCAATTAAGGACAGTTGCCAGTTTTGATACAGCATCAAACCTGCAATGACAAACATTTTCAACAAATCACTCACAATCATAAATAATCCTTGAGAAAAGAAGCTTGCAATGGTCTCAGTATCAGAAACCACACGTGTCACTAACTTACCAACCGAAGCATTATTTAAATAGGCCATTCGAAAATGGATCACATGAGAAAATATTTTACTTCTAATATCCTTAATAATCTGCTGTCCCAACCAATTCGCTTCATAAATAAAAACAAATTGCAATAGCACTTCTACGATTAAAAGTCCTAGCATAATCAGCACATAGAACAGCAGTCCCTCTGCATCTTTTACTTGAATATAATCGTCTACTGTTTGAATAAACAAATAGGGTCTCAAGGCAGCAGCACCAGACAACAATAGTGCCGCAGCAGTTGTTAACGCAAATTGTCTGCGATAAACTCTTGCGAAACTCATTAATCTCTTAAATATCCCTAAATCAAATGCTTTACCTGTCTTCATATACAATAGATAGTGGATAAGTAATTTCCGATAGAAATAGTCCAGTAGCTGGGGCAGATTTACCTGCTTTACTGCGATCTCTACCTAAAATTATCTCCTTAAATTCTTCTAAACTTTTCTTTCCTGTCCCAACGTCTATCATGGTTCCAACAATAGCTCTTACCATATTTCTTAAAAATCGATTCGCTTCAATATGAAAAATCAATTCATTCCCTGACTCAGTCCAATGTGCATCAAAAATAAGACAATCAAATGTCTTTACATCGGTTTTGGACCTAGAAAAACACTTAAAATCCTTATGCCTTAATAATTCCTGACAGGCCAAATTCATTTGAGCTATATCCAAAGTAGTATTATACAACTGCCAAGTGGTATCCAATTTAAATGGGTTCCTTCCTAAAACAATAAGATAGTCATAGGCACGTCGTTCTGCATCAAAACGTGCGTGAGCATCATCATTTACTCGCTCTATGGAACTCACAACGATATCATCAGGGAGATAGGAATTCAGTTGATGGCATAATTTTAAATCATCTCTTAAATCAATGTTTAAATCAAAATGAGCAACCATTTTAGAGGCATGAACTCCAGCATCGGTTCTTCCTGCTCCAACAACAGCTATATCAGATCGTAATACAGTTGACAACGCCCTATTGAGAACCTCCTGTACACTAATAGCATCAGGCTGAATCTGCCATCCAAAATAATTTGTTCCCTTAAAAGCTAGTGTTATAAAATACCTCAAAGATGCTTACATTTGTTGTTACAAATATAAGTCTATTTCTATGAAATCCATCCTACTCATTTCCGATACTCACAACCTTTTGGATGAATTCATTTTGAACCATATCAAGAATGTTGATGAAGTCTGGCATGCTGGTGATGTAGGTGAAATAGAAATATATGATCAGATTAAAAATCTTTCTAACTTGAGAATGGTCTATGGAAATATTGACAACAAAACGCTACGAGCTCAAGTACCAGAAAATCAAGTTTTCGAATGTGAAGGAGTTAAAGTATTTATGACCCATATTGGTGGCTATCCGAATAGATATGACAAGAGAATAAAACCACTCCTTTTACAAGAAAGACCCAACCTTTTTATTTCCGGGCACTCCCATATACTAAAGGTTATTAATGATCCGAAACTCAATTTACTTCACATGAATCCAGGCGCTGCAGGAAAGCATGGTTTTCACAAAAAACGTACGATGCTCAAATTCGAGGTAAGCAGAGGAGAAATAAAGAATTTAGTAGTAATAGAAAAAGACAAATAATTAAGCCATTTCTCTTTTTCGAACTTCGCGTTCTACTATGGGAACAATTATATTAATTGTTGTCCCTTGTGTAGGAATAGAATCGATATCTATAGAACCTTTCATCATTTGTACTCTAGCTTTGATTTGATTCAATCCTAACCCATCCTTTTTAATAAGTTCATCAAATTTTAAGCCTTCCCCATTATCAGTTATTTCCAAAAACAGTTGATCATTGCGTTCTTCCAAGGTGATAATAGCTTCTGTGGCTTTTGAATGCTTCAAAATATTATTAACCAATTCTTCAATAATATTGTTCATTTTTATTTCAAAAGACTGGTCATATCTTCTGACGCGATTAATATCACTTACAATTTCAATTTGAGAATTTGAATATTTCTCACAGAGATCAAAAATCGAATAACTCAGCCCAAATTTCAACAATACAGAAGAAATAAGTTCGTGAGAGAGGTTTCTGATTTTTTCTGAGGCTTCTTCTATAATTCTTTGGGATTTATCAATTTCCTCTGGAACCTCTGAGTAGACATTTCGTGAGGCTTGTAGGTGCAAGTTTGCCGATGAGAGCAATGAGCTTACAGAATCATGTAGAATTTCCGCAATTAGCTTTCTCTCTGATTCACGACCATCAATAGTTGCATTAAGCACCTTTGTTTGAGATAATTTTTCTACACGTTCAAGTTCTGCTTTCTGAACCAACTGCTCCTTATCAATTTGAAGCTCCAAGTTCTTCTGCTTCAACTGAGAACCTTTATAAAAAACGAAGAATGTAGCAATTAAAACCAAGGTTAAAATGAATAACAAAATACTGAAATACTTGAATTGCTCTGCTTCTATCTCCTTTTCCTTTTGTTTTGCGGCAGCTTCCTCTTCAATACGCTTCACATTGTACTTTTTTTCTAACTCAGCAAGCATTTTATCCCTTTCAGCAACTGCAAGATCCCATTCTAATTCATATGCCTCATTAAACACATTATATGCCTCTATTCGGTTAAGCTTATTTAAAGCAAATGCATAATTCACCAACAAATCTGCTTTGTCTTTTAAATATTCATTTTTATCACCATATTCATCCAAAATTTCAATTGCCTGTCTATAATATTTTGCTGCATCAGTATAATTTTCACGCAATAACTCCACATTACCAATATTATTTAAAGGAATCGCTGTTCTTAATGTGTCTTCAATTTCTAAATAGAATTCTAAGGATTCACGTGCCGAACTCTCAGCTTCGTCCAATTTATCTTCAGTAAATGAAATCGCAGATAAATTTGAATAAATAGAGGCCAAAGATTCAACCAAACTAAAATTTAAGGTATCCTTAAAACCTTTTTGATGTAAAAACCTTGATTTATCAAGTGCTTTTGAAAAATAAAAATATGCACTATCAATCATCTTTTCATACCTAAGGTTCTTAACACCATCCTCACCTCGATTATAATAGCCTAAATAAGCCTTCCCTAAATTAATATCAGCCTGAATTTCTCTGACATCATTACTTGAAGAATCAGCCCAATTCAAAGCTTCTTTACCATATTTTATGGCCAATTCATAATTCAGTGCTTCACGATATAAAGCTGAAATATCTGCTGAGGATTTAGACATCTCGATATAGTTTTTATCGAGTTTAGCTTGTTCAAAACCACCGAGAATCAAATTAAAAGCTGTCTCGTAATCCTCATTTGCAATAACGCTATCAATATACTCTGAAGACACGACAATATCCTTCTCTGTATCAAGAGAATCAATGGAAGATATACATGAATATAAAACACAAAAAACCCCAATACATAAAATTATGACTGGAGTTTTAAAATTCAATTTTTTAGAATTTCTCAAGTATATTGCTTTAAAAATTAGTCTGCAATAATAATTCTTGGTCTTCTGATCAATGATGAGTCTAATGAAGTGTCAGCATCAGATGATGAGAATCCCTTAGCTCCTTTATCCATTGGACAAACGAATGTAATGACTAAAGGCTCACCGATGCCTCTGTTATAAACTTGAGCGTGAACATTTTTGAAAATTTTCTTTCCTTCAGATTTATTTAAAGTAATCTCGTTTTCGCCTAATTCTTCATTATAAGAATAAGAAACTTCAACACCGTCTTTTACTCTAAAGAATACTACATAGGATCCAGAGAATGTCTTGTGAACATAATAGTTTCTCAATAAAGGATTACCTCCTTTAAATTCAGCTGAAGTAATATCGTCATCTTCTACAGAAATAAACTCAGAGCGAGTTCCTTCCACATCCATGAAACCAATTTTTACTTCGTTGTCTTGAATTTTTAATTCATTTTGATACTTCGTTGAAGACACAGCAGATTCATTAAAATAAATTTCGCTAGTATTCGTCGAATAATTATTTACTAATTCGGTTTCAAATCCATCCACAGTTACGTGTTCTAATCTGAATGTACCAAATTCATCACGAGCAATTTTGTAAGAATCAAGTTTATTTAAACCATCAACTGGTTCATCTTGAGTCTCGCAAGAAACGAACGCAAAAGACAAAAATAAGGCTAATGCTGTTGGGATTAATTTTTTCATTTTTTTCGGGTTAGTTAATACTTAGAGTTTCTTTTAAACCATATTATTTTTTACTGCATACATAGCAAGTCCTACTACATTTTTAACTTTAAGCTTTTTCATTAAACTTTTTCTGTAGGTTAAAATTGTATGCTTACTTACGCATAACTTATCAGCTATTTCAATTGAACTCATTTCTTGAGAAATCAATTTCAATACTTCTTTTTCTCGCTCTGTCAAAGAGGATATATGTACACCATCAAGATATTGATTATCTGGAATGGCATTAGTTCCTTTAATTGAAGCAACAAGTTGATCTTGCACGCTTTGACCTAGATATTGTTCGCCAGCATAAACCGACTTAATTGCCTGAACAATATGTTCACCAGCACATTTTTTGGCTAAAAATCCGTTAGCTCCCATTTTAAGAACTTCTTTAACCAATTTCATATCATCATAACTAGATAATACTATGGTACTGTGTTCGATATTTTTTTCTTCTAGGATTCGAAGCACTTCGATCCCATCCATTTTCGGCATATTAATGTCCAAAACTAACACATCACAGTAATTTCCTTCCACGAACCAACTTACGACATCTTCCCCATTTTGGGACTGACCAACTACCTCAATACTAGGCTCAGTCTTCAATACCGCCTTGATCCCATCAATTAGAATCTTGTGATCGTCTGCTATATGTACTTTAATATTCTCCATGTAATTAATTATCAAATATATAATCAATACAACAGCCAAACAATACCGCATCGACGTAGAATTAAAATATACCTACTTGTGGGGATGGCTTGGTTGAAGTACACTACTAAGGTCATAAAAAAAGTTGATATACAAAAAAATCCAGGGAAAAACCCTGGATTTATTCGCACTAATAATACTAAGATATAAGGTCTACCGAATACGATCAACAGATTTTACAAGATTCTCGTCTCGTCTTATCCACTTATTTGATATGGCAAGCAAACAAATGTTAAGCAATAATCCAAGAATCCAAATACCTTTCTCAGGAGTAAATACTCCTCCAGATACCTTTAGCGACCAATAAACGATTACACCAACTAAATATATATTTACAATCGTTCCTAATTTCCCAAGCGTTAATTGAATGCTTCTATTTGAGAATAGCAGTAGTTCAATAAAAGCCAAAACAGCAACTGCATAACTCGCCGGGACAAAACTTTCTTTTAAAACTGACTCATGAAACACCCCTTTGACTTGTTCGATGTCTGTAAACATTTGATTTAAAGGAACTAGATAGTTCAACAAACCGATTACAAGTATTACAAGTATCAATAAAAGGCTTTGTTTTCGCTGAATCATATTGAAAATTTGAGGCACAAATGTACATTTTCTTTTTTTAAATGAAAACTTTGTAAGCCAAATTAATTTAGTATATTTGTTAAACAAAACCACACGTTAGTTCATTTCTCGAACACGTTTTATTTTAAGATTACATCTCATTTAAATATTAAAAGGTTGCAATTCAGTAACCAATCAAAACATAATTAACACTTCTTTCATCATGTATGAAATTTCACAACTAAAGGCAAAAAACCTTGTAGACTTACAGGAAATTGCCAAAGGGCTTCAAATTAAAAAGATCAGCCAATTCAAAAAACAAGATCTTATCTATCAAATCCTAGATACTCAAGCGACTAACCTTTCTAACCAAGCAAAAGTTAAAGCAGAAAACACTTCTTCTCATTCTGAAAAACCAAAGCGCAAAAGAGTTCGTAAACCAATGGAAAGTAAAGGTACAGAACAAGTAGTAGCGCCTGCAGCACCTTCTCCTGAAAAACCCCAAGTAGAACAAGAGGCTAAGAAGGAAGTTCACAAGGAAGAAAAGAAAGAACCTCAAAGAGATAACCAAAAAAAATCTCATAACTCAGACTCAGAAAAAAAATCAGAGGAAGATAAGACCAAGGAGCATCCGCGCAAGAAACAAGATAATCGCAAACCGCACCAGCACCAAAATCAGAATCAAAACAAACACAACAACAAAAATAATAATCGCAACAAACAAGGAAACAGGTATAAAGATCCCGATTTCGAATTTGATGGGATCATTGAAAGTGAAGGAGTATTAGAAATGATGTCTGATGGATATGGATTCTTAAGATCCTCAGACTATAATTACCTTTCTTCACCAGACGACATTTATGTATCTCCCTCTCAAATCAAATTATTCGGTCTGAAAACAGGAGACACTGTTAAAGGAAATGTTAGACCCCCAAAGGAAGGTGAGAAATACTTTCCTTTAATTAGAGTTTCAAAAATTAATGGTCTAGACCCTAAAGTGGTAAGAGATCGTGTTGCTTTTGAACATTTAAAACCTGTCTTTCCTGAAGAAAAATTTAATTTGGCTGGCACAAATAGCTCCTTGTCTACAAGAATCATGGATTTATTTGCGCCAATTGGGAAAGGTCAACGTGGTATGATTGTGGCCCAACCAAAAACGGGTAAAACTATGTTGTTAAAGGATATCGCAAATGCCATTGCATATAACCATCCAGAAGTTTATCAACTAGTTCTTTTAATTGACGAACGTCCTGAAGAGGTTACTGATATGCAGAGAAGCGTGCGCGGTGAGGTGGTTGCTTCCACTTTTGATGAGCCTGCTGATAAACATGTTAAGGTTGCTAATATAGTTTTGGAAAAGGCTAAGCGATTAGTCGAGTGTGGTCATGATGTGGTCGTATTATTGGACTCTATCACGAGACTGGCTCGAGCATATAATACGGTTGCTCCTGCATCAGGAAAAATTTTGACTGGTGGTATAGACGCAAATGCATTGCACAAACCAAAAAGATTTTTTGGAGCAGCAAGAAATATAGAAGGCGGTGGATCTTTAACAATCATCGCGACAGCATTGACTGAAACAGGTTCTAAAATGGATGAGGTGATTTTTGAAGAATTCAAAGGAACCGGTAACATGGAACTTCAATTAGAACGCAATATTGCAAACAGAAGAATCTATCCTGCTATTGATTTAATCAAATCAAGTACACGTAGAGACGATTTATTATTAGACCCTAAGACGGTTCAACGCATGTGGGTGTTAAGAAAATACCTTGCTGACATGAACCCAATAGAGGCTATGGAATTTATCAAGGACAAAATTAAGTATTCAGCAAACAACGATGAATTTTTAATTTCTATGAACGGCTAGTTCATAAACCACTAAACATAAAAAAAGCATCCCTTTAAGGATGCTTTTTTTTATGCTCCAATTCTTTTGAAGAATTCGCTTTTCGATGCTCTGCTTATCGGAATTATGCGATTGAGCATATTGATGGAATTATTCTCTATTTTATTCACCTTGTCCAGATTGACTATATAGGACCTGTGGGTTTGAAAAAACACATCCTCCCTTAAGTTTTGCAACATCGACTTTAACGTAGAATGCACAAGAACCCTGTCCTGGACTGTAACTATCAGAATATAATCTCCTTTACCTTCAATATAAAATATATCGTCAGGATTTATTCGAATTAGCTTCTGATTTGAACTGACAAATAAAGAATTTTTTTTACTTTCCTTGGGTTCACTATTCTCAAATCTTTGCAATTTAGTTTCAAGGAAGGCTATTCTTTCTTTATTAATTGGTTTGATCATATAATCCAATACATTCACAAAGTTAAAGGCTTGAACAGCCATCGAAACATCCCCTGTGGTAAACACTATAAGAATATCATCCGAAATCATGTCAACTATATCCATACCTGAAATTTTAGGCATGTGGATGTCCAAAAAAATTAAATCAATATCAGAATGGTTCTTAAGATATTTTAATCCTTCTAAAGCATCAGTAAAAGTCTTTTCTATGTTTAATAGATCAGAATTTTCACATTGTTTCTCAAGAAGTTTTATTGCGAGTTCATCATCGTCCAAAATCAGACATCTATATGACTTCATAATTATTTAAGTTTAACAATAAGGTTTGGCAACAGTTCGTAATCTTATCCAACTGTTTATAATCTTTCTCTTTTTCTATTTTATCCGCAAGGTGGTAACAATCCATTAAACCAAATAGGCTAAATCTCAATTTCACCTTGTGTATCATCTCAAAGGGTTGATCAGAATCTGTTAAGTCTGAAATAACGGATTCCAAATCAGATTTAATTATAGCAAGGAGTTCGCTCATGAGTTTTGTATCGTTTTCAGTAAGCAGCCTAAACTCCTGATCACTAAACTCACTATTCATCTTTTACAAATTTTAAATAAAAGGTTGCTCCTTTTCCTATTTCAGATTCGACCCAAACTTCACCTTTATAATAGTCCATTATTTTCTTTACGATAGAAAGACCAATACCTGTTGAATTTGATTTAGGGTCCAAGGACTGAAAAATCTCAAATATTTTACTAAAATACTTATTTTCAATACCATTACCATTATCTGAAATAGAAATAATATAATTTTCATCAATTTCATAAGATGCAACTCTTACCTCACCTTTATCCGAATCACAATATTTTAATGCATTGGAAATTAGGTTTTGGAATAATTGTTTAGCGTGAACTTCCCTCAAGCGAATCTTGGGCAATTCATTGTCTTTTATCAATTTTGCGTGTTCTGGAATAGTTACCAAAACCTTTACTTGGTCGAGTACCGTGTTTAAATCTGTCAATTCAATTTGATCATCAACACGGTCGACTTTTGAATAATCGATAAGAGCATTTATCAATTGATCCATTCGATCAATTTTCTCAAAAAGTAAGGACATGAATTCGCTGGAATCTTTACTTAGCTTTTCTGAAACCTCATCACTAATCCAATTCAATAAAGTATTCATACTTCTCAATGGGGATTTCAAATCATGAGACACCACATAGGCAAAATCCTTCAACTCTCGATTACTAAACTGAAGTTCGGACACCAAATGTTCTTTCTCAAGATTCATTCTCTTGGATTCAGAAATATCCCTAAATACACATAAAATAAAAACTATATTCTCACTTTTATCCCTTATTAAATTCAATGTAGATTCAATCCAAGACAATGCTCCATTCCCGCGCTTCACCCTTGACTCAATTGGACTTAAAAAACCAACATTCAATAAGTTCTTATAATGACTCATGAAAAGGGCTTTATCCTCTTGAGGAATTAACTCTTGAATGTTTTGAATTTCTCGCTCTGAAATCGAAAAAAATTGATTCGCTGATTTGTTGTATTTAATAATTTCACCGTAGAGATCAACTAAGAAATACCCATCATGCATAGAATCAAACAAGCCGGCCAATTCAATTTTCTGATCCTCAAGTAAAATCGACAGATTTCGATTACTTTCTTGAAGCCTAGCATTGACTTGATATAATTCCAAAGACTTCTCCTCTAAAATAGCTTCTGCCGCTTTTCTAGCTGCTTTTTCTCTAGCGAGCATTTTTGTTAATATGTCGATCTTATTTTGAGGCATTAAATACTGATATCAAATAATACATTAGTCAAAGCCTCTGAACTGGGCAACATTTCTAAAGTATAGTCCTCCTCAAAATGCTCAAAGGTTCGCTCCATTAGACCCAAGGCAAAATATGCCATACCACGACTCGAAGTATATCTCAACTTTAATTTACTATTGCTTTGCTCCAAGGTTTCAAATCGAGGCAATTCTGCTTCCGGGTAAATCTTTCGAACTTGAAAATGTATATGAGAATCTATCGAAGATAAAAAAGAAATTGGAGTATCATACTCCTTCAAAATATAGTCGTAGTTATTCAAAATAACCTCAAAAAAATACCTCCCAAAAGCATGAAGTAAATCATTTGCAGGTAATTTAGTTTGCTCGCTTAGGTTTCCTATCAAAATAAGCATTTCATCAAAGGAATAGGTCCCTACAGCGGTATAGACTCCTTTAGAAGGCAAACGATCCTCATCTACAATTATATCGAGCACCTCTAGGCCAAATTCTTTCTCAACCATTTCTAAGAATTCGGTAAACACAATTCCTTTCATATCAATTTATTTTTACTGTAAAACGTTAAAATGCTCTTCAATAACTCGTTGTATTCTTCTAATCGGAGGGGCTTTACGAAATACGCAATCGCTCCCATTTTTTCCAAGCGCTCCATATCGCTTTCATTCGAAGAACTCGTTACTACCACTACTCTAGAGACTTTGATAAAATGATTCAATTCTAAAAATTCAAAACCACTTACTTTAGGCATATTTAAGTCCAAAATAATCAAATCAATATTCTCATGTGTGTTTTTCAAGAAGACTAGTCCCTCCTCGCCATTTGATTTGACATGTAATTTAATTTCTGGAAATTCCTTTTGAACTAATTTTTTAAATTTCAACTGTTCAATAGGATCATCTTCAATATAGAGTAATGTTATCATTGTAGCAATTTAACAAAATTACAAACAAAAAAAGAGCAAGTCCACGAGGGAATTGCTCTTTTAAATTTTTATTATTAGAAGGTTCTAGTAGAACTCTGCTCTATTATCTGTAATATCTGCAGCTTCTTCTAAAGCTTCATATACTTGAGTAAATCTTCCTTCATTACGACTTACTAGCTGACTTCTTAATGTCTCATAATTCGGAAGTGGCTCTGGCGCAGTTCTTGCCGTAACCATAATTGCAAATACACCATTAGAACCAATAATTGGACTAACTACTTCATTAAGAGGTGCTCCAGCCATAGCTCCAACCACAGCAACCTCACGACCAATACCTGCAATAGTAGGTCCTGCCATCGTCATTCCAGTAACATTTCTAATCGGATCATTTACTGTATTTGAAATATCTGCAAGGGTTGCTCCTGAAAACTTAGCTTTAATAAGCTCCGCCTTCTTTTCTTTTTCAATGATTGGTCTAACTCTATTCACTGCCTTTTCTACCGGCATCAATCCAGCTGCAGTTTTAGTTTTTAAAATAGCGACTACATAGGTCCCATTGTCCAGATCAAAACGCTGTGTATCTCCTAGGTCAGTATCTTCATCAAAGGCCCATTTAACAATTTGACGAGATGGTCCAAGAACAGTAATTCTTTCTGTTAATGGAGATAAGTTATTTGCTGGGAGCACTCCGTATGCCTTTTCTTCAGCTAATTCTCTGAAATCTGCTCCTTCTGATAATTCAAAAGCAAAAGTTTCAGCTTGTTCAAATAAAGTATTTTCAGTTGCCTCAGATGCAGTTATTTTTCTAGCTATCGTAGCAATCTTTACAGCAGGCTGAACATTCTTTCTTCCGGTTAATTTTATCACGTGATAACCAAACATCGTCTCAACTACACCAACACTTCCAGTTGGATTAGAAAAGCAAAAATCTCTAAATTCCGGTACCATTCTATTATAACCAAACCAATCTAAATCACCTCCGTCTTGGGCGTTTGATAAATCTGATGAATACGTAGCTGCTAAACTGCTCATCTTTGATGGAGAGCGACGAACAACAGCGGCTAAACTATCAGCTTGAGCTTTTGCTTGTTCTTTTGTCAAAACAGGACTATTTCCTCTAGATCCAATGTATGGAATCAAGATATGACTTGCTCTTGCCGAATCAGGCATCTGAACGCGTTCAACTAACTTTGAAATTTTGTAATAACCATTATCCTTATAAGGTCCAACTACATCACCAACTTGTGCTGCAAAAATCTCATCCGATGCTGCACGTGCCAAAGTATTCTTGAAGTAAAAGTTTTCATCAACTGGAAGATCACTTCCATTTTCTTCAATAAATAAGTCAACATTGTCAGTAGTTGCAAATCCTTTAACCACAACTGTTTGCTTCGTTGCCGTATCATACTCCTCAGAATCATTGATTAAGCCTTCAAGTTCATTAGCAATTGCTAACTCATCAGCTTCCGTGGCTTTAAGGTCAAACTTCACGTATTCAATATCTCGAGATGCATCTACTTCAAAAGCTGAAGCATGCTCTTCAATATAACTTGAAATCTCAGATTTGCTAACCTTCACTTCTTTGCTATCAATAGATGAAAAAGGAACATAAACGTATTTAGCATCAATCAATGTATTTTCATCCAAATACTTTTGCTCTCCTTCTTTCAAAGAAGCTCCAACACCTTGGTTCAACATAAACGCATAAGCAGTCTGCTCAAGGTTTCTCTTTACGTTTCTTTCTGTTTGCAACCAATTGAACCATGCATTCTGAGCATCGATGTCTCCTGCGTCTGAATCCAATTTAATCGTTGCTAAATATTCTTTTAATCGATTCTCATCGAAGAAACCAATTTCATTTTGAAACATTGGGTTATTTTGAATTGACGGAATCTGCACAATTGCATCCCAAACATCTTTCTCCCCAATAACAATTCCAGCTTTCTCCAATTGCTCTGAATAAAGGCGTTCACTCACCAGGGAATTCCATACTGCATTTACAGCTTGTAGCTGACTAGATCTGTTTCCCGAATTCGCTTTATATGCTTCAACTTGGGCAGCAAATTCTTCTCTAGAAATCGGGTCACCGTTTACAGAACCTACTGAATTTACCTTACTAGAATTAAAAAAGTCCATTATATCCTGTGGACTTGCTACAAATGCAAATAGAGCCATACCAATGATTACAATAAGTAACCATGAGCGCTCTCTAATTTTCGATAATATCGCCATTATTTTAAACGTTAATTATAATTTCAGGGGCGAAGATACATTTTGTAATTAAAAAAAGAAAGTAATTAACCAATAGTTTATTCTTGAGAATTCAAGACTTGAAGTTCTACTTGATCAATACGTGAAGAGCCGACTTTTACTACTTTTATTTGAAATTTCCCCAACTCAATTTCTTCATCCTTTTCTGGAATATATTCTAGATTTTCAATGATAAAACCTCCAAGGGTTTCATAACTTTCTGATTTAGGTATATCTAGCTGATACTCTTCATTTAAGTGATCAACCTCAAGTCTTGCCGAAAATAAATAGTGATTCAAATCCAATTGCTTTTCAATTAAATTCACTTTGTCATGTTCGTCTTCAATTTCACCAAAAAGTTCTTCAATAATATCCTCCACCGTAATAATCCCAGCAGTTCCACCATACTCATCTAGAACGACAGCAACACTTTTTCTCTTTTTAACTAAGGTATTTAAAACATCCCCAATGAGCATTGATTCCGGAACAAACTCAACAGGCAAGATTATACCTTTTATGCTACTTGGTTTTTTAAATAGAGAAAATGCAGGAATATATCCTACAATATCATCAAGCGTACCTTTATAGGTAATAATTTTTGACAAGCCAGTACGAACAAATTCATTTTTTAAAAACGAAAGCTTTTCATGCAGCTCCACGGCGATAATCTCTGTGCGTGGAATCATTATTTCTCGAGCCTTAACTTCATGAAATTCCAAAGCATTTCGAAATATTTGAATTTCTGAATCAACGTCATCCTCTTGGTTACTAGCATCTAATTGCTCCTCGATATAATGCCCCAACTCTTCTTTAGAAAATTCAGTTTGATTTGATTCGGCTTTGGCATTAAAGAATAACTTTAATAAAAAATCGGAAATCAAAGAAATCAACGAACTGATTCCGTAAAATAAAATATAGAAGAAATAAGCGGGATAAGTAAATATTTTTAAAACCTGGTTAGAGTAAATTTGAAAAATCGCTTTGGGCAGAAACTCAGCCGTCACCAAAATAACCACGGTAGATATCAACGTCTGCAGGAGTAATAAACTGAAATCATTCAACCCTGAGTCTTGAAAAAAACCAATAATCAAATCCCCCATAAAAAAGGAATAAACGACCAAGGCTATATTGTTTCCAACCAGCATCGTAGTAATGAATCTGGAAGATTTCTGGGTTAAACGACTCAGAATTTTTGGAAAAATACCATCGCGCTTTTTTTCAAGCTCTATGTGAAGTTTATTACTAGAAACAAACGCAATTTCCATGCCTGAGAAAAATGCAGATAAGGCTATGCAAACTAAAATTACGATTATACTTTCAATCATTAGCGAACTATTTGTTCAGACGTTGACCGAATTTACGTTTAAAAAAGTACATGGCAAAACCCAAGCCTCCAATTAAAAATAAGGGTATAGCAGTCCCCTTAGGCTCTTCGCTTCCAAAAAGAACTGCCAAGCCTTCAAAACAAAAAAGAACACCCAATACCAGGTAAGCCCATTGAAAAAATTTACTAATTAATTTCATATTACTCTTTAACTGGCCCACGGCCATACATTTTACGAATTACCCTGTTGGAAAGATCTTGTTTGGACTCGAAACCTGAACCGAACATAATATTTTCTCCTTGAGTCATTTTAAAGTCTTTATCGGTAAAGAAATAATTGGATTTATCATCCCAATACAACTCTTCAGTTTCCAAAACACTTCCATCTGCAAAATTGGTAATAACTACATTCCCAACAATCTGAGACAAATACGTTTTGGAGTAATTTATGGCGTAATCTCCAGTGATCTTAAGAGAATCCTTACCATTGTTTTTAAAACTTATAATTTCAATTCCCTCGGGGAATTCGCTGTAAGGATTTAACTTTCTATTAGAAAAATCAAGTAATAGTGGGGTATACATCTTTGAAGTAATTCTACCGGAATCCTTATAAATATGATTTACATTTTTTGAATATCCAATCGGTAGGTTTTGCTCTGCAAAAAAGTCTTTGACCTCCTTAGAATTATTTGTACAAGCAAAAAACATTGTCAACAAATAAATGCCGACAATGTTTTTTAAATATGTTTTAAATCTTAACAAGACTATGGAATCTTTACAGTCTCGTTAATCCAACACTTAATAGTATATGAAGATCCAGCTTCAAGTCCTTCTTGGAAGACTAATTTTTTATCTGGAATATTTGCTGCATAACTCTTTACGTATTTCTTTGCTTGACTTGAAATACTCGGATCCAAGCGTTGAGCTTTAAGTGCGTAATTCAAAGCAGCGACATAAGTCATTTTCTTTTCGAAAACATTATTACCACAATCATTTGCAGAACGCGCATACAAATCAGCAATCAATAAATATGCTTGACCATAACCTGGTCTTAATTTAATTGCTTGTAAAGCTGATCTTCTAGCTGCCACCTTATCAGATGTTCTAATCAAGTTTGCAACTTTATATAGGTACCCTGCCTTTTTATAATTATCAGTTTCTTGTTCAATCGCTTGCTTAAATACATTTACTGCTTCGCTTTTCTTTCCTTGTTTCAACAATACTGTTGCATAGAAAACAGAAGCCTCTGGTGAAGGATCAGCAGTCTGATATGCATCTACCAAGTCAACATAAATCGGAGCATCTGTACATTCTTTATTAAACATACGTGAAACTGCTCTTTTTAACCATTTTGCATTCGTCTGATTCGCAGCTAAATTTTTAGAATAAAGGTCAACCAAGTTATCACAAGAAGCAATCTCAGTTAATTTTGCATCCAACCCTCCTTGAATCTGACCTAAAGCTCTCAAGTTAACCTCATAGGCCTTCATTCTCTTTGCATCTTTTGAAGATAATTCTTGACCAGCATCAAGTTTTTCGTTGTAAGCAAGCAAATTGTTAGAATAGTTCTCCATTTTCTTGTTAACCCCTTCAATTACATCATCATAAGTATCAAAAATATACTGAACATCAGAATCTTTCTTGCGCTCAACAACACCATCAAAATATTTGTAAATCGCTTTTACCCCCATTTTTGATGGGTCAGCTTGAAAAGCCTTTTCATACAACACAAAAACTTCATCTGCAGAAGCTCCACGAGCCTCAATAGCCTTAGCGTAATCAGAATAAACTTTACCTTGATCCTTTGGATAATTTTCAAGACGTTGCTCGTATACACGTTTGATCAACTCCATTGCTGCTGGCTTATCTGCCTCTGCGGCATTGTCGTATTTATATTTGGCGATAGTTGCACCATTCTTATAAATATTCACTGAAAGTGTTGGACAATTATCCATACACCATATCCAGTTTTCATAAGCTCGATCGTAGTTTTTTGCTTTATAATCACCACGGAACAAATTGTACTTAATAAGACAGTCGTCTTGCTGTGCATTTGAATTTAACATTCCCAAAAAAAGGAACATAGCAAAGGCTAATAAATTTAGTCTTTTCATCTCTTAATATTTGAATTATTCTATTTCTAATTAATTTTTCTCTTAATAAACCACTTATCCAAAAGGGCTACTCCTAAACGGATATTCACATAGTTCTCTTCAATCAAACCATTTTCAGGATTTCCTTTTCTTCCAAAGTCAATCCCTAGATTTATCTTTGAACCAGGGCTTCTAAGTGGTAAACCAACACCAAAAGCCATGCCAAAGGTAGTAATATCTGACAATTGTCCATTATTATTACCATCCACTAGTATGCCGGCTTCTTCGTAATTGAAGCCCATACGGTAGGTTGCTCTTGCCCAATAACTATTGATCGAGTTATATTTAGGAGTATAGCTTCCCCCTAGTGCAAACCTTTGGGTATCTTTATAGCCAAAACGATCTGCATCTTGGAAAGCCGATCCTGATTGTTCAGGAGCACCGTTGTGCGTATAATCGAATTCTGCATACCACTTATTCTTTTTTCCATACCCCAATCCTACTGATAAAAACACCGGGTAAGAAATTACTCCATCAACTTCCGTTGCCGGGGCATCTCCTACAGGGATTTCTTCACTAACTTGTAAATTTACGGGATAAAAATACTGTTCACCTGTAAATTTTGCTTCCGCACTCATTGTAGCTCTTGCCCCAAAACTAAGATAGTTTTGTTCTTTAAATTCTTTCTGATACATGACTCCCAATTTACCTCTCCATCCATTTACATTGGAGTCCGTAAAGTATCGTGTCCCGTATTGTACGTTTCTCTGCTGATTTAAAATCGAATGCTCAATATTTCCAAAAACATATTCTGCCTCTGCTCCAAGTGAGAATCCTTTAAAAATTTCATAACCCAATCCAAAGAAAACACGATTGGTGGCTCCTGACCCTCTGTATAGATCGGAGAAAACGGCAGTTCCCTCATCGTCAAGGGTAGTACTGACCAAAGAGTAACCAACATTGGATTGAGGCATCAAACCAACAATCATTCCTGCTTTTCCTCCTAATGGAATCCCCATACTTAAATAGGAAACAGCAGAAATACTTCCATTTGATTTAGTATCACCTTCAGTTACGTATAAATTCTTGTTTACAGCTCCAACAGAAAAACTAGTCAATTGCATGCTGGAATAGGTTGCTGGATTCGAAAACCCAACTTGAATACCATCAGAATAAGCTACTCCTATTCCCCCCATCATTATTTCCTCAATCGTTTTACTTGGCTGTAATTCTCCTAATCCAATAAAGGAATAGGGAGAAATGGTTCCGTTTTGTGCATTTAAGCCATTAAAAGCTAAAACGAAAACAAGCAAGCTTAGGTATCTCATTCTTTATAAATTATAAGTCATTATGCACTCTAGCCCTTCCAGGATAAAGTTTGGATTGGCAAATATGCTATTTTTTAATTGACCAGCCAAATGAAAAGTATCGCCTCCAGTTAAAACAATATTTAATTTATCAAATTCTAATTCATAGGCCTTAATCATTGCGTCTACCTCAAAAACAACCCCTTTTTCAACGCCAATATTCATACATGCTTCTGTGGTACTTCCAATAAGTTTATCAACCCTAGCCAACTTAAGCAGTGGCAGTCCAGCAGTGTAGTGATTCATTGCATGATATCTCATAGAAATTCCTGGGGCTATTGCCCCTCCTATATACTCCCCTTTAGCGTTTATCAAATCATAGGTAATGCAAGTTCCAGCATCGATAACCAAAACATTCGAATCCGGAAATAACTTTATGGCTGCGGCAGCTAATGCTAGGCGATCTAAACCCAATGTTTCAGGGGTCTGGTAAGTATTATGAAAAGGCATATTCAATTGTCTATTGAGGGCCTCAAAACCATATTTACCCAACAACAATTGTTCTATTTCACCGTCAGGGTTCGCAGAACTGGAATAAAATTTACTTTTATAATCGGAGTTTTTATCCAAAAACTGAATCAATTCAGCAGCAGTCATCACCTCAACCGAGGTGAGTATAGCATCCTCAAATTCAGCTACTTTTATTCTAGTATTCCCTATATCAATAATTAAATCCTTCATTTTGGCCATAAAAACTCAAAGATATAGAAGATTTTTTTAAAAAAAATGTTTGGTAAATCGAACAAATTGGTTGTATATTTGCCACCGCAAACAAAGAGGTACCTTAGCTCAGTTGGTAGAGCAACGGACTGAAAATCCGTGTGTCCCTGG
>JBMYVY010000014.1:0-62476 GCA_049606855.1 Flavobacteriaceae bacterium | reverse complement strand
GGACCTTTGGACTGTAAATTAGTTCGATATGACATGTATGAGGGTTCTCGAAAAGCAAAGAAAAATAATCCCTAGACTTTTTATACTTTTATAAAAAAAAGAGTTTGTCTTATTTTATTGATGTTATCATTCCCGTTCCGCTAAAGCGTCTATATACTTATAGGGTTTCTCAGGCGGAATACGATTTTTTAAAATCAGGAATGAGAGTTATGTTGCCTTTTGGGAAATCCAAGACCTACACCGCACTTGTATATCATAAGCATCAGACCCCCCCACAGGCCTATGAGGCCAAATCAATCATTCAGATTTTGGATTCTAAACCGGTGGTTCAACAGGAACAGTTAAAATTTTGGACGTGGATTTCGGATTATTACCTCAGTCCTTTGGGCAATGTTTTTTTAGTTGGATTACCGAATTTATACAGATTGGAATCGACGCAGTACTTGAGTTGGAAGGGAGAAGAAGATTTTGATCCTTCTGTGTTGAGTGATGATGCTTTTCTAGTCTATGAAGCATTGCAAACTGCGAGTTCCTTGGAATTGGGGGCATTGATGAAAATTTTAAATAGACAGAAGATTTTTGGAGTGATTCAGGAATTGGCTGAACAAAATTTGGTTGGAGTCGATGAAAAGGTTTATGAAAAATACAAGGACAAATTAGTACCCTATATTAAACTTTCTGATCGTTTTAAAAATGAAGAAATTTTTGAATTGATCAGTCGTTCCGAGAAACAAAGAAAATTGATGATGACCTTTTTTGCGGAAAAAGGGCGCTCAGGTCAGGATAAGATAAAATTATCCGAGTTATTGGAATTATCAGGAGTAAGTCGTGCAGTTCTAAAAGGCGTCATTGATAAAGGAATACTTCACCGAGAAGATATTAAAGAAGACCGAGTTATCTTTACCCAAGATTTAAGTCCCTTAGGATCCCTTAGCGCGATTCAAACCCAAGCTTATCAAGAGTTAGGTCAGCAATTTCAGAATTTTTCAACGGTATTATTGCAAGGGGCAACCGGTTCAGGAAAAACTCATGTTTACACGCAGCTCATACAAGATCAACTGGATTTAGGTAAACAGGTTTTGCTCATGCTTCCGGAAATTGGATTGACCACGCAAATAATATCGAGATTAGAAAATTACTTTGGTAATTATTTACTTGTATTTCATTCTAAATACAATCAACAAGAGCGCATGGAAGTCTATCAGAAATTGATTGATTTTCCAGATAAGCCGAAGGTGGTTGTGGGAGCACGATCAACGGTATTACTGCCTTTAAAAAATTTGGGTTTAATCATAGTTGATGAAGAGCACGAGCCAAGTTATAAACAACAAGACCCTGCACCTCGCTTTAATGCAAGAGACGCTGCGGTGGTGTTAGGCCATCAAATGAAAGTCAAAGTATTACTCGGTTCTGCCACCCCATCGTTGGAGACTAAGTATAATGCCACTCAAAATAAATACGGCTTTGTGATTTTAAAGGATAGGCATAAAGGAATTCATCCGCCTGAAATCAATTTAGTGGATCTGCAGGATCGCTACCGAAAGAAAAAAATGAAGGGACATTTTTCTGAAGACTTGATAAGCGCTATTAGTGATGTTTTAAAAGAGAATCGTCAAGTTATTTTATTTCAAAACCGTAGAGGTTTTGCCCCATTGATATCTTGTAAAAACTGTGGACATAGTCCACATTGTCCCAATTGTGATGTGAGTTTGACTTTTCATAAAGGGGCCTATGAGTTGCGTTGTCATTATTGTTATTACAAGTCAACTGTTCCAAAAAAATGTTCCTCATGTGGTTCTCATGAACTAGATACCAAGGGTTTCGGAACCGAACAAATAGCTAAAGAAGCTAAAGAATTGTTTCCTGATATAGGAGTTGGACGTATGGATATGGATACCACTAGAAGAAAAAATGCCTTCAAAGAAATTTTGCATGAATTTGAAAGTGGACGAACTAAAATTCTGGTGGGAACACAAATGCTGAGCAAAGGACTGGATTTTGATGGTGTGGGACTTGTTGGGGTGATGCAGGCTGATGCCATGTTGAACTTTCCAGACTTTAGGGCACATGAACGGGCTTTTCAATTATTGACTCAAGTTGCTGGAAGATCTGGTAGAAGTGTCAAAGGAAGAGTTTTGATTCAAACCTTTAATCCGTATCATCAAATTTTACAACAGGTATCTCAATACAATTATCAGGGAATGTATAAGGAGCAACTGGAAGAACGTTATCAATTTCATTATCCACCCTTTTACAAACTGATTAAATTTACCTTTAAGCATAAAAATGAACTACAAGTAGCCCAAGGGGCGGATTGGTTTGCTCAATCTCTTTCAAATAGTTTTGGAAATCAGGTTTTGGGGCCAACTATACCATCGATTTCTAGGGTTAGAAATCAATACATCAGACACTTGATGCTAAAAATACCTCCAGGACAATCTTTGAACTCAACCAAGGCTCACGTTCAAAGGATATTGAATCAATTTGACAGTGTTGCAGCATTTAGAAGTATTCGATTCACTTTAGATATTGATCCTGTTTAATTTTTTTTCAACTTGGTGCAACCTTTTTAAAAGGGGTGTCGTCTTTAATACAAACCAAACAACCAAACCTTGACGATTAGAAACTTACATAGTGAAAAATCTCTCATAAAGTCATGCAAGTCAGGCGATCCCAAAGCCCAAAAGGAACTTTATGATCGATATGCATCTAAGATGCTATTCGTTGCAAAACGATATATGGGGGATGACTATGAGGCACAAGAGGTTTTGCTTGCAGCATTTTTAAAAGTGTTTCAGCAATTAAATCAGTTTGAATTAAGAGGGAGTTTTGAAGGTTGGATCAGAAGAATAGTTGTTCGAGAGGCAATAGATAAACTTAGAAAAAGGAAATTTGTAACTGTTGCTATTGATCAATTACAAATTAGTGAGCATGAAGAGGATTTAAGTGTAGAGGTGGCTTACAGTAAGGGAGAATTGATGCATGCATTAAGTCAATTATCGGAGGGGTATCGATCTGTTTTCAATATGTATGTTATCGAGGAATACAAACACAAGGAAATCGCTGAAATTCTAGGAATTTCACTGAGTACTTCTAAGACTCAATTATTGAGAGCAAAAAAACAATTAAAAGAATTATTAATCAAAAACAAAACCCATGGAGAAGCAATCGGTGGATCAACTTTATAGATCGGAATTGACTGGTGGTCATATCATCCCTCCAGAGGAGTTGTGGCTTGAGCTCGAGCAAAAGCTCAAGAGGAATACAGCACCTAAAAACAATAAGTTATGGTTGCTCTCAATACCAATAGCGGCTTCATTATTATTGATGGTTAGCCTCTATGCAAACAGAGAAATGCCCGTAGTAAATCAGCCCGTTTTTTCACAAGTGAATCAAATGGTTTTAATCCAAAACAATCAAATGGAACTTTTGGAAGCATCTCCAAGCTTCTACCATGTAAATAAGATTGAGATGAAGGATGAAATAGCATCTTTTTCCGAGGATGAAATAATAGCGAGTTCCAATGAGTTTCAAATCGACGATGCCATCATTCAAGCCAATGCTATGAGCCTACTCAATGAAATTGAGTTAGAATTAAACAATCAAGTCACAGATAATACTTTTGAAGAGCCGGTTCGAATGCTGAGAATTAATCCAGAACTTTTGTTAGAAGAAGTGGATCAGGAATCAAAAGGAAATAAGTTTGCAAAAACTGTGTTTTCTAAAATTAAAGGTGGATTTAAAGAAATTGAAACCAGAGTAGCAAGTAGAAAAGAAAAATAATCAACATAGTCAAAATGAGAAAAGTAGTTAGTTTATTAGTCGTTTTAGTATTTAGTGCTGGAATGATGGCTCAGGAAAAATCCTTTGAGCAACAGGTTAAGGAAATTTCAAATCAAATTACTGAGATTACTGAATCGGAGAAAGATTTATTGAAATCTGAGGTAGCCGTAATTAATAAAAAATTGGAACTGGGTGAAATTTCAGCTGAGGAAGCCGAGCGCATGAAACGAGAGGCAAGTGAGAAAAGAGCAAAAAACATTCAAGATAAAATTACTGTCCAAGAGGATAAATTAAAGGAACTTGTTGAAGCAAGAGCCAACGGCGAGGTGCCGGAGGATGACTCTGAAGTTGAAACCTTTCAGATAGGTAATAATACCATTACAGTTAAATCAGGGGACTGGGATTGGGACTGGGAATGGAGTGATAATGACGATGATGATTACAAATCGGATAGAAATTATAAGAAATCCTATGATAATCCAAGAAGGACATCCTCTCAGTTTGTGTTTGCATTCGGGTTTAATAATGTTATTGTCGATCACGACTTTTCTACGCTGACAGATTCTGATTATAAAATGGACGCTTTTTTCTTCGAGCTAGGAGGAAGTGGTAAGACCAGAATGTCAAAAAAGGCTTCTATTCTTTACATCAAATATGGTTTTAGTTTTTTGTGGAATAATTTGAGGCCGAGTAATAATCAATATTTTGAATTTGATGGGACTAGCGCTTCATTAGAGACTTATCCAGTGAATTTAAAAAATAGTGCAAGACTTAGAAATATTGAATTGGTTTTTCCAGTTCACTTAGAATTTGATTTTACCAAACCTAAGGTTAGAGAAGATTATGTGAGATACCGTCAGGGAAAAGCATTCAGAATGGGGCTTGGAGGCTATGGTGGATTCAGATTACAAACCAAGCAGTTTATAAAGTACTACCAAAATGATTTGAAATTTAAAGAGAAATCAAGAGGTAATTATGGAGTCAATAGCTTTATTTATGGGTTAAGTGCTTATGCAGGATATAAAGCCACTAGTTTGTATATGAAATACGATATGAATCCTTTATTTAAGGAAGGAGATGAACGAAATATTTCTCTTGGAATGAGATTTGATTTCAATTAATTCAAAAAAAACTCGATATCTAGGTATCGAGTTTTTTTTGTGTTTCATATTCCCTTCTCAAGTCTTTCGAGAGCTTGCCAGTACCATCGTGTTTCCAGCCTGGTGGACGGAATAAATAATTCAAAACGTCCTTTGGTTTTTTAGCATTGTTTATCAAATCCTTTCCAATAGCAATCCACTCATGGAAGGCTACCTTTAAGGGGTTATGCGTATCAATATTTTCAGTAAGACCATAAACTGGTTTCTCAACCTCTGGCTCGAATGTTCCAAACATTCTGTCCCAAATTATTAAAGTTCCGGCATGGTTGCGATCTAGGTATTGAGGGTTAGTTGCATGATGAACTCTGTGGTGTGATGGGGTATTGAAAACAAATTCAAACCATTTCGGTAACTTTTTAATCATCTCCGTATGAATCCAGTATTGATAGAGTAAATTAATTGCACCTTGAGTGGCTATCATTATCGGATGAAATCCAAGTATTGCTAACCAACCGGTAAAAAAGAATCCCGTGAAAGCCCCTGTCCAAGTTTGTCTTACTGCTGTTGAGAGGTTGTATTTTCTTGAAGAATGATGAACGACATGTGAGGCCCAGAAAAAACGACTTTCGTGTCCGATTCGATGCGACCAATAGTAAGTAAAATCTTCAGCAAAGAATACTAGAATCCATGCCCACCAGGTAAATGGAATATCAAAAATCCTGAATTGGTAGCACAAGACTAAAAAGCCAAAGGATAATCCCTTTGCTAATAAACCAACTAATACATTTCCAATCCCCATGCTTATACTGGTCAAAGCATCCTTATAATCATACTTCTTTTGCTGAATATAAACTGCAATTATCAACTCAGACAAAATCGTGATTACAAAAACTGGAATTGCGTAATGAATCAAGTTTGGAATCTCAGGAATATCCATAAAATACTTTTTCTGCAAATAAATACATTTTGCCGAATTTGCCTAAATTATTTTTTACATTTGATGAATTCAAAGTCACTTTATGGAAATTGCATTATATCTTCTGCTTGGATTAATTATCGGTTTGGTAATTGGAATACTTTATTCCAAGAATCGAGAGAACAACCATGGGGATTACGATAAATTAGAAGAAGAAAACCTGAATTTAAAAAACTTGGAACGGGAATTAATTGCCGATAAAGCTGGATTAGACCAAGCACTAACTTCTTCAAAAGAACTTTTGGATAAGGCAAATGAAGAACTAGAAAACCTTAAGAGTCGAATTAGGAGTACCGATATTGAATTTGCTCAAGTAACTGCTCAATTTAGAACTTCGCAAGAGCAGGTTTTGGCTTTGAAAAAAGAGCTTGAACAGATAAAGGAACAATTAGAGCAGAAAACAATTGATTTTAATGAGGTGTTTAATGCCAAATCTGTACTAAAGGCAAATCTTGAGGCTGCAGATAAAAAATTGGAACGTCAGAAAGAAGATATCGCTGAGATGCAAAAAACGTTTAAGTTGGAGTTTGAAAAAATGGCTTCTAGTATTTTGGATCAAAAAACGGCAAAGTTTACTCAAACTAATCACGAAAATCTAAAAACCATTCTCGATCCACTGAACAAAGACATTGAAGCATTTAAAAAGCGGGTCAACGAAGTATATGAAAAGGAATCTCAAGAACGTTTTTCTCTGGGTCAAAAAGTAAAGGAACTTCAAACCTTGAATAAAACCATCAGTGAGGAAGCAAAAAATTTAACACAAGCTCTTAAGGGAGAGGTTAAAACTCAGGGGAACTGGGGAGAAATGATCCTCGAACGCATTTTAGAAAACTCAGGGCTTCGAAAAGGAGAAGAGTACGAAATGGAAGTGCAACTCACCGATGACCAAGGAAAGGCTTTAAGATCGGATTCAGAAGACAAAAAAATGCGTCCGGATGCTGTGATAAATTACCCGGATAACAGGAAGGTGATTATAGACTCTAAGGTGTCTTTAAATGCATTTTCTCGCTCTGTAGAGGCAGATACCTTCGATGCGCAACAAGAAGCGTTAAATGATCATGTGAGAGCGATTAAGAACCATATTATTAGTTTAAGTGCAAAAGGTTATGATGACTATGACAAAGCCTTAGACTTTGTATTGATGTTTGTTCCTTCAGAATCTGCATATATCGCAGCAATAAAACAGGATCCAGAATTATGGAATTTTGCCTATTCTAAGAGGATTTTATTAATGAACCCAACGAATTTAATTACTTCTTTAAAGTTGATCTCCGATTTATGGAAAAGAGAATATCAGAATCAAAATGCGATTGCCATTGCAGATAGAGGAGGAAAGCTCTACGATAAATTTGTTGGCTTTGTCAATAACATGGAAAAGATAGGAGACCATTTAACTAAGGCTCAAAAATCGTATTCCGATGCTTATGGACAATTGAACTCAGGTAAAGATAATTTGGTAAGACAGGCTACTAAACTTAAAGAACTTGGGGTCAAAACCAAAAAAGAATTACCAGATCAATTTAAATCCATCGAATGAAAAAATTAGCTTTTTTAGGAGTGTCACTTTTGATATTGGCCTCGTGCAAACAAAATACAACTCAGACAATCGAGTACAAGCATCAAATAGACACCCTTGCTTCTGGCTATTTAAAGGGTTATCTGACTGATACCCTGAATATCTCTGCGGTTTTGAATGCTCCGCCGAGTTTGGGGTCAGACTTGTTTTCAATTGACTCCATCGAGACGATGAAATTTTATCAATCTGATGAGTCGAGAAAACAACAGGCTGTAGCTGATGCAAAATTATCATTCGAGAGTTTTGAAGAAATAAGTGGCATGCAGTTATCCATGGAGACCACACCCCATGCCTATATTTTAATGCAAAGAGTTATTGGTGATGTGATCAGTTATAGTGGCCAGGCTAAAAAAGAATTTAAGCGCTTAAGGCCATATGAAACCTTAGGCATCGAGTCCTGTTGGCCTGAAAAAGAACATAAAGGGAGTTATTCCTATCCATCCGGTCATGCCATGATTGGTTTTACTTGGGCGGCCTTATTTTCGAGTATTTACAGTGAACAAGGCCAAGAATTGATGGCGCGAGGAGAAGCCTATGCGAACTCTAGAGTAGTTTGTGGTGTGCATTGGTATTACGATGTTGTAGCCTCAAAAAGTTTAAGTAGTACTTTGATTTCAAATTTATTGAAAAATGAAGAGTTTCAGCATGACCTAGATGCAGCTCAATTAGAGATTGAGCGTCTGAAAATACGATAAGTCTTATACTTTTGTCCACCTAGTTTCTCGTTTTCGGCATGCATTTTTGTGTTGGTTTCAAGTTCTAGATGAGAATCGATGAATTCAAAGCCTGCTTTTTTAGCCTCTGAAAATAATGCTTTTGCCAAAACGGCATCTAAGCCTCGATTTTGATATTTCGGATGTACGGCTCCCAAGAGCATGTCTAATTGCTTTGTCTTTCTTTGTGAATGCCAAACTTTGAATATTCCAAAAGGCAGCATTTTTCCTTTAGACCGCCTTAATCCTTCTGTCATATTTGGCATTGCTAGGACAAAGGCAATTACTTCATTTTCATTATTTACTATAATTTTTAAAAACTTGGGATTGAGAACTGGTAAGTATTTAAAGGAGAGACTCTTCATCTCTTTTTCTGAAAGAGGACTGAATGCATAGATTTCGGTAAAGGTCAAATTTACCAGTTTGAATACAGGGACTATCCATTTTTTTAGTTGCCATCGAGATTTTAATTTCAATAGCCTCAATTCACTGTTATTTCGATGAACCCTTTGAATAATTTGATGGTATAGTTCGGGTAGTTTGTTCTGGACATTTAAGCGATATACAAACAGATCAATTTTCTTCTCAAAGCCCAATGAATATAATAACGCTATCCGGTCGGGGGTATTGTAATTTGTTGCGATAACAGGAGTGTGTTCGAATCCTTGGATAATATACCCCTGAGGATCTTTGTCAGAAAGCGCTAGGGGCCCTATTATTTCCTTTAGACCTCTACCTTTTCCCCAAGTCATGAGAGCGTCAATGAGAGAATTAGCAATGAATTCATCCTCATTTTTGCACTCTAATAAAGAAAAACGAAGCACTTCTGGTTCATTTTTAGCAATTAAGCCCATGATCCTTCCGCATATTGTCTTTCGGCTATCATAACACAATAGCAGTATATTATCGAAGTCATTCCATTGTGGGTTTTTTTTGGAGTTAAAATAATCAAACTCATCCATGTAAATGGGAGGGACCCATTTAGGATCAGTTTTGTGGAGTTGCCATGGTAGGTCAACAAATTTCTTTAAGTCTCTTTTGGTCTGGACCTCCTGAATTTTATAGGGCTGCATAAATGCAATGTACAAAAAGAACCAAAAGCTTTGCTTAAAAGTTTAAAATAGTCAACACAGGACGGTGATCACTGACCACATTGTAATATGAACTTGAGCAATCATCGAGAGTAATGGTCATAGTTTGATTCATATCCTCAAACAAAGGTTTTTTCAATAAAACATGATCTATTTGACTTGGCCAGGAGGGATAAGACCAGTTTGCATCAGGATTTTTAGCAATTTCTATATCTGAAAATTGATAATTGGCATTTTGATCCAAGAAGACTTGCATATCGGAATCTTCATAAGGGTCGATCACAGTATTGAAATCTCCAACTATGATAGTTGGATAGTCTTGAAGTTTGCTTTTGATATAGTTGTCTAAAATAATACCAGCTTGCTGCCTTCTAAATCTATTTTCTTCACCACCACAACATTTCAAATGTATATTGATAATGTAAAAGTAATTATTCCCTTTTCGGAATTTTGCTAAGAAAGGTTTTCGAGGAAAGTAATACGATTCAAAGTCTTCTGAATTTAAGACTTCAGCTCTTTGTAATTCCAATTGTGTACTGTTGTAAATATAACTCAAGTGGTAGTCCTCATTGACTCCCAAAGCATAAGTTTGGTCAACGATAAACTCAAAACGATTATCTATGCTGCTAATATTCTCTAAATATGCAGGCCTTGCGATTTCTTGAAGTGCCCAAATATCATATTCACTCTCTATGATTGTTCCCAACGCAAGAGCAGGAGTACTAGTTTTCATTGGAAAATTCTCAATGTTCCAAGTAGCTATCTCAAAAGTATTATCACTCCCAATTTCAGGTAAACATAAGCTGAGAGAATTATCAACAACTAGTTCGTCTTTCATATTCTGATCGTCGTTACATGAAATAGTAACAATCGCAGGGATTAACAAAAGTATTAATGACTTAAAAGGGTTCAAAACAAAGAAAATTTATAACAAAAATAAATAAAAAAAAGGACTCTTTTAAAGAGTCCTTTGTAGCGAGATGCGGAATTGAACCGCAGACCTCCGGGTTATGAATCCGACGCTCTAACCAACTGAGCTACCTCGCCTTGATATTGCGGGTGCAAAGATAAAACATTTTTAATCTTGACCAAGAATTCTATAAAAAAAAATAAATTTTTCGTTGAATGATTATGTTGAGGTTTTCAAAAAAAATATTCTATATTGTGATGCGTAATAATCGACGCATTAGAATATGAAAAAAATTGAATTTGAATTTCCAATTCACGCTTCTCCCTCTTTATTATACCAATATTTCACAGCACCATCCAATATGTCTGAATGGTTCGCAGATAATGTGAATTCTAGAGGAAAGGTTTATAAATTTATTTGGGATGGATCGGAAGAGGAGGCAAAAATTTTGGCTAAAACTAATGATCAACGATTAAAATTGAAATGGAGTGCAGATGAAGATCCAGATTCCTATTTTGAGTTTAGAATTGAGGTAGATGAATTGACCAACGATGTTTCCTTAATTATCACAGATTTCTATGATGATGGAGATGAAGAGGAGGTAAGGATGTACTGGGAAAATGCTATTGGCGAACTCAAACATGTTATTGGAGCATAAAATATAAAACCTTGATTTTTCAAGGTTTTTTTTTGGTACTTTTGCAGCATAAAAATTCAAATATGATCAATTATAACGGAGTTCTTAAGTCTGATGAACAGGGGATAAAATATAATAATCGTTCTTTTTTATATGGAGATGGATGTTTTGAATCTATTCGGGTAACTGGGGCTAAGATATGTTTTGTTGAAGATCATTATTTTAGATTAATGGCAAGCGTTCGAATGCTGAGAATGGAGGTTTCAATGGAGTTTACCTTAGAGTATTTTGAAGCTGAACTATATAAAACTTTGGAGGCAAATCCTGGAGCTAATTTTTTGCGATTAGTGATGTATCGTAAAGAAGGTGGTTTGTATACACCAAAGAATAATGCAGTTGATTTTGTCATCAATGCTGAATTTCGTTCAGGATCAGTAAAGGATAAATATGAATTGGGCGTTTACAAAGATTTTTTGTTGAATGCTAGTTTTTTAAATTCCATAAAAAGTACTCAGAAAGAGGCCTATGTTTTAGCTTCTATATTTGCAAGTGAAAACCATTTTGACGCTTGTTTAATGCTGAATAATGATAAGCAAGTGGTGAGTTCTAATATTGGAAATATTTTCATTGTTAAAGGAAATGATATTATTACGGCTCCTTTGAACTCAGGCGCTTTGAATGGGATTATTCGAAAAAAAATCAAAGAAATTCTTGAAAATAATGAAGAATTGAATTTTGTAGAGCGTGATTTCAACCCCTTTGAATTACAAAAAGCCGATGAAGTTTTTATCAGTAATGTAAACGTGTTGATACAAGCTGTTTCTAAATATAAAAAGAAGCATTTTAATAATACTATCTCCCAGCAATTAAGAAATCAATTACTTAGTTTAATCTAGGGTCTCTTGGCGCATTTGCCCAAACTTTATATTTGGTCCCAAAAGACAACAAATTACTTTTCCAAAGATCATTGGGACTGATGTCAAGTATATTGTTATATATATTTTGACGCACGAGCCATGAATTTTCTTCTAACTCATTTTCCAACTGATCTGGAGACCAACCGGCATAACCTAGAAAGAATCGTATTTGATTTTCTCTAATTTTACCTCGATTGAGAAGTTCCTTTAGTTGAGCAAAACTTCCACCCCAATAGATGCCATCAGTCACCTCAATACTATTTGGAATTAGTTGAGGTACCTTATGTATAAAGTAAATATTATCTGTTTCTACAGGCCCTCCTTTATAAACATTAAAACTACATTTAATATCAGGGAGTAGTTCATTTAGTTTGAAACTAGAAGGTCTGTTTAAGATAAACCCCAAGGAGCTATCTTCTGAATGTTCGGTTAGTAGAATGATACTCCTATTGAAAGAAGGATCATCAAGTATGGAAGGGGTAGCAATTAACAATTTTCCACGTAAATCTTTGGTTAATTTCATAATACGATAGTTAATGCTATCGTAAATTTACTGAAAAATTGGTACAAAAAAAAACTTCCATGAAAATCATGGAAGCTTTTATGTTTTTAACCTAAAAGGCCTAGTTTACTGAATCGCTTAGTCCAGCACCTGCTTTAAACTTCACTACGTTCTTAGCAGCGATTTGAATAGTTTTACCTGTTTGAGGGTTTCTACCTTCTCTTGCAGCTCTTTTAGATACTGACCAAGTTCCCCATCCAACTAAAGCAACTTTACCACCACCTTTAAGTGTAGAAGTTACATTGTTAGTTAAAGATTCTAATGCAGCTTTTGCAGCTGATTTTGAAATTCCTGCGTCAGCAGCCATTGCATCAATTAAGTCTGATTTGTTCATAATAATTTGATTTTTAATTATTCGGTTAAACAATTTTTTGCCATATAAGCATAACAAATATAGTAGGATAGCCCTTTCACGCAAGTTTTTTAGCGGAAAAGGCCATAAATTGTTAATAACATAAGTAAATTGTTAATAAACCTGCCTAAGCCACGTGGTTATTGGGTTAGATGAAAGTATCTTCAACTTCAAAAGAAAATCCGTTTAAAAGGCTTTTTGTATCCATGAGTTTTTTTCCTTGAATTTTCAAGGATAATACTTCGATTGTACCCGAACCACATTTTACAAATAACTGTTTTTTCGTAGTGCTTATAGAACCGTTTGCTCCTTTAATTGGAATCTCCTCAGTTGGGACTTTTGTTTTGTGAATTTTAACGTTGAGCTCATTAAGTGTTGTCCATGCCCCAGGGTAGGGGTCAAGGCCACGAACTAGATTGTTTATGTCAAAAGCGTTCTTATTCCAGTCAATGCGTGTATTTTCCGTATTTAATTTGGGAGCAGGACTTGGATCAGTTTCTGGTTGTTTACTCGGTGAGATCGTTCCTTTGGCTAATGCTTTAATTGTTTCAACAACCAATTTCCCTCCTTCAAGCATCATTTTATCATGCAACGCTTCTAGATTATCTTCAGGTAGAATTTGAATTTCATTTTGGTATAAGATGGCTCCTGTATCAATTTTTTCATCAATTAAAAAGGTGCTTACTCCTGTGATTGTTTCTCCATTTATAATTGCCCAGTTAATCGGTGCTGCTCCTCTGTATTTCGGGAGAAGAGAAGCATGAAGGTTAAACGTGCCTAACCGAGGCATGGCCCAAACCACTTTTGGTAGCATTCTAAATGCAACGACTACGAATAGGTCCGCCTTATAAGACCGGAGTCTTTCAAGAAAATCTTCTGACTTTAGATTTGTTGGCTGAAGTACAGGAATATTATTGTTCAGTGCCGTTTGCTTTACGGCCGACTCTTTAAGCTTTCTACCTCTACCAGCTGGTTTGTCTGCTACAGTTACTGCTGCTACAACTTCAATATTTGCTTCTATAATATCATTTAGCACTCCTGAGGCAAATTCTGGAGTACCCATAAATATAATTTTCATTTTTTTACGGTATTAAAGTTGAATAATTTATCCTGAGTAATCACATTTTCTTCTAAAAGCTCATTCATACAATTAATTAAAACTTCTGTCTCTATTTTTAAGTTCATATTGATCATTTCAATACTTTGATTTTCATTTTGCTCTAAAAAGGATACAATTAATTGCTTAAATTCTGTTAGATCAATTTTTTTTCCACGCAGGCAATTATCACATTGACCACATGGGCTGTGTTTTGTTTCTTGAAAATAAGACAGTATCATAAGTTTCCTGCAACGGTCTTTATGTGTTAGATAAGACCAAATATCTTTAGACTTTTGTTTTTTATGCAAAATGATTTTTTCAAGTGATTTTGCATACCTGTTGATGGTTTTGTTACCTTCTCTAGGTTCCAGAATTCTAACGGTTAAATCTGCTTTGATCAACTGGAAGTCTACTAAGCTTAATGCTTGCATTTTCTCAAGCCTTACCAAAACATCTCTTATCGATAATTTAATCCCCTTTGAAATGTAATCAAGAGGAATATCAATTATTTGATCATAAATAGCGCCATTGTTTCTAATTAAGAATTCAGCGATTGGTTTTAAATCTTTATGTTTTTCAAAGCTGGAATCAAATTGATAAGGATTAATTCTAAATTGAATGCTAATCTTTTGTTGAAAGCGCTCTTTTAATTCCATGAGCCCCACTGCTTCGAGTAACTTTAAAGCCTGAAATGTTTTATAACTACTCAATTTATAACGCTGTGAAAATGTCTTTAACTCTAGGCTCAATTCACTTTCAATAAGTTCCCCAATACTAATATTGAAAAACTGATTCAGTTTGTCATAAACAAACTTGATGAAATTAATATCTACAGCATTAATAATGTTTTTTGCATAAAATTTATCCAGGTTATCCTGATTAAACAATATAATAGATTCACTTTCTTGCCCTTGGCGCCCCGCTCGACCTGCCTCTTGTACATAGTTTTCTACAGAAAAAGGCACATCAAAATGTATTACTCGGTTCACATCGTCTTTATCTATTCCCATGCCAAACGCATTTGTAGCTACCATAATATTTACACGGCCTTTAATCCAAGAATCTAATAATTCTTGTTTTTGAACTCTTGGCATACCGCCATGAAATGATGCTGCTACCATGCCTGAATTAATGAGGTAGTCTTTTAATTCTTCACTTTTTTTGCGACTATTTACATATATAATTTGACTCCCAAGTTTGTCTTTTTGAAGTAATCTAAGTAAATGGTGCTTCTTGTTAAAAGTCTCTAATGCGGTATATACGAGGTTTTTTCTATCAAAAGAATTCTTGAACAATTTTGCTGATTCAATTTCAAGAGTCTTTGAGATATCTGAAACAACCTTATCAGTCGCAGTAGCGGTTAAAGCTAGGACCGGTGTTTTTGGAAATAAAGACTTTAGCTGGCCTATTTTTCTATAAGCTGGTCGGAAATCATGACCCCATTCTGAAATACAATGTGCTTCATCAAATACAATTAATGATAAATTGAGCTCTTTAATTCTGCTATAAACAATTGGATTTAATAATTTCTCCGGTGAACTAAAAATAAATTTGTAATTCCCGTATTGAATGTTGTCTAGTATTCTCAATAAATCGGCTTCATTGCCTCCTTGAGAAAGACTGATTGCAGGAATTTCTCGCTTATTCAATTGATTAATTTGGTCTTCGATTAGCGCTAATAAAGGGGATATGACCAATGTTTTACCACTAAAAATTAATCCAGGAATTTGATAGCACATAGATTTACCTCCACCTGTTGGAAGCAATGCCAAAACATCATTTCCTCGAAGGATGCTATCGATGATTTCCTGCTGACCATTGCGGAATGAATCAAAGTTCCAATAGCGTTTTAAAAGATCCAGGGCTTGCCCCATTATTTTATATTGTTTAGCAAATAATCCAACCTAAATTTCACAGTTCCCTTAGGAATTTCTATAACTGGATAACCTAATTTTGTATACGCTTTTTTCAGATGGTTGTAAATAGCTAAAGCTTGCTCAAAGCTTTCATACCGTTCACTATCTGTAATATATATTTCTTCCCATGGTGGCATAATGAAAACCTGATCATAAGAATAAGCTTCACTTTTTTCAACAAATAATTCAGGATAATCACTCCCCATATAGTTCATGTAGGCATGAACATCTGGAATTCCTCTATCAAAGAAAACTAAATCATAGCCTAAATCGGTTGCATCGTGGTACTGCTTCACACGTCCTCCTAACAGTAATTCACTAAATAATAACGGTTTTTCCAAGAATAATTGTTCGATCCCATCTTTTTGCGCTTGTTGGGTTACTTGCCTTGAAATTTCTGGCATACAATGATATCCACTTTCTAATAAGGCATTTATAAGGGTCGTCTTCCCGGTACCAGGTCCTCCAGTAATTACTATTCTTTTTTGCATAAAGCAAAAATAAGCGATTCGATGAAATTATATAATTTTTAATGTAATTTTGTCAAAAGCATAAAAAAATGAGTGATAAAGCAGCCTTTTATAAAAAACTAAAAAAGTCTTTAGATGAAACTTCGAAGTTTCCATGCCCTTATTTATACAAGTTTATTGTTCCAGGTGGAGGAAAACAAATAGATGAGCTTAGAGCCATATTTGAAACTTACGATGCACAAATAGATATAAAGCCTTCAAGAACCGGAAAGTACGATAGTGTTTCTATTAAATTAACCGTTGAATCCTCTGATCAAGTTATTGAAAACTATAAAAAAGTGGAGAATATAGAAGGGATTATCAGTTTATAATGAAAAATTATATTTTCTCGTTTCTTACTTTAATATTGTTCGTTTCGTGTGATCAATTGGGTTTTGGTGAAAGTAAAAAAGATAAGGTTGTTGCACGGGTTTTAGAACAACGATTATATGTTTCTGATCTCGCCGATTACGTGCCACCAGGTTTAAGCACTCAGGACAGTACAGTTTTTGCACAAGGATATATTAATTCTTGGGCAAAGCAGCAATTGATGTTGCATAATTCTGAATTAAACCTTTCACAAGAAGCAACTCGCTTTGGAAAATTAGTTGATGAGTATAGAGCAAGTCTGTATATCAACGCTTATAAAGAAGGGCTTGTAAATCAATATCTGGATACAACTATCACGGAATCTGAGGTTTACGACTATTATATCGAAAATCAGAATAACTTTAGAATTAATAAAGACTTACTTCAATTTGATTTTGTTGAAATTGGACAAGAAACTTTAAATAAAGATGAGCTAGTTTCTTGGTTTAAATCTAGAGATAGCTTAGATTTAGCGCGGCTTAAGTCGGAGGAGTTAAGTCTGAGAAAATTTGAGTTTAACCATGACAAATGGGTGACTTATGAGGACTTTGTAAACAAGGTTCCTGTCTATAAAACCATTAAGAAGAATGATTTGCTAAAAAAAGGACTTCTTTTTGAAAAACAAGATAGTATAAGTTTATATTTGCTCTCAGTTAAAAACGTTAAAAGAAGGTCGGATTTGGCCCCTTTAAGCTATATTAAACCAACAATTAGAAGAATTATAATTCAACAAAGAAAATTGGATTTGATTCGAGAAATAGAACAAACCCTGATAGATGATGCGATTAAGAATAAGGAATTTGAGTTGTATTAGAAAAAGCATTTTTAGCCTGTTATTAATTTCTGTAAGTTTTTCTTACGGTCAACAAACTACAAACCAACCGATTAAAGTTGATGGTGTAGCAGCTGTTATTGGAAAGAATATAGTACTGGATTCAGATATTTCGAAGTTTAAAAAAGAGTTGCAGCAGCGAAGTGAGGCTGGAACGAATATTTCTGAATGTCAGATGTTGGAAGATATCATGATGCAAAAATTGATGGCGCATCAGGCAATTCAGGATTCCATAGTGGTTACTGACTCAGAGGTTTTGGGCCAAGTTGAATCAAATTTAGAATATTTACAAAGCCAGTTGGGAAGTATGGATAAGGTTATTGAATTCTATGGCTTTAATGACGAATCTGATTTGAGAGATGAACTGATGAATATTCAACGTGAAACCATACTAGTTCAACGAGAACAAGCTCAGATTACATCGGAGATTACGGTTACTCCTGAAGAGGTTCGTTTGTATTACAAGTCTTTGGAAGAAAATGATGCCCTCCCAGAGTTTAGTTCTGAAGTGGTATTAGCTCAATTAGTGCTTAATGTAGAACCAACGGCAGAATCGGTTAATGATGCCTTGGATCGCTTACAAAAAATACGTCAAGAAGTTATAGAGGGGGCGAGTTTTAGAATGCGTGCCATTATGAATAGTGATGATCCTGGAGTGACGAAAAATGGTGGGCAATATGAAATTGAAAGATCGAGTCAATTCGTAAAAGAGTTTAAGGAAGCTGCTTTTAGTTTGGATGAAGGTGAGATTTCTGAACCTTTTGAGAGTCAATTTGGTTATCATATTCTACAAGTTGAAGATATTCGAGGACAAAAAGTAATTGCTCGTCATATATTGATACAGCCAAAAATCTCATCTAAAGAATTAAAAGAAACTGAATCTCGTCTTGAAGGTTATAGAACAGATATTCTTTTGGATAAAATGACCTTCGAAGAGGCAGTAGCAGAATATAGTGAGGATGAAAATACGCGTTTGTCTGGAGGAGTCCTTAGAAATCCACAAACTAGAGAGTTTAGTTTTGATTTGACAAGAATGGACCCAACACTTTATGCGCGAATTTCTAATTTAAAACAAGGCGAAATGACTTCTGTTTTTTATGATGAAACTCAACAAGGGGAGAAGATGTACAAGATTATTTACATGAAAGAGCGTATTCCTGCCCACAAAGCTGATCTGAAAAGAGACTATGTTAAAATTCAGAAATTAGCACTTCAGAAAAAGCAACAAGAAATTATCGATCAATGGGCTGCAGACAAGATTGCAGACACCTATATTAAATTAGGTCAATCTCACAAAGTCTGCGATTTTGAGAATAACTGGACTAAAGAAAATTAAAAAAAGGGATTCAATTTTGAATCCCTTTTTTTATAAATCTTCATAAGCAAAGAAACTAAAGACGTTTCCTCCGTAGCGTTTATCAAATTTAAAATAAGGATGTTTATCTAACTCGGTATGTTTAGAGTGTTCTACTACCAGAACCCCTTCTTTCATTAACAGATTGCGATCGAATACTTGCTCAATTATGAGTTCAAATTTTTCTTGTTCAAAATCATAAGGCGGATCAGCAAAAATAAGCTTATAAGGCCCAATAGCCGTTTTCAGGAACTTATATACATCCGTTTTATGAATATTAAAATTGGCGTCAAATTCTTGGTTTATAGAAGAGATGTATTTGATGCAACTTGCATTTCTATCAACAACTGTAATTTGTTGAACACCACGAGAAGCAAACTCAATGGCAATATTACCAGTACCAGAAAATAAATCGAGAACACTTAAGCCTTCCCAGTAGTAGTTGTTGTTTATGATATTAAACAAGGATTCTTTAGCCATATCAGTCGTGGGACGAACAGGCAAGTTCTTTGGAGGACTAAGACGTCTTCCTTTATATTTTCCAGAAATAATTCGCATTTAAATACTTAGTAAATGTCGGTGCAGTTTATACTTATCCAATTCTTCTTTAAAGATAAGCTTTTTATTATCTACTAAATTGACCTCCTTGATATAATCTTTTAATAGACGTATCAAATTTTCATTTTTCCGTATGTATCCTGAAAGTTTAATTTCTGCCTTATGAGGATTTACTTCCAATTGCTCTAAACTAAATAAGATATAGTATAAAATATCTTCTCTGGAGTGAGTTTCAAAGTTATTGAAAAATAATAGCTCATTGTTTTGTATTCCAACAAATTCAATAGACCTGATATTTACCTGAATAAAGCATTGTAAGCCATTCAAGTCTCTTGAAGCATTAAGGCAGTAGTTCAAAAACTTTTCGCTGGCATGATGGTATTCAAACTCACCAAAGTTATCGAGGATGTAATTGTTTATATTAACAAAAGGCAAATAAACGGCTTGAGCATCTATTCTTTGAATTGAGTCATAAGTTATGTAATCAGACTTAAATAACTTGATATTGTATTTTAAATAGTCGCTTAGGTGATTTTTGTCAAAGTATTCATTGGGTACTAAGGCAAATAGATTATTGTCGTGAATCAACTCTATGGTGCCAAAGCCTTTGTCAATTAAATTTTCTTGCTTCAACAATCGATCTATGGCTTCTTCTAGGGCTTGTGGACTACGTTTTTTTTGAAAAAAACCCACCTCTTTAAAAAAAAGAACTTCATTGACCTTATTTAGGTTTAGGATATAAAAAGAAAATCCATCCAAACTGAGTTGGATGGATAATTTCAAATCTTTATAATCTAAATTTGAATCTAAATTTGAATCTAATTTCAAATCTATTCCTCTTCAGTTGGTTTTCTATCTCCTTTATCATAAGATGGAGGCCAGTTACCTGCAGTAGAAACCTCATCAAGAGATCCTACAGATACGTACTCTCCTTTTACTTCATCTCCACCCAGCACTTCTTTTTCAACTCTAACTAAGTCTTTATTAAGTCCTTCTAAAACGTAAGCCTTATCGACTCTAGCTCTAAAAGCTGGAACGACCAATCCTTCAAGTTTTTCAATTTTAGTAGTTTCTAACTCAAATTTAACATCTGTACCAGGAACGTTCATCATGTTATTGTAGTCTCTACCCGCGAACATTTTTTCTTTTACTGATTCGAAACCAATAGTGTCAATTACACGCTCTTCGATTTCCTTTGTAATCCCACCTCCTAAATTGATAGTTTTAGGAACGTTTTTTACCTGAGTAATGGCGAACTCGGCAGTATCAATAAACTTAATTAAGTTATCGAAGTTGTTTGAATAATCTCCAGTTACTTCGAAATGTGCTTGTTCAGCATCACGAATAATTTTAAGTGAATTAATCACTTTTGCATAACGTACTTTCTTTTCCGCATTAAATTTAATCGGTGCCATAATTCCATCATAAATTCCTATAACAAGAAAAATTGCAATCACACCTAAAACAATAGAAACTAACCATTGAAACTTGAGAGGTAAATACTTCACAATTGCAATTCCGGCAAAAATTGTACCTGCAACCGCCAAGATAATGTATAATAAGTCCATACTTAAATTTATTTATTCATTTTTTTAATTCGGTCAAATGTACAATTTTTTCTGAATTAAAGAAATTTTATAAGAAGTCTATTTGTAACTTTGGCGTTTTGTTCACATATGATTAATACAGCTTCTGAATTTCACAAAATCCTCAAGGATAACTACGGTTTTCAACCGACTTTAAGTCAAGATGTTTTGCTTCAGAAGTTGGCTAAATTTACTTTTAGTTCGGACCAAAGACCTGTGTTTGTATTAAAGGGTTATGCAGGTACTGGAAAGACCTCTAGTATGCGGGCATTTGTAAAATCTCTTTGGCATACTGGCAAGAAAACAGTACTTCTTGCACCAACTGGACGTGCGGCAAAAGTCCTCGGGTCTTATACGGGTAAAAAGGCCCATACGATTCATCGACAAATTTACCAGCCCAAGAAAAGTAAGGATGGGGGAGTAAAGTTTGTTAGACAGGTCAATAAAAGTCACAATACGATCTACGTAATTGATGAAGCTTCTATGATATCGGATGGTGTTGCAGTATATGGTCAAAAATCTCTTTTGGAAGATTTAGTGGATTATGTGTTTTCATCTAAGAATAATGCAATCATTTTTCTAGGAGATACCGCTCAGCTACCTCCTGTAAAATACGAATTGAGTCCGGCTCTTGAAGAAGAAACCCTTACTTTAAATTACGATTCAGACACTCAGGGTTTGGAGCTTACCGAAGTTGTCCGTCAAAGTCAGGAATCTGGAGTGCTGTACAATGCTACTGAAATCCGAAATATTATTGGGGATTATTACGATCAAAATTTTCAATTCCAATTGGGTTTTGAAGACCTTGTCTTTTTGGATGACTCCTATGATATTCAAGATGCTTTAGTGAATAGTTATGATCACGGGATAGGTGTAGAAGAAACCGTTTTCATTGTAAGATCCAATAAACGCGCCAATCAATACAACAATCAAATACGATCTAAGATTCGTGGGGATGATGGAGAGCTGGTCGTTGGGGATTATATCATGGTAGTGAAAAACAATTATTTTTGGCTTCCTTCAGGAAGTGAAGCTGGTTTTATTGCCAATGGCGATATTTGTGAAGTTCTTGAAATATTTTCTTTTAAAGAATTATACGGGTTCCGGTTTGCTGAAATTAAAGTTCGCATGATCGATTATCCGAATCAAGCCCCATTTGAAACCGTGGTTATCATGGATACCCTTCAATCAGAGAGTCCAAGCCTTCCCTATGAGGAATCAAATAGACTCTATCATGAGGTTATGGCAGATTATAAGCACATTGGTGCGAAATACAAGCAGTTACAAGAAGTTAAAAAGAACAAGTATTTCAATGCCTTGCAAATCAAGTTTTCCTATGCCATTACCTGTCATAAATCTCAAGGAGGGCAATGGAACAATGTCTTTATAGAAAAACCCTATTTACAGGATGGACAATCAAAAGCGTATCTCAGGTGGCTGTACACGGCTTTGACAAGAGCCCAGAAAAAAGTTTACCTCATCGGGTTTAAACAAGAAGATTTTCTGGAGAGTTAATAGCCCTCTGATAAGTGTTCTAAATCTTTTCTTTTGAGGATTTTAATATGCTTACCCTTAATTTCAATTAAGCCCTCTTTTTTAAATGAAGAAATTAAACGGATAGCTGATTCTGTTGCAGTTCCAATGGTATTTGCAATTTCCTCTCTAGTTAATTGAACATCAATATTTCCGTCCATATCGATACCGAAAATATCCTCGAGCTGTAAAAAGATATCTGCCAATCGCTCGCGGACGGATTTTTGAGCCATGTTGGAAAGATTGTTGTTGGCCTCTGAAAGTTGATGGGAAATATTCTTCATCACTTGTAGACTAAACCTGTTATTATTCTTGATGGCATTTAAGACTTGTTCTTTGGGAATCAAGCAAACCTCCATATCTTCTAATGCTGTGGCCGATAAACCAATTGGTTCTTCACTTAAAATAGAACGATGCCCCAAGACATCTCCTTGCTTAGTAAATTTGACAATTTGTTCCTTTCCATTAGAATTTAACTTGGTCATTTTGCATTTACCTTTGCTTATGCAAAACATTCCATTGATTGCATGCCCTTCTTCAAGCAGTTGTTCTCCTTTTTTTACTTTAATAACGGTTTTGGACCTTGATACCTCATCTAATTCATCGTGATTTAGATTGTTTAACAGATTAAAACTTTTGATCGGACATTTTTTACAGTCGTGCATAATAAGAGGTATTTAATACAGTAAATTTACAATTTTAAATGATAATTATCATTAATTTAGGCTGAGATTTAAAGGACATTTGAAAAAAAAATATTAGGTGAATCATTGCGAACATTGCGGGATTGAATTTGATGGGAAGTCATATTCTAAGGAAGAGAAATTATTTTGCTGTAATGGGTGTTTGACCGTATATGAAATTCTTCATGAGCACGATCTTGCAGCGTATTACAAGTTAAATAGTCGTCCGGGAATTAAGCCTCAGGAACAAGAAGGTAAATATGCGTTTTTGGCTGAAAAATCTATCGTTTCTACCTTATTGGAGTTTGAATCAGAGGAGATGAATGTTGTGAATTTATACATTCCAAGTATTCACTGTTCAAGTTGTATTTGGGTATTGGAAAATTTACAGAAAATGCACCAAGGCATATTGGTTTCGCAAGTGAATTTCCCCAAAAAAACAACAAGAATTACGTACAACCCTCAAAAGATTGATCTAAAAACTGTAGCCGAAGTCCTTTCGAATTTGGCCTATGATCCCTATATCAGTTTAGACGATCAGGTTAAAGGCGAACAATCTTTTTCTAGGCGATTATTATATCAAGTTTCCATAGCGGCTTTTGCATTTGGAAACGTTATGCTATTGTCATTTCCCGAATATTTTCAGGTAGATGAGTATTGGTTAGACAAGTATAAGTTTGTTTTCCGATACCTGATGCTTTTGATGTCTTTACCAGTGGTGTTTTATTCTGCTCAGGACTATTTTAAATCGGCATACTCTGGATTAAAACACAAAATTCTAAATATTGATGTTCCCATTTCTTTAGGAATCCTCGTGCTGTTTATTCGCAGTGTGATTGAAGTAGTTTTTGATTTAGGTTCAGGCTTTTTTGACAGTTTAACCGGTTTAGTTTTCTTATTATTAGGAAAAGTATTTCAACAAAAAACCTACGACTACCTTTCATTCGAACGTGATTATAAATCCTATTTCCCCATTGCAGTATGCTTTTTAGATAAGCAAGGAAAGGAAGCTAACAAACCCGTGAGTGAACTAAAAACAGGAGATAGAATAATTATTAGAAATGAGGAACTGCTCCCTGCTGATGGGGTCTTGATTAAGGGTGATGCCTTGATTGATTATAGTTTTGTGACAGGAGAGTCTCTACCCGTTAATAAATCTTCAGGAGATAAATTATTCGCTGGAGGAAAGCAAAAAGGTCGTGCATTGACTGTTGAAGTGACCTCTTCTGTAGACAATTCCTATCTGACAAGATTGTGGTCTAATGATGTGTTTGACAAAAGCAAAACTAAAGGGATAAAAGGAATTACGGATCGAATTGCACAAAGATTTACAATTGCTGTGCTGACCATTGCATTTTTAGGGGGGATGTATTGGGCATTTTATGATTGGGCAATCGCCATTAACGTGGTTTCTGCCGTGCTGATTATTGCATGTCCATGTGCTTTAGCCTTATCAGCGCCATTTGCACTAGGAAATTCGCTAAGGATACTCGGTACACATGGGATTTATTTAAAGAACACCAATGTTCTGGAGCGCCTTTCGGATTTAAGCTATATTATTTTTGACAAAACCGGCACAATTACTTCATCAGATCATAATTCTTTTAGTTTCTCCGAGGGGCGAAGTTTGAATGCCGGTGAGCAGGGGTTGGTTTATAATTTAATTAGAGAATCAAATCACCCTTTGAGTCGAAAACTTAAAAGTCAATTGGAAGATCAATTGGAAGCAACGCAAACTACATTTGAATTATTGGATTTTGCAGAGCACGTAGGCCTCGGCTTAGAAGGTAGAGTTAATGGGTGTTTTGTAAGAATAGGGTCAGCCCAGTATTTGGGGTTGGATGCTCATAAGGCTATGGGGTCTGAGGTACATATAGAAATTGATGGAAGCTATTTAGGTTTTTATGTTTTGAGGAATTCTTTTCGAGATGGATTATCGCAATTAATTAAAGATTTAAAGAATTATAAAATTGGGCTTATTTCAGGAGACGGTCCTAGTGAGAAATATACTTTGAAGAAGATTTTTCCAAAGGGAAGTGAATTGAAATTTAAACAAAGCCCTGAAGACAAATTGAATTTTATTAAAAAGCTTCAATTAAAGGAGGAAAACGTTATGATGATGGGTGATGGATTAAACGACGCTGGAGCCCTTGCTCAAGCAGATGTTGGAATGGCCATTTCTGAAGACGTAAATGTATTTTCACCTGCATGCGATGGAATTATTTCTGCAAAAAAATTCAATCTGTTGCCAAACATGATAGTATTAGCTAAAAAATCCATGCAAACCGTGCGTTGGAGTTTTGTTCTTTCTTTGACCTATAACAGTGTTGGATTAGCTTTTGCTTTAAGCAATAATTTAACTCCGGTAGTCGCTGCAATTTTGATGCCTTTGAGCTCAATCTCTGTGGTGTTTTTTGTTACTACTTTTACTAGTTATTTTGCTAAGTCATTAAAAATAAAGGAATAAGCTTAATATTGCTGTTTTGATTTCATATATTTATATGACAAAAATCATGTTTTAAGAATAAATCTTAGCATATTTTTGATCAAGAAATAATCAACATGGAAGTCATTTATATAACCATTGGGGTCAGTATACTCGTTGCCCTCATTTTCTTTTTTTTCTTTTTAAAATCAGTACGTACTGGTCAATATGATGACACTCATACTCCTGCAGTTCGCATTCTTTTCGATGATGAGCTGGTAAAGGATGAAACTTCTAAAACTAAAACTCAATCATAATTTAATACCATGGAAAAAGAACAATTTTATTACGACAACAAAATTGTGAAGCTATTTCTTTATGCCACAGTGCTATGGGGTGTAGTTGGAATGCTTATTGGACTACTTCTGGCTTTTTTATTCGTATTTCCCAATCTTACTGAAGGGGTTTCTTGGCTTAGTTTTGGTCGATTAAGACCCTTGCATACTAATGCTGTGATTTTTGCCTTCGTAGGAAACGGATTTTATATGGGGATGTATTACTCCATGCAGAGACTGCTTAAAACTAGAATGTTTTCCGACACCTTGTCTAAAATTCATTTTTGGGGTTGGCAGGCCATTATCGTTGCCGCTGCATTAACCTTGCCGCTGGGAATAACATCATCTAAAGAATATGCCGAATTAGAATGGCCTATTGATTTGGCTGTTGTTTTTATATGGGTGGTCATGGGAATCAATATGATTGGTACTATTTTAAAGCGTAGGCAAAGACATATTTATGTAGCGATTTGGTTTTATATTGCAACCCTTGTAACTGTTGCGGTACTTTATATTTTTAATAATTTAGAGCTGCCAATAAGTCTAACTAAATCTTATTCTATCTATGCAGGGGTTCAGGATGCCTTAATTCAATGGTGGTACGGGCACAATGCGGTGGCATTTTTCCTAACCACTCCATTTCTCGGGCTGATGTATTATTTCGTACCTAAAGCGGCGAATCGCCCTGTATATTCCTATCGATTGTCAATTATTCACTTCTGGTCTTTGATTTTTATTTATATCTGGGCTGGACCTCACCATTTATTGTATACAGCCTTACCTGAATGGGCACAGAACCTGGGTACAGTATTCTCGGTAATGTTAATTTTCCCATCCTGGGGAGGTATGATTAACGGACTACTTACTTTGCGAGGTGCGTGGGATAAAGTCAAGGAATCACCAATGTTGAAATTCTTTGTCGTTGCTATTACAGGCTATGGTATGGCAACTTTTGAGGGGCCTATGCTCTCGTTTAAAAATTTAAATGCAATTGCGCATTACACCGATTGGATTATTGCCCACGTTCACGTAGGTGCCTTGGCATGGAACGGATTCATGGTCTCCGGTATTGTTTACTGGTTAGTTGAACGCTTATTTAAGACAGAATTATATTCCAAATCCTTAGCAAACACTCATTTCTGGTTAGGTACATTAGGAATTATCTTTTATGCACTTCCAATGTATGTGGCAGGGTTTACTCAAGCCGAGATGTGGAAGCAGTTCAATCCTGATGGAACATTAGTTTATGGAAATTTCCTTGAAACAGTAACTCAAATTATCCCGCTTTATGCTCTTAGAGCAGTAGGTGGAACACTGTATTTAACCGGTTTTGTTTTACTGGTGATCAATGTTTGGAAAACGGTCGCAAAAGGCTCTGAGGTTGAAGATGAATTGGCTGAAGCAATGCCTCTTAAACCAATCTCAAGTGCGCGTCAGAATGGAGAAGGATTCCATACATGGTTAGAAAGACGTTCTGTATTATTCACTATTTTAACTACGGTTGCTATTTTAATTGGAGGATTGATTGAGATTGTGCCCATGTTTTTAGTCGAATCTAACGTGCAAAAGATTTCCTCAGTCAAACCATATACTCCCTTAGAACTTGAAGGTCGAGATATTTATATACGAGAAGGGTGTAATAATTGCCACTCTCAAATGATTCGACCCTTTAGATCTGAAGTTGAACGTTACGGGGAATACTCCAAAGCAGGAGAATTTGTCTACGACAAGCCTTTCCTTTGGGGATCCAAACGTACGGGTCCAGATTTACATAGAATCGGTGGGAAATACAATGACAATTGGCATTTCAATCACATGTATGATCCACAATCAACCTCTCCAGGGTCAATTATGCCTCGTTATCCATGGTTAATAGAAGATGATTTAAACATCTCTAAAACTGAAGATAAAATGGCCGCAATGGTGAACCTAGGTGTACCTTATTCTCAATTTGAATATGACAATGCCTTATATATCTTGAAGAACCAGGCAGCTGTAATTGAGCAAAATTTAAGACAAGATCCTGAATTTGTAAAGAATTATGGAAATAGCGACATTCAAGATAAAGAGATTGTAGCCTTAATTGCTTATTTACAGCGTTTAGGAACAGATATTAAAGCCCAAAATCAGTAATTATGTTAAAATTCATTAAACACAATTTATATGGGATTGACAATGTGGAATTATATCCAATGATTTCTCTACTGATCTTTTTTGGAGTTTTTGTTGGCATGTTCGTCTATGTTGCGAAAATGCCAAAACCATATATAGAAGATATTAGTCAATTGCCTTTAGAAGACGATTCAATAAATAACGAAGAAAAATTATGAGTGCAACACCTAAACAAAGTTGGTGGAAGCGATTTGTAAAAGCTGCTACCGGAGCAAAATCAGTAGAGAATGAATCAGACATTCTTCTTGATGACCACGATTATGATGGAATTAAAGAATTGGACAATGTTTTACCGCCTTGGTGGCTATATGGATTCTATATCACAATAGGAGTTAGTATTTTCTATTATATCCAAGTGTTTACGAATCCCGATAAATATTCTCAAAAAAACGAATATGAGATCTCTGTAAATGAGGCAAAGGAGGAAGTTGCTGCTTACAAAGCTGCTCATCCTGAATTATACGATGATGCTAACCTAACAGCCTTTACAGACGCAACAAATATTGCTAAGGGTAAAGAATTGTTTATGACCAAAACTTGTACTGCATGTCACGCCGTGGATGGAGGAGGAGGAATTGGTCCAAATCTAACGGATAATTATTGGATTTTGGGCGGAGACTTTGCAAGCATATTTAATACGTTAAAAGTAGGTGGGCGTCCTGGAAAGGGAATGATTGCTTGGGAAAGCACTTTATCTCAATTGGAAAGACAACAGTTGACCAGTTATATTTTAACCTTACAAGGAACAACACCAGCTAATCCTAAAGAACCTCAGGGGGAGCTTTGGACAGAAGAATAGTGTAATGGGAAGTCAGGACAAAGAAGTATTTAGGGATTCTATTGGGACCATCAATGAAAAAGGTGGTCGAGAATTTATACACCCTAAAAAGCCCCAAGGGCCCCATTATAAATATCGCTCATATGTGAGTTATTTTTTGGTTGCTTTTTTGTTTGCCGCTCCTTTTGTCAAAATAAATGGTAATCAATTCCTGTTGTTCAACGTAATTGATCGAAAGTTCAATATTTTTTCGCTTCCATTTTGGCCTCAAGATTTTCATCTTTTGGTGATATCCATGTTGGCCTCGATAGTTTTTATTATACTATTTACGGTAGTTTTCGGAAGAGTATTTTGTGGATGGGTTTGTCCCCAAACCATCTTTATGGAGATGGTATTTCGAAAAATTGAATACGCCATCGAAGGAGATCGAAATAAGCAAATAAAACTTGATAAAATGCCTTGGAATGCGGAGAAAATTCGCAAACGGTCATTAAAATGGTTTATCTTTTTTTTAGTTTCTTTTGCAATTGCCAATGTTTTCTTGGCCTATATTATCGGAGGCGATGTTTTAATTCAAGACGTTATTGAAGGACCGGGAGCACATTTGTCGACTTTTATTAATTTATTGGTATTTACTTCCGTCTTTTACTTTGTCTTCGCTTGGTTTAGAGAACAGGTTTGTATCGTAGTTTGTCCCTATGGAAGACTTCAAGGGGTGCTGCTAGATGATAAAAGTATTAATGTTGCTTACGACTATAAAAGAGGTGAAGGAAGTGCAGGGCGCTCGAAATTCAAAAAATCTGAAAATCGAGAAGAAGCAGGTCATGGTGATTGTATCGATTGTAAAGCGTGCGTACATGTTTGTCCAACCGGAATAGATATTAGAAACGGTACCCAATTAGAATGCGTCAATTGTACTGCTTGTATTGATTCTTGTGATGAAATCATGGAAAAAGTCGGTTTCGAAAAGGGGCTGATTAGATATGCCTCAGAGGACAATATTGCTCGTGGTATTCCATTTAGTTTTACTGCTAGAATGAAAGCATATACTGCAGTATTATTAGTAATTCTTGGCGTGCTCGTTACGATGTTATTCCTGCGCAATGATGTGGAGGCAACTATATTGAGATTGCCAGGGGCTTTGTTCCAAACAGAAGGAAATGAAATTTCGAATATTTACACCTATAAAATAATTAATAAGACTCCTAATGAAGTAAGTAATTTGTCGATAAAACTATTAAGCCCTGAGGGAGAAGTGGAAGTTGTTGGAATGGTTAATAATATTCCTAGACAGGAATTTGCAGAAGGAAGTTTATTTGTGAGAATTGAGAATTCTCAAATTAAATCTGCAAAGCAAGAAATTAAAATAGGGGTCTACTCCAATGGAGAACTTATCGAGAAAGTCACAACAAATTTCTTAGGTCCAAAACAATAATTATGAATTTTAGAATAACATGGCCACGAGCAATAGTATTGTCATTGGTAGCTTTTATAATTTTTATATTGAATTTTGTTTTTCAAAGCTTTTTCGATGACAAATTAGCACATCATTTGGTCTCTGATGATTATTATAAGGATGAAATCTATTATCAAGATGAAATCAATCAATTAAATAGAGCTGCGGCTCTAAAACAAGACCTTAAGTTAATTGCTACAGATAAGGGACTCGAATTTGTTTTCCCTGAAGAGATGAATACCGATAAAATAGCTCTGAAATACTGGTTTCAAAGAAATGACCAGCCGAATTTAGATTTAAAAGCTGAATTTTCTGCGGGATCTATACCTGTAAATGAATATGGTAGTTATTTTATCGATTCAGATTTGCTTGTTAAAGGGAAGTATCAAGCGAGGATTCATTGGGAATATCAGGATTCTTTATACCTCTTCAAAAAGGATATCTATTACTAATGATTTGGTCAGGTTTTGCCTTGGGGCTTTTAATGAGTTTTCACTGCGTGGGTATGTGTGGCCCAATCGCTATGATGTTACCGGTTGATCGTTCCTCAAAATCAAAGGCTTTATTTCAGACTTTAATTTATCATCTAGGAAGAACCTTTGCCTATGCGCTATTAGGGCTCCTTTTTGGTTGGTTTGGTAAAGGTTTATATCTCGCGGGTTTCCAACAACGATTGACCATTTTGGTGGGCTTGTTTATGATAATTACAGCGGTATTATCGTTTACTAATTCAGGTATTGACTTCCTTGCAAAACCCATGCATATCTTATTGTCTAAAGTGAAACGTAATATGGGATTGATGTTAAAAAAACAGAATTCCAAAACACTATTTTTCATTGGTTTTTTTAACGGATTTCTTCCTTGTGGATTAGTGTACACCGCCATTTTTGGTGCACTTGCCATGGGTTCGGTAGAGGAAGGAGGGCTGTATATGATCTTATTTGGAATAGGTACTATGCCCTTAATGACTGTTGCCGTTTATTTGGGAAATTTTTTAAAGCAAAAGCAACTTAAATTTTTTCGGAAAGCATTTCCTATATTTGTATTTACTGTAGGATTATTGTTCGTCTTAAGAGGATTAGGTTTGGGAATTCCTTTTATATCTCCTTCTGACGCGAGCTTACAAATAAGCAGCAATTCCATGTCATGTCCTGCGGTTGTGAACTAAACAAGCATGAATTTAAAAAAGAAAAAAGCCGGCCTCACTGAAGCAGAATTTCTATCCTGTGATTCTCGCTCTGATGTATTAGATCTGCTCAATAAGAAGGGACGGGATACACAGAAAATTGAGAGCAATTTAATTTACCTCAAAGAACTCAAACATTTACAAATTAAGATGGTGAAGCTTCAACGCTATGTTTCAGAACATAAATTGAGGGTTGCCATTATATTTGAAGGTAGAGATGCCGCTGGAAAGGGAGGTTCAATTAGGAGGTTTACGGAGCATTTAAATCCGAGATCAATGCGGTTGGTAGCGTTAAATAAGCCTACTGAAATTGAGCAGGGCCAATGGTATTTTGAACGTTATATTAAAGAACTTCCAAATCCAGGAGAGTTGGTGTTTTTTGACCGGTCCTGGTACAATAGAGCTGTGGTTGAGCCCGTAATGGGTTTTTGCGATGAGCAACAGTACAAGATTTTTATGACACAAGTTCCTGAATTTGAACATATGCTCCATGAGGATGGTGTGATTGTAATTAAATTCTGGTTATCTATTTCTAAAGATGAACAATTAAAGCGTTTTCAAGATAGGATTGACAACCCTTTGAAAAGATGGAAATACAGCCCGGTGGATAAGAAAGGGCAGGAGCTGTGGGATGTCTATACTCATTATAAAGAAAGAATGTTTGTAGGGACACATACTACTTATAGTCCATGGATGATTGTTCAATCAAATGACAAAAAATCTGCAAGATTGGAAATGATGCGCTATCTACTATCTAGATTCGAATACGATGGGAAATCTGATGAGAAAACGAGTTTAAACCCCGATCCAAATATCATTATGAGGTATTTTAGATCGCAAAATCAATTAGATTAGTATGATGACTGAATCGGATTTAGAAAAACTGAACAGTGCTAAAGGATTGATTTCTTTATTATTGAAAGAGCCCTTGAATTTTCAAAGGGCAATAAGGTATATTCGCTACGAGCGACGATTGAAAAAATTACAAGTAGAACTCATAAGAATGCAAAAATGGGTGATTCAAGAAAATGAGCGTGTTGTTGTGTTGTTTGAAGGAAGGGATGCTGCCGGAAAAGGTGGAGCTATTAGAAGAATAACCGAACGAATCAATCCTCGACATTTTAAGGTTGTTGCGCTTCCCAAACCCAATACAGAGGAACGATCTCAATGGTATTTTGAACGCTATATTAAGAAATTCCCAAAGCAAGGAGAATTGGTCTTTTTTGACCGTTCTTGGTATAATAGAGCCATTGTAGAGCCCGTAAATGAATTTTGTACTGACCAGGAGTATCATCAATTCATGGCGCAAGTCGATGAATTTGAAAAAATGATAAGTCAGAGCGGTATTAGAATCATCAAAATTTACATGTCAATTTCCAAAAAGGAACAAGCCAAGCGATTTGATGAAATTAAAAAAGACCCCCTCAAGCAATGGAAAATGACCAAGGTAGATGAAAGTGCTCAAGAGTTGTGGGATGATTATACGGCCTATAAGGACAAGTTATTTGAGAATACAGAACGACACAATGGAATCCCATGGAAGGTAATCAGAGCAAATAAAAAGACTGAAGCGAGAATAGAAGTAATGAGATACATTTTAGAGCAAATTCCTTATGACAAAAGCATCGAGGTTTAGTTTAGGTAATCACGTGGCAGTTTTAGATGATAATATTCAAGGAAAAGTCACTAAAATTGAAGGTGATCGAGTTTATCTTGTCGATCAAACAGGATTTGAATATTGGTATGCTCCTAAAGAATTGGTTTTGATTGAAAAGAATCAACACGAACTTTCGAAATACCAAGACATAAACAATCCCTTACTCGATCAAAAGATTCATCATATTGACAAGAAAAAAAGATCAGTGAAAAGAAATCCGAAAGATGATGTGGTTTTGGAGGTAGACTTGCATATTGAAAAACTCTTTAAAGATTATAAGCGATTGGATCCTTATGATATCATGATCATTCAGATGGATACTGCTCAACGAAAATTAGAATACGCAATTAAAAACCGAATTCCTCGTCTGGTATTTATTCACGGTGTTGGAGAAGGTGTTTTGGAAAAGGAATTAAAATACCTTTTAGGAAGATATACCGTATCAAGCGAGCCTGCTGATTATAGAAAATACGGAATGGGCGCAACGGCAGTCTACATCCCTCAAAGTACTAATTTGTGACCATAACTGTGCTCACGGTTCCGAAATCATAGGTAGATTGCCTTATTTCATTTTCCCCTTTAACTAGCACCAAGTTGTTGATTAGAATCTCGTGATTAAAGCCAATTACTTCAATTTGGTCTTCATCGTATTCTGCGGTGGTTATGATATCCATCGTTCCCCCACCAGTAATCCATTCATCCACAATATTAGGGCTGCTTGGAGGGATATTGTTGCAAAAGTAATCCGTAGTAACTTTGTCATCAAAAATCCTATAGGTCACTGTTCTAGTTCCTCCTAATGGCAAGTCCATTTGACTTCCTTCCTCAGTTGGAAGATCCGTACTCAGTAAATTAACGATATAGGCCTCTGTTCCTGTATCCGTAGTTCGATATAAAAGATAAGTACCACAGCCATAAATGGTGTTTCCAAATTCAAAACTAGGAGATTCGAAATCTCCATCATCACATGAGCTAAAAATAAAAAATGCAGCAAATAGAAATACATACTTATTCATAAAAACAAAATTAGCTTTTTTTTAAGCGTTGGCATAATTCAAAATTGATTTTGTTTCTATCTTTGCACCCATGGAACTGGTATATTTTGATAATGCGGCCTCTACGGCCCTAGACCCACGAGTTATTGATTTCATGGCGGAGCTAATGAAATCCAATTTGGGAAACCCTTCTTCGACTCATAAATTCGGAAGAATGGCTAAAAGCCTTGTCGAGGGTGCGAGAAAGGAGATTGCAACATTGATTCACTGTGAATCGTCAGAAATTATTTTCACTTCAGGGGGTTCTGAGGCGGATAATTTAATTCTTAGAAATGCGGTCGAGAATATAGGGGTTCAGCGGATTATCAGTACCCGTATAGAACATGCAGCAGTGATTAATACCATTAAAAATCTTGAGCAAGAACACGATGTAACAACGGTCTATCTAGGGGTTGATCAAAATGGGTGTATTGATTATACTGAGTTAGAAAATGAATTGGCTTCAAGTGATCTTAAGACCCTAGTTTCATTAATGTATGTCAACAATGAAATTGGAACTATTTTAGATGTAGAAAAGGTTGGGGCTATTTGTGAGAATTACAATGCGCTATTTCATACCGATGGAGTACAAGCGGTTGGACATATTCCACTTGATTTATCGAAATTGAAAATTGATTTCTTAGCCGCTTCTGCGCATAAGTTTCACGGACCTAAAGGAGTAGGTTTTGCCTATTTTAAGAAGGGCTATGGAGTGAAATCCATGTTACATGGTGGCGGACAAGAAAAAGGAGCTAGAGCGGGGACTGAGAATGTACATAGTATTGCGGGTATGGCAAAAGCTCTTAGTTTCGCTCAAGAAACTATGGATTCTGACCGACTGTATATTCAAGAAATTAAAGATTATTTGATCAGTGAACTGCACAAGTTTATGCCGGAGATTACGTTCAATGCAAATTCTGATAATTGCGCACATAGTGCCTACCATATTCTTTCGGTCCAGCTCCCAGGTAATTCTCCAATGCTGTTGTTTAGCCTAGATTTAAATGGAGTGGCTGTTTCAGGAGGAAGTGCTTGTCAAAGTGGAAGTAATAAGGGATCACATGTTTTAACTGAAATCCTAAATGATGATGAGCAAAACAATACTTCCATTAGAATCTCATTAAGTAAAGAAAATACCAAAGCAGACGTTGACCGATTAATTGATGTTTTAAAAAGTCTATAAGAGGGCTTCTTTTAAAATACTCACCGGATGTTGTGCCTCGCGGGAGACGCCATCTTTAATTTGATGTCTACATGAAGTACCAGCAGCTGCGATAAGTATGGAAGAATTCAATTTTCTAAGTTTTGGAAACAGGGTATCCTCACCGACTTGCATACTGATCTCATAATGCTCTTTTTCATATCCAAATGAGCCCGCCATTCCACAACAACCTGTATTGAGGATGTTTACCTTATAATTTTTGGGAAGGTTCAGCATGTCAAATCCGAAAACGGAATTACTCAAAGATTTTTGATGACAATGACCATGCAGCTTAATCTCTTTTTGATCAGTGGTGAATTGTTCGGGATTAATCTTTCCTTTGCTTGATTCTGAGCTTATAAATTCTTCAATTGTGAACACGTGCTTGCTCAAATCTTTGGCAGCTTGTTTATCAGAAGCCAAACGCGGGTATTCGTCTCTAAAAGTAAGTATGGCAGAAGGTTCTATTCCTATTAGAGGAGTTGATTCTGATATTCTATTTTTAAAAATTTCAATATTTTTGTCCGCCACTTTTTTTGCGGGTTTAAGTAAGCCTTTTGACAGAAAACTTCTTCCACTTTCTTCATGTTTAATTCTGCCAACCTTATAGCCTAATGCCTCCAGTAACTCTATCGTATCTATTCCAATCTGTGTGTCGTACAAATCGGTAAACTCATCAATGAATAAATATAAGTCAGGTTTGTTAACTTTTACAGGTTTAAGCTTAGACCTTAACTTGGAGCCCATAATTTTAGGCAATGATCGGTTAGTTGCCACACCCATCATCCTTTTTGTAAACCGTGAGTTTATAATAGGGTTTGATAGCACAGGAGCTATTGCCGCAAGTTTATTCAAAATGACGTTATAGGCAAAAAGTTTGGTTCTCAATGGGACCCCGTTTTCCAAATAATATTGATGTAGAAACTCTGCTTTTAAATTCGCTACATCTACATTTGAGGGACACTCTGAGGAACATGCTTTACAACTTAGGCATAGGTCAAATGCTTCGTAGAGTTCTTGGTGATCAAATCGGTTTTTTTGATCGCTCCCTGTCAGAAATTCCCTTAGAGCATTTGCTCGAGCACGTGTTGTGTCCTTTTCATTTTTAGTGGCTCTATAACTTGGACAAAGTGTTCCTCCGGCCTCAGGACTTTTTCGACAATCTCCAGAGCCATTGCACTTTTCCGCAACTCTAAGGATGCCTTGAGAATCTGAGAAATCTAAAAAAGTGTCAATTTCAGGTTCTACTCTGTCGACTTCATAGCGGAGATTTTCATCCATTTTATAGGCATTCACTATTTTGCCAGGATTGAAAATATAGTTTGGATCAAATAATTCTTTTACCTTGATTAGGTCTTGATAATTTTTCTCACCAATCATCATTGGGATGAATTCAGCTCTAACGATTCCATCTCCGTGTTCTCCCGAAAAGGAACCTCCATATTTCTTAACTAATTGAGCAGTTTCGTGAGTTATTGAACGAAATAACGTTACATCTGCGGACTTTTTTAAATTTAAAATAGGTCGTAAATGAATTTCTCCTGCTCCGGCGTGAGCATAGTAAACAGCTTGCTGTTTGTATTGCTCCATCATATTGGAAAACTCGCTGATATAATTAGGCAAATCCTCCAACTTAACAGCGGTGTCTTCGATGCAAGCCACAGCTTTGCGATCACCGACTATATTTCCCAGAAGTCCCAGTCCGGCTTTTCGCAGTTCATGAACCTTTTGAATGTCATTTCCGTATAATTTTGGATGGGCATAACCGAAATTTTTTGACTTCAATTCTTCGATTAATTTATCAGCCAATTCATCAACTACTTCTTGATTTTCATGTGCCAATTCCAACATCAAAATAGCTCCTGGATCTCCTTGGAGAAAGAATCTGTTTTTTTCTTGCTCTCGGTTACTCTTGGTGCAATCCAAAATTACTTTGTCCATGAGTTCACAGGTGTAAAGATCGTGCTTCATGGCGGCCACAACTGCTTTTAAACTTTCATTTACAGTCTCGAACTGCGCCGCTACCATTACCTTGTTCTTTGGTGGGATTCTGTCCAAGTGAATTTTTATTTCTGTTGAAAAGCATAAGGTTCCTTCTGATCCACTTAGTAAATTACTTAGATTGAAGGTTTCTTGGTTACCGCCAAATCCTTCAAAATTTAATAACTCGTCCAAAGCATAACCTGTACATCTTCGATGTATAGATGCATCTGGGTAATTGTTCTTTATTTCATTTTGAACCTCAGTATCACCCAGTAAATTATTTAGGTAATTATAAATCTCACCTTCGAGATTCTTCTGATTCAATTTCTGAGTAAACTCCTCTTTATTTAATTCTTTTACGTGTATCTCAGAAGCGTCGCTTAAAAGCCCTTTTACTTCAAGAACCTTATCCCGAGTTACTCCGTATTTAATCGATGTGGTCCCTGAAGAATTATTTCCAACCATTCCTCCAATCATACATCGATTAGATGTTGAGGTGTTGGGACCAAAAAACAGACCGTGTGGAGCCAAAAATCGATTTAAATCATCACGAATTACTCCAGGTTGAACACGAACCCATTGTTCTTCGGTATTTAATTCAATAATATCAGTAAAATATTTTGAAACATCCACAACAATTCCTTCCCCGACGCATTGCCCTGCTAATGAGGTTCCAGCTGTTCTGGGAATAAGAGATAGTTTTTGATCTTGTGCAAAAGTGATCAGCTCTTTCAGATCTTGAGTGGATTTAGGAAAAGCTACTGCTAAGGGTTTTTTTCTGTATACCGAAGCATCTGTTGCATATATTGACCGATAAAGTTCGTCAGATTTGAGTTCTCCTTGAAATACACTACTGAGTTGGTCAAAATTAATTTTCATTAGTTCTTTGGTCTTTTATCGGGATAGTTCTCTCAAAACATGTTTCAAATGATATAAAAGTATCCGTTCCAGCTACTCCATCAATGAGATGTATGTTTTGATAAAGAATTCGTCGTAAATGTTCGTTATCTCTTGCAAATATCAAAATAAATATGGCATAATTTCCAGAAACGTAGTTACATTCGGTGATTTCTTTAATTTTTTTCAATTCTAGCATCACAGATTCTGCATAACGGGCTTCTTTTAATCTGATTCCGGTATACGACTTGGTCGAATAGCCTAGACCTCCTGGATTAATAGCTAAAGTTGAATTTTTAATAATTCCAGCCTGATTCATTTTTGAAATTCGTTGATGTACTAAAGAATTGGATATGTTTAATTTTTCAGCAATCATCGAATACGGATGTCTAGCATCCTGTTGAAGAATTTTCAAAATTTCTGAATCAATAAAGTCAATTTGGTAGTTCGTTTTGTGCATATTTTTGAATTTGGGACCAGAATTACATGAATACCAATATTATAAAATCAATTTGATTATAATTCATCTATTATGGTGTTAAAATTAGTTTATTGTGTCGTAAATACAATGAAATATTTGAATTTTGGTGGAAAAATTTGAAATAAAATGACTAACAAAATATTTTCTGCATTATGGGCGGAGTATGTCAACAGAACTCCCTCTGCTGAGCGTGTCAAAAGTTTATTTGAGGAGCATGGAGAACAAGTTTTAAACGATCACATTGCTATTAGAACCTTTAATGACCCAAGGGTGGATATCGGGGTAATAAGTAAACCCTTTTTAAAACTGGGTTATGTTTTGGCAGGAAGCTATGATTTTAAAGAAAAGCATCTGAATGCCCATCATTTTGAAATTCCAGGGGATAAGCAGGCGCCACGTGTGTTTATCTCTGAATTAAAATTAGAAAAATTTGACTCTAGTTTACAAGGGATGGTTGATCATATGTTGGCACAGATCAGTCCTCAAGATTTATCCTCAGAAGAACTAATTTTAAAAGGTAGACTATGGGGCACACCTAGCTATGCTCAGTATGAATCCATGTTAGAACAGAGTGAATACGCGGCATGGTTGTATATTAATGGATTTTGTGCAAACCACTTTACGGTATCAGCAAATGCATTGAAAAGCATGAATTCCTTGGTTGAGGTGAATAGTTTTTTAAAGGAAAACGGTTTTAAGCTCAATGAATCTGGAGGCGAAATAAAGGGAAGTAAGTCAGATTTATTGGAACAATCAAGTATTTTGGCAGACCGGATTGAAATGGATTTTGAAGAGGGAAATTTTGAAGTGACTTCCTGTTATTATGAATTTGCCTATCGATATCACAAAGAGGAAGGAGAATTGTTTTCAGGATTCGTCACAGGGTCCGCTGATAAAATTTTTGAATCTACTAATATGAAAGTCTCCTAGGGAGACTTTTTTACTATATTTGAGTAAACGAATAAACCAAAAAACGTGAAAAATTTACTCACCTCAATGTTTCTGCTTGCTGTATTTTCCTTGCAAGCACAAGATCAACTTGATCTTTCTTATTATTTGCCAGATGGAGTTCAATACGACTCGAATATACCCACTCCCAAATCAGTTATTGGGCATGAGGTAGGAGAGTGGCATGTGACTCACGATAAATTAGTGGAATACATGAAGGTTTTGGCACAGGCCTCAAACCGCATAACTCTTGAAGATAGAGGAGTAACATTTGAAGGTCGCCCTTTACTTTTGTTGACCATAACTAGCCCAGAGAATCATACTAATATTGAAACTATTAGAAAGGAACACCTAGAATTAAGTAATAATCCAGATGCAACGGCCTCGATAACGGATATGCCAATTGTCGTGTATCAAGGATTTTCTATTCATGGAAATGAACCTTCTGGAGCAAATGCCGGTTTAGCTGTGGCTTATTATTTAGCGGCGGCACAAGGAGAAGAAATTGATAATTTACTCAAAAATGTTGTGGTGCTATTTGATCCTTCGTATAATCCAGATGGGCTGCAAAGATTTGCTTATTGGGCGAATACCAATAAAGCGATAAATGTAAACCCAGATCCAAACGATCGTGAATATCATGAAGTTTGGCCAGGAGGAAGAACGAATCATTATTACTTTGACATGAACCGTGATTGGTTGCCTGTGCAATTACCAGAATCACGCGCTCGTATTAAAAGTTTCCATCACTGGCAACCAAATATCTTGACCGACCATCATGAAATGGGAACAAATGCTTCTTTTTTCTTTCAACCTGGGATTCCTTCAAGAACGCATCCTTTGACCCCGAAAATGAATCAAGAGTTAACCAAGTCTATCGGTAATTATCATGCCAAAGCCTTAGATAAAATTGGTTCACTGTATTATACCGAGGAGAGTTTTGACGACTTTTATTATGGAAAGGGATCAACTTTTCCAGATATTAATGGTGGAATTGGAATTTTATTTGAGCAGGCGTCATCCAGAGGCCATGCCCAAGAAAGTGCAAATGGAGTCTTAACCTTTCCTTTCACGGTAAGGAATCAGTTTACTGCGGCTCTTTCAACCTTGGAGGCTGCTCAGGCCTTGAGAACAGACATTTTGACTTATCATCAGGATTTTTATAAGAATGCAAAAAAAGAAGCTTTAGCGTCTAAGCAACAAACCTTGGTTTTTGGTGGAACTAAAGATGCTTCGAAAACGGCTCGTTTAGCTGAAATTTTGCAAAGACATCAAATAGAAGTATATAAATTAAAGACTGTTACAGAGATCTCAGGTAATTCGTTTGCGCCGGATTATTCTTATGCTGTAGAAATGAATCAAAAAAATCATCGATTGATCAAAGCGATGTTTGAAAAGCGCACTAAATTTCAAGACAGTTTATTCTATGATGTATCGGCTTGGACCTTTCCTTTGGCCTTCGATGTCAATTACGGTTATTCAAAAGGAAATGATTTAAAAGGAAACCAAGTTACAGGCCTGGATTTACCAAAAGGAATGGTTAGTCAAAAGAGTGATTATGCCTATTTAATGGAATGGCATGAGTATTATACGCCTAAAGCTTTGAATAGTATATTAGCCAATGGGTTAAAAGCAAAGGTTGGAATGAAAACATTTAGCCTTGAGGGTAAATCTTATGATTATGGAACTATATTAATTCCAGTAGCCAATCAATCAATGAGTGCAGAGGAAATGCATAATTTCATGCAAACGGTTGCACAAGATTCTCATGTACAGATAACAGGAGTGTCAACCGGGCTAACTGCTGGGATTGATTTGGGGTCAAATAATTTTAAAGCCTTGGAACAACCAAAGGTTGCCATGATAGTAGGAGGAAGAACCTCTTCTTATGATGCTGGTGAAGTGTGGCATTTATTTGATACGCGATTTGACATGAAGATTACTAAAATTGATAAGGACTATTTTAATAGAGTAGATTTATCGAGATATACTACCATAATTATGGTTAGTGGTTCTGATTTGGACAAAGCAGGAACTGAAAAACTGAAGACTTGGGTTTCAAATGGAGGAAATGTAGTAGCCTATCGCTATGCACTGAACTATTTGAAAAATCAGGAATTTTTGAAGTTTGATTGGGTGAAATCCAAACCAGAAACTCGTAATGTGAATTTTGAATCTAAAGGTGATTTCCGTGGTGCTCAAGTTATTGGAGGGGCTATTTTTGCAGCAAAGCAAGACAGAACTCACCCAATTAATTTTGGTTATGAAGGGGATAATATTTCTATGTTTAGAAACACAACGCTTTTCATTCAGGCAGCAGAGTCGTCTTATATGAATCCACTACAATATACAGCATCTCCGCTACAAAGTGGTTATATCTCAAAAGAGAATGCAGCCGTTATTGGAAACACACTGCCCTTGGTAATTGGAAGAAAGGGAAGAGGTAAAGTCATCGGATTTACAGATAATACCAACTTTAGAGCCTTTTGGTACGGTACTAATAAGCTACTAATGAATGCGGTCTTCTTCGGAGATCAGATGTAATTTAAAACAAAGAGCTGTGCACCTAAATCTGCACAGCTCTTTTAATTTATAGGGCTTCCAAGAAGAGCAGTTTGACTTACAGAAGCTAGAATCACATGATTGTCGCTGTTATAATAGCCTAACACTAAACATTCCGACATAAAATTTGCAATCTGTTTTTTAGGAAAATTCACTACCGCAATTATTTTCCTTCCAATAAGATCTTCTGGGCTATAGTGTGCTGTAATTTGTGCAGAAGATTTTTTGACTCCTAAAGGCCCAAAATCTATCCAGAGTTGATAGGCAGGTTTTCTGGCATTTGGAAAGTCCTTAACTTCTATAATTTCACCAACTCTTAGGTCAACCTTCTGCCATTGATCAAAGTCCATTTAGCGAGTCATTTTCTCAAATACCCAAGCCGGACCGATCAATAAAAATTGTAAATCCTCTAGAAAACTTGGTTTTGCTCCTTCGAGTTTATGTCCATAGAATTGTCCAATCCACGCTATTACAAACACTGCTAAGGAGAGTTTCCATAGCGAGACATACTTAGAGACCCATACCGCAAAAGCAATGCATAACAAGGCAAAAACCAGCATTAGAATGCTGTTTTTTAATTTTAAGTTTAAAAAATAAAAAATCATGGCCAAACCTAGTACTGGTATGGCCCAATTCCCTAAGTAGGGATTCTCTATTCCTAAACTTTTGGAAGGAATACTAACTAGCAATCCAACGATACTCCAAAAAATTAAGGGTACACAGATATAATGAATTTTTTGATTGGTCTGATTCTGATGGCTCACTGCATATTCTGAGAACCAAGTATCCTGAGATTTCATAAAGTTTGTTTTTTATAAACTTAATAAAAAAAAAGCACCTTTAAAAAAGGTGCTTATTGTGATTATTTGATATTCATCAACTCTACATCAAAAATTAAGGTGGCATCTGGAGGAATTACTCCGCCTGCACCACTAGATCCGTATGCTAAATCGCTTGGGATGACAAGTCTCGCTTTATCTCCCACATGAAGTAATTGTATTCCCTCGTCCCATCCGGAGATTACCTGACCTACTCCTAAGGCAAAATCAATAGGTTGCTTTCTAGCGTATGAAGAATCAAATACAGTACCATCGGCTAATTGCCCTTTGTAATGTACGGACACCATATCTCCTTTATTTGCCTTTTTACCTTTACCTTTTTGAAGAATATTATACCTCAATCCGCTATCCGTCTTTTGAAACCCAGCAGCTAATTTTTCTAATTCAGCTTCTCTTTCTTGTGCAATTTCGGCTAAACGTTTTTCTCTAGCTCCTTCAAAGCTTCTAAAAGCCTCTACAGCATTGAATTTCTCAGCGGCTTCTCCGACCCTAACGATTTCAACAGATTCCATAACATCACCTTGTTCAATAGAATCTACTACATCTTGACCTTCTACTACTTTACCAAAAACAGTGTGTTTTCCATCCAACCATGCAGTTGCTCCATGAGTAATAAAAAATTGAGAACCGTTTGTTCCAGGTCCGGCATTAGCCATTGAAAGAACTCCAGGTCCATCGTGTTTTAATTCTGGGTGAATTTCATCATCAAACTGGTATCCAGGTCCGCCTGAACCCGTTCCGCTTGGGCAGCCTCCTTGAATCATAAAGTCTTCAATAACACGGTGAAATTTTAAACCGTCGTAATAAGGCGTTCCTTGTTTTTTGTGATCGTTCTCCAAATTCCCCTCCGCTAAGGCAACAAAGTTACCCACCGTTCCAGGTGTTTTTTCAAACTCTAGCTTCAAAACGATTGCTCCTTTTGAGGTATTTATTTTAGCGTATAATCCGTTTTCCATTTTTTTATTTTTTTTACAAAGGTACTTAATATTTAAAATTCTGATGTGAAATGCAGTTTCACAGAAGGATATTTATCTTGAGTCATTTGAATCGTAAAAGCAGAATCAGCCAAGAATACAAGTTGACCCCTTTTGTCTTTGGCTAAATAACGTTGTTTAACTCTCTTAAATTCTTTGAATTCCTCGTTGTTTTCCGATGGTTCAACCCAGCAAACCTTGTGCATTGGAAGGTTTTCATAGGTACATTTAGCACCATATTCATGCTCCAGTCGGTATTGAATTACTTCATACTGAAGTGCACCCACTGTACCGATTACCTTTCTACCATTAAGCTCAAGGGTAAATAACTGTGCGACCCCTTCATCCATTAATTGATCCAAGCCTTTGTATAATTGTTTGGCTTTCATTGGATCAGCATTATTTACGTATCTGAAATGTTCAGGAGAGAAACTCGGAATTCCTTTATAATTCATCACCTCACCCTCGGTTAAAGTATCACCAATTTTGAAATTTCCCGTATCGTGAAGTCCTACGATATCACCCGCAAAAGATTCATCTACAATTTGTTTTTTCTCTGCAAAAAAGGCGTTTGGAGATGAGAATTTTAATTTTTTATTATTTCTAACATGTAGATAGGGGGTATTCCTTTTAAACGTTCCAGATACAATCTTTACGAATGCAAGACGATCTCGGTGCTTTGGATCCATATTGGCGTGGATTTTAAAGACAAAACCCGTCATTTTCTCTTCATTCGCATTCACAACTCTAGTGTCTGATTCCTTGGCTTGAGGGTTTGGAGCGATTTCTATAAAACAATCTAATAATTCTTTTACCCCAAAATTATTCAATGCAGAACCAAAAAACACAGGTTGAAGATCACCATCTAGATAACTTTGATGGTCAAATTCCGGATACACTTCGTCGACTAATTCTAATTCTTCCCTGAGCACTGATGCTGACATTTCTCCGATTTGATCATCTAAAGAAGGATCGTCTACATTTTCGAAAATTACTCCTTCTTGAATAGTTTGCTTATTGTCAGCTGAAAAAATATTTAACTTTTTTTCATAGATATTATAGATTCCTTTAAAGTCATATCCCATTCCAATTGGAAAACTCATAGGAGTTACTCGAAGTCCTAATTTTTGCTCAACCTCATCCAAAAGGTCAAAGGCATCTTTTCCTTCGCGATCCAGTTTATTGATAAACACAATCATTGGGATTTTCCGCATTCGACAAACCTGAACCAATTTTTCGGTTTGAGCCTCGACCCCTTTCGCAACGTCAATAACCACAATAACCGAGTCAACGGCTGTCAATGTTCTAAAAGTGTCTTCAGCAAAATCTTTGTGACCTGGAGTATCAAGAATGTTAATTTTCTTTTCTCGATAGTTAAATGCCAATACCGAAGTAGCAACAGAAATCCCTCTTTGTCTTTCAATCTCCATGAAATCAGAAGTCGCCCCTTTTTTAATTTTATTGTTCTTTACGGCACCTGCTTCTTGAATTGCACCTCCAAAAAGAAGAAGCTTTTCAGTTAAGGTTGTTTTACCCGCATCGGGGTGGGAAATGATTCCAAAAGTTCTCCTTTTATTGATTTCTTGGACTAAAGACATAATAGCTACTGTATTTGGTCTGCAAAGATAAATTATTTCAAAGAAATTTAAGAGATAATGCGCTTGAATTCAAATAGTACTTTTTATCTTTGGTCTAAATCAAAACAAACATGGAAGAACAGGTAATTCTCGTTAATGAAAAAGATGAAGAATTGGGGTTGATGCCCAAAATGGAGGCTCATGAAAAAGCGGTCCTACACCGCGCTTTTTCTGTTTTTATTCTCAATGATAAAAATGAATTAATGCTCCAGCAACGAGCTGCACATAAATATCATTCACCTTTACTTTGGACCAATACCTGTTGTTCTCATCAGCGTAAAGGGGAAAGTAATCTTCAAGCGGGAAAGCGCCGATTGATGGAAGAAATGGGTTTTACCTGTGAATTGAAAGAATTGTTTTCATTTGTGTATAAGGCCCCTTTTGATAACGGACTTACTGAACATGAACTCGATCATGTAATGATTGGAACTTATAACGACGAAGCACACATTAATCCAGAAGAAGTTGAGGCTTTTAAATGGATGGATTTGGCAGCAGTCAAGGAAGATATTGCCATTCATCCTGAGGCTTACACAGAATGGTTTAAAATTATTTTTGAACGTTTTTATGACCATTTGAAATTATGAAAGTAACAGTTTTTAGAAAAGCCCACTTCAACGCGGCACATCGCCTTTACAATGCTGAGTGGTCTGATGCGAGAAATGCAACAATTTTTGGGAAATGCGCGAATCCAAATTATCACGGGCACAATTATGAGCTCGAAGTCGGAGTGAGAGGTGATATTAACCCAGAAACAGGTTTCGTAATGGATATGAAGGTTTTGAAAGATCTAATCAAGCAAGAAGTAGAGGAGCGTATGGATCATAAAAATCTCAACGAGGAAGTAGATGAATTTAAGCAAATGAACCCTACGGCTGAGAATATTGCTGTTGTAATTTGGCAAAATCTGAGAAAACATATAGAATCAAGTCTTGAGCTAGAAATAAAGCTATATGAAACACCGCGAAACTTTGTGGTGTATCGCGGTGAATAATGTTAATTTATATATTGTTGAATTTCTTTCAGGTGGATTTCTTTTTCCTCTTCAGAAAGTAAACTGTATTTAAACGAGTTTTCAGCGAGCTCAACGATTTCTTCTTTATTAAGTGCCAAAGCCTCTTGAATTGCTTCAAAGTTAGCATTGAGTTGACCTCCAAAATAAGCAGGGTCATCGGAGTTAATGGTTACTTTTAAGCCCTTCTGCATCATCTTCTTCAAAGGGTGGTCTTTTAAATCACTTACTACTTGTAAAGCTGTATTTGACAAAGGGCAAACGGTAAGCGCTAAATCTCTCTTTATAATTTCTTTTACCAGGCTTTCGTCTTGAAGAGCATTATTCCCGTGATCTATGCGTTTGATGTTTAATAAATCAATCGCTTCCCAAACATAAGAAGCATCTCCTTCTTCACCTGCATGGGCAAGAGGAATATAGCCCTGTTCAATAGAAGCTTTGAAAACATTTATAAACTTTGAAGGAGGATTACCCTTTTCTGAAGAGTCTAATCCAACAGCGGTTATTAATTCTTTGTAGGGAAGTGAAGCTTCAAGTGTTTTGAAGGCCTCTTCTTCTGATAAATGTCTTAAATAAGACATAATAAGAAGAGAACTTACTTTAAGGTTTTTGGCTGCATCGTCACATGCACGAGCAATTCCAGATATAACCGTACCGAATTCTATGCCTCTTTGGGTGTGTGTTTGAGGATCAAACATTATTTCTGTATGACGAATGTTTTGTTCTGCACATTTCTTCAAATACGCATAGGTCAAATCATAAAAATCTTGTTCTTTGATTAAGACTCCAGCTCCCTGATAATAGATGTCCAAAAAATCTTGTAGACAATCAAATTGATAGGCCTTTTTTAGTTCGTCCACTGAGGAAAAAGGAATTTGAATTTCATTTCTTTTCGCAATCTCAAACATGAGTTCCGGTTCGAATGTACCCTCTATATGTAGATGCAATTCTGCTTTTGGCAAATGTTTAATAAAATCTTTCATACAGCAAAAATACGAATAAAATATGCCTATATTTGAGAAAAAAAGATGTTTGAACATATTAAAACAATAGCTTTTGATGCCGACGATACCTTGTGGGTGAATGAAACTTATTTTAGAGATACTGAAGAGCATTTTGGCGAATTGTTAGCAGGTTTTGAAACCCCGAATCAAATTCAACAAGAACTGTTCAAGACTGAGATTGAAAATCTAAAGGACTATGGGTACGGGATTAAGGGCTTCGTTCTTTCCATGATTGAATGCGGAATCAATTTATCTAATGGAGAATTGACGGCATCCCAAACTCAAAAAATTATTGATTTCGGTAAGGAGATGCTCAATCACCCTGTAGAATTGCTTCCTGGAGTAGAGCGAGTATTATCAACACTGTACGGAAGGTATAAGTTGTTATTAGTTACCAAAGGAGATTTATTGGATCAGGAAAGAAAACTGGAGAAATCTGGTTTGGCCAAGTATTTTAGTCAAGTAAGGGTGCTTAGTGACAAGCAAGAAAAGGATTATCAAAACTTGCTCGATGGAATGGGAACTGATCCGAAGGAATTTTTAATGATAGGGAATTCCTTGAAATCGGATGTTTTGCCCCTAGTGAATATTGGAGCATCTGCCGTTCATATTCCATTTCACACCACTTGGGCTCATGAAGAAGCAGAACCCAAGGAGCATCAAGACTATCTTAGTTTAAATGAATTAGGAGATATAATTCCATATTTTGAAGATTAATTCAGTAAATTTGTCGAAAATTAATAGATTATGGCAAGTATACAAGACCTAAAGAAAAACGTTCATTATACCCTAGGGGATATTATCGATTTCGCGATGACATGGGAAGACCTTAATGGAGATAAAGATAAAGCAGCTTCTCAAGGTGTTATCGATCAATCGATTGCAGCATTTGATGAGTTAATGACTCGAATTAATGCAAAAGACGTAGAAGATAAAAAAGCACATTTCAAAGCAATTTCTAAAGATCTTGAGGCAAAAGCCTTGGATTTGGTAGCACAAGTTAATGCCCTTTAGAATTCCTTAAAAGACTGTTAATTAAGAGCTTTTTCCTGAAGATAAAGCTCTTTTTTTTTGTCTTTAGATTTTATTTTTTCTACATTTAGAAAACGAAACATTAAACCCCTATACTATGGCGAGAGCAATGTATGACTATTGTAAAACAGTCCTTGAAAAAGTAAGTTTTAATGTTGAATTGTTTTGCAAAGAATTAGAAAAAGCTATTGAAACCTTATTACCCCATGAGCGACAGGAGTTGCAGATTTGGGTTAAGAATTATGTAGTAAGAAAACCAGAATTAAGCGCTTGCTTAATTTATCTAAAATAAAAAAAAGCGATTCGAGAGAATCGCTTTTTTTTAACTGTGTTTATTTAGCGGACTAATAATTTTAACCTCACTAAAGCTTATTATCCCTCTAATTAAGCCATCGATATTGTCCTTTAAGGCCTCAATCATTTGCATCTTTAATTGAGATTTATGATAAATTAAACTGACCTCTCTGGCGGGTGCAGGTTCCTCGAAAGGTCTTACAAGTTTCTCGTCGTCAGAACTCAACTCTAAACTGTGTAAATAGGGTAGAAGGGTCATCCCAAGGCCTTCTTTGGTCAATTGTATAAGCGTATCGAAACTTCCAGAATCAAGACTGAAAGCTCTGTCCTCAGATTTGATATCAGAACTGCAAATATTTAGTACGGAATCCTTAAAGCAATTACCTTCCTCTAAAAGTAACATGTCGTTCGCTTGAAGATCGTCTGGTGTTAAGATGGATTTGTTGGCAAGCCTGTGTTCCTCGTTAACTAATCCAACAAAAGGTTCGTAGTATAGCGGTCGTTCTATGATTGCCTCATTTTCCAATGGAGTTGCGGCTATCCCTGCATCGAGATGTCCATCGCTTAACTTCTTAACAATTTCCTCTGTAGGCAGTTCGTATATTTTGAGTTTGACTTTTGGGTACTTTCGTGTAAATGATTTTATAAACAAGGGTAGAAGTGTTGGCATTATCGTTGGGATAATTGCCAATTTAAACTCTCCTCCAATAAAGCCTTTCTGTTGGTGAACGATATCGTTAATTCGATTGCTTTCATCCACAATAATTTTAGCTTGTTCTACTATCTTTTCTCCAATTGGGGTAAGTTGAATGGGTTTTTTGTTCCTATTAAACATTTGCACATCGAGTTCTTCCTCGAGCTTTTGAATTTGCATGCTTAATGTGGGTTGAGTTACAAAACAGCTTGCGGCTGCTTGAGTGAAATTTTGATACTCGGCAACCGCGAGAACATATTGAAGTTGGGTAATGGTCATGGTATGATAATTAATATTGATAAAGATATTAAAACTATCAATATGATTTATGGAAATTCAACATGAATTATCCGTAAATTCGTAATACATTAAAAATCAAAAAATTATATTATGAATACTATCGGGTTAGACAAGGATAAAAGTGCAGAATTAGTAACTAAACTGAATGTTCTCTTAGCAAATTTTCAAGTGCACTATCAAAATTTAAGAGGTTTACATTGGAACATTAAGGGAGAAAACTTCTTTGAGCTTCACGTTAAATTTGAAGAGTTTTATTTAGATGCTCAAGATAAGATTGATCAAATAGCAGAGCGAATTTTAACTCTTGAGGGAGTGCCTTTACATACCTTTGAAGCTTATCTTAGAGATGCATTTATTCCAATCGGTCAAGGAGTCCACAAAGATAAAGAGGCGGTAGATTTAGTTTTATTAGGAATGAAGGAATTACTTCTAATTGAAAGAGAATTACTTGAATTATCAGGTGAAGCCGATGATGAAGGAACCAACTCAATGATGAGTGACTTCATTACAGAACAAGAAAAAACAATATGGATGCTTCGCTCTTGGAGGGCCTAGTATGATTTAAAAAAGTTCCTTTCTTTATTAAGATCTTCCTCTAATTTTTGATATTCTTCAAGTGGAGTAACTTTTAGAAAAGAAGGATGTTGTTCGATAGCATATTCAATTTGTTCAACGATATTGTCTATGCTGTCGTTCTCATAATCTATATCCAATGGCTTTTTTATTACCATGGATTGTAAAACACCCCGTTTTTTTACGATAAGGCCCTTTTTATCAAAAGATCTTCTAAATCCGTCTATTACAATAGGGATTACAATTGGTTTATAAGTTTTAATCAAATGAGCGGTACCCCTTCGAATTGGTTTGAAGGGTTTAGTGGTGCCTTGTGGAAAAGTAATCACCCATCCGTCATCCAAAGCTGTTCCTATATTTGAGATATCAGATAATTTTACTTGACGATTTACACTTTGACCTGCAGCTCTCCAAGTTCTGTCAATAGAAACCGAACCGGCATAGGCAAATAGCTTAGGTAAAAAACCAGATTTCATGGTTTCTGCGGCTGCTACATAATAAATATTCAATTTTGGATTCCAAATGTAGCCGATATTCTTTATTGAGTCAACTCTACCGCTCAAGGCTGCGTTAAATACATGCATCATTGCCGCTACATCAGCGAAATAGGTTTGATGATTTGAGACAAACAAAACATTACTGTCTGGTAACTCTCTGATTATCTCAGATCCTTCAATTTGAAGTTTGTTAAAGGAATTATATCTGCGATGTGAAATAATACCAAAGACTCTAATGATCCATTTCTTTATGTACAAATAATGACCAAAAGGATTCTTTTTAAATAATTTCATGTGTTTCTCATTGAATTACAAGAAAGCAAAATTACAAAAGATTTTATTAGAGTCCTAAAATATGGGCTCGTATCTCAAGGAGCATGATTGCGGTTGCGCCCCATATTTGATAATCTTTAAAGCTAAAATATTGGGTTTTAACCTTTAGACCATCACTGAAATTTATATAATCTTCCTTGATATTTTCTTTATCTAAAATAACCTTTAAAGGAAGTTCTATCAATTCGGCAACTTCGTAATTTGATTTAAAGTCTGGACGTTTATTGCTGTAACTCAAAAAAGGAGAGACCATAAAATTACTGGGGGGAATATAGACTTTATTCAGTTTTCTTACTAGATGAACGTGTTGTGCTTGAATAGAAAGTTCCTCACCAGCCTCTCTTAAGGCAGTTTGATAGAGGTCAATATCGTTCTTTTCTTTCTTTCCACCTGGAAAACTGACTTGCGCTGAATGCACACCTTTATAAGATTCTCTGAGCATTAAAGCAATATGTGATTCTTGATCTTTGGGATAAATTAGTGCCAAAACCCCGGCTTGTTTTGGTGGATGCTCAGAATTAGGAATTTTATCCACACGGTGCTTACTAACTTTTTGTAAAAGTTCGAGCTGGTTTATGGTTGGTTGAGCAGAAAGTGCTAACCTGTGATTCAAAAATTCATCGAAAAGCATTGGTGAATTTACTTAAAAAGAAATCCAAGTCCAATTCGAGATAAAAACTTTTTTTGAAATCCCCAGAAAAATTTGAATTGCCCAAATAAGGCACCAATAACAACAATCATTACTTGATAGATTGGGAAAATGACGGCAATTCTCACAGGCCAAAAATACCACGCATCTCTCGGCAGGCCTATGAAGTTAAGCAAAGGTTTTGCGATATAAACAGAGAGAGAACCTGTAATACTAAATACCAATAAAATGATAATTATTTGGAAATTTGATTCTATGCCCCACTTTTCTTTTAGACGCTTCATAAATTGCTTTTGAGCCTGCAAATTTAAACTATTATTATCTACTGCAAAATAAATATTATTATCTTGCTCAACAAAATTTACAGAATGAAATTAAAGCTGCACTGGAAAATCCTAATTGGGATGATATTGGGGATACTTTTTGGTTTTGGAATGTCGCAATTTGATTGGGGTCCAAAATTTGTAACAGACTGGATCAAACCTTTTGGAACCATTTTTGTGAACCTTTTAAAGTTGATTGCAGTTCCATTAATCCTTGCCTCTTTAATCAAAGGTATATCTGATTTAAAGGATATTTCGAAATTCAAAAAAATAGGGGGAAGAACGATTCTGGTTTATATTTCTACAACTATAGTTGCTATTTGCATTGGTTTGGTTTTGGTTAATATTCTTAAACCGGGAGAAGGAATCGCTGAGGAAACCGTTGATCGATTAACCCAGACCTATGCCAATTCTTCAGGTGTTTCTTCAAAGATGACTGAAGCTCAAAATCAAAAAACTGCTGGACCATTGCAATTCCTTGAGGATATGGTTCCTTCCAATGCTTTTAAGGCACTATCAAATAACGGATTGATGTTACAGGTGATATTTGTAGCTATATTTTTAGGTCTTTCCATGCTTTTGATAAAAGAGGAGCAGGCAAAGCCTTTAAAGGATTTCTTTGATTCTCTCAATGAAGTGGTTTTGAAAATGGTGGACTTGATCATGCTTTCTGCACCTTATGCGGTATTCGCCTTGTTAGCCAATGTGATTATCTCATCTGATGACGCTTCAATTTTACTGGCGCTAATTAAATATGCCGGGGTAGTAACCTTAGGGTTACTGTTGATGGTCGGAGTTTATGTAACTATTGTAAGTCTTTATACTAAGAAGAACCCAATTTGGTTCTTAAAACAGATTTCTCCTGCTCAAATTTTGGCTTTTTCAACTTCCTCTTCTGCCGCAACATTGCCCGTGACTATGGAGCGTGTTGAAGAACATTTAGGAGTAGATGGAGAAGTTGCCAGTTTTGTGCTTCCAGTTGGTGCGACAATTAATATGGATGGAACCAGTTTATACCAAGGTGTTGCTGCTGTTTTCATTATGCAGGTTTTGTGGCCTGAGGGATTAGAGTTCTCAAATCAACTTACTATTATTCTTACCGCGTTATTGGCTTCGATTGGATCGGCTGCAGTACCTGGTGCGGGAATGGTGATGCTTGTCATCGTTTTAGACTCTATTGGTTTCCCTGCAGACAAACTCGCTATTGGTTTAGCCTTGATTTTTGCAGTTGACCGTCCTTTAGATATGTTGAGAACAGTAATCAATGTTACAGGGGATGCCACTGTTGCAATGGTGGTTGGAAAGTCCGTTGGAAAGCTTAAAGATCCCAAACCAAAAGAATGGAACGATAATTTATAAAATAAAAAAAGCTTTAGAATTCTAAAGCTTTTTTTTGTTATTGAAATTGCTGACTCACAATGACAGCTTTTCTTTCTTGAGAATAATCATAAAAACCGCTGCCGGATTTTTTTCCTAAATTACCGGATCTAACCATATTTACTAATAGTGGGCAAGGAGCGTACTTTGGGTTTTTGAACCCGTCATACATTACCTCTAATATTGAGAGACATACATCCAGTCCAATGAAATCGGCAAGCTCTAAAGGTCCCATCGGGTGTGCCATTCCTAATTTCATTACCGTGTCGATTTCTTTTACCCCAGCAACCCCTTGAAATAAACTTTCAATAGCCTCATTTATCATTGGCATCAAAATTCTATTTGCAATAAACCCAGGGTAGTCATTTACTTCGGTAGGAATCTTTCCTAAATCTTTGGAAAGCTCCATTACTAACTTTGTCGTTTTGTCACTAGTATTATATCCCCTGATGACTTCAACTAATTTCATGATAGGCACTGGATTCATGAAATGCATTCCAATAACCATTTCAGGCCTTGAGGTGACTCCGGCTATTTGAGTGATTGAAATCGAGGAGGTGTTTGTGGCAAGTATACATTGCTTAGGAGCAGACTGGTCAATCGTTTTAAAAATCTCCAACTTGAGCTCAAGTTTCTCTGTAGCGGCCTCTATTACTAAATCGGAATCTGTCACACCAGTTCTAATTTCCGTAGTTAAGCTGATTCTGTTTAGTGTTTGTTGCATCTGTTCTTGACTGATTTTTTCTTTAGAAACTTGTCTGTCAAGGTTTTTTTCAATAGTCTTTAATCCTGAATTAAGTCGTTCTTGACTAATGTCTATCAGCTTGACCTGGTAGCCAGCCAATGCAAAAGTATGAGCGATACCATTTCCCATAGTTCCCGCTCCAATTACCGATATGTTTTTCATTTGTTGTTTAGTTTGTTCATCAAATGTATTTAAAAAATCCCTATTTTGCGCCACGAAATGAAGGACAGTTTTAAACATCAAGGTAGACGCAAACAGCTGGTAGATTTATTGGCATCCAAAGGCATTACAGATCAAGCTGTTTTAGGAGCTATCAATAAGATACCAAGACATTTGTTTTTAGATTCAGGATTTGAAGACTATGCCTATCAAGATAAGGCTTTCCCTATTGGTGCTGACCAAACTATCTCACAACCTTATACAGTGGCTTATCAAACAAGCCTCTTGGAGCTCAAGCCTCAAGCAAAAGTGTTAGAGATTGGAACAGGTTCAGGATATCAAACCGCGGTTTTAGCTGCATTAGAAGCACGAGTGTATTCCATTGAGCGTCAGTTTGAATTGTATAAAAAGACCAGGAGGTTATTGTCTAAATTGGGTTATAAAACGAAACATCTCGGTTTCGGTGATGGCTACAAAGGTTTAGAGGAAGAAGCCCCATTTGATGCAATCATAGTAACGGCAGGAGCACCATTTGTACCAAAACCACTCCTTGCTCAGTTGAAAGTAGGAGGTCGCTTAGTAATTCCTGTGGGCCAAGAGGAGCAAACCATGAATCTTTTTGTCAGAAAAGATGCACTAGAATTTGAAAAACATGAGTTAGGTGTATTTAAATTTGTACCCATGCTTGAAGACAAGAATTAGTATTTTGGCCAAGTACCTTGTACCCGCATTATCTGCTCAATTATATCACGAACACATCCTTCTCCACCTTTTGATCTTGAAATATAGGCTGCATTTTGTTGCACTTGATGGTCTGCATCGCATGGAGCAGCTGACAGTCCGACTTCATTCATAACAGGTAGATCAGGAAGATCATCTCCCATATAACAGATTTCTTCTTTTTTTAGATCATAGATATCACAATATTCATCGAAGGCTTCCAATTTATGCCAAGCATTCATGTAGATGTCTGTTACGCCCAATTCTTGAAATCTCTTTTTCACTCCTGGATCATTTCCACCAGTTATTATACAGATTTTATAGCCTTTTTCTAAGGCTATTTTTAAGGCGAAACCATCTTTAGCGTTCATTTGTCTTAGGAGTTGTCCATCTCCAGTAACGTGCAGTTTTCCGTCGGTCAAAACCCCGTCAACATCAAAAATAAAATTTCTAATCTGAGGCATTAATTCTTTATAACTGAGTGCCATGAGTATCTTGTATTAATTGAGTCATTATTTTATAAAAATCGGCTTCTTTTGGGCTGAGTAGTTCAAGGTGTCTTTTCAAAGTTTCATGGTCGTTTCGCAATGCTGGACCAGTTTGAGCTTTTTTTGGACCCATTGCTAGTGCTTTTTCAGTTCCTTCTTTAATCAAAGGGTGTAATAGTTCAAAATTGATATTGTTTCTTTCGCAATACTCCTCGGTCATTGTCCAAATCTGATTGGTGAAGTTATTGGCAAACACTGCAGCAGTGTGTAGTTTTAAGCGTTTTTCCGAATCCATAATATTCCAAGAAGCACCAATAAGTTCCGATAATTTTTGAAGTAATAATAAGTGCTCTGTGTTGGTGGCTTCCAAACAAAAGCTACAGTTTTTAAAATCAACAGTAAGTCCTTTACTAAAACTTATTGGAGGATACCAAACACCTCGATTCGGGCATTGAATCTCTTGTATTGGCTTTCCGCCAGAACAGTGGACTATTAGCGCTTTTTTATCTGTTAGTTTGGTACTCACCTCGGAGATGGCATTATCGCTTACAGCAAGGATGATAATATCCGCATCATCCTTTAACTCGTTCAAAGGGTTGACCTCAAAAGGAAAATCGTTTAATGTTTTTGGGCTTTTTGAATAAATACCCTTTAAATTAATCATGGCATGGCTCTTAAAGATCTGCGCCAAAGAGTAGGCCAGGTTACCAGTTCCGATTAAAATAACATCAAGATGATTAGGTCTATACAAGGTGAATGAATTTAAATACTTAAATTTAGCACAAAATTACATAAACTAACAGACAAATGAATTATAAACTACTCTATTTGTTCTTGGTATTAGCTGTTGTTTCATGCACAGATAAATCAGGATATAAAGGTCAAAACGACGAATTAAAAGGAAAGACGATTTACGACTTTAAGGTGGAAACATTAGCAGGTGACACTTTCGATTTCTCTTCGTTAAAGGGAAAAAAGGTTATGATAGTAAACACTGCTTCGAAGTGTGGTTTAACCCCACAATATGAACAATTACAGGAACTTTATTCTGAATATAAAAATGATAATTTTGTGATTGTAGGTTTTCCTGCAAATAATTTTATGAGTCAAGAGCCTGGCTCAAATAAAGAAATCTCAGAGTTTTGTCAAATCAATTATGGAATTGAGTTTCCGATGATGGCAAAGGTTTCAGTTAAAGGGTCTGACCGTGCTCCGATCTACGCCTATTTGACAGAGAAAGATCTCAACGGTTTTGAGGATTCAGAGGTGCAATGGAATTTTCAAAAATACCTGATTGATGAACAAGGGAAGCTCGTTCGTGTGGTTTCCCCAAAAACCCTACCTAACGATGCAAGTATCGTTGAGTGGATTAAAGGTTAGATGATGAAATTAGATATTTTAGCAATCGGCGCCCATCCTGACGACATAGAGCTCGGTTGTGCTGCAACATTAGCCAAAGAGGCTGCATTAGGGAAAATGGTGGGGGTAATCGACCTTACTCGAGGTGAGTTGGGTACAAGGGGATCCGCAGAAATCCGTGATCAAGAGGCGAGTAGAGCAGCGGATATTCTTGGTTTGAAAGTTCGTGTAAATATGGGTTTTCGAGATGCGTTTTTCAAAAATGATGAGGAACATCAACTGAAGCTTATCGAACAAATCCGAAAATTCCGACCAGAAATTGTTTTTTGTAATGCTATAGACGACCGGCATATTGACCACTCAAAAGGATCAAAGTTGGTATCTGATGCTTGTTTTTTGTCGGGGCTAAGAAAAATTGAAACTTATAGTAATGACTTGTTACAAGATGCCTGGAGGCCTAAGCAAGTTTACCATTATATTCAGTGGAAAAACCTAGACCCGGATTTCGTGGTTGATGTCAGTGGATTTTTAGATAAAAAAATGGAAGCAGTTAAGGCGTATTCATCACAATTTTATGACCCAAAATCCAATGAGCCCATTTCACCGATAAGCTCAAAAAACTTCCTAGATTCTGTTTCATATAGAGCACGTGATTTAGGAAGAATCATAGGTGTGGAGGCCGCTGAGGGCTTTAATTCAGAGCGTTATGTTGCGGTCAGAAAAATTGATGATTTAATTTAAAAAAAAATCAAAAACCTTTGGCAATGCTGCTAAAGGTTGTATATTTGCATCCGTTAAAAATGGTGGTTGTAGCTCAGCTGGTTAGAGCGCCGGATTGTGGTTCCGGAGGTCGCCGGTTCGAAACCGGTCTTCCACCCTTTAAAAGCCCTTTCATTGAAAGGGCTTTTTTTTATAATTTACTTTTTAAATAATGTGCTGTATAATTGTCACAGACTTTGATCAAATCTTCGGGTCTGCCTTGGAAAAGTAATTGACCTCCATTTTTCCCTCCCTCAGGACCTAAATCAATAATGTAATCTGCACACTTTATCAGTTCCAAATTATGTTCGATAACTAAGATAGAGTGCTTGTTTTCAATCAAAGCATCGAAGGAAGCCAATAGTTTTTTAATGTCATTAAAATGAAGTCCGGTGGTGGGTTCATCAAAAATAAAAAGACTTTTTTTCTGACTAGAGCCCTTCACTAGAAAACTCGCTAATTTTATTCTTTGAGCCTCTCCTCCTGATAAGGTGGAACTTGATTGACCTAATTGCACATAGCCTAGTCCTACATCATATAAAGGTTGTAATTTTTTTACAATTTTCTTTTGATTTAATGCACTGAAAAACTCTAAGGCTTCTTTTACCGTAGAATTGAGAATGTCGGCTATGGTTTTGTCTTCAATTTTAACTTCCAAAATCTCCTTCTTAAATCGACTCCCTTGACATACTTCACAAGTTAAATGTACATCTGCCATGAATTGCATTTCAATTGTAACTTCTCCTTCTCCTTTGCAGTTTTCACATCTACCTCCATCAACATTAAACGAAAAATGTTTGGTTTTGTAATGTCTTGCCTTTGACAGTGAGTGATTCGCATAGAGCGTTCGAATATCGTCATACGCTTTTATGTAGGTCACTGGATTAGACCGAGAACTGCGTCCAATTGGGTTTTGATCCACATATTCTACATGTTCAATTTGATCAAAATCACCAGTTAAATCAGTGAATTCCGCACTTTTAATACCAAAACCATCCAATTCTCTTTTAACAGCGGGATAAAGTAAATTCCTGACCAATGTACTTTTACCACTACCTGAAACTCCTGTTATGACACTTAAGCAGTTTAGTGGAAAATCGACAGTGATGTTTTGAAGATTCTGGGCACGAGCGCCAGAGAGGGTTAAAGATTTACGTAATGGACGTCGCTTCTTAGGGACCTCGATTTCTAATGTTCCGTTAAGGTATTGGGCGGTTAAGGAGTTTTGTTGAATGAATTCTTTATAAGCACCTTGAGCGACTAATTCACCACCGAATCTGCCAGCTTCTGGACCAATATCAATAATATAGTCTGCTTTTTCCATAATATCTTCATCGTGCTCCACAACGATCACCGTGTTTCCTAAGGATTTTAATTCTTGGAGAACTTCAATAAGGCGTTCTGAGTCTTTTGGGTGTAAGCCAATACTCGGTTCATCTAATATATACATCGAGCCCACTAAGCTTGACCCTAGGGAGGTGGCGAGATTAATCCTTTGGCTTTCCCCTCCGGACAAGGTGTTTGAAGCTCTGTTTAAACTCAGGTAATTCAATCCTACCTTCGATAAAAATTCCAGCCTAGAATTAATCTCAATTAGGATTCTTTCTGCAACCTTTTGATCAAATGCGTTTAATTCTAAATTTTCAAAAAAGATACTCAAATCACGAATAGGCAAATCAACCAATTCTGGCAGAGCCATATTTCCCACCTTAACATTGAAGGTTTCGGGCCTTAGTCGTTTGCCTTCACAGGCTTGACATTTTGTTTTTCCCCTGTACCGAGAAAGCATTACCCGGTATTGTATTTTGTAGGACTTTTCTTCTAAAAACTGGAAAAACTGATAGATTCCCTTAAAAGTTTTGGTCCCATTCCAAACCAAATCTTTTTCAACTTCAGTTAGTTCAAACCAAGGACGATGAATTGGAATATCGTATTTATCAGCTTCTAGAATAAGTTTTTTTAAATATTTTGAAAAGGAATCAGATTTCCAAGGGCTTATGGCACCTTGATAAATGGATAAATCTGTATTGGGTATGACCAAGTTCGGGTCAATCCCTATTATGTTTCCGTAGCCTTCGCATGAAGGGCAAGCTCCATAGGGATTGTTAAAACTAAAAAAGTGGTCATTTGGTTCTAGAAAAGTGATTCCGTCTAATTCAAATTTGTTGGAAAATTCGATTAATTGATTTTGGTCAGTCAAATCAATCAAAAGGTCTCCTTTTCCCTCAAAAAAGGCACTCTGTATGGAGTCAGCAAGTCTAGCTAAGGCCTCTTCGCTATGATCTATTTTACCTCTATCGAGAACTAAATAGAGCTCTTTGTCTTGAATTTCATTTATAAGGATTTGGTTGATCCTTTTGATGTCTGAGCCAACGCTAATTCTTGCATATCCCTGGTCTTCAAGTAATTTGAGATGTTTTTCCAAACTTCTTTCCTTAGGAACATGGATTGGAGCGAGTAAATAGAATCGTTGTCCACTGTCCTCACTTTTAAAAAAGTTAATTACATCTGAAACTTGGTGCTTTTTCACCTCCAATCCACTTACCGGTGAGTAAGTGTGACCAATTCTTGCATAAAGTAACTTCAAATAATCATAGATTTCTGTCGTGGTTCCCACTGTTGATCTTGGGTTAGATGAGTTTACTTTTTGTTCTATAGCAATGGCAGGAGATATTCCTTGTATCGAATCTACTTGAGGTTTGTCTAATTTTCCTAAAAACTGTCGGGCATAAGAAGATAAGCTCTCTACATAACGACGTTGACCTTCTGCGTATAAAGTATCAAAGGCTAGTGAAGATTTACCTGAACCGGAGACTCCTGTAATTACAACAAGTTTATCGCGAGGAATCTCGACAGAGATATTTTTTAAGTTGTGGAGTTTAGCTCCTTTGATTTTGATGAAATTGTCGGACATATTCTAGCAAAAATAAGCTATTTACTCAGGATGTAAAAGTCGACTATAATTTGTTTATGAACTATTTTTTTATGAAATTTGACTTTCAACTCTAAAAACCATTTTGCCTATTGCACATAATTACTAGTATTTAACATTCTAAAACACAGTAGTTATGAAATATACAGTAATTTCAGATGATAAGCTTGTGCTTGATTATCAAAATGGGAATCCAGAAGCGCTTAATGTTTTATTAAAAAGAAATCAAGCTAGGATATATGGTTTCGTGCTCAATAAGGTTCAAGATCCGGATTTAGCTAAAGATTTATTACAAGATACCTTTATAAAGGTTATTCAAAACCTAAGAAAAAGGAATTATGTCTTAAAAGGGAAGTTTGTCTCTTGGGTCTTGAGAATTTCTCACAATTTGATCATCGATTATTACAGAAAGGAAAAACGTATTCCTAAGCATCAGAATGCTCATGGTCTAGATATATTTGATTTTATTGATGATTGTAGTCTGTCCCATGAGAGTAAGCTAATAAACCAACAGATATTTAAGGATTTAAAGGATAAATTGGTGCTTCTTCCAGAGGAACAGAAACAAGTAATCGAGCTAAGAATCTTCATGGGTTTGAGTTTTAAGGATATTGCTGAACAAACAGGGGTTAGCATCAACACGGCATTAGGAAGAATGCGCTATGCTATTCTAAATTTAAGAAAGTCCTTAGAGTTAAATGATTTGTATTTAATAAGTGCTTAACAATAAATAGAAGTATGGGCCGTTTTCATAAAAACATTTTATGCAAAACCATAGTAAGGCTCTTGAATTAGTCGACTATAAATTCTTAAATGAATTTTCTATTTATTTAGGCCAAATAGATTTTCGGCCAACTTTGGCTGAAATAAAATCCTTATCCAAGGACCAAGCTCTGGCAGGGGAGTATTCTCTGCCATAAAAAATAATTTGAAGATGAAGTTTATTCCAAAGCTCTTTTGGAAATAATCTTTTGGCATCCTTTTCGGTTTGGGCTACGTTCTTGCCGCTTGAAAGATTCCATCGATACATTAATCGGTGAATATGCGTATCTACAGGAAAAGCAGGAACACCAAAAGCTTGGGCCATCACTACTGAGGCCGTTTTATGGCCAACAGCCGGCAGTTCTTCAAGAGCATCAAAACTTTGCGGAACTTGACCCTCATGTTTTTCAATCAAAATTTTACTTAATCCGTGTATGCCTTTTGATTTCATGGGGGATAAACCGACAGGTCTAATAATATCTCTTATTTCTTCCACAGTCAATTTTACCATATCATATGGGTTGTCGGCTTTTTCAAATAGCAAAGGAGTAATTGTATTGACACGTGCATCTGTGCTTTGGGCGGACATCAGCACAGCGATAAGTAAGGTATAGGGGTCTTTATGATCCAATGGGACTGGTGTTTTGGGATAAAGTTCCTCTAGGCTATTAATGATGAAACTGACCTTTTCTGCTTTTGTCATAATGCTTTTGTATCTTGCAAACATATAAAATAATAAAACATGAATACGTTAAAAGTAGGGGATAAGGCTCCTGATTTTGAGTTGTTAGATCAACATGGAAATACATTGAGTAGTGAGGATTATAAAGGCCAGTCTTATGT
>JBMYVY010000013.1:0-66278 GCA_049606855.1 Flavobacteriaceae bacterium | reverse complement strand
ACATCACCAATATACATTGATGGACGCATTCTTACGTGTTCCATTCCCTCAAGGGCCTGTATACTGTCTGCTGAATATTGTGGGTTGTTTGTTTCTTCGCTCATAATTTAGTTTGAGTTATATTCACTAAAAACAAATATAATCAAATCTGGGCTTATAGGAAGTGATTTAATCAAAGTTCTATAGAAGTTTTCAACAATGGCTGAAAAACAAAAAACTTCTTTATATCGCTTAAAAACCCCCTTAAAAAAGAATTGTGATTTCTGAAATGTGGTTTCAAAAAAAAAGAAAACCCAAAACCGCTTAGAAAGCAAATTTTGGGTTTCTGGAATTAACTCAATTCCTCATAGGCCTCGTCGTGAACAGTAAAGACTGCTCTACCGGAAGGATCATTCATGTTTTTAAATGCTTCATCCCATTCCAATGCGATAGGAGTTGAACAAGCTACTGACGGTACTGAAGGCACACTCAAAGCAGCAGTTTCTGAAGGGAAATGACTTTCAAAAATAGTTCTATAATAAAATTCTTCTTTGTTTTGTGGCGTGTGAACTGGGAACCTAAAATGTGCATTTTCCATTTCTTCGTCACTAACAGCGGAATTAACAAGTTCTTTTAAAGTATCAATCCAGCTGTATCCCACACCGTCAGAGAATTGCTCTTTTTGTCTCCAAGCAACTTCTTCAGGTAAGTAACTTTCAAAGGCTTTTCTCAAAACCCATTTTTCCATTCTTTCACCATTAATCATTTTGTCTTTTGGATTAATACTCATGGCAACATCGATGAATTCCTTATCCAAGAACGGAACTCTGCCTTCTATACCCCAAGCGGCTAGAGATTTATTCGCTCTTAGACAATCATACATGTGTAATTTGTCCATTTTTCGAACGGTTTCCTCGTGAAAATCCTTTGCCGTTGGCGCTTTGTGGAAGTAAAGGTAACCTCCGAAAAGTTCATCTGCACCCTCGCCTGAAAGCACCATTTTGACCCCCATGGACTTAATTACTCGTGCCATCAGATACATCGGTGTAGATGCTCGAATTGTTGTAATATCATAGGTTTCTAAATGGTAGATTACATCTTTTATCGCATCCAATCCCTCTTGAATTGTGAATTTAATTTCGTGGTGTACTGTTCCAATGTGATCTGCTACTTTTTGTGCCGCTGCCAAATCTGGGCTTCCTTCAAGCCCAACTGAGAAGGAATGCAATTGTGGCCACCATGCTTCTTGGGTATCGTCTGACTCGATTCGTTTCTCCGCATATTTTTTCGCAATTGCAGAGGTAATAGATGAATCCAAGCCTCCTGAAAGAAGTACGCCGTAAGGAACATCAGACATTAATTGTCTATGAACAGCAGCTTCAAGAGCATCATGTATTTTGTCTATAGCTGTTTCAGCATCTTCAACGCTCGAGTAGTCAGTCCATTTTGGTTGATACCACTTCGTCAGTATTTGATTTTTAGAGTCTAAATAATGACCGGGCTGAAACAATTCTATTTTGGTGCAATATCCTTCCAGTGCTTTAAGTTCAGATGCTACATAAAAAGTACCAAATTTATCCCAACCCTGATAAAGAGGAATGATTCCCATATGATCTCTAGCAATTAAATATCGATCCTCTTTAATATCATATAAAGCAAAGGCAAAAATTCCATTTAATTTATCTATGAAGTCAGCTCCATATTCTTGATATAGTGCCAAAATGATTTCACAATCAGATTCCGTTTGAAATTCATAATCTGGAAATTGCTTTCTCAGCTCTCTGTGATTATAAATCTCCCCATTTGCCGCTAAAACAATAGACCCATCTGGTGAGAAAAGAGGTTGTTTCCCTGAACTTGGGTCTACAATTGCTAATCGCTCATGAGCTAAAATTGCTTTTTTGTTTTGAAATATCCCACTCCAATCTGGTCCTCTATGTCTAATCTTTTTAGACATCTCTAGTAATTGAGGTCTCAGTACATCTGAATCCTTTTTTAAGTCAAAGGCACAAACTATTCCACACATAATTCTAAATTTTTATCACTCAAATATAGTTATTAGTTTAAATTATAAACCTTAAAATGATTTTTTGCTTTAAAAAACTAACGATAATGTTTAAAAACAATTTATTTTTTAATTATAAATATCAATTTCCTAAATAAATATTAAAGTTTTAAACTAAACACTCATAATCTTGCACATTATTAAAGAGCTTCTTACATTTGTTCCATATGTTACAAAACAATAACAAAAACTGGTGGTGGTTAGAACTGACGTAAATACGTGAGCGATGACCTATATCTATATATAATATTAACAGGGCTTATCTCACGATAAGCCCTTTTTTTTTAATTGAATTATGATTTGTACAAGTATTACAAAACAAATGCTTGCCGATACGATTACACCGGTAAGTTTATATTTAAAGATTAGAGATAAGTATGCCAATACTGTACTCTTGGAAAGTTCTGATTATCACAGTAAGGAAGATTCATTTTCTTTTGTATGCTTTGATCCGCTTGTTACTTTGAAAGCTGAAGGTGACGTCTTTAGTTATTTTGAGCATGGTCATCAAGTTGGTCAAGAACAGATTGAGGGTAATTTTTATGAGCTTTTTGATCAATTTAGGGATAAGTTGAAAGTTAAAGGAGCCGATGAATACGCATCATTTAACGGTTTTTACGGTTACTTTTCATACGATGCTGTGCAATATTTTGAAGATCTCAAGCTCAAGAATCCTGATGCAGATTCGAGTATTCCAGAAATGCAATACAGCTTTTATCGATTTGTGATTGCTATAAATCATTTTAAAAATGAGTTGTTGATTATTGAAAATGTGCCCGAAGGATCATTGAGTAAAATGCAAGATATTACGACTTTGTTGTCGAATCAGTCTTTTGGATTATATGATTTCAAATTAAAAGGAGACCAGTCTTCAAACATCACAGATGAACAGTTCAGATCATGTGTAGCCCAAGCTAAATCGCATTGTAAAAGAGGTGATGTCTTTCAATTAGTGCTCTCTAGACAATTTTCACAAGAATTTACAGGTGATGAATTCAATGTCTACAGAGCTCTGAGAAGTATAAACCCATCCCCTTATTTATTCTATTTTGATTACGGGAGCTTTAAATTAATGGGTTCTTCACCAGAGGCTCAAATAAAAATTCAAGGGGGTAAAGCCATCATCAATCCAATTGCCGGAACTTTCCGTCGTACGGGGGATGATATAAAAGATGCGGAGCTTGCAAAAAAACTTGCTGAGGATAAAAAAGAAAATGCAGAGCATGTAATGTTGGTGGATTTAGCTAGAAATGATCTCTCTATCCATGGAAATGAAGTTTCAGTTAAAATATTCAAGGAGGTTCAATATTTTTCTCATGTTTTACATTTAGTTTCCACCGTTCAGGGTACCCTCAAGGATGGGCATTCAAATAGGGTAGTTGGAGCTACATTTCCTGCAGGGACACTTTCAGGAGCTCCCAAATACAGAGCCATGCAATTGATCGATCAATACGAAAATCAAAAAAGAGGATTTTACGGTGGAGCAGTTGGAGTTATAGGTTTGAATAATGATGTTAATTTAGCCATAGCGATTCGCTCATTTGTGTCTAAAAATAATCAACTCTATTCCCAAGCTGGAGCTGGAATTGTTATCGATTCTAGCGAAGAAGGAGAGTTACAAGAAGTAAATAATAAGTTGGCAGCCTTAAATAAGGCATTAATTTTAGCGGAAGAGATTTAATATGAAAATAGCAGTAATAGATAATTACGATTCTTTTACCTATAATTTGGTTCACCTCTTAGAGGATATTGAGTCGACTGAGGTAAGTGTTTACAGAAATGATCAGATCCAAGTAGAAGATTTAAAAGGTTATGATCTCCTTGTTCTTTCTCCAGGCCCAGGAATTCCTGATGAAGCAGGTGATTTAAAAAAAATCATTGATTATTTTGTAGGGAAGAAACCAATTTTTGGAGTATGTCTTGGCCTTCAGGCGATCGTAGAAGTTTTCGGCGGAAAAATATTGAATTTAGATAAGGTATTTCACGGAGTGGCAACGCCCATGCATACTTTGGTTGAGGATAGTATTTTGTTTGATGGTTTGCCTCAGACATTTCATGCCGCCAGATACCATTCATGGGTTGCAGACAAAAGTGTTTTACCCGAGGAATTAGAAATCACAGTAGAGGATGAATCTGGACAAATTATGGCGATAAGACATAAGGAACATCCAATTCATGCAGTGCAATTTCATCCAGAATCTATTTTAACACCTAGTGGCAAAAATCAATTAGTAAACTTAGTAAAGTACTATGAAGGAAGTATTAAATAAATTATTTGAACACCAACACCTCAGCCGTCAAGAGGCGAGTCAGGTGTTGAGAAATATAGCTGAGGGTCATTATAATGAAGCGCAAATAACAGCGTTCATGACTGTTTATTTAATGAGGCCTATCTCTGTGGAGGAACTTGGAGGATTTAGAGATGCATTGCTTGATTTGTCTGTGAAAGTGGACTTATCTGAGTTTAACACGATTGACTTATGTGGAACTGGAGGTGATGGAAAAAACACCTTTAACATATCGACATTGACCTCTTTTGTTGTTGCAGGAGCAGGTCAAAAGGTAGCAAAACACGGTAATTATGGAGTGTCATCAGCCTCAGGATCTTCCAATATGTTGGAGTACCTAGGTTATAAATTCTCGAATGATCAAGATGTTTTAAAGAGACAATTATCAGAAGCTGGTATTTGTTTTCTTCATGCCCCTTTATTTCATCCAGCGATGAAGGTGGTAGCTCCAATCCGGAGGTCTCTTGGGATCAAAACATTTTTCAATATGTTAGGTCCTCTTGTGAACCCTTCAAGGCCCCAAAACCAATTAGTTGGGGTATATAGTTTAGAAGTTGCAAGAGCCTATAATTATATGTTGCAGCAATCAGAGGTTAATTATGGGGTAGTGTTTAGTCTCGATGGCTATGATGAGGTATCTTTAACTGGAGCGTTTAAGTTGATTAACAAACATCAAGAAAGACTCATAAATCCTGAAGAATTGGGCTTGAATACTATTGTTCCCGAAGCTATCTTTGGTGGAGATTCTGTTGAAGAAGCTGCTAAGATTTTTGTCAAAATTTTAAAAGGAGAAGGAACTCAGGCACAAAATGATGTGGTATTGACGAACGCCGCCTTAGCGCTACAAACAGTAAATAAAACTTTAGGTTTTGCCGAGGCTTTCGACCAAGCAAAAGAAAGCTTAATGAGTGGTACAGCGCAAAAAACATTAGATAAATTAATTAAGAGCTCAAAATGAATAAGCTAGAACAAATAGTAGCGTTTAAAAAACAAGAGGTTCAGAAAATTAAAGCAGATATTAAGCTAGAAGATTTGGTTAAAAGTCCAAACTTCAAGCGCGAAACAATTTCTTTAGCTTCATCATTAAGTGATCCAAAGGGGTCTGGAGTTATTGCTGAATTTAAAAGACAGAGTCCTTCCAAAGGAGTTATCAATGGGACAGCTGATATTAAATTAGTTACTCAAGGGTATATAAATGCTGGAGTAGCTGCTCAAAGTATTTTAACTGATGTGGCTTTTTTTGGGGGTAATGTTATGGATTTGGTTCAAGCCAGAACTGTAAATCAATCTATTCCAATTTTAAGAAAGGACTTTATTGTCGACGCCTTTCAAATTGTAGAGTCCAAAGCCATTGGGGCAGATGCAATTCTGCTTATCGCTGCAGTATTGACAGAGGAGGAATTGAAAAAGTTCAGTAACCTCGCGGAAGATTTGGACTTGGATGTCTTGTTTGAAGTTCACGATAAATCAGAATTAGATAAATTGCCTGAATCTGCGAAAATCGTAGGGATTAATAACCGAAATTTAAAGACTTTTAAAGTTGATTTAGAACATTCTATTGAGCTTGTTAAGCAGCTGCCAGATCATGTGATTAAGGTCTCGGAAAGTGGTATATCTGATCCGCAAATCGTAACCGGTTTGAAACAATATGGATTCAAAGGGTTTTTGATTGGGGAGAATTTTATGAAAACAGATGACCCCGCAGAGGCGTGTAAAGCATTTATAGATCAGCTTCATGGTATTTAAAGTTTGCGGCATGAGAAATGCTGAAAATATTAGAGGGCTTTGGGAGGTGGAACCGACCCATATTGGAATGATATTTCATGAAAATTCTCCTAGAGATGTACGGGAAGAATTAATTGGGTTTCCCTTTAAAAGTGAAAAGAATGATCCCATAAATACGGGAGTTTTTGTAAATAAAACCCTAGAACAAATTAAGTCTAAAATAGAACCTTTTAAATTGAGAGCTATACAGTTACATGGGGAGGAAGGTGCCGATTTGGTAAATGAACTCAAATTAATGGGAATGCAAGTGATCAAGGCATTTTCTGTAGATGAAAATTTTGATTTTGACCGAACGCGTGTTTATCGAGATGCTGATTACTTTCTTTTTGATACTAAAGGGAAATCTGCCGGTGGAAATGGTGTGCGCTTCGATTGGTCATTATTGAAAAATTACAATGGGAATACTCCTTATATTCTAGCGGGTGGTATTGGACCGGAGCAGTTAGCAGAATTGAAATCGTTTTTGGAGTCTGAGGATGGAAAGAAATGTACTGGAATAGATCTTAACTCAGGTTTTGAGTTATTACCAGGGATAAAAAATATAGAAGAATTGAAAAATTTTAAATCGGCATTATGGACGTAAAATTTGACGTAGATCAGAATGGATATTATGGGAAATTTGGAGGGGCTTATATCCCTGAACTATTGCATCCCAATATTGAAGAGTTATTGATGAACTATCAAGAAATCATTGATGACCCTGGGTTTCGACAAGAATACATGGATTTATTGAGAAATTATGTAGGGCGTCCAACTCCTTTGTATTTGGCTCCGCGACTTTCTGAAAAATATGGTGCGACTATCTATTTAAAAAGAGAGGATTTAAATCACACAGGAGCTCATAAAATAAACAATACAATAGGTCAGATTCTCATTGCCAAGCGCCTAGGGAAAAAGCGAATTATTGCAGAAACCGGTGCGGGACAACACGGAGTCGCAACTGCTACAGTTTGTGCGCTCATGGATATGCCCTGTGTCGTTTTTATGGGGGAAAAAGACATCGAGCGTCAGGCGCCTAACGTGGCGAGAATGAAAATGCTTGGAGCAAAAGTTGTTCCTGCAACTTCTGGTAGCAAAACCTTAAAGGATGCAACTAATGAAGCGATACGCGATTGGATAGGGAACCCTGAGGATACTTATTATTTGATAGGTTCTGTTGTCGGTCCCCATCCTTACCCAGATATGGTGGCTCAACTTCAAGCAATAATATCCTTAGAAATTAAAGAGCAGCTCAAAGTGAAGACGGGAAAAGAATCACCGGATGCAGTAATTGCATGTGTTGGTGGAGGTTCAAACGCCGCAGGGGCTTTTTATCATTTTATGGATGACCCACAGGTGAGGTTGATTGCGGTTGAGGCGGCAGGAAGAGGAGTTGAAACCGGAGAAAGTGCTGCAACTTCTCAGCTCGGCGATATAGGTGTTTTACACGGTGCCAAAACCCTTCTCATGCAAGATGAATACGGTCAGGTCATTGAGCCCTATAGTATTTCTGCTGGATTGGATTATCCTGGAGTAGGTCCACTACATGCTCATCTTTTTGATACTGAACGTGCCGAGTTTATGAATGCAACTGATCAGGAGGCGCTTGATGCAGCCTTTGAGTTAACAAAATTAGAGGGAATTATTCCTGCCTTAGAAACGGCTCATGCTTTGGCAGTTTTAGGTAAAATGGAATTAAAAAAAGAAGATTTAATTGTACTTAATCTCTCAGGTAGAGGGGACAAAGATTTAGCGACGTACATCAAACATTTAGAAGACTAATGAATTATTTAAAGCGAATTATTAAAGAAAAGGAAGGACCTGTTTGTTCTTTGTTCTTTACGGCGGGTTTCCCTGAATTAAATGACACTAAAAAGCATATTCTTGAATTACAAGAAGCAGGAGTGGATTTTATTGAGGTCGGGATGCCTTACTCTGACCCAATGGCAGATGGTCCAACAATACAAGATTCATCTGACATCGCCTTGGCTAATGGAATGAATTTAGATGTTTTGTTTGATCAGTTAGAGGAGTGTAAAGATCAGGTTAGAACTCCATTGGTGTTAATGGGCTATTTTAACCAATTGCTAAAATACGGTGAAGATCGATTTTTGCAACGTGCGGAACAAGCAGGAATCAAAACGGTGATTTTGCCAGATTTGCCGATGATTGAATATGAAAATGTATACAAGGATAAATTCGCAAAATATGGAATCTCAAATGTATTTTTAGTAACACCCCAAACGGCAGAAGAAAGGATTCTGAAAATTGACCAGATGACTGAGTCCTTCATTTATGTTGTAGCAAGTGCTTCAATTACCGGGACTAAGGGGACAATAGGCGATGAACAAATTGATTATTTTAAACGGATTAAAGCAATGAAATTAAAGAATCCTCAAATTGTTGGTTTTGGGATTTCAGACCGCCATACTTTACTGAAGGCCAATGAGTATTTAGATGGGGCCATAATTGGATCAGCCTATATTAGAGCTCTTAAAAAAGGACAAGGAGAAGCTTTTGTTAAATCCCTTTTAAACTGAATTTTTTGGTATCTTGTGAATGTTAAAATAAAACATTCATTATTATGCAAAAGACTATCCTATTCGTATTGTCCGCAATGTTTTGCGGACTTTCTTTTGCTCAAGAAAAAATTATCCGAACCCCAAAATTAAGCCCTGATGCAAGTCAGCTTGCTTTTTCCTATGCAGGGGATATTTGGGTGTACAACTTGAGTAATAATCAATCTAAGCGACTTACGGTACATCAAGCTTATGAGTCTAATCCTATTTGGAGTCCAGATGGACAAGAACTAGTTTTCGCTTCAAATAGAAGATCCTATGTTGATGTTTTCAAAGTTACGGTAGATGGAGGGACACCGGATCAATTAACGTATTATCCTGCGACGGATCGACCGTCTGATTGGACTTCTGAAGGTGCTATTTTATTTAGTTCTTCTCGCCTTGGGAAAGGCCCTCAAAGAGAGTTAGAGCTGTTGAGTGTTAACTCAAACGGAGGTACCCCTGAGAAACTTATGGGTTCTTTTGGTTATGCTGCGGTTAGTTCACCAGATGGAAACTTAATTGCCTTTGAAAAGGGGTATTGTAGAATCTCAAGAGAGGATTATGATGGCCCGGCTCAACGGGATATTTACGTTTATAATAAAAAAGAGGACTCCTATCATCAAATAACCACTTCCACTAAAAATGATCACAGTCCACAATTTGACGCTAACGGCCAATTGTATTATGTAAGTGCTGATTCTGGTCGTTATAATATTCACCGTGTAAACTTAAATTCCGATGGGAGTTTAAATGGAGCTGCAGAGGTTTTGACTCAAGAAAAAACCCATGGAGTTATTGAATATACTGTTGCTCAAGGAACAATTATTTACAATGCTGGCTTCGTGATGAAACAAGTTGGTAAAGGCGAGCTAAACTTAGAAGTTAATTCGGATAACACCTTCGATTTGAGTGAACATAAATCGAGTAGTAGAGGGTTGAGAGATTATTCAATTTCTCCCAATGGCAAGTTGATTGCATTCGAGTTGGATGGGGAAATTTTTGTAAAGAATAATGACAAAGAAAAAACCTATTCCAACAATATTTCAAATTCGGATTCTCGTGATGCAAGTCCCCGATGGATTTCAAATGAGGAACTAATTTTTGTTTCCGATAGAGCAGGGCAAAATGAACTTTATCTTGCCAAATCTGCAGATACGGCAGTTGGCTTGCAAAGAAGTTTGAAATTGAAATTGAAGAAATTAACTACTAGTGTAGCTGATGTCAGTAAGCCGTTAGTATCGCCAGATCAGAAAAAAATTGGATTTCAAATCGGGCGAGGTCAATATGTTATTGCTTATATTAAAGATGGCTATATTGATGCTCCAAAGATGATGTCTGATACTTGGGCTGCCCCTTCAGGAGTAAGCTGGTCTCCAGACAGCAAGTATATTGCTTATTCCCAACAGGATTTGGATTTTGATTCAGAAATATTCATTCAATCTGTTTCTGATCCCTCAGCTAAGCATAATGTTTCTATGCATCCGAGATCTGATGCCAGTCCAAAATGGAGTCCAGATGGAAGAAAATTAGTCTTTGTTTCTAATAGGAATGGAAATAGAAATGGAGCGAATTTTGATGTTTGGATGGTACTTCTTCGTAAATCAGATTGGGAAAAAACGTTGACTGATTATGAACAAGGTGAGTACTACCCTGAGAAAAAAACTTCGAAGGCTGTTAAAGTAGAGATAGATACTGATCGCATTTTTGATCGTCTGGTTCAAGTAACCCGATTACCTGATAATGAAGGGGCTCCAATTTTTGCTCCAGATTCTGAGCATATTTATTTTACAGCAACTAATCCAATAAATAATCGATCCAATTTGTACAAGATTAAATGGACTGGTAAGAATGGTAAGGAAATAAAAGGAGCTTCTAATGTATACGGATTGAGTTTAGCAAATAAACAGATGTATCTAGTTGCTTCGGGAGGGCTAAAACAGTTAAACCCTAAAACGGATAAGTTGTCCTCACGACCATTTAAGGCGGTTTATGATATTAATTTCGAAGCCAGAAATGCTCAAGTTTTTGATGAGGGAGTTCGAGCTTTAACTGCTGGATTTTACGACCCTCAATTCCATGGGTATGATTGGGATAAGCTTGTTTCAGACTATAGGCCGTGGTCGCTTGCTGCTAGCACCAAGCAAGACTTTTCTTTTGTTTACAATTTGATGCTCGGTCAATTGAATGCTTCTCATATGGGGTATAGAGGTTCGACTCCTGAAAAAACTTCAAGTGATGCCGTGGGTCTACTCGGTGTTGAGGTCTCGAATACCAAAGCCGGTTTCGAAATCACCTATGTTCTTCCTCAAAGTGTTTCAGATAAGGGAGATCAAGGGCTTAAGACAGGTGATGTTATTAAAGAAATAAACGGTAAACCCGTAAGTATTTCAGATAATTTTTATAGCTATTTCAGAAATCAAATAAATCGTGAAATGCTAATTTCTCTAACCGATGGAAGAGAATTAGTTCTTCGTGCAGAATCTTCATCAAAGGAGCGTTTATTGGCCTATGATCGTTGGGTGGCTGAGCGTCAAAAAATGGTCGATGAATTTTCTGATGGGCGTTTGGGATACATACATATCAAGGGTATGAATTTACCTAGTTTTGAAGTTTTTGAAAGAGAACTTAAAGCAGCGGGTTACGGAAAGGAAGGATTAGTTATTGATGTTCGTTTTAACGGCGGTGGATGGACTACTGATCGATTAATGGCAGTATTAAATGTGCAACAGCACTCCTATACAGTTCCTCGAGGAGCAGCGGATAATTTGGCTAAGGAAAACAAAAACTTTACCGGCCATTATCCATTCAATGAAAGAGCAATACTCTCGGTAAATACCAAGCCTGTTGTGGCACTTTGTAATGAATACTCTTATTCAAATGCAGAAATTTTCTCGCATGCCTTTAAAAGTTTAGGGTTGGGCTCACTAGTTGGACAACCTACTTTTGGAGCGGTAATTTCAACGGGATCACACAGATTATTAGATGGATATGTGCGTATGCCTTTTAGGGCGTGGTATGTGAAAGATTCTGGCTTGAATATGGAACATGGACCAGCAGTTCCAGATTACATTGTGGAAAATGCACCTGATGCTGAAGAAAAAGGAACGGATGCTCAATTGAAAAAAGCAGTTGAGGTTTTGTTATCCGAAATCCAATAATTAAAAAAACCCGAAGCTTATTGCTTCGGGTTTTTATTATAAACTAGTTTACCTGAAATATAGGTTTTCAAGGCCTGAGTATTGGGTAATTGCGAATTGTCTACTTTCATAATATCGCGGTCTAAAACAGTGAAGTCCGCCATTTTACCCGGTTCTAAGGAACCTTTTTCATGCTCTTCAAAATTAGAATAGGCTGCCCATATAGTCATGCCTTTCAAAGTTTCCTCTCTACTTAAAGCATTCTCCATTTGAAATCCATGTTCTGGATATGCCTGCAAATCCTGTCTTACTGATGCGGCATAGAATGTGTAGAAAGGGTTTACATTTTCAACTGGAAAATCCGTCCCTAAAGCCACTTTTCCATGTACTTTTAATAAATCTTTATAGGCATAAGCTGTTTCCATTCTTTTAGAGCCTACACGATCCTCTGCCCAATACATGTCTGAAGTTGCATGCGTCGGTTGAATTGAAGGAATAATTTCTTTGAAATAACTAAAGTCTTCAGGAGAAACAATTTGAGCGTGTTCTATTCTCCACCTTCTATCTTTTTGACCCTTTAAAACTTCTTTGTAAGTGTGTAGAACTAAGTGGTTGGTTGAATCACCTATCGCGTGAGTATTCATTTGAAATTCTGAAGCAGCGATTCGTTTTGCGGTGTTTTCGAAACGTTCAACTGAATTGATTAGGGCTCCATAATGTGCATGTCTATCCGTATATGGTTCTCTTAAAGTAGCTCCTCGCGAACCTAGTGCTCCATCACCGTAAAATTTAAATGACCTTACATTTAATCGATCCGTTTTGGAAATTCCTTTTGCTAAATAATAATCTAAATTATCGTCGGAGGCAGATACCATAGCATAAATTCTAATTTGCAATGCTCCATTATTCTGCAAACTATCAATGAGTTCAATAGTTTCTCTAGGTAAGCCAGCATCATCAACAGTGGTTAAACCATAACTCAAACAAATTTCTTCCGCTTTTTTTAAACTTGAAATCTCTTCTGAGGTAGTTGGTGGTGGAACTTGATCGTAAACCGCCTGCATGGCAGCATCTATCAATACTCCCGTAGGATTCCCATTTTCATCTTTAATTATTTCTCCACCTTCTATTTTAGTAGCTCGATCGATTTTTGCTACGTCTAAAGCTGCTTGATTTACTAATAAGGCATGTCCGTCCACACGGGTGATGGCAACCGGGGTTTCAGGGAATAGTTTATCAAGTTCCTTTTTGTTTGGAAATGTTTTTGATTCCCAGTCATTTTGGTCCCATCCTCTTCCAGTTATAAAACTAACTTGATTTTCCTTTTGATAATTTACAATTCTATCTAAGACCTCTTGATAACTTTTGGTACCCTCAAGTCTTACCTTAGACGACATACTTCCAAGTCTGTGAAAATGAGCATGAGCATCGATTAACCCTGGAACAACAGTTTGTCGCTTCAGGTTATTTATTTCAGCACTTTTGTAATTACTGAGTATTTCTTGATCATTTCCAACGGCAACTATTTTACCACCTTTAACTGCCAAAGCTTGTGCAGAGGAGAACTCCGAGTCAACAGTATATATATTTGCATTGTGAATAATTAAATCCACCTCGTTTTTTGAATGACAAGAAGATAGAATAATTGTCAGTAAGAGAATTTTATATAGTTTTTTCATTCTAATTGATGTGTTGGTCTATTAAGTAAATTAACGAGGTCATGGAAGCTGAACCTAAAACAAGTTCTCTTCGATTAACTTTGTCAAAAGTATCTTGAGTAGAGTGGTGATAATCAAAGTATCTTTGGGAATCTGGTCTATAGCCCATTAAGCTAATGTGACCATCTTTCAATGGCCCAATGTCAGCACCTGATCCTCCTGAGGTAAATTGAGAAGCACCATATGGCTCAAATAATGGGGCCCATGACATAAGTAAATCAAAATGAGTTCCACTAGGATCAAAACTAAATCCTCTCGGAGTATGTCCACCAGCATCTGATTCTAGGGCTGCGATATGGACCTCCTTGTTCGCTTCTGCTAATTCTGCATATTTTTTTCCTCCTCTTAAACCGTTTTCTTCATTCATGAATAAAACAGCTCGTAGGGTATGTTTTGGTTTAATTCCAGTTTTTTTGAACAAATCCAAAACTTCAATTGACTGTACAACACCTGTTCCGTCATCATGAGCTCCATCTCCTAAGTCCCAGGAGTCTAAATGGCCACCAATTGTAATGTATTTGTCAGGATATGTAGTCCCTTTTAGTTCTCCCACAACATTGAAAGAAGGCGCATCGTCTAGGTTTTGGCAAAATTGTTCCATATAAACCTCTGTATTTGGATCTTTCTTTAAGGCATGAGATAATTTCTCTGCCGATTGTGTCGAGATAGCCGCCGAGGGGATATATTCTTCTACAGGTAGATCGCCGTAACTCATAGTACCAGTATGTGGATAAGGGTCTATTGAAGAACTCATAGACCGAACGATTACCCCTATGGCTCCGTATTTAGCAGCTGTTGCCGCTCCATTCACTCTTTGATCAACACACCCACCGTAGGCTGCGAAGGTATTTATTAGGGTAGCGTCAAATGGTCGATTAAAAAATACAATCTTTCCTTTTACAGCTTCACCTAACTTGTTAACCTCTTCAATAGATTTTACTTCAACAACAGGCGCTTGTAATCCTGACTCAGGAGTTGCTATTGAGCCACCCAAGGCACAGATTTCCATTGTTGTGATTTGCTTATTAGAAATAAAATGAGCTGATTCTTGTTTACCTCTCACCCAATGAGGAACCATGACAGGTTGGAGATAAACGGTATCAAATTCTAAAGACCTCATTAATTCAGCACCCCACTGAACAGCTAATTCTGCCTCCGGTGAGCCGCTTAATCTTCCACCAATATTTGAGGTTAAATCTCTCAGCCATTCGTATGAATCTCCTTTAGTTAGCGCTTGGTCATAAATTTTCTTGATTGCATTTTGGTCATCTGAATCAATTTGAGGTTCGTCTTTACATGCAATAAATAAGAACCCAATTAATAATAAGGGTAGTAAGTTTTTCATAATTAGAAATTAAATAAGTAGCTAAATCCTCCAAGGATTTGGAACCCCTGAACTTGGTAATCTGTAAATTCTTGATAATTGTTATTCAGAAGGTTGTTCATTTTAAGATGAATATTACCCCCTTTAAATAATTCATACTTTGCACTGAGGTTTAAATCAACGAACCCATCCATCTCTACCTCTGTTGGGTCAACATCCCCGATACCTTCAATGCTATCATATCTGTTTGAGGCATTAAATACTTGAAAATTCGTTTGTAGTTTATTCCACTTATAAGTCAAACCTAAATAGGATTGAAACTCAGGTTCGTTATAATAATAGGCATAATTTTCCAGTTGAAAATACCTGTAATTAGCCATGAAATCCAAGGCAAGTCCGTTTCCTAGAGGTAACGCGCCTTCTAGTTTAAAATAGGTGGTATTTACATTATCGTATAATAAACCAAATGAATTTGAAAAGTCATAAGAGAGCGTTTCTGAGGAAGATGCATTTTGTTTACTAAAAATCATGGCATCGTTGGTTAAACGGTATCCCCCTTTAAAGCGTAAAGAAAGCCCTTTTAATTCAAGGTTCATTTGCGCATTGATGTCATAGGGTGTATCACTAGGTCTAAAGTCCAAATCAGGTGCAACAAATGCATTTATAGAAAATACTTCAGCATAACTGTGTGCATTTAATTGACCAGAGAAATTCACCCCTAAACTTAAACTCTCTGTCAACAAATAGTTTAAACTCATGTCGGGATAAATATAAAATTGACTTTCTTGATTGACCAGTTGATTAAAAAAATGAATTTCAGCTCCAATATTAAGATAAAAAAGCCCAAATGAAGACCATGAAAATGAGGGGCTAATTGTGGTGTCAAAATATCTATATTCCTTACCGGTTTCAAATCTAAGATCCTCATAGGTAAAATCGATAGGAGCTTCCAGTGCAATTGACTCCGTAAGATATTCAAAATCTGCTACTAGATTTAATAAATACTCAATACTTTGATAAGAATCAAAACTACTTTCAGCACTCAATCGAGCAGAAGACACTGGGAGTTCTGAAAAATCTGCTTGAATATCTAAGGCAATATTGTTTTGATAGTTTAATTCATTTAAAAGCGATAAGTCAGCTTCATTTGGTGTGTAGTCAGGTCTAATGCCGTAATAATTTTGACCTTGCATACTGTAGCTAATACCGTTGTTCCACACTATTTTTTCAGATTCAAATTCATGCATTATACTCAAATTTGCTCTATTTGACTTCACTTCGGTAAGGGCATCGGGAACTCCTCCATCTGTACCAAAATAACTTGCATAAACTTCAAATAGGTGATTTTCGGTACTTGGATTTAATACCGTTGATATTTCAGGCATTCCATTTGTGCCAAAACCAGCATAAAAATAATTTTCAAATTGCTCCGAAGCATTTAGAATGTCCAAACGATTTACTCTTCCTTTCTCTGGATTAAATGTGGAAGCTACCGCGATAGGTAAAATTCCATAATTTAATTCCGGATTTTTGATTTGAATTTTACTTGAAGCATTTGGGTCTGACGAAATCCTAAAGGCTTCCTCCACAGTTGGATTATAAGTTGTATTTACCTGAATTACTTGAGTTGAAAGACTATCGATGCTTTGAGCATACAAGGAATTACCTACAATTGACAAGGTACAGAAGACTAGGATTCTAAGAAACTTATTCATTTGTTTTCAGGGCTTTTAATTGCTTGTTAGCTTGCTGTTGAACATCTTTAAATTGAGGGTAATTTTGAATTACTGATTCTAAAATATAAGTGGCTTGAAAAGTATCTTCTAAGGCTGAAAAATTTTGTGACATAACCAAAAGCCCTTTTGCACCCCAATATGGGAAATCTCCTGATTCTTTTATTAGTGATTTAATCAAATCATTTGATCTGCTATAATCTTTTTGCTTATTAAATTGAAGTGCTCTATAATACAACCCTTCACTTTGGTTCTCACCATTTAAGTTTTCTTCAATTTCTTCAAAATAGTCTGAAGCTTTTTTAAGTTGTCCATTTGCTACAGCAGCTTTGGCAAGTGTATAAGTTGCATCAACTTTAAGTTCTGGGTCCAGGTTTTGGTTTTCGAGCAGTTTTCTAGCGTAGTTAGCCGCTTTCTTATAGTCCTCTTCCACCGTGTATACTTTCATAATATTCGACTGTGCAAATTTCAAAAGTTCAGGTTGCGTAGCTTCTTCATTTAAAGTCATTAGAACAGGAAGAGCTTGTTTATACGCTTTAGCCTCTAAATAGATAATCGCTAATTTCTCCGCTGCCTTCACGGTATATTGACTGCTTTCTCGATTAAGTACGGCTTGGTAATTACTTATAGCTGCTGCGTTATTTCCGGACACATCAAAGGATTGAGCTGCAAAAAAGTGTGCGTTTAAACTTTCCGTACCTCTAGGGTAGGAAGCTAAATATTTATCAAATAACGGTCCTGCTTCGGCAAAGTCTCCCTGCTGATATTTTTGTTCCGCTGCACTGTACATCCCCCGTGCCAAATCGTCATCAGAATAACTTATAAAATCGAATTTTTTGACCCATTTTGCATAATCATTTACTTGTCCAAGGTCAATGTAAATTTGTTCGAGATTTTTAACTGCTTGGAGGCTTTCCTGACTTTCTGGATAAGATTCAACTAATGACTTATAAGTATTAATAGCTTTTTGGTTTTGACCTAGATTATAATGGATTAGTCCCTCCTTTAAGAGTGTTTTCGTCGTGTGTTTTGAGCCTGGAAAAGTGGAAACTAATTTTTGAAAGCTTTTTAAAGCTTGCTCATTTTTTCCTTGATTAGCTAATGTAGAACCTAATTGAAATAAGGCATCATCTCGATAACGTGAACGTGGAAATTTTTGATTGAATGAACTTAAAACTTCAACCTTAGTGTTGTTTTTTCTAACAAGTCCATAACAAAGTGCTTTCTGATAGGTAGCATAATCCACATCCTCTTTTTTAGTTGCGATAACCTTGTTGTAAAACTGCATAGCTTTCCAATAGTCATTTAAAATGAAATAGGCATCTGCGGCTCTTAATTGTGCATCGACTTTTCTGTTGATTTCAGTAGATTGAGCGCTAGAGATAAATCGTTCAAAGTTGTTTATAGAAGCTTGATAATTTTCTTGTTTAAACTGGCTATAAGCAAGATTGTAATATATAATTCCTGATTCGTAGGTGTTTAAATTGGGGTTTGTGTTTAAAAAGCCTTTAAATCGCTTCTCGGCATCAGAGTATTTTTCCAAGGCATAAGCTGATTCCCCAGCCCAAAAATAGGCCTTGTTTCTGACGGATTTGGAGGTTTTTAAAGAAGCGGCTCGATCCAAATAATTTTGAGCATTTTCATAATTTCTATTCGAGTAAAATTTTAGTCCCTGAAGCGTTAGAAGCTCTTGATAGGCTAGTGGGTCACTTGAAATCCCTCTATTTTCTAAATAATCAAGCCCTTGTGCATAATTTTTCTCATTTATGAAGGCTTGTAAAATGAGTTTGGAAATTGAATTAGCTTCATTTCCGTTGGGGTAGCGATCGACAAATTTTATCATTACTTGGGTTGCAGGCTCGTATGGATTTCCAATTTCATAGCTGAGCTTGGCGTAATTGAAAAGCGCATCTTGTGTAATCGCCGGAACAAATTCCATACTACCGGCATTTTTAAAGGCATTTAAGGCCTCACTTTTTTTATTGAGTTTTAAATAAACTTCACCTAAGTGATAATAAGCATTTTGTCCAATTTCATCATTAGCCGAGATTATTTTATTGAACTGATTCATTGCTGAGGTGTAGTCTTGTTCTTTATAATAGGAGAACCCAAGCATATAAAAGTGAGTATTACTTGGTCTTATTCCAGAACCAGAATATCGCTTCAGATATTCAATTGCTTGATTGTAATTTCCTAAATTAAAATAAGCTTCACCCATCATTTTGGCAGCCATTTTCTTTTCCTTTCCTTTAGCTCTTGGATAAAAGGAGGCTCCAGTTTCAATTACCTTAGAAAAAGCTCCTGCCTTAAATTCAATATCCATTAAAATGTATTCAGTATCAATTCCGTCGGTACTAGTTAGACTTTCTTGAGCGACCTTATAATCTTCTTGGGCGTAGGCTACATATCCTTTATAGTAATTTGTTTCTTCCTGGTAATGTCTGTTACTTTCTAGCTTAGATAATAAATTAGCCGCTTGCTGAAATTTCTCTAGTTGAATAAAGGAAAAACTCAATTTAAGCTGCCATAAACCAATCTCTTTTTGGTCCAATCCCTGAGGGTCAATTTCTTGGAACCATAAAACAGCTTCTGCATAGTTTCCAATTTGGAAATAATAATCTCCTAATACTTCAGCGCCTTGATTAAATTGTTTACCATGAAGCTCTTTTTTTAAATATTTAATTAGAGCAGTATCAGCATCTACATTATTTGATTTCACTGAAGCAATTAATTCTTGAAATTCACTGTCTTCATAATCGTTTAGGTAACCAAAAATTGGTTTGGCTATCAGCGATTGGTTGTTACTCAATAGGTTTGAAGCTTCAAAGTATTTAGCACTTTGATTTTGCGTCATTTTAGAACTTTGACTAAATGCACTTAAAGACATTAGACCAAGAACGAGTAATTTGGGTTTTAAAAATTGATTTTTCATTTATTCACTAATCAGTTCATCCATAAAATTATTGAAATCTTCTACATATTTAGTGTAGTATTTACCAGTTGCTGGTCCAGAAAAACCTGTGTGTATTTTACGAACCTTACCTTTCTTGTCAATAAAAATTGTTGTCGGAAACGAAATAACATGGTTTAACATTGGAAGTGTTTTCGCTGCATCTTTTTTGTCTGAAGTTCCGGCAATCACATAGTCATAGGGGACCTCTAATCGCTGTTTCATTTTTAGAACACGATTTTTTGCATAATCAAAATCATCCTTAATTTCATAAGCTAATCCCAGAAAGTTAACAGGAGCATTTCTGTGATTATTTATCCATTGAGAATAAAATTTAGTTTCATCCATACAGTTTGGACACCAGGTCCCAAATATCTGAAGGACTAATACTTTGTTTTTGAATTTATCGTCTTGAGGGCTTACTATATTTCCGTTGAGGTCAGGGAAATTAAAGTCTATTTTGTCGTAACCTTCTTTTAAAAATGTAAGATCGTAAGCATCTGGTAGTTGTGCTTCTTTATTCGGGGTAGCATTCCAGGTTTCTAACCAGGATTTTCCACTGTAGAACTCCCCGTGTAATCTCCCATCTTCAGAGCGCTCGGCTGAGAATATAAAAGCGTGATTTCCATCAAAAGTATACAACCTTATTTCTTGATCAGTAGCAAAGCCATCGAGATAACGATAATCTCCCGTTGGCGTTAAAAATGTACCTGTCATCTTGTTTCCGTTTCGCTTAAAAACGGCTACAGCAGGATTTTTATTACCTGAATCGTCAATAAATTCTACATCATAAGTGCCATCCATTAAATCAGTTTCGGTTATTTGGTCTACTCTAGTATCAGGGCCATAGGTTCCCGAGAAGGGTAATTTATAGTTTTCAGCGTAGTTTTTTATATACCAACCCCTTAGACCATTTTCTTCAATTTTTGCTTTAAGCGTAATGTCGAAAATATGTAGGGGGATATCTATACTATCTCCCTGTATGACAAAATCATTTAACTCGAGGGTTTCAGGGCCATTGTGAAGCACGATTACTGAGACGGGTTCTCCCTTAAATTCTAATAAAAAAGGTAGATTTTGGTTTTGCATTTTTATTTCTGCTCTTAAGAACCCTTCCTTCAAGATTGGGCTTGTTTTATTTGAGCAAGAATTAAGCATGATAATGCTTAACAACAGGAGTAGAGTGTTCGTTAGTTTCATATAGAGGTAAATATATAAATTATCGTGTTAAAGATGATTTGTTTTTTCAATTAAAAGTCTTAGATTCGTTTCGACTTGGTTGGTTATATGGGCTTTAGCTTTTATGAAAAAAATAGTATTGTTTTTCTTCCTTATACTGTCGTGCGCCCAACTGTGGAGTCAAGAAGTATACACCTATAATTTTCAGTCAAAAAGTAGACTAGAGATTTTAAATCAAATCAAAGCCGATTCTGGTTTTCAGTTTTACTACCAAGAGAAGTGGTTTCCAAATGAAAAAATTGATTTGACTCTTAAAAATGCCTCCTTAGGTGATGTGTTAAGTCATTTGATAGCCAATACGAATCTCAATTATGCCTTTTATGGAAACTCTGTGGTTTTCACTCAGCGTACCCAAATTATTAATCCTTTTGCCGTAGATCCCTCAGAAATAGGATCCAATTCCAATAGTCGCCCTATTTATTATTCAGAGACAAGGGTTGACCAAGGCGATACTTTGATTTATGTTGGGAAGCAGCAAGGTGTTTTACAAAGTGACTACTTACTTCGCGGAAAAGTGATAAATGCCGTTGATACAACTGGAATATCTGATTTGTATCTAATTAATCTAGAAAATCAAAAAAACAGCATTACTGATGCCTACGGTAATTTTGAAATGAAATTGCCCGCGGGTAGAAATGAGATTCTTCTACAGGCTTTAGGTTTTAGAGATACCTATCTGACTGTGGTCATGTTAAATAATGGCGAGGTGGAGCTATTTGTTAAAGAACAATCAGAGCAGATTCCTGCGGTTGAGTTGACCATGAACCCAGATGAGAATGTCAAAGAAACTGTAACTGGAGTGACGAATTTATCTACTGCTGAATTGAGAAATATTCCGATGGTACTCGGAGAGCGCGATATTTTGAAAGTAGCAGTGAGTCTGCCGGGAGTGAATAACGCCGGGGAAGCCTCTATGGGATATAACGTTAGAGGTGGGAAAACCGACCAAAATTTGATGTTGTTGGATCAAGGTGTTTTATACAATCCCTCGCATTTTTTTGGAATGTTTTCTGCTTTAAATCCGTTTACCACAGGGAATCTCAATATTTATAAAGGTAATATACCTGCACAATACGGTGGACGACTTTCGTCAGTATTTGACATTCAAACGAAATCTGTTAATAAAGAAAAGGTTTCCGGGGAAGCAAGTATCGGGTTGATTACGTCGAATTTAGCCCTGGAATTACCAATTAAAAAGGATTCTTCTGCATTGATGATTGGGCTTCGAGGAACGTATGCTGATTGGATATTGAAGAATTTAAACAACGAGGATTTGGCGCAAAGTGAAGCGTCCTTTTACGATGGTGTTCTTAAATATGAAGATCAGTTTAATTCAAAAAATAAGATAACTACAACCCTGTATTATTCTAAGGATAAATTTAAACTGACTAGTGATTCTTTGTTCGTGTATTCAAATGCTATGGGGCAAGTAAATTGGACCAAAGATTGGTCGGAAAAGACCAGTTCAAACTTATTGATAAGTGCCACTCAATACAATTTTAATATTGACTATGATTCAGGTTCTAATTTAGATTTCAAATATGCTTTCGAACTGGGCGAAATTCAAGCTAGATACCGGATTGATATGATGCTTGGTGAGCGACATAAACTCAATTATGGTCTTAGCTCTAAATGGTATCAAATTAATCCTGGTTCGAAATCCCCTCTTGATTCTAATTCGGTTATACAGCCTTTTGAAGTGCCTCTTCAGAATGGATTGGAATCCGCAATATTTTTTGAGGATGTTTATTCGCCAAATGAGAAGCTAAGTATGAGCTTAGGGATTCGTTTATCAATGTTCAACCGTTCTGATACCTCAAGTTTTTATTGGAACCCAGAGTACAGGACCTCTTTAAGATATTTCCTAAGTGAAACACTTTCATTGAAAGCGGGTGCAAGTTCTGCCGTGCAGTATCTTCATAGGATAACTAATAATACCTCCACAGCCCCGACAGATGTTTGGGTTTTGTCATCAGAGAATTTGCTTCCTGAACAATCCCAGCAAGTGTCTCTTGGAGCATTTAAAAATTCTTTAGATAATGTTTATGAATTCAGTGTTGAGGGATACTATAAATGGCAAGAAAATCTAGTTGATTACAAAACTGGAGGTCAGTTGTTACTCAATGAGAATATTGAAACTGAAATAATCCAAGGACCAGGAAGATCTTATGGACTTGAGTTTATGGCGAGAAAAAGTAGTGGTCGACTTAATGGGTGGTTGTCTTACACCTATGCCAGGTCATTGATAAAGTTAGATGGAGAACAGGTTATCAATGGTGGTGAGTATTTTGCTACAAATTATGACAAACCTCATGATCTGAATTTAGTTACAAATTACAAATTCACAAAACGCTACAGTCTATCGATGAACTTTGTGTATCAAACTGGGAGGCCCTTAACCTACCCTGTTGGAAAGTACGGTTATTTAGGGCAAAATTTTGTAGCCTACAGTGACCGTAATGCATATAGAATGCCCGATTATATTCGTTTGGATTTGGGGGTGAATATTGAAGGGAATCACAAGAGAAATAAATTGGCGCATAGTTTTTGGAATATTTCAGTTTACAATGTAACTGGAAGGAATAATGTGTACAATACCTTTTTTGTTAGTGAAGCCGGCGAGATCAAAGGTTATGAAAACTCTATCTATTCGGTTCCAGTACCAACGATTAGTTATAATGTAAAATTCTAGGAAAAATGAAAAAGATATACTCCCTTTTATTGGTCCTATTATTTTGTTCATCATGTTTGAATGAAATTGATTTAAGTAATTTCGATTTTGAAGAAGGTATTGTTATTGAGGCACGGTTAACTGATCAAATAACAACTCAGCGAATAGCGTTGAGCTGGATCACAGAACTAAATTCAACTATTGAAGATAGCTCTGTTTCTGGAGCAAAAATTGAATTGTATCAAAATGGTGTTCTTTTTCAGGAGTTCAATGAGCTCCAAGATGGTGTATATTCCTCAATTGAACCCTTTGGCTTAAGTCAAGGAAGTCAATATTACTTGGAAATTACAACTGATCAAGGAATTCGAATTCAATCCGAGGAAAGTATTTTTCTTGTTAAAGGAGAAATGAAAGGACTGAAGGCGAACGCTTCAGTTTCTTCAACTGGAAAGCAAGGAGTCCAATTAAATGTATCAGGTGCTTCAAATAATGAGCATACGCAATTTTTCAGATATGAAATGGTAATGCATCAAGAGATTAAAGCGCCAGCGTATACTGGAAAGCAGGTGCGATATACAAATTTAGAAACCTTTGAAACAGAGGTGTTTCTCAATAGAAACTTTAAACAGACTTGTTATAAGGAGTTGATAAACTATGACCTAATTCTTAATGATATCGCTAGCACAAATATTAATTTTGACGATTATAAATTGTTGTTTGTTGATGCAGATGATGAAAGAATCGCCAATAATTTAGGGGTTTTAGTTAGGCAATATGCTATTTCCCAGGAAGCCTATAATTATTATTCAGCGCTAAAGAGGATGAATTTGTCCGACGAAGTCTTTACCAACGCGCAACCTGGATTTTTGGAGGGTAACCTAAAGGCAATTAATGATGAAATTCCCGTATATGGTTACTTTGAGATGAGTTCATATCATGAAGAGAGCATTGTTTTTAATTATTTTAATTTCAGCGATAGTTTTGATTTAGATCGAAACAAAAGATATCCTGAATATTGTGTTTTTACTGCCCCGCGCGTATTTTATCAGAAACCATTCAGCCCTCCAGTGATTGGAGAGTTATATGATTTATTACTCAATAAAGCTGTGATATATTTTGATTTGAACTCTGGTGAATCACCGCCCGTTGTGGTTTTTCCCGGCGCAGAATGGGGAGGGGGAGAAGGCCCTTATATTGTGGTCAATTCAGTATGTGCAGATTGTTCGTTAATAGCTTCTCCAGAAAAGCCTAATTATTGGAAATGATGAAAATTAAATTATTCGTAAGCCTCAGCGTAATTCTCTTTTTGAATTTGACTGCATTCAGCCAAGCCAAAACCTTGCAAGAAGAAGTCCTGATTCATGTAGATAAAAAATTACTCGTTCCCGGTGATTTGTTAAAGTTTAATTTTTTTGTTCGAAGCTTAGATAACGGGAGATTGTCAGAAGATAGTGACGTTTTATATGTGAGTTTATTCAATCAGAGATCCGAGCGTTTGTGGACGCATAAACTCTTGGTGCAAAAAGGAGTCGCCTCAGGAGACTTCATGATGCCTTCAGATTGGATCTCGGGTAATTATTTACTTGAGGCACATACCCTTGCTATGCAAGCTTATGGGGAAGGGGCCTTTTCAACTCAAGAACTACTTTTTTACAACCCCTTTCAAGAACCAAAAAGAGATGAAGAAAGCAGGGAAGCTGTTGAATTAGTTCCCCCAACTTCTGACGTTGAAAATAGAAAAATACTGTTACAATTTGATCACCGAAAGTATGAGAAACGATCTAGGGTAGATTTTAAGTTGATGACTAGGAATGGTGCGGACTTGGATTCTTATTTCTCATTTAAGGTGAGTTTGGTGGAGTTAATCGACATCGAGGATAACCGTTCTGAACCTCTATTTTTAGAAGCCAAAGAAGAACCTTTATTTGAAATGGGGGGAGAGCGATTTACTGCTTTTGTGCAAGACGCTAATGGGAAGGCTATGGCAGAGAAATATCTCGCAGTTTCTATTCCTGATGAGCCGTTTAGATTGATGTTTAGCCGTACTGATGAAAATGGTTTGGCAGATCTAATTATTCCCGAAAATAGACTTAGTGATGAGGTTTTTGTTCAAGTTTATGGGAAGAACCATCGTGATTTCAAAGTCAGTATGCTAAATAAGGAGATTAAAGAATTACAACCTAAATGGGTAAATTCGATAGAACTTAGTGAAAGCGACAAAATACTGTTATCAGACTATGCAATCAAAAATCAAATTGAGGCCTCGTTTTACGACTTAAAATCTCATCGACTATTAAATAAAAAGGATGATGCAGGCCAAATGAACCTGAGTTCAAAAGAAGTGTTCTATTTGGATGATTACAGTAGATTCCCAAGTTTGAAAGAGACATTCACTGAGGTAATAAAAGAAGCTTCAATTGGAAAAAAGGGAGCTAAATTAATTTCATCTCAAACAGATATCAAAACTAAATATCCTCCATTGGTGTTGTTTAATGGTGTGTTGACCCAGGAATATGAGCAGTTAATGGATTATAATGCAGGTCAAGTTAATCGCATTGAAATTTTTCGAGATCCCTATTCCTTTTACGATAACAATTTTCTCGGGTTAATTGAAATTTTCACCATAGACCCTGAACTTAGGTTGTATGCCAGAGGAAACTATATGACTTCAAAAAGAATACCGCCTCCTTACAAAGGAAAGCGCTATTACAATCAGCGATACGATAGTGGGAGTTGGGAGAATATACCGGATTTCAGAAGGACCTTATTTTGGCAAGCTCCGGTTTATGTTCGAGGATCAGAACAAGAATTAAGCATTTACACCTCCGATGTTGCTGGGTGGTATAAAATTGAGTTATTGGGAGTTGATAAAAATGGAGAATTGACTCAAATAATCGATTATTTTGAGGTAAAATAATTAAGTTTGTGAAAAGTCAATCTATGTCAAATGATGTTTTAAGTCTTCAGGAAGCCTCGATTTTTCAAAATCGTAATCTCGTGCTTTCAAAAGTTAATCTAAAACTTGATCAAGGGGAGTTTTTATATTTGATTGGACAAACAGGAAGTGGGAAATCCAGTCTTTTAAAAACCTTGTATGGAGACATTCCATTAAAGGATGGTAAAGGAGGAATTGTTGGTTTTGATTTATCTAAATTGAAAAATAAAGAAATCCCGTATTTGAGAAGAAAAATAGGTATTGTTTTTCAAGACTTTAAACTGCTTAATGATCGTTCTGTACACGAAAATTTATTATTTGTTTTAAGAGCTACTGGATGGAGTAGTAAAAAGTTAATGGAAGCGAAAATAGAGGAGGTTTTAACCAAAGTTGGTATGCAGTCCAAAGCCTTTAAAATGCCATTTAATCTATCAGGTGGAGAACAACAACGAGTGGCGATAGCAAGGGCGCTTTTGAATGATCCAGAACTAATTTTAGCGGATGAGCCAACAGGAAATTTAGATCCTAAAACCTCCGTTGAGGTTATGAATTTACTCGAAGAAATTAATCGAAGCGGGAAATCAATACTGATGGCAACTCACGATTATGCCTTGATTCTCAAATTCCCTCATAGAATGATAAAAGCAGAAACAGGAAAGCTTTTTGAAGTAAAAGCGAAAGAATAAAAAAACCGAAGCAATTAAGCTTCGGTTTTTTGTTTTTTTAATAGGACCACAAGACTCCTACACCAAAACTGATTCCCTGAACCGTATCGATAGAAGGAAAGGCTTCGCTTGAGTTTGTAGAATAATTATAAGCTGCATTTCCAAAGAATCCAAACCCATTACTCGAGATGAATTCTAATCCTATTTCGGGCCTTGCCATAAAGCCCCAGGTAGGGTCTTCTTGTTGGAAGATATTGAAATAAGCAACATTATTGATATAATTAGTTCCAATACCAACACCGATATAAGGTTTAACAGATTCCGATGTAGAGAGGTAATAATTTGCATGCGCCAGTATAGGTAACTGCTTCATTTGTCTGACCATGTCAGTATAAATTGTTCCACCGTCACTATCAGTATAGGTTGCGCCCTCATAATATTCTTCCAATGTATTCCACCCTAAGGATAGTCCAAAAGAAATGTTTCTTTGAGTAAAATAACGATATTCAGCCCTACCTCCACTAACAGAGGTATTACCGATAAAATCATTTGACATTGGTACATTTATATCCCAGCTAATCAAAAACTGAGACTTGTCATAATAGGTGTAAATACGTTCCTCCTGAGCTTTCATAGTTAAAGATAAGCCCAAGAATAATCCGATAAATAATAATTGTTTTTTCATGGTCTTAATTTTCTAAATATGGTGATTGTTCAAAAGCTTGATCAATAGCATCAAGTGATCTACTGATATTGGTTTGATCGTAAGAACTCAATACTCCAAAATTGATGTCATTCCAAAGCACACGAATGTTTTGGTTTGAATCCACATTTTTTAAATCAAACAGTTCTACGTTTAATGTTCCGATATCATAAGTGTAGTAGCTACAGAATGGATAATAGTATCCATAACTTGGATAACCCCACCACCATGGCGGATAATAACCAGGGTATCCCCACCACCAACCAGAACATACACTTCCTAGGTTCTTGGTTTGAATAACAGAAGTAATCATAGCGAGGTCTGGGTTTTGATCAATTCCAACAAATTGATAACCTCGCGAGTCCATGTGACTTTTGATTCGGTTTACAATTTGAGTTGCTCCCTCTCCAACTAGAATACTATCTCTAGGATTATCGGTAATAGTAGCAATCGTGTCAGAAATATAATAGGTCATATAGCTACTAAAATCTGCTTCTTCATCGTAATCTGTAGCTACGACAAAATCGTACTGCAGTTTGTCTAAATCAGGATTTTTATAGCAGCTTGCTACAACAAAAGCCCCCACAAAGAGTACCGCAATTAGCTTTAGGTATTTCATAAAATTGATAATTTGATTTGATGTAAAAATATAAAAAAAAGGTTCTTGAGCCCTTTATTTAAAAGGCTTTAACACTTTATTTTGTTTTTGATTTTTTCCCATCCCAGTTTGGATAATATCTAAGTCTTAAATAAAAGGCATTGACCGGTGCATTTGAGTTAAACAAGATGGCTTGTTTTTGCCAAATTGTTTCGATTTTTGCCCTTTGATTTCGGCTAAAACTGCGTTCTATTCCCACACCAAGTCGAGTTTGTTCGTCAATTGAATTTTCAGATTGAGATGTGGCGCCGAACAATTCAAAACTCGTATAAATTTTCCACCAGTTGTGGTGATTTTCCAACCAGGTTCTCATGGAATATGACAAGGTAAATTTATAACGGACTCTAAACGCAAAATCAAAGTCTCCATCAGATAAATTCCAAGCAAATTTTTCTTCGAATCGCGCGTAATGATTGATTTTGAAATACTGTCCGTTAGGCCAGTTTTTTCCAATACCTTGAAACGGTCTAAATTCATATCGATTTCCACCTCCTGTGTCACCAACAAAGGTTATAAAGTTTCCAACTCCACCAGTTAGGTAGTAGTGTTTTTGAACCTTTTTTATGCCGGGTCTAAATACTAACCTATTCCAGTTTAGGGAGCCAAATTCTTTTCGATAGCCAATATCACCAAATAAAAATATTCCATTCTCTTTTTCATAAGAGGGGTTAAAATCCAACCATAATTGTTCCGACGATTGACTCCATGACGAGCATGAAAATAAAAATAGGAGGAGTAATAAGCTATTTTTGATGAAATTCATAAATTGACTTAGGATTCACTCAAATTTACGAAATTAACTTTTAAAAAAAATCCACATCAACCCAAGAGTTGAGTGGACTTTTGTCTGTGGAGACGCCGGGAATCGAACCCGGGTCCAAACAAGTAATCGCACAGCTTTCTACATGCTTAGTTTTTGCTTAATTTTTGTTCTAAAGCTGATCAAAAACAACCTACTTTAGACTTAGCTTCGAAGAGTTTCGAGCCTCCTTTGAAGCAAAGTTGACTCTAGGTTTACTTTTACGACACCTCTAAATGCAACGCCATAAACCAAGGCTTCGCGGAGATGTTTAGCATTCTCACCTGGTGAGACTAGGCCAATTCCTACTGTGATTCAGAATTAAGCAGCTAAAGCGTAATTATTTTCGCCGTTTAAAAAAGTTGAAACAAAGTTTAACGAGATGTGTTTCATTACTCGACATGCTTACGGTTTGATTCCCTCGCTGTCAAAACCAGTCGTCCCCGTAGTGAGCGCAAATTTATAAAAAATCTTAAGATTTTTGCCTTATATTGTGAGAATCAAACTAAACTAACTCAAGGAATGAAATTAGGAATTATAAGAGAGCGTAAAAACCCACCAGATAAGCGCGTGGTTCTTTCTCCTAAAGCCTGTAAACAGGCAGTTAAAGACTATAAAGATTTAGAAATTATTGTAGAACCCTCTCCAATCAGAGCTTACAAAGATGAAGAGTATGAAAAGCTTGGGATTAAAGTGGGGGCTATAGAGGACTGCGATGTTCTTTTGGGGGTGAAAGAAGTACCTATTGAAAATTTAATTCCGAATAAAAAATATTTTTTCTTTTCCCATACCATAAAAAAGCAACCATATAATCGCGATTTACTCAGAGCAATCCTCGATAAAAACATTGAGCTTTATGACCATGAAGTAATCACCAATGAGCAGGGACAAAGAGTTGTAGCTTTTGGCCGCTATGCTGGAATTGTTGGAGCCTATAATGGAATCAGAGCGTATGGAATAAAGAAGGCTAGATTTATCCTTCCCAAGGCTGAAGATTTGCCAAATCAAAAAGCGCTTATTGACGAACTCAAAAAAGTCAATCTCGGTCCTGCAAAAATTGTTTTGACAGGAAAAGGTAGGGTTGGAAATGGAGCCAAAGAAATGCTTGACGGAATGGGATTACAGCACTTGAGTCCCACAGCGTTTTTGGAAGACAATAGTCAGGATGCGGTGTTTACTCAAATAGATATTTTGGACTACAATAAGAGAAAAGACGGTCAAGCGAAAGAAAAAAAAGATTTTTTTGAACACCCAGAACAATATGAATCAGATTTCATGAAGTTTGCTCAAAAGGCAGATTTCTTTATCGCGGGACATTTTTATGGTCAAGGTGCTCCATATTTATACACTCGTGACGACGCCAAAAAAGCAAGTTTTAATATTGATGTTGTAGCAGACATTTCCTGCGACATTGACGGCCCTGTAGCATCCACTATAGAAGCTTCTACGATAGCCGACCCTATTTACGGATATAACAAACAGACTGAGACCTATGATGATTTTAGAAAGGAAGGGGTAATAACCGTAATGGCTGTCGATAATTTGCCATGTGAACTACCTATTGATGCATCAGATGGCTTTGGTGAACAATTCAGTAATTATGTGCTCCCTGCATTTTTTAATAATGATGCTCAAGGGGTTTTATTTAGAGCAAGGATGACCGAAAAGGGTCACTTAACGGAAAGATTTAAATATTTAGAAGATTATGTCAGTTAACCTAAGATTACTAGTATTCATTACTTTGATGGGAGTTAATATTGCTGCCGCTCAAAACAAAAAAGACAAAATGATTAACAAAATCATTGATACTACGCTTATTCACAACCACCTTTATACTCTAGCATCAGACAAAATGCAAGGAAGAGGCTCGGGAACTCCAGGAATAGAATTAGCGGCTCAATATATAGAAGGGCAGTATAAGAAGATTGGTTTAAAAACTTTTCAAAAGGCAGACTCTTATCGACAGAATTTCACACATAAAGGGACTGAGCTCTTCAATGTTATTGGCGTGTTGGAAGGAAAGAAAAAGCCTGAGGAATATGTAGTAATTTCTGCTCATTATGACCATCTAGGAATTGTAAGCGAGAGTCGTTGGGTTGAGGGTGATTCTATTGCAAATGGAGCAGATGATGATGCTTCTGGGACAGCAGCAGTAATGGCTTTGGCCAAATATTGGAAAAAAAGAGGAGATAATGCAAGGACTCTGGTCTTCGTCGCTTTTACAGCGGAAGAATGGGGCTTAGTCGGGTCTAATTATTTTGGTAAACAAGTCAATCCTGAGAAATATGTAGCTGGAATCAATATAGAAATGATTGGTAAGGATTCTTCTTATGGTCCGAATACAGCTTGGTTGACGGGATTTGATCGTTCAGATTTCGGTAAAATCATTCAAAAAAATTTAGAAGGAACTGGCTACACCTTATATCCTGATCCTTATCCAAAATTCCGTTTATTTTTCAGATCAGACAATGCTTCTTTAGCTCGATTAGGGATTCCTTCACATACTTTTTCTACGGACCCAATTGATAAGGACCCATATTACCACACTGTCAAGGATGAAGTTTCCACCTTGGATATGGAAATAGTAACCGCAACAGTTAAAGCTATCGCCAAAGGAACGGAATCAATAATTATGGGAGAAGATACTCCTAGCAGGGTAGTAATCACAGAGAATAAATAATGTTATGAAGAAATTTACTTTTTTAATTTTGACCTTTTTTGCCTTGTCAACTTTTGCCCAGCAAACCCCTCAGGTTCAAGATGATCGTTTATATCAATTAAAGGCAGAGGTAAGTGCAGAACGCTTGGAAAACGACATTACTACTTTGGTGGGTTTTGGCACGAGGCATACCATGTCTGATACGATCTCAACAACAAGAGGAATTGGAGCTGCTAGAAGGTGGATAAAAGCAGAATTCGAAAAAATTTCTGAGGCTTGCGGTGGTTGTCTTGAAGTTTATGAACAACGAACTTTGGTAGAAGGAGATACGAAAACGCGAATTCCTACTGATACTTATATAGTAAACATTATAGCGGTGCAGAAATCATCTTCCGGGTCAAATGCCTATATCATGATGGCTGGAGATATTGATTCTCGAGTAAGTGATCCGTTAAATTTTAAGGATGATTCCCCTGGAGCTAATGACAATGCGACTGGAGTAGCAGGCGTGATAGAAGCAGCTCGAGTGCTTTCAAAACAAAAATTCGAAAATAATATTGCTTATTTAGCCCTATCTGGAGAAGAACAAGGCCTTTATGGGGGGAAGCATTTCGCAGAAAAGATTAAAAAAGAAGGCTGGGATGTGATCGGTGTATTCAACAACGATATGATAGGAAATATTGAAGGAGTAGATGGAGTTGTTGATAATAGAGAGTTTAGAATTTTTTCGGAACCAACTCCGGTAACGGAATCAGAAAGAAATAGGAGGATGCGTCGTTTTTACGGCGGGGAAATCGACGGAGTTTCACGTCAATTAGCACGATATGTGTATTCAACAACCAAACAGTATATTCCCGAGATGAAACCCATGTTGATTTATCGTCTCGATCGTTTTGGTCGTGGAGGACATCACAGACCATTTAATGATGCTGGGTTTGCAGGAATTCGAATCATGGAGGCTCATGAAAATTACAACCGACAACATCAAGATATTCGTAAAGAAAACGGGATTGCTTATGGAGATGTGCTTTCAGGTGTGAACTTTGATTATACTGCGAAAATGACCCGTGTGAATGTTTTGGCAATGGCTCGTTTAGCTTGGGCTCCTGTTGCTCCTAAAACTGTTGGTGTGGGTGGTGCAGTTGCGCCAAGTACCACTCTCAAATGGGATAAATCTTCCTCAAAAAACACACTTGGGTATTACGTTTATTGGCGATCGACTACTGCTGATAATTGGGAGCACCGTATATTTGTAGATGATACTACTCATGTTTTAGAAGGGTGGGTAATCGATAATTATTTATTTGGAGTAGCTGCAGTGAACGCTCAGGGTGATGAGAGTGTTGTAGTATTCCCTAATCAAGTGATTCGTTAATTAATGAAAGTACATTTTATTGCCATTGGAGGAAGTGCCATGCATAATTTAGCACTGGCGCTCAATGAAAAAGGAATTGAGGTAAGTGGGAGTGATGATGCCATTTTTGAACCCTCCAAGTCAAGATTGGAAAGCAAAGGTTTATTGCCTAATCAAATGGGTTGGTATGCAGATAAAATTACCTCTGATTTAGATGCTGTTATTTTGGGAATGCATGCAAAGGCAGATAATCCTGAATTGATAAGAGCTGAGGAAATGGGATTAAAAATCTATTCTTACCCAGAGTTCATATTTGAACAATCTAAAAATCAAACTCGAGTGGTCATTGGAGGGTCTCACGGAAAAACCACGATAACTTCCATGATACTTCATGTAATGCATTATTGGGATCGCGAAGTTGATTTTATGGTTGGAGCCCAGCTCGAAGGTTTTGACACTATGGTTAAACTAACTGATGATGCTGAATTTATTGTTTTAGAAGGTGATGAATATCTATCATCTCCAGTTGATTTAACTCCGAAATTCCATAAATACAATGCAAATATTGCTTTGATAAGCGGGATAGCGTGGGATCATATAAATGTTTTCCCAACTTTTGAGAGTTATTTGACTCAGTTTGAGATTTTCCTCAAAACTATGACCAGCGGAGGAATTCTGGTGTATAATCAAGAAGATCCAGAACTATTGAAATTAGTGGAAGAATCTCCCGCAGTAATAAAGCGTTATCCCTACCAAACTCCGGAATATGAAGTAACCGAGCAAGGCGTGTTAATTGATACTCCTGAAGGAGAGGTTCCTCTTGAGATTTTCGGGGCTCATAATCTACAAAACCTTTCAGGAGCAAGAGAAATATGCTATCATATGGGAGTTTCTGAGGAAGACTTTTTTGAGGCAATTTCTAGTTTTAAGGGAGCTGCGAAACGACTTGAAAAGTTATTTGAATCGGATAATTCAGTCATCTTTAAAGATTTCGCTCATGCTCCATCCAAAGTTGAAGCAACTACGCGGGCGGTTAAGGAGCAGTTTGCTAATAAAAAAGTAATCGCATGTCTAGAATTGCACACCTATTCAAGCTTGAATGCCGACTTCATTAGTCAATATAAAGGGGCCTTAGATGCAGCAGATCAGGTTTATGTTTTTTATACTCCCGAAGCTTTAAAAATTAAGCGTTTATCACCAATAGGAGCTCGCGAAATAAAGGCGGCATTCGGCCGTGAGGATATTCAAGTTTTTGATGATGCTAAGCAATTTAAAGCAAAACTTTTTAGTCACAAACTCAATAATGAAGTACTGCTTATGATGAGTTCAGGGAATTATGGTGGATTGGATCTAAGTGAGTTGAAGCAATTAATTTAGAATTTTTTTCCAACTCCTAGCCCAATACTCCAGGTTCCGTAATTGTTAAAGCGAAAATCGAATGTTGTAACAGGGCTAAATACCCATTCTTTGCCAAGTTCGATTTCGTATTCTAAACCGAGCCGGATAAGTTGAAGGTTTTCTTTTGGCTCTAATTCAACACCATATCCAAATACAAAAACGAATTCATCATAGAATTTATAAATGAGATCAAAGGTCATTACAAAAGGATATTCACGTTCAAAACTTGACGTAGATCCATTTTCAATTTCATAAAATTCCAACTCCAAATCATTGTGCATTCCTATTCCAATTTTTTCGTTTAACCAATAATCGATATCAAATCCAAAAGAGGGAACCGTTGTAACGAATTTCCCTTCGGAAGTGGCTTGAGGTATATAAGTATGACTCAACAGGAGTCCTACTTTAAATCTTTTAAAATCTTGTTTTTCTATTTTGTGCTCTTGAGCAAAAAAAATACTAGATGTAAAAAGATTTACCAAAGACATCCCATTTTTATTAAACGAGTCATAAACTGTAAATTAAATTAACGGGAAAGAAGTACTATAAAGATAGGTAATCTAATTTTTTTTCCAAAAGTAAGGTGTCAGCAAAATCAAAACCGTAAATAGTTCCAATCTACCAATTAGCATAAGAAAAGAAGAAAACCATTTTGCAGCCATACTTAGATGAGCAAAATTTTCTACAGGGCTAACTGTACCAATTCCAGGCCCAACATTCCCTAATGAGGAGATGGTTACTCCCAATGCCGATATAAAGTCTAAACCAAATACGGTAAAGACAAAAATACTCACTAAAACAATTATTATGTAGAGGACGAAAAAACTTAGAATATTATAGACAATATTGCTGTGTACGCCTTTTCCATTATATCTGACGGGTATTATTGCATTTGGGTGTAGCTGTTTTTTTAGTTCGAGAAAACTGTGTTTTATCATGATTACTTGACGAACAACCTTTACACCACCTGAAGTGGATCCTGCAGAACCACCAACAAAAAACAAAGTAAATATTAGTGCGAGTGCCACGGAGTTCCACATAGTGAAATCAGCAGATACAAACCCTGTGGTTGTGATAATAGTCAATACTTGGAATAGTCCATGGCGAAAACCGCTTTCAATTCTTCCCCAAACCTCGGGATGATCGATAGTAGAATGAAGATTTGGGTCTTGAAACCAAACGATACAAATGGTCAGTATCGCGGTAAAACTCAGTACGATTCTTGCATACCATCTAAACTCTTCGTTTGAAATGATTTTTTTAAAATTCCCTTTGAAGCCAAAATAAGTAAGTACAAAATTCATCCCTGCAATAAACATGAATATTGAAATGATGTACTGTATCAAAGGAATGTCATTATAATAGGCTATTGAAGCATTTTTTGTCGAAAACCCTCCCGTACTCATGGTGGCCATGGCATGATTAATAGCGTCAAACCACGTCATTCCCGCAATCCTTAACAAGAAAAATTCGGCTAAAGTAAGGCCGGCGTAAATTAGCCATAAGCGCTTTGCAGTTTCTGTAATTCTCGGGTGAAGTTTATCTGTTGATGGGCCTGGAGATTCAGCCATAAAAAGTTGCATTCCTCCAATTCCTAAGAGTGGTAAAATAGCCACCGTCAATACAATTATTCCCATTCCTCCAATCCAATGAGTTGCTGATCGCCAAAACAAGATCCCTTTCGGCATGGCTTCAATATCATTTAATATGGATGCTCCAGTTGTTGAATACCCTGAAATAGTTTCAAAAAAGGCATCTGTAAAATTGGGAATGCTTCCGGTAAAGATATAGGGCAAAGCCCCAGTTAAACTAAGAACGAGCCAACCGAGCGTTACAATAAGATAACCATCCCGAGTTTGTAAGGTTTTGACTGCATTTCTATTAAAATAAGATAAACAGAACCCCAAGACTAAAGTTACTATACCAGCTAATCCAATTCCACCTGCACTGCCATCTTGATAATAAAGACTGAATGGAATTGCGATAAGCATAAAAATCCCGTTGAGCATGGCGCTCATTCCGAGAAAACGCGTAATTAGTTTAATATTAAAGCGATACTTCATTAGTTGAATAGTATTTCAACTTCATCTATAGCCTCCGGCAGACAAAACATGACTACTTTATCTCCTGCTTTTATTTGGAAACCTCCATAAGTCATTAGGGCTTTTCCTCTACGGATTACACCTCCAAAAATAGCTTTTTCGGTAAGCTTAAGGTTTTTTATTTGGTCTTTGGTCACAGGTGACCCTTCTCCAACATAAAACTCTAATACTTCAGCCTCAATATTGTGCAGATTCGCTAGGGCAAGGACTTTCCCCTTTCTAATATGCTTAAATATAGCGCTCGCTGCCAACAGTTTTTTATTGATCAAGGTATCAATTCCTATGGTCTGAGAAATGTCTATATAATCCATGTTTTCCACAAGGGCAATGGTTTTTTTGACGCCTTTAGATTTGGCTACTAGACAAGACATGATGTTTGTTTCTGAATTTCCAGTTACAGCCACGAAAGCATCCATTCCTGAGATGTCTTCTTCCTCCAGTAAGTCCACATTTCGACCGTCTCCATGAATCACTAAGGCATCGCACAAGTTCTCCGCCAGCCCAAATGCTTTTTGTCGTTTATTTTCAATGAGTTTGACACTTCTTTTTTCTTGACAAAGTGCAGTAGCAGCCTTTTGACCAATGCGACTACCTCCCAAAATCATAATGTCTTTTATCCCAATCTGACTCCTCCCGATTAATCCTTCAATAGCATGAACAGAAGCTCTTGGAGCAGAGAAATAAACCTGATCATTGGCTTCAAACATAGTATCCCCTCTTGGGATAATAGTTTCCACATCATGATCTCTTTTGATAGCCATTAAAATGAAATCAATATCTCGGTATTTATTTTTGGCCTCCTCAACATTAAGTCCAACTAGGGGAGAACTCGGGTGCAAGGTACAGCCTAAAACGTTTAAAGTTCCATTTTCAAAGGCAATAGTATCGTTAAAAGCGGAGTTCTTTATTAAAGATTGAATTTCTTGAGAGGCTAGTAGTTCAGGTGAGATCATAAAATCAACGCCTAAATCCGAAAAATCAATTTCTTTTGATTTTAAGTATTCTGAATTGCTGATACGAGCAATTGTTTTAGGTACGCCGAGTTGTTTAGAGATTGCAGCTATGGTTAGATTTGTGTTTTGAGATTCTGTTACAGCGAGAATCATGTCTGCCTTTTCAATTTCAATTTCTTTAAGTAAAATGATGGACGTAGCATCGCCGGCCTTTGTAATTACATCTAAGTGTGCATTAATATATTCCAATCGGTCTGCATCTTGATCGATAATATAAATATCTTGGGATTGAAATGAAAGAAGTTTAGCGAGGTGAAACCCCACATCTCCTGCACCGGCAATAATGATTTTCATCAGAAATAATTTATACAAATATAGGAGTCTTATTTAGGATAAAAAAATGGAAAATATTGGAATGCAGGCAAGAGAGCGACTGATTGGACACGGGGCAGAGGCGATGACTCATGCTGAATTGATCGCCTTGATTATAAGAACAGGCGATAAGGGGGAGTCCGCAGAGCGATTAGCTCAAAGGCTTTTGGATAAACATCAAAATAATTTGAAGAATCTCGCTAAATTATCAGTATTTGATTTGATGGCGATCACAGGTTTAGGTCGTGCAAAAAGCTGTAGTTTGCTTGCGAGTTTTGAGATATCTCGGCGCCTGGAGCTTATTGAACATCAGGTTTTGGTAAAAATACAATCCTCAAAGGATGTTTATAAAATCATGAAAACTCATCTTCAGCATTTGGAGCATGAAGAGTTCTGGGTACTATTTTTAAATAATTCTAATCGCGTAAAGGAAAAAGCTGTTTTTTCAAAAGGAGGAATTACCGGTACTTTAGTTGATATTCGTTTAATTTTGAAAAGGGCATTGCTAACAAATACGACTAGTCTCGTTTTATGTCATAACCATCCGTCAGGAAGCTTACTGGCGTCTCAAGCGGATAAACAATTGACGCGAAAATTATCTGAAGCAGCTCGATATATGGATATTCAGGTTTTGGATCACTTAATTATCACCGAAAAAGATTATTTTAGTTTCGCCGATGATGGCTTGATCAATTGATATGGTAGTAGTTTATTCTTCACAAATAAGTCCAAGACTAAAATTTATTTTAAAGCAAATTTTTGAGCATATGTTGGGAGCTGAACTGCAAATAACAAATGTTCTAGAGGAATTCATTGCTCATAATGGCCCAAAATTAAATTATTCAAAAACGCAGTTTTCGTCGGAATTTTTTATACGATCAAATAATTTACTGTTTGAACAAGGGATAAATGATATCGATATTCAAGTGAGTAATTGGGATGATTTACCGATTTTTTTTCCTACAGGAAAGAAATCAGCTTTACCCTTTGATATATTTGCTGCCTCATTTTATTTAATTACTCGCTATGAGGAGTATTTACCTCAGTTGAGAGATCAGTTTAATCGCTATCCATTTCAGGAGAGTTTAGCTTATCAAAATAAATTTCTTGAACGACCTTTAATCGATTTATGGGTCAGTCGGTTTAAGGCGATTTTTCATGAAAAATTTCCTGACTATAAATTCAAGGAAGGGAGCACTATTGTTCAATCGACTGTAAATGTAGACTTAGCATTTAAGTATTTAAAGAAAGGTGCGGTTAGAACCTTAGCGGGCTATTTAAGAGATTTGTTTCAATTTAAATTTGCTGAGCTTTATTACAGAACTGTGGTTTTGATGTATGTGAAAAAGGACCCTTACGATACTTTTGATAACTTCATAGCTTATCAAAGAAGGTTTAAGGTTCCAACTACCTTTTTTTATCTAATTGCACCATACAGCAGTTTTGATAAAAATATATCTTTCACCAAGCTTACCTATAAAGAGTTGGTAAAATCTAATTCAGACTATACTGACCTTGGTTTATTAGCTTCTTTTTATACCATGGAGAATGATGAGGAGTATTTACGCCAGAAAAACCAGTTGGAGGAGGCTACTCATTGGGAGATTACAAAGTCAAAACAATATTATAGCCGCATTAAATTACCAGAGGTATATCAAAGTTTGGTCGATGCTTCCATTGAGGAAGATTTTTCTATGGGTTATGAAGAGGCCATTGGTTTTAGAGCATCAACTTGTACTCCGTTTTATTTTTATGATTTAGATTTTGAAATTCAAACTCCACTTAGGATCAATCCTTATTATTTCAGTGATCGATATTTTATTAAAAGACGGATGAGTCCGCGAATGGCTTATGAAAAAATAATTCATCTGTATAAACTGGTTAAGCCTCTTGGGGGGTATTTCCCTTTAAACTTTCATTCGGATACTTTGTCGAATAATGAAGGAAAACAAAGTTGGAAAAGAATTTATGAGGAACTGATGAACTTTTTTCAAAAGGAGATGAATTAATTTTATCTTGCGCTTATGATAAAGGATGTTAGGCATGTGTTTTTCGATCTCGATCACACCTTATGGGATTTTGAATCCAATTCGGATGCCAGTTATTTAGAGCTATTTACGAAAAGGGGAATTGAACTTGATTTTGACGAATTTAAGCGTATTTACAATCCAATTAATGCGATGTATTGGAAGAAATATCGAGAGCAAGAAGTGGGTAAGGAGGAGTTGCGGTATGGAAGACTAAAGGACAGCTTCGATATATTGGGGTTTAATGCTTCTGATGCGTTAATTGACGAACTGGCTGATGATTATATTTTAACCTTACCAAAGTATAACAAGTTGTTTGATGGAAGCATTGAACTTTTGGATTATTTAAAGGAAAAAAATTACCAATTGCACATGATTACCAATGGATTCAAAGAAGTTCAATGGAAAAAATGTGTAAACTCAGGCATATCAAACTATTTTAGTGCGTTTATCACTTCAGAGTCCGTAGGAGTCCAAAAACCCAATCCATTGGTTTTTAAAGAAGCTTTAAATAGAGCAGGAGCCATGGCTGCAGAGAGTATAATGATTGGCGATAATCAAGAAGCAGATGTTCAAGGAGCATTGGATTCAGATATGCATGCGATATTTTGCAATTTTGATAATCAGGAAAATACAGGAAATTATTTAGAAGTTAAAAAGCTGGAAGAAATAAAACGAATTTTATGAAAACAAGAATAGTGTTAATACTTGCTATATTTCTGAGTATTTCAGGGTATAGTCAAGTCAATTTGAATGATTATAAGTATGCGGTGATTAAGAATCAATACGAATTTCAGCGCGAGGCGAATTCATTTCGAATTAACGAATTATTAGAATTCTTGCTAGAGAAGAAAGGATTTGATGTGATTTATGACGATAGAAAACTGCCTGAAGATCTAATTTCAGACCCTTGTAAGGGAGTTAAGGTAATGCTTGTTGATTTATCAAATATGTTCACTTTTAAAATGCGTATTGATTTAGTGGATTGTCGAAATGAGGTTATTTATCAAGGAGAGGTTCAAAAATCAAAAATTAAAGCCTATGAAAAAGGCTATCCAGATGTTGTTAGAAAATCTTTTAATTCAATTGCTGAATTGCCATACGAATATGGAGTTGTTGAGGTTGAGACCTTGAGTATATCAGGTACATACTTTAGAGATTCTTTGAAATTGGAGATTATTGCAGTTGATTCGGGTGGGTATGATATTGTATTAGGAGATAAGGAACGCGTAGGTAGTTTGAAAGAAACTGAACAAGAAGGGACGTATGAATTAATTTGGGAAGGAGATCCAAAAACCTATAGCTTAAAATTGACAAATCTAGGTGTATCAATGGAGTCCAGTTTTGGTACTTTAAATTTCAAGCGACAAAATTAATAGCCGTACTTTTCTTTCCAAAGAGATTTTAAATACTGTCTGAATTGATTTTCTCTGGAGTTATTTGCTGGTTGATATAAGGTTTTGCCCTTGAGTTCTTCCGGCATAAATTCTTGGTCCACAAAACTATTTTCATAACTATGGGCGTATTTATAATTGGCCCCATAGTCCAATTCTTTCATGAGTTTAGTTGGTGCATTTCTCAAATGTAAGGGTACCGGTAGATCTCCTGTTTGATTTACTAATGCCAAAGCCTGGTTTATTGCCTCATAACTTGAGTTGGATTTCAGACTATTTGCTAGATAAATGGCACATTGACTGAGTATTATTCGAGCTTCAGGCATTCCAATATTCTGTACTGCACTGAATGCATTGTTCGCAAGTATTAAGGCATTTGGATTGGCATTTCCAACGTCTTCTGAAGCACATATGATCAATCGTCTAGCAATAAATTTTGGATCTTCCCCACCGGCGAGCATTCGTGCTAAATAATAAACCGTCGCATTAGGGTCTGAACCTCTTATGGATTTGATAAAAGCTGAAATAATATCGTAATGTTGATCCCCTGTTTTGTCATAGCGAACCGCATTCTTCTGTACTTTTTGATACACTAAGTCGTTATCGATTCGCGCTCCATTTTCCTCACTCATAACCACGAGCTCAAAAATATTTAAAAGTTTACGTGCATCTCCACCGGACAAGTGAATTAGAGCCTCTGTTTCGACAAGGTCAATGTTTTTTTCTTTTATTGTTTGGTCTTCATCCATGGCTCTTTGCAACAATGCAACGAGATTTTCTTTGTTGAAGGGTTTCAAAATATAAACTTGACATCTCGATAAAAGAGCAGGTATAACTTCGAAACTCGGATTTTCCGTGGTGGCTCCAATCAAAGTCACCCAACCTTTTTCGACGGCAGCGAGCAGACTGTCTTGCTGAGATTTACTGAACCTGTGAATTTCATCAATAAACAAAATTGGGTTTTGAGAGGTAAATAAACCTCCCGAGTTTTTTGCTTTTTGTATAACCTCACGAACATCTTTCACTCCGGAATTAATGGCACTTAGGGTATAAAAAGGCCGCTTCGATTCCTTTGCAATAATTTCAGCTAAGGTGGTTTTTCCAATTCCTGGAGGCCCCCATAGAATTAGCGATGGAATAATACCGTTTTTTATATGTGTACTCAGTTGCCCACTAGTCCCAACCAAGTGGTCCTGAGCAATGTAGTCTTCTATATTTTGCGGTCTTAAACGTTCCGCTAAGGGGATGTTATTCATAAGGGTAAAATTAGTAAATTAATCCTCAAAACTCATAAATTGAAAGAACAAGCCTACAAATTCAACCCTCTTTTATCTGTTCTAATTTTGACCTTACTCTGGTCGCTGTACTGTTTTGAATATTTTAGTGGATTGAATTTTAATTATTTGGGGATTGATCCGAGAAAGGCGATTGGTTTGCGAGGATTGATTTTTGCTCCTTTATTGCATGGGTCTGTAAAGCATTTGTTCAATAACTCTGTGGCCTTGTTCGTATTGATAAACGCGCTTTTTTATTTCTATCGTGATATTGCGCTAAGAGTTTTTCTGTTGAGCTTATTGTTTTCTGGTTTAGGAACGTGGATTTTTGGGAGGTCAAATATACATATAGGGGCAAGTGGCCTTGTCTATGGTCTATTTGGGTTTATAATAGTTAGCGGGTTATTGAGGAAAAACTATCGTTTAATGGCTTTGGCATTGGCTTTAATATTTTGGTATGGCGGGCTATTTTGGTACCTTTTTCCCATTGAGGAGCACATTTCTTGGGAAGGTCATAGTTCGGGCTTTGCATGTGGTGTATTACTCGCCTTTTTATACAGGCGTAAAGGCCCAAGCAATGACGAGTATGTCTTTGAAAAAACTGAATTTGATAATTATTTTGATGAGGATGGGAACCTAAAGAGTAGTTTGTCTGATGGCTTCATAGAGGAAGGCACCGCAAGCGACAGAAACATTTAGTGACGAAATACTTCCAAGCATAGGTAATTTTGCTTTGTAATCCACAATTTTAAGTATTGATGGATTGACACCTTTGTGTTCACTTCCCATAATTATGGCGATATCCTGACAAAAGTCTACATCATATAGTGTGGTGTCGGTTTTCTCAGTTGCTGCTACAGTAGTTATTTCAGAGGCTTGCAGCATAAAAACTGCATCTTTAATATGGTCCACTTTACAAATTGGCACTTTAAATGCTGCTCCAGCTGAGGTTTTGATTGTTTCTGCATTTAAGGGGGCTGATCCTGACTTAGCGATTACAATAGCTCGAACACCTGTGCATTCAGCTGTTCTTATTATAGCTCCAAAATTTCTAACATCTGATACGCCATCAAGTAATAGGAATTTTCTGTTTTCCATCGGAGATTCTTCATTTAGAATCTCGTCAAAATCAAAAAAAGGCACAGCTGCTATTTGCGCAACTGCACCTTGATGATTGTTATTTTTACTTAAGCGGTCTAATTTTTCAATAGGAACTAAACTAATGCTAATATTGTTGTCCTTAATCAATTGATTTAGTTCTTGCATTAAAGGTCCTTTTATTCCTTTTTGAATAAAAACCTTATCAACACTTACCCCAGAATTTATAGCCTCTATAACTGCTCTAATCCCAAATATTTTTGTTTGTTCCATAAAGCAAAGATAGGGCTCATTTTTTATTCATCGTAACAATATTCCAATACTTTGATAATATCATTAGGGTCGCTTAAGTCTATTTTTTCTTTTTTAAGAAAACTCTTTAAACCTCCTTTGATCTCTGGAAACATTTTGTATAACTCTTTTTTACTCTGAGGAAACTCATAGGCATAGGTATGCTTATCTGTTTTTATGTAAAAATCGGATTTATCTACAAGTTTTGATGGGAGGTCAGGAGTCATTCCATTGGTAGACTTCTTACCTTCTTTTAATTGTTTGTATTCCCTTTGAAACAATATAAAGTCATCGTCTTCAAGTAATTTTATCATGTAACCAAAGGCAATACTTTCATCTGAGGGATTTAGATACTGTACATAAGAGAAATATTTCCCCATGATATCAACGGATAATTTAGGGCTTTGTGCTAAATAATCTGATCCTTCAGGAGTTTTCACCTCTATTTGATCTGAAAACGCATTATAACGATATTCAAATTCTCTTTCTAGCTTATTGGAATCGTAATAAAGAAATCCAGGAGCATAAGAGGAAAGGTAATACATGCTTCCTTCAACATTTTCCGGGAGGTTATCTCCAATTACTTTGTTGGTTTTTTGCATGAGATCTTGTCTTGCCCAATTCTGTGTAGTAGAAACAGTTTGGCTCTGCGAAACGGTGCTGATCAAAATGGAGATCAACAAGGCTAATAGGTACTTCATAGTTTGATTATTTGGTTGAAAATAAGTTGATTAATTTTTCAAAGCAAGTCCTGATTCACTTTTTAACATATCGTTATGAAATTTAACTAATGTTCTTAGATCCTCAATATTCTTGACTTTGAGTTTATTTTCTTTCAAATAACGTGCCATATCCTCGCGGGCTTCTATTGGGAATACTTTTAATATATTTTTTGTATTCCATTTTACACCAACTGCTTTTCCGTCTTCAGTATAAGTATATAGTTCCTTCACTATGATCAATTTGTCTGGAATACTTGCAGCAACAGAGTTAGCTGATTCACGCCCTTCTTTTATTTCTTTAACGTGTCTGAGGTATAAAAGATTCGCTTCAAGTTCTTCGAGATAGCCCGTTTTAATTTTTTTACTAAATAAAGGAGTGAAAGCAGTAAATACATAGGTGGTTTTTGATTCCCTTACAATAATGTCTGAATTTTTAACCACTGCAAAAAGTTTCGTTTTATACTGTACTTCAAATTGATCTGAATAGGCGTTGTACCTCAATAAATGTTGACTACTCTTTTTTACCTTAGAATCCTTGACTACGCCTTCTGTGAATTTATCATCAAAATATGGACTACCTAAAGTTTGGTCCAGCACCGGAATTGTTGAGATTTGAATAAAGAGATTTTTGTCGAGTGTTTGTGCGTTGCTATTAAATGAGATAATTAGGGTAAGAAGTGCTAATATTCGTTTCATTTTTTCAGTTTCCTTTTATTATTTAATGGTTTGTTATTTTGCAATATTAATAAAATTTCTCAGTCTTTACCGAGATCCGTCATTTTTCTTAGATTCCTAATTTTTTAATGAAATACAGTATAGTTACCAATAATAGAATGTGGAATTTGTGATATCAATAATTAGGGCTTCTGAAAAGTATTTCACAAGTCGCGACAATGTCCCATAATCATTGAATTATTATTAAAATTTAACAGATTTTAATAAAAATACTTTGAATATTAAGATATAATTAGCATTTTCGTTTCGACTAATTCAAATAATTAAATAATGAAAACAAAGTTAAATGGATTACTAACGCTATTGTTAGCGTTCGTGGTGCAAGTTTCCTTTGCACAGGAGAAGACTTATTCTGGTGTTGTTGCCGACGAAAGCGGGCCACTACCTGGAGTAAGTGTTGTAATTGTCGGGACGAGTAAGGGAAGTGAAACAGACTTCGAAGGATTGTATCGTATAGATGCTAAGCCAGGAGATCAGCTTCAATTCTCTTATATCGGAATGAAATCCGTTACAATTACACTAGGAGACGATACGTCTGTAGATGTATCAATGGAAAGTGAGAACCTTTTAGAAGAGGTTGTCGTAACAGGTTTAGGTATTAAAAGAGAGAAACAAGCTCTTGGTTATGCAGTATCGAACGTTGATCAGGCTCAATTAGAGCAGAGAACGGAAGGTGATGTAGGGCGTGTTCTTTCTGGTAAAGCCTCAGGGGTTCAAATTACGAACCAATCTGGTATGTCTGGATCAGGTACGAGTATCCTTATTAGAGGGATGAACTCGTTTTCTGGAAACAACCAGCCATTATTTATTGTAGATGGTGTGCCTTTTGCATCAAATACAAATGCACAGGGAGATTTTATTGATGGTAACAACGGTTCATCTCGTTTCTTAGATTTAGATCCAAATAATATTGAATCTGTATCTGTATTAAAAGGTCTTGCTGCGGCGAACCTTTATGGTACTCAAGGTGCGAATGGTGTAATTTTGATTACTACTAAATCAGGATCTTCTAAAGGGGTTAAAAAGAAGAATGAAATTTCAATTTCAGCAGGTTATTACTGGAATGAGATTGCATCTATGCCTGATTATCAGGATGAATACGGTGGAGGATTTGATCAAGCATTTGGTTGGTTCTTCTCAAACTGGGGTCCTTCATTTGCAAAAGATGGTCCAGCAGGATGGGGAAGTTCTTCAGCTTTTGATGAGAACGGAACATTACCTCACCCATATTCAACTGCAGCTTCATCGACTGGTATTCCTCAAGCGTTTCCAGAATATGCTGATGCACGATACGATTGGAAGCCTTATAATTCTGTAGGTAATTTCTTTAGAACGGGAACAATTAAAAATGTATCTGTTAATATGAGAGGAGCTTCAGATGACGGAAATGTGAACTATAATTTCAGTTATGGTAATCTTGATGAAGAAGGGTTTACTCCTGGTAACTCATTAGGAAGAGACGCTATTTCTGTAGGTGGTAGAGCAAAATTATCAAACAAGTTTACAGTTGCTTCTACATTGAACTATACCTATACAGATTTCGTTACGCCTCCAGTTGCTGCAGGTTATGGATCTAATGTTGCTGGTGATAATGCTTCTATTTTCGGAAACTTATTTTATACTCCTCGTTCAGTGGATATGATTGGACTTCCATATCAAAACCCTGTGACAGGAGAATCTGTATATTACCGCCAGAATAACTCTATTCAACATCCATTATGGACTGTAGCTAATGCGGCAAACGAGCAAGATACTTACAGAACTTTTGGTTCGGTAAATGTATCTTATGATATCAGTGATAACCTTTTGCTTTCATATAAGTACGGTATTGACGTTTATAATGAAAACAATACAAACTACTCAAATAAAGGAGGTAAAACAGGTTCGATATCTAACCAGTTAGGTGTTTATCAAACTTGGACAAACACGAACAAAATTGAGGATCATAACTTGAATATTAACGGAAACTTTGATCTTGGAGATCAATTTGGTGTAACATTTACAACGGGGGTAACTTCTCGTAATGACCGTTATGATAGACAAGGTGTTTCTTCAACAGGTCAACAAGTGTTTGGAGTTTTAAGACATTTTAACTTCGCAACGCAAGATGAAATTCAATATTCAGAAGAACGTAATATCTTAGGAGCCTACGGTCAAGCTGAAGTTGATTTTAATAATTTCTTATATGTAACATTATCAGGACGTAATGACTGGGTTTCTAACTTGTCAGAAGAGAATAACTCTATTTTCTATCCTTCTGCTTCTGTTTCTTGGGTACCTACTAAAATGATTGGAGCATTAAAAGAATCTAATACTTTTAATTTCTTAAAGTTAAGAGCAGGTTACGGTACTTCTGCTTCATTCCCATTAGGTTATCCAATTGCAACTACTTTGAGTCTTGATACTCAGTATTTCCAAGATGATGCGGGAGTTGATGTTGTAACGAACTCTACAGCTCTAACATTAGGAAATCCAAACCTGAAACCTCAAACTATCGGGGAATTAGAATTAGGGATAGAAGGTCGTATGTTTGATAACAGATTGTCAATGGATTTATCTGTTTATAGAAGAGTTACAAATGATCTTATTGTTACAAGACCATTGGATCCTTCAACAGGTTATACAAATACTGAAACTAACGTTGGTCAAATTGAAAACAATGGTTTCGAAATTGATCTTGCTTTGGATGTTTTCAGAAATCCTTCTGGTTTTAACTGGAATACTGCTATTAACATGGCTAAATCTGAAGCTATCACTAAAGACCTTGGTTTAGATACAGATATCGTTGTATATTCTGGTTTTACAAACTTAGGTAATGCTGCTATTGTTGGTGAATCTTTAGGAACTATCATTGGTACATCTATTGCTCGTGATGAGAATGGAAACAAAATGGTAAATGGTGCTGGAGATTATGTTGTTCAAAATGGAAACAACATTATTGGAGATGCAAACCCAGATTTTAACTTTAACTGGTCAAACGGATTTAGCTATAAAGGTTTATCTGTTAATGCACTTATGACTTGGGTTCAAGGTGGAGATATCTTATCTTATACAACAGCGACTTTATTGGGTCGTGGTGTAGTAGCAGAAGAAGGTGTTAATCGTGAGGCTCCATTTATTCTTCCTGGTGTTAATCCAGCAGGAGAGCCAAACACTACTCAAATTAACAATTCAGATTATTACTTTGGTAACGTGTTATATGGTCCAGATGAAATGCTAATCTACGATGCTACGCGTTTCAGATTACAAGAAGTTTCTGTGGCCTATTCTTTACCTCAGAGTATATTGGAAAACTCACCGTTTGGTACGGTTAGTTTTACGGTTTCTGGTAATAACTTATGGTTCTATGCGCCTAATATTCCTGGTAACACTAATTTTGATCCAAACGTTGCTGGATTAGGTGTTGGAAATGGTCGAGGATTTGACTACTTGAATGGTCCAAGTTCTAAGCGTTATGGTTTCAGTGTTAAAGCAACGTTCTAATTTTAAAAAAGAAACAGACATGAAAAAAACAAAGAACATATTCAAAATTGGAGTATTAGCTCTTGGTCTACTTTCTGTAGGTTCATGTGCTAATAAAGATATCCTTGATTTAGATTTGACTCAGAATCCCAATGCCTTGTCTCCGGATCAAGCAGATCCTGATTTCTTATTAAATAAGGTACAGGTAGATTATGCAAGTTGGATTGAATCATTTGGTTATACTGGTGGACAAGTTGTCCGTATTGATCAAATGTCAGGACGTGATTATACTTCTGCTTATGGTCCTACTGCATTCGATGGTAGATGGTCATCAGCCTATAGAGGTATGATGGAAGATATAGCAGTTATGAACAGTTTAGCTGCTGAAGCAGAATTGACTCACCATATTGCAATGGGTCAATTTATGCAAGCACATATTTTAATGACATTGGTGGATTTCTTTGGAGATATACCATATACTGAGGCTTTGCAAGGTGCTGATAATTTAAACCCAATGGCTGATTCTGGTGCATCTGTGTATCAAGCTGCTATGGATTTACTTGTTCAAGCGAAAGCTAATTTTGAAGCAGATGCTGCTGCTGATCCACAATACGATTTCTTCTATGATGGAGATTTTGATGATTCATGGGTTAGAGCTGTAAATACCCTAATGATGAAAGGTTATATGACAACTAGACTTACTGATGGTAGTGCTTTGAGTTCATTTAATGCGCTTGTTACGGAAGGTAATTATATCAATGATAACGATTATGATATGCAGTTTGGATGGGGTAAAAATGAGGTTCAGCCTGATAACCGTCATCCGAGATACGCTGCTGACTATACTGCTACTGGTGGTGGAAGGTATCGATCAAATTGGTTAATGGGTAAAATGTTAGACGATGAAGATCCTCGTAGATTATTTTATTTTTACAGACAGAATGCGGCTACTCCTGGATTTGGAGCTGACCCTGATGAAGAAACTTTAGAATGTTCATTACAAACAGCACCTGCCCATATGGATGGTTACGTTTGGTGTGGATTGCCTGGAGGATATTGGGGCCGTGATCATGGAAATGATAATGGTATTCCACCAGATGGTTTCTTAAGGACACTTCATGGAGTTTATCCTGCAGGAGGAACTTTTGATGATGGTAGTTATGATGGTCAAGTGAATGGTGATGGTGAAGGTGGAGCAGGAGTTACACCTGTGTTATTGGCTTCATGGACTGACTTTATGATTGCTGAGGCTTCAATGGTTGGTGGCGATGCTGCTGCTGCTAAAACCGCTATGATTAATGGTATGGAGAAATCTGTTACTAAGGTTACTGAATTTTATGAAAGTGGACTAGATTTAGATACTTCAATTATGAATCATGCAGATGAAATTGATGCTCAATTTGATGCTTCAACTGATCAAATGGAAGTGATTGCTGAACAATTCTTTATCGCTTTATATGGTAATGGGATTGAGGCTTATAATTTCTATAGAAGAACTGGATACCCAAAATCTTTACAACCAAATGTAGAGCCGAATCCAGGAGGATTTATCCGTTCTTTCTTCTATCCTGCAAATTATGCAAACACAAACCAAAATGCTACTCAAAAGGGAGGTGTAGATGTACAGGTTTTCTGGGATACGAATAGTGCTTCACCTGGATTCCCAGTTGCTAACTAAAATAAGTATAGAATTATGAAAAAAGTATTATATAAAATTATGTTTCTTGCATCTGTCCTAGTTATGGGTGGGTGTGAAGAAGTGGACAATGCTATTTATGATGTTCAAGAGGGTGTGACTCGTGGTGCAGCTATTAGAACATTAGAAATTATTAGCGCGAATTACAATTTTTTCGATCCTGATTCGACTTTTGATATTATAGTTGAAGAACAAGATGAAGAATTTGGTGGTTTGTTAGCGTCTATTAATGTATACGCAAGTTATGATGATGCCAGTGATTCATCTAACGATGTTGCGGAAATGATGATTTCTACTATTGATAAAATGGATATGACTACTAGTGCAAATGGTTTACCAAGTACTGAGGTGAAATTCTCTTTGTCTGAGGTTACTGCACTTCTTAGTGCTACTACCACTAGAGGAAGTTCCTTTACTTTTAGATTGGAGGCTGTTTTGAGTGACGGAAGAACATTTAGTGCAGGTGATGCTTCTGGATCTATGCAGGGTTCTTTCTTTAGTTCTCCATATAGCTATAAAGCTCAAATTTTATGTTTCCCTGATACTGCGTATTCTGGAGATTATAAAATTGATATGTTCGATAGTTACGGAGATGGATGGAATGGTGGTAAAATCGTTGCTGACATGGATGGGACTACTGTTGATATTACAATAGCGAGCGGTTCTTCTGGAACTTACACTTTATCTGTTCCTGCAGGTACTCAATCTCTTGTGTTTTCATGGGTGAGTGGAGCTTGGGATAGTGAAGTAACATTTGATATCTATGGACCTAACTCTGGACAAATTATCGCATCAGGCGGTCCTTCTCCAGCTGCAGGTGAAATAGCATTAAATCTTTGTATGGAATAATTATTTGAGTTTATATACTGATTAACATCAGGCAAATAATTTATTTGTAAGGGGTTGTACGAAAGTACAGCCCCTTCTTTTGTTGTATGGTTTAACAACGGTGTATTGGCACAAAAAAAGAGGTTATAAATTAATATAACCTCTCTTTTCAGATATCATTGTGCTATTTATTCAATGGTAAATTCTGCCGAGGTTGAAGCTTCATAGCTATCACCTGCCACTGACAGGACTAAATTTTGTCCTTCATTAGCGTACATAGCGTAGCTAGTTCCTCCGTCACCAAAAGCATCAAATATTGAGATCGTATAGGTACCCGGAGTTAATTGGCATAAGCTAATAGATGCAGAAGTCATTCCTGCATATTCTCTACTAAAAGATCCATCTACAATTCCACCAGTTGCTACTGTTGTTCCAGAGGCATCTGCAATCATCCATGCAGCTTCTTCCGCATAAGCATCAAAAGTTATGTTTAAAATTGGGCAATCTGGTGTTGTATTAATAGTCATACTACTTCCAACATAGCCATCACTCATTAGGTTTATGATAATGTTAGCACCGCCAATCATATCTACGTCGTAATTCGCAAAGGAAATAGTGAAACTTCCTTTATTCCCTTCATAGGTTAACTCACCAATTGAATAATAATCAGGGTTTAAGGTAGATTCATCTGCAACTTCTATAGCAACTTGAGTATCTAAATTTTGGGTACCGAAAATTTCATAGGTCACTTCCTTTTGGTTATTGGCCTTTAGAAATACTAAAGAGCTTTCTTGAGCAAAAGCGGTATAATCAAGGTTGTCTGAAAATGTTTCATCCTCAGAGCATGAGCTCAATACAACTAAGCTCAATAAAAATAGTCCTATTTTATATATATTTTTCATAAGTATCATTGTTAAAATTAAATTAGACTATCGATTTGCATTTACACTATCATCGATGTTATCGTTTGCATCAATTTCCGATTGAGGAACTTTTAAGAAGTACCTTTTATCATTTGGAAGCATATCAGCATTCCCACTAATTCTGTGGTTACCCGTTCTTGGCATACCTAAACCATATCGTTTAGCATCAAACCATTCTACTCCGATCTCACCATACAATTCCTTACGTCTTTCAGTTAGGATTTCTTGTAAAAGTAAATCCCCAGTGTTGGTTGATTTGGTAGCGTTTGGATCCCTGTTTGATTGTAATGCAAATAATAAATTATGAGCATCGGCTTCCATTCCAAGATGATATTTTCCTTCAGCTTCTGCCAGAATCATTTCAGCAGTTCTTAAAAACGCATTGTCAGAATCAAAATTGAAGGTGAATTTTGTACTGATAATATTTCTGTACGAATTCACATCATTATCGTTGTAATAATTCTCAACAAATGTTGATTTTCTTACATCGGTATCGCTGAATAAATTGTAGAAATCATTGTTGAAGAAAGTTCCAGCATAAGATAGTGTTTGATGATCAGCATGAGAATGCGGGACACCCCAATAATAATTACTTTGATCTGCAGATTGTTCATATCCCCAAATCCATTCTATATTAGTTATTTGATCAAAACCAGCATTATACGATGCAGGGTCTAGAACCGCACTAACAGTTCCACCTCCCCAAGCAAGGTTTGCCATTTCCGCAACGCCATCCCAATTTCCGGTAGTTTGATATACACGAGTTAAAATTCCTGCTGCAGCGGCCTTGTTGAAGTAAGATTTACCTAAACGATAATCACTTAAATTGTCAACAGAGTAAGTTAAATCATCTATAATTTGGGCATATAATTCAGACATCGTAGACATCGGTTTACCTTCTAGTGAGGTTTCTAAGTAAATAGGTGGCGCATCAGCAGATTCATTACCTACGTATGTTCCTTGAAATTCAAGAGCTAATTGGAAATACATTAAACCTCTAATAGCTTTAGCAGACCCAATAAGATAACCCTTGTCAGCATCTGAAATTGCCTCTGATGTCTCAACTCCATTAATCAAAGAATTCGTTTGATTAATCATAAAGTATGGATATTGCCAAGAGAATGTTGTTCTTCTATAATTAGGCTCTCTATTGTCGTTTTCATAGTCAAACAAGAACCAAGTTGGTCCTTGGATAATGTCATTTCCTTTTACACTTCTTGCGTAATACATTGAGTTTAATCCAGCTGAATCATCTGAGGTAAATTGTGACCTCATATTTCTGTGAATTCCTGAAAGAAAAGCCTCAGCTCCTTCTAAAGATCCAAAAACAACTTCTCCTGACACCTCATCTGTCGGTTTTGGGTCATTCAAGAAGTCCTCGCTACAACTCACTAAACTGATTGATAGCGCTAAAATGAATATATATAGTTTATTTATTTTCATGATTGTCATTTTTAAAAGTCAAACGTTAGACCGAATGAATAAATTCTTTGAGGATATGATCTACTGTTAGTAGTTCCTGCTAAGCTCTGTTCTGGATCAATTCCTTGATGAGATTGAACTGTAAATAAGTTGTCTCCTTGGAAATAAATCCTTGCATTAGAAAATCCTGCATTCGAAAGACCCTCGCTAGCAATATTGTATCCAAAATTCAAAGATTTAAGTCTTAAATAATCATTCTTAAATAAGAATCGATTCGATTGAGAAGTCGCATCGTTTTGTCCCGTTGTTAATCGTGGAACATCTGTAATATCTCCAGGAGTTGTCCATCGATTTGCTGCATCTGGATGTGAAGCATATCCCACCGAAGTGTAATCCATTAAACCAGCATAGGTCGAATCATACACATAAGCTCCTAAACTAAAGTTGAATAAAAAGTTCAAATCAAAGTTTTTTACTTTAACAAAGTTTGAGAAACCTCCTTGAACAGATGGTAATGATGTTTTGTCTTGATAATATCTCGTTGCTTCTGCGTAAGAATTAGTTACATCACGCTCTCCCGTTGGATTTCCTTCAGCATCTAAAACATCTTTATACCATAAAGCATCTCCATTAGAAGGATCTACTCCCGCATAATCTCTAATCCAGAAATCATATAAAGACCTTCCAACTTCCCATCTTTTTGATCCTGTGATAAAAAACTCTTGAGATAATTCATCAATATTATTTTTTACAGATGATAGATTTAAAGAACTTGACCAGTATATGTTTTCAGATTCAACATTTACAGATGTAAGAAGTAATTCCCATCCAGTATTTGATATAGAACCAACATTAGTTTTGATCGAACTATTACCTGTTGAAATAGGTAATGGTTTGTCATAAATTAAATCAATAGATTTTTTCTTAAACCAATCTATAGAACCCGTTAAACGGTCATTGAAAAATCCAAAGTCAACACCGATGTTTGTTTGTGCTGTTTTTTCCCAAGTCAATAGGGGGTCAGCAACAGATCCTAATATTACTCCTGTATTTTCTAATTCGTTCCAACCCGTCTCATACAAAGATAAGTAGGGGAAATAACCAATTCCTGCATTGTTTCCTAACTCACCATATGAGGCTCTAACCTTTAAGTTGGATACTGTTTCAGAATCTTGGAAGAAATCCTCAGTAATAATCCATGAACCACCGACAGAGAAGAATCCACCCCAACGAACATCTTCTGCAAATTTTGAACTTCCATCTCTACGATAAGATCCTTCTAAATAATATTTCTTTCCATAGTTGTATTGAACTCTTCCTAAATAAGAACTTAAACGTTGTTCTGCTGTATAACCGGAAACACCTTCAGGTGTGGTTGCACCATTTAGAACGTCTACGTTTGGTAAAAAACCAGTTCCTTGAGCACCAAGAGTACTTAGCTCCTCAGCAAATGCTTCTTGAATTAAATCAACTTTAACGTTGTGATTTTCGGCAAAAGTGTCTGAGAATGTCAATTGGTTAATTAAGTTTGTTGATCTCGTGTAGTCTCTGTTTTGACTTACACGACCACCAACATTTGCAGCATATCCATATTCATTATGAACATAAGAATAGCTGTCAAAGAAATACTTTTGATAAGTTGCTTGTGTTCTCCAAGTTAAATTTTCCGTGATGTCTGCTTTAATAAATGAGTTTAAACTCACATTATCACGTTTATTATCTTGCTTGTAATAATAAAGTGCACCCACTGCATTTTCACCACCCAAAACAGGTCTTTGTGCGTTTAAAGTTTGACCTGGTGTATTTCCATAATCATAAATATAATCACCAAATCCATCTTGAATTAACTCACCTTGGCTATCTCTTCTGTAAAGAGGGTAATAAGATGAAACGCTGTAAATCCATTGAATAGGACTTTGAAATGAACTTCCTGACTGAGTAGGGAAGTTTTGACCTGAAGTAGAGTAAGATGAATTTAACCCAACTTGTAACCAATCCCTAATTTCACTTGTAATATTTAAACGCGTTGATAAACGGTCAAAGTTTGAAGTTTGAATAGATCCCTCTTGAGATAAATAGTTAGCAGAGAACATATAAGTAGTTTGCTTACTACCCCCACTTACATTCATTGAATACTCCTGTCTTAGAGCAGCATCATTTAATAAATTTTCGGCCCAATCTGTATTCCATTTCAAATCTTGAGACACTAATTTCCCATCCAAACCAATAGGAGTGGCTGAGTCATATGGATTATATCCCATAGTTGAAACAAAGTTGTCAACTGCTCTTTGGTTTGCCGTATCTAAAGGATCACCGTTATCGAGATATCCGTTACGAATTGCTTCCCACTGTAATTCTGAAAATCTATTTGTATTTTCTAATTCATGAAGTGGTACTGCGATGTTGGCTAAACCTGCAGTTGCTCTAAAGCTAATTCTTGGAGCTTGATCAAATGACCCCTTCTTTGTAGTAATTACAATTACCCCGTTTGCAGCACGCGAACCGTACAGTGATGTTGAAGAAGCATCCTTAAGAACCGTCATTGATTCTACTTCATCCGGTGAAATTGCATTTAAATTTCCAGAAAACTGGACCCCATCTACAATAATTAAAGGTTCTGCAGAAGCGTTAATTGAACCTACTCCACGAACGCGTATAGTAGGGTTTTCACCCGGTTGTCCACCACCTGAAATTACCGTAACTCCTGGAACTGATCCTTGAAGGGCACTTCCAACCGATACGTTTTGTTGAGTTTCTAATACCGAAGAATCGATTTGTGAAACGGCTCCTACTACCGCTGCTTTTGATTGAGTACCATAGGCAACAATTACTACTTCTTCCAATAAATTGCCAGAAGCTAGAACTACGTTTAACACAGATTCTTGACCGACGGTCCTTTCTTCTGCATCCATTCCTACATAACTGAATACAAGAATATCTCCAACATTAGCTGAAATATTATAATTCCCGTCAAAGTCTGTTTCGACAGCATTAGCTGTTCCTTTTACAAAAACACTAACCCCTGGTAATGGTCCTGTGTCATCAGAAACAATACCGGTAATTAGTTTTTCCTGTGCAAGCGTAACCTGCACTACCAACGCTAAAATAAGCGTTAGCCAAGCATTTAACCTAGTTTTCATTTGAATTATTTTGAATTATTTAACACAAAAATCACAAATTATTCTCAACAAACAAATGTATTTAACATTTCGGAAGTTAATCTTTAGTGAAAATATGTGAAGAAAAACTTAAATTAAGTGCTTTTTTAACAAGATAGAAGGACTTTGTTTATAGTTATACAATGTGGGTTGGGTGATGTTTATTTAATTGCTGTGTGCGTCTAAATAAATTTTAGAGTTTCAGGCAAAAAAAAACGCCATCATTGCTGATGGCGCTTTCAATTATGATTGAAATCTGATTATTAGTAACCAGGGTTCTGTGTCATGTTTGAGTTAGCATCTAACTCCCCTTGAGGAATTGGATATGCTAAAACTGTTGATCCTGCAGGAATTGTCGCTGCAAAATTTTGTCTAATATCAATTTTTTCAATTGATTTTCCTGAACGAACTAAATCATCATAACGGAATCCTTCGAACATAAGTTCTTTTCTTCTTTCGTTTAAGATGTCATCAGCAGTAACAGTTGTATAAGCAGAAGCTCCACGCATAGAAGTTAATTGGTTTAATACAGAAACTGCATCTCCACCAGTATTCAATAACGCTTCAGCATAGTTCAAGATAACTTCTTCGTAACGAATCACGTTTACATTATCATATCCTAAATCATCTGGAAACTTTCCAAGGTTACGCAATTTTTCACCGTCTGCATACGCTGGGTCATACCCAATGATATCAGCACGAACGTCACCTGCTTCATAAAGTGTAAGGATGTTATCTAAACATTCGATATCTCCATATTGAGAACCTCTGTAAATAAATGCTAAAGAGTTAGATCCGTTGTTGTCTGTATCACTAAAAGCCAATTCGAAAATGGAGTTTTTAGTTGAATCTAAACCAAACGAAGCAACATAGTCAGCTGCTGCAATAATTTCATATTGGTTTGAGTTGATTACAGCTGATGCAGCAGAAGCAGCATTCGCCCAATCTCCAAAATAAACAGCGATTCTTGACTTAATAGCCATTGCAGTCATTTTAGTAACAAACTCTTTTGATGAATCATCGTAAGAAGCATCCATTAAATCAAAAGCCATATCTAAATCTGCCATCATATCTGTAACGTTTGACGATACAGCATCTCTACTTGGATAGATGTCATCTCCTTTAAATTCCTTAACGTAAGGAATTCCTTCCGTACCTCCGAAATTTTGTTGACCGTAGTTCTTCAAAATATTGAAGTGAGTCAAAGCTCTTACAACATATGCTTGACCTTGAATATGACGAGCATAATCTTGATCACCTTCTAACGTTGTTACATCTGTTCCGATAATAATGTTTGCTGAACCAATTGCAGCATAACCTTGATTCCATAAACCATTTTGAGAATCTGCTAAGTAGTTAAAACCGGCAGTTGTTGTAAAACGTCCAGAATTTGAGTTTGCAAAAACATTATCAGTACGTACCTCGCTGTTGATGATGAAATCTCTTCCGTAATAAGCTGAAGATGTCATACGGTTATACATTCCCTTAGAAACTCCGTATAAATCTTGATCGCTAACAATACTTCCTTCTACAGGCTTATCTTGAGCCAAAGTAGGATCTAGGTCTTCGGTTGTACATGACGCCATAGCTAAAACGGCTACGAACATCACTTTTGTTATATTTTTAAATCTTTTCATTTTTTTTTAGAATTTTAGGTTTAATCCAAATGCCCAAGTTTTCACTGGAGGTGAAGTAAGACCAACAAATCCGTTAGCATTTACTTCAGGATCGTAAAGCATGTCTTTTGCTTTTACCCATGTAAATACGTTTGTCCCTCTACCATATAATCTCAATCCATCTAAACCAATTTTACTTAGCATTTTAGGTTGGAAGTCATAACCAAGTGTTAAATTCTTCAAACGGAAATAATCTCCATCATGTAAGAATTTACTATGTGTTCTCCATGGCTCTACAGAGTAAGTTACTTTTGAAACATCAGTAACATCACCAGGGTTTTGCCATCTATCTAAAACATCGTTAATTGAGTTGTAATAAAGTGTTCCGAATAAATCAGTCTCGTGAATGTAACGTGTCCAATCTTCGTATACTTGATGACCACCTGCATAATAACCTTGAGCGTCTAAGAATACTCCTTTGAAATCAACGTGGAAGTTCATACCAGCAGTAAATGTTGGTAATGCACCTTTTCCTTGATAAGCTCTTTCAGCCGCATTATAATCCTCTGTAGTCTCACCGTCCATACCATTTACATAGTATAACTTGTTTCCATTATCTGGATTAACACCAGCATATTTTCTCATGAACCACTCGTAAACCGTGTGACCAGTTTCAACTTTTCTTGTACCAGTTGTAATAGTAATTTCTTCACCGTTACCATCAACAGCTAATTTTGTTACTAAGTTGGCGTTGTTTGCAGCGTTACCACCAATAGATAAGTTAAAGTCATTAGACTGGATGATGTTCCAGTTTAACTCAACTTCCACACCCTTATTTTCCATAGTACCGATATTTTGGTTCTGTGAACCAAATCCAGTTGTCAATGATAAAGGTACATTTTGTAAAAGGTTGTCAGAAACTCTCTTATAAACAGATACGTTACCTGCTAAAGCGTTGTTAAGAATAGAAAAGTCTAAACCTACATCAAAAGTACTTGAAGTCTCCCAAGTTAATTGGTCGTTTCCGAAAGTACTTGGATATACTGCAGCTTCTCCAGCATAATCAGCATCGTAACTCAATAAGGCTTGGTAAGTATTTAAACCAATTCCAGCATTACCTTGAACCCCGTAAGAACCTCTTACTTTCAATTGATCAATCCAATCAGCTCCTGTCATGAAATCTTCATTGTGAATATTCCAAGCAGCACCTACAGACCAGAAGTTACCCCATCTATTTTCCGTTGGGAAACGAGAGTTACCTTCTCTTCTGAACGTTGCGTTAGCCACATACTTATTCGTGAAAGAATAGTTAGCCATTGCTAAGTATGATGCAATTTTCCAATCAGTATAACTACCATAAGCTCCTAATGGAAGACCTGCATTATCTAAGTTAGTCAATCCTTCAGCAGCAAAACTTTGTCCGTCAGCTCCTAAGAATTTATTATAGTTCTCTTGATATTCTTGAATTAAAGACATATCTAAAACATGCTCATCAGTAATGTTCCAGTTGTAGTTTAAGATGTTTTGGATTGTATAGTTAGTTGTTCTGTTTACAGAGTTGTAAGCATAACCACCTTCTTGTACCCAATCACCCTCTACAGGGTTACCGTAGTTTTTGTAAGCAGCCACTCTATAGTCAATGTTATAACGTGTTGTGAAAGTTAAACCTTCAACAGGGATATCCCATTCTAAAGAGTTGTTAGATAAGAAACGCGTCAACGTGTTTCTTCTAATATCATTTTCTGTTACATAAATTGGGTTCGGTAAATTCGTGTTTAAATCTAAATTTAACGATCCATCATCATTGTAAGGAGCTTCAGTTGGTGGCATAAAGTAATATGCAGTTCTCGGTGAAGAGAAGTATGCACTTTGCTCTAAAATACCATTTTGCTCTGAATCAGAAACTTGGTTTCTTGTAGTAAACTTCCAGTTCTTTGTTAACTGAGTATTGTAGTTGAAAGCAGCTGTCCATCTATCGAAGTCAGTTCCAATTACAGTTCCTTCGTTTGAGTAATAACCCAAAGAAGCATAGAAGTTAGAATTAGCATCACCACCTGAGGCAGTAAAATTATAAGTTTGAGTCAATGCATTTGGATTGTCTGTAGCAGCTTTCCAATCACCTTCTGGTCTTCCGTTAGCATTCCAAGCTTGGTATCTTCCTCCATCTAAATTGAAAGCTTCAGAGAAAGCTTGTGCGCCATCTTTATCAAATCCGTATGCTTCACCATACGTATTGTAAACTGCTTCATAATAAAGCATTTCTCTTTCAGCAGCCGTTAACATAGTAGGACCAGAAATTGCATTTTCTTGAACACCTACCCATGAATCAAAACTGAAAGTAGTTTTACCTGAACGTCCAGATTTCGTTGTGATTACAATTACACCATTTGAACCTCTTGCTCCATAAGCAGCAGTGGCAGATGCATCTTTTAAAACCGTAACACTCAAAATATCTGCACTGTTAATAGTAGCCAGAGGAGATAGAGATGAAATAGCAGTAGAACCAGATGAATTCCCGTTTGTTACCGGAACTCCATCAACTACATAAAGTGGTTCGTTAGAAGCAGTAATCGAAGAAATACCACGAATACGAATTGTAGAAGTAGAACCTGGAGTACCTGATGTAGTTGATCCAGTTAAACCTGCAACTTGTCCTTGAAGAGCTTGATCAACTGAAGGAGCCGGAGCTGATTCAATTTGAGCAGCGCTTACCTGAACAGAAGATCCAGTTAATTCACTTTTCTTTTTAGTTCCATATCCCATAACAACTACTTCTTCTAAAAGGTTGTCTGATTGCATTACTACGTTGTAGTTTGCACCAGGGGCTACAGATACTTGAACAGGAGTCATTCCTACGTAACTAAATAGTAGGACGTCTCCATTGGAAGCTTCAATGGTATAGTTACCATCAAAATCCGTTTGAACATTTTTGTTAGTGCCTTCAACAACAACACTAACTCCAGGAAGTGGTCCAGTTTCATCGGAAACAGATCCTGAAATTGTTTGGCTTTGTGCAAAAACAATTTGCACTGCGAACATTAAAAATAATGTCAGCAAAGCGTTAAACTTTGTTTTCATTTAAATAATTATTTGAGTTAATCGGAGCGAAAATGCAATATTTTGACAAAAAAGAAAACTTAAATATGTTAAAATTTTAACAATACATTTAGACTCAATGGGTTTTTTTTAATGTTTATTTAACATGAATTTATGTTTAACATATTGAAATTCAGGTAGATAAATACTGTTGTTGTGCTTGTATTTTGTTAATTTTAACGTTTAATTCGTGTCGAAACTTTTTTAAAGTCTTTTTAATTCATTTCTAGTTTATGGTTTTTTGTTTTGATTTCTGGGTTTGATGAAAATTAGTTGGTGATTAAAACTTCCTTTGAAACTCAGTGTTTTAGATGTCTTAGTAAAATTAACTCGCTGATATTTGAATATTTACAAAATAGTTGTACATTTGCACCCTCTAAAAAATAGAGAATTTACAATTTAAAGTATAATTTATTAATAAACAGTATGCCAACTATTCAGCAATTAGTACGCAAAGGAAGAACCAAGATAACTAAGAAGAGTAAATCGGCTGCTTTGGATTCTTGTCCTCAAAGAAGAGGGGTTTGTACTCGTGTTTACACGACTACACCGAAGAAACCTAACTCAGCAATGAGAAAGGTTGCAAGGGTACGTTTAACTAACGGAAACGAAGTTAACGCGTATATCCCAGGAGAAGGACATAATCTACAAGAGCACTCGATAGTATTAGTTAGAGGTGGAAGAGTAAAAGATTTACCAGGGGTAAGATATCACATTGTACGTGGTGCCTTAGATACAGCTGGTGTTGAGGGAAGAACTCAGCGAAGATCAAAATATGGAGCTAAACGCCCTAAGAAGTAATTTTTAAATCTTTTATTAAGACAGAGACATGAGAAAAACAAGAGCTAAAAAAAGAGTTCTTTTACCGGATCCAAGATTTAACGATCAATTAGCAACACGTTTCGTGAATAACTTAATGTGGGACGGTAAAAAATCAGTAGCGTTTAAAATTTTTTATGACGCACTAGATATCGTAGAGCAAAGAAAAGATGATGAAGAAAAGTCATCTTTAGAAATATGGAAAGATGCATTATCTAATGTAATGCCACAAGTAGAGGTTAGAAGTCGTCGTGTTGGTGGAGCTACGTTCCAGATTCCAATGCAAATTAGACCAGACCGTAAGGTTTCTATGGCGATGAAGTGGATGATCTCTTATGCGAGAAAGCGTAACGAGAAAACTATGGCGCAGAAATTGGCAGGTGAAATCCTTGCTGCTGCAAAAGAAGAAGGAGCTGCTGTTAAGAAGCGTGTTGATACACACAAAATGGCAGAAGCAAACAAAGCATTCTCACACTTTAGATTCTAATATACCTTACAAATGGCTAGAGATTTAAAATTTACAAGAAATATTGGTATTGCCGCTCACATTGATGCTGGTAAGACTACTACAACAGAACGTGTTCTTTATTATACAGGAGTTTCTCATAAAATTGGAGAAGTACACGATGGTGCTGCTACAATGGACTGGATGGAGCAAGAGCAAGAAAGAGGTATTACAATTACTTCTGCTGCAACTACCTGTACTTGGGAATTTCCAATTGAGAATGGACAGAAAACTCCAGACACAAAAGGATACCACTTTAACATAATCGATACTCCAGGTCACGTTGACTTTACAGTAGAGGTAAACCGTTCATTACGTGTATTGGATGGATTAGTATTCTTGTTTTCTGCAGTAGACGGTGTTGAGCCTCAGTCTGAGACAAACTGGAGGCTTGCAGATAACTATAAAGTACCGCGTATTGGTTTCGTTAATAAGATGGACCGTCAAGGATCTGACTTCTTAAACGTAAACAATCAGGTAAAAGAAATGTTAGGATCTAACGCAGTTCCTATCGTTTTACCAATTGGTGAAGAGATTGACTTTAAAGGGGTAGTTGATTTAGTAAAGAATCGTGCTATTATTTGGCATGATGAAACTCAAGGAGCTACTTTTGATATTATTGATATTCCAGAAGATTTAAAAGAGGAAGCTGCAATGTACCGTGCTCAATTAATTGAGGAGGTTGCATCGTATGACGAAAATCTTTTAGAGAAATTCATGGAAGATGAAAACTCTATAACAGAAGAGGAAGTACATGCTGCTTTAAGAGCTGCGGTTATGGATATGGCAATCATTCCAATGATCTGCGGTTCTGCATTTAAAAACAAAGGGGTTCAATTCCTTTTAGATGCTGTTTGTCGTTACTTGCCATCTCCTTTAGATAAAGAAGATATTGTTGGAACTGATCCTGATACAGGTGATGCAATTTCAAGAAAACCTTCTATAGATGATCCATTTGCTGCTTTAGCATTTAAGATTGCTACTGACCCATTTGTAGGTCGTTTAGCATTCTTCCGTGCCTACTCTGGTAAATTAGATGCCGGGTCTTACATCTTAAACAACCGTTCAGGTAAAAAAGAGCGTATTTCTCGTATTTATCAAATGCATGCTAATAAGCAAAATTCTTTAGATACTATTGAGGCTGGAGATATTGGTGCAGCGGTAGGATTTAAGGATATTAAGACAGGAGATACGATGTCTGACTTAAAAGCTCCAATTATTTTAGAATCTATGGACTTCCCAGATCCAGTTATCGGGGTATCTGTTGAGCCTAAAACCAAAGCGGATGTTGACAAGTTAGGTATTGCCCTTTCTAAATTAGCTGAAGAGGATCCAACGTTCCAAGTAAAAACTGATGAGGCTTCTGGTCAAACGGTGATTTCGGGAATGGGAGAGCTTCACTTAGATATTATTGTTGATCGTTTGAAGCGTGAATTTAAAGTTGACGTGAATCAAGGACAGCCAAGAGTTGAGTACAAAGAAGCACTTACTCAAACAACAAATCACAGAGAGACTTATAAGAAGCAATCTGGTGGACGTGGTAAATTCGGTGATATCGTGTTTACAATTGGACCTGCAGATGAGGACTTTAAAGGACCTGGTTTACAGTTTGTAGATGAAATTAAAGGTGGACGTATTCCTAAAGAATTTATTCCTTCTGTAGAGAAAGGATTTAAGGAAGCGATGAAGAATGGTCCATTGGCAGGATATGAAGTTGATGCAATGAAAGTTACTTTAACAGATGGTTCTTTCCACCCCGTGGATTCTGACCAGTTATCTTTTGAATTAGCTGCTAAACTTGGATTTAAATCTGTTGCTAAAGCTGCTGGAGCTAAGATCATGGAACCTATTATGAAATTGGAGGTATTAACTCCAGAAGAAAACATGGGTGATGTAGTTGGAGATTTGAACCGTCGTCGTGGACAAGTTAATGACATGTCTGACCGTTCAGGTTCTAAGGTAGTAAAAGCTTTTGTTCCGTTATCAGAGATGTTCGGATATGTTACATCGTTGAGAACTCTTTCATCTGGTCGTGCAACTTCAACTATGGAGTTTGATCATTATGAAGAAACTCCTTCGAATGTTTCAGAAGAAGTGATTAAGGAAGCAAAAGGTAACGCATAATATTTACTAAAATGAGTCAAAAAATTAGAATTAAATTAAAGTCTTACGATCACAATTTAGTAGATAAGTCTGCTGAGAAAATCGTAAAAACGGTAAAAGGAACTGGAGCTGTAGTTAATGGTCCAATTCCATTGCCAACACACAAGAAGATTTTCACTGTATTGCGTTCTCCACACGTAAACAAAAAATCTAGAGAGCAATTTCAATTGTCTTCTTTCAAACGTTTATTGGATATCTATTCTTCTTCATCTAAAACCATTGATGCTTTGATGAAATTGGAATTACCAAGTGGTGTTGAAGTAGAAATTAAAGTGTGATCTAAATAGATTGAATAAATAAAATTAAGAGAGCGAGGTCTACCTGTTTTAGTGTAGGCCTTGTAATCTGAATAATAATCATTATTAATTAAATATAAATTATGTCTGGGTTAATTGGAAGAAAGATCGGAATGACCAGCATCTTTGACGAAAATGGGAAGAATATTCCTTGTACAGTTATTGAAGCAGGTCCTTGCGTTGTTACCCAAGTCAGAACCGAAGAGGTTGACGGGTATGAAGCTGTTCAACTTGGTTTCGATGACAAAGCAGAGAAAAATACTACTAAAGCGGCCGCTGGTCACTTTAAGAAAGCTGGTACCACTGCTAAGAAGAAAGTTGTTGAATTCCAAGGATTTGAAGAAGAGTACAAATTAGGAGATGAAATCAATGTAGAATTATTTACAGAGGGAGAATTTGTAGATGTTACAGGTGTTTCTAAAGGTAAAGGTTTCCAAGGGGTTGTAAAACGTCATGGATTTGCTGGAGTTGGTCAAGCGACACACGGTCAGCATAACCGATTAAGAGCTCCTGGTTCTATTGGTGCTGCTTCTTATCCTGCACGTGTATTCAAAGGAATGCGTATGGCAGGTCGTATGGGAGGAGAAAATGTAAAAGTTCAAAACTTAAAAGTGTTGAAGGTTGTTGCAGAGAAGAACTTAATCGTTATTAAGGGTGCTGTACCAGGTCATAAAAACGCTTACGTAACTATCGAGAAGTAATGAAAGTATCTGTATTAGACATTAC
>JBMYVY010000012.1:0-67033 GCA_049606855.1 Flavobacteriaceae bacterium | reverse complement strand
ATCCGTACCAGAACCAGTAGCTGTTCCAGTAATAGCATAAGCTACGGTAACATCGTTATCTGCAGCCTGTGAAAGGTTAACTTGAATGTCAGCAGAGTCGGTGTCTTCATCGTTAGTAGAAGAAGTTGAGTTGAACTGAATTGTTGGTGAAGTTTCGTTATCCTCAATGCTATAGGTGTGAACTGAGTTCGTTCCTAATAAAGCATTGGTTGGATTGGTTAAGGTTAGTACAATTGTTTCATTCCCTTCAATTAGACTATCATCAATTATTGATCCAATTGTTATATTTTCCGAAGTATCACCTGGGCTAAAAGTCAATGTTCCTTCGGATTGCATATAATCTGCATTTAGTCCAGAACTATCAATGGCATATGAAATATATGAGTCGGTAGAGGGCTGGTTAATTGAGTTTTCAAATATTGTTGAGGAAAATGATAATGACGCAGAAGTGTACGATACTGGAGGAGTACTCCCAATTGCTGGAGCACTTGAAAAATCTCCACCATCATATTTAATCACAGACCATCCAAATCGTTCAAGTACGATGATTTTTTCGGAATCCTCGTTATTCACAAAATAGTAGAAACCATTTTGCTCCCATTCACCGAAAAAATTTAAACTTCTTTCTGCTATTCTTGTGTAAACACCATTGGCAAAAACACTGAATCCGCTAATGGTAAGTTCAGAATATTGCTGGATTACACCATCAACTAATTCATAGGAATGATTTGCTGAGTTTTTTGGTTGTTTCACCCCACCAACGGTCTCTATATCTGTTGGAGAAGATTGCAGATTTGTTGCAATGTAAGATGGTGAATCACCAATGGTAGGGGCTGAAGAAAAATCTCCTGAAGATAGGGTCGTTATATTCCATGAGCCTCCAAAGCCATCATCTTTAAAAACTAGTGCTATTGTATTATTTGAAGGGTGGGTAAAATAAAAATAACCGTTTTTTTCCCATTGACCCGATGAAGAAATACTTATTTCACTTTGTCGGGTGTATTCACCATTGTGTATAGAATTATTTTGATTTATTAACGTAATACGGTCATATTCATAAATAAAAGGAACGTTAACTGCGCTTCCTGATAACTCATAATTTACTGTAATCTCATCAGCACTAGAAAATGTTAAATCTACTTGGATTGTTGTAGAGGAAACAGATTCTAAATTTGATGAATTTGATGAATTAAACTGAACTTTAACCCCGTCATCATCTTCGATGGTATAGGTGTGCTTGGAATTCCCTCCTAAAATGGCATTTACAGGCGAGGATAATGAAACGATAATGGTTTCGTCATCTTCAGTTGTAGCATCATTAATAATTGAGGAAAGACTGATGTTTTTTGTAGTCTCCCCAGCAGAAAAGTTTAGGGTCCCGCTGTTTAGCGTGTAATCTGTACCTGAACCTGTTGCTGTTCCACCTGTGACGGAATAGTCAATGCTTATGGTAGAAGAGGAGGTTTTATTTAGGTTTACTAACAGTGATGCAGAACTAACAGATTCTAATCCATTACTTCCGGTTAGGCTAAATTGAATATAAGGATCTGATGAGGATCTTTCCAAGAACGGATAACCCCCATTGTAGGATGAAGTTAAATTCCAATAATCGTCGTTTCCATTTGAGGATTCTCCTAAGGCATCCCAGCCAGCATTTGTAAATGTTGATGCGGTTTGCATTTCTGAGGTCGATTTTCCTGTACCTCCTCCTGATGTTGAATTTTCTGAGGCTTCAGTATCCCAAAAGGAATTGCTTATTGTCGGTCCACTACTAGTAAAACCATGAACAGAGGAATTCCCTGATGCGGAACCAATAGAATATGAGTATGAAATGCTAACATTGGAATCAGCAGACCCAATGAAACCTGAAATATTATTATTTCCACTTATATTTCCCGAAGCATATGAATTTGATATAACAGCATTGGAAGAACTTCCTCCATACACTTGACCTATAAGACCTCCAGCTCCATTACCTCCTGCATTGGTTAACACGACATCGGCAGTCGAAAAACAGTTTGATACTTGGGTGTTTTCATAGGCTATATAACCAATAAGACCTCCTGAATAACAAGAACCCGCATAATTGCTCTCAACGCGACCTGAACTGTAAGAATTCGAAACTACAACATCATCACCCCCTATATACCCAATTAAGCCCCCTGCATAATGACTATTACTTATTTGAACATTGGAGCTACAATTGTCTACAACAAGGCCTGTGGCAAGAGAGGAAACTTCTCCTATGATACCTCCAGCTTGAGATTCTGAACCTGTCATCACTGAAGTTGTAGATGAATTACTTAAAGTGAAATTACCCGTGCTAACATGACCAAAAATGCCTCCTACTGAATATTTTCCATCAATATCACCGGTGTAATTAAGATTGTCAAAACTAAGATTAGTCAAACTTGAGCTAATTTCACCGATTATTCCTCCTGAATAATTAGAATCTCCAGCATCAATATTCACCGATGAATTAATATTGCTTAATGAAACATTATCTGAGGCATACCCAATATCACCGGATAGCCCCCCAACTCCCGAGGCACTTGAGCTTGTTAGTGTTCCGGAAATTGTAATATTGTCAATCTCTACATCAGATTTAATTGAACCGGAAAGTATACCATTTGGTCCAGAGGAATCACTAAAAGTGTATGAGGAATTTAAAATTGATAAGTTTTCAACTACTGTTGTTCCACTTCCTCCACCTATTTCATAAAATAAGCCGGTTCGATAATAGTTTCCAACACTGTAAAAACCGGAACAGGTTAAATTTGAAATGCTGTAATTCTGACCGTTATAGTTTCCTTGAAAAGTTAATTTGGTAGGCCAATTATTTGTCCATGAACTAGTAGCGCTTGCATCAATATCTACCGTTTGAATGTAATACTTACCATCTGTCGAGGCGCTGCTTTGTTGTGAGAGCCAATACAAATTTTCTAAAGAAGAAATTTGAAAGGGATCTCCAGAGGAACCGGTCCCTGAAGGTACTGTAGAGGATTGAGCATTCAATAGTCCGGGTAGGGAAATTAAAACTATGAAAGCAATAAGTATTTTAATTGATTTCATTTACTCCATTCTTAACAGAATAGATCCCATAAAAAAACCTTATCCTGATTTATAAATTTAAAGAGGGTAAGGTGGTATGTAGTAAAGATAACGGAATTTAAATTAATTTCCTAATAGGTTCTTTTTAAGGTTTTTATCTGCAGGTTTTTCTCCTAACCAAATTCCGAAAAGTGCTTTTTGAAAATCATTTCCTTCAAGAAGTGAAATTTCTGTATCATTTTTGTAAATGTAGGTGCCCTTTGAAGGAACGAAAGAAAAAGTAAAAGTATCCCCTTTAATAATCTCCTCTGAAGTAAATAAATTTTTGAAGAGATCTATCTTTTTTGCTAATTCAGCATTCGGATTTTTAGCAGAATTCTCAAAACCCTCATTTATAGCGTTGAACATTTTTTCAGAAGTGATTAAATTTGAAACGATATTCAACTTCATCAATACGGACTCTTGTGAAGAGCAATAAAACTCTGCTGATTCATTTTTTGAAACCACATACATCGAACCAACATATAAGTCCATCCAAAACTTTTCCCGAATACCTGCTCCGTTTAAATTGAGCTCTTTGTCAATTTCGTTTGTCTTCACAGCAGGAAGGTTGATGTCCCCAACTTCCATTTGGGCTTGCATCGTTAGGCTTAAAAAGAAAATAAGAATAAAAGCTAAATTTTTCATGTATTGTGTTTTATTCAAATTTAAGAATAAAAAATGTTCTGTAATAACTAAGTTTTCAGCGAGTTGAGCTTTTCCCGAGAAAAGGGGAGGGGATTAGCTGATTTTTTTTGATATATTTGATTAGATAATACCCCTAAGTCTATGCAAACCACTAAGGTTTTCCTTTTTTTGGCTCTATGCCTTATCTCATTTATTTCTCGCGGACAGGAAACCTTGCCTGTATATTCAGATTACTTATCAGATAATATTTATTTGGTTCATCCTTCTGCTGCTGGAATTGGAGATTGCGGAAAGCTTAGATTGACTGCGCAGCAACAATGGGTATCGGTAAATAATGCTCCGTCTTTCCAAACTTTGAGTTATAATGGTCAACTCGGTGAAAAGGCCGGTGCCGGTTTTATCTTATTTAATGATGCAAATGGTTACCACAACCAAATAGGGGTTCAAGCTACCTATGCCTACCACCTTACTCTTGGTGGATGGAGGTTTAATCAATTGTCATTTGGTTTTTCAGGTTCAGTTATGGAAAATAATTTCCAGTCTGATGCGTATTTTGATCCAAATGCACCCTCCTTGGGTGATCAAAGTCTTTCCAGTAGAGGGTATTTCAATGCAGATTTATCTATGGCCTATTATTATGATGCCTTCTATTCATATTTCACGGCAAAAAATTTATTTGTAACTGACATCAATAGAGATGATGTTCTATATGAGGACCAAAACCTGAGAAACTATTTGGTGAATTTGGGTTATTATTTTGGAAAAAATCGTTTTATTCAAAGTGAACCCTCAGTAATGTTTAAGTATTTTGAAGCCACCAAAGAATTATTTGTCGATTTCAATTTAAAGGTTTACAAACCCCTAGACCGAAGTCTTATTTGGGCAGCCGCTTCCTATAGAAAGAGTTTTAATTCCAGTCAGGTGAGTGAACTGAATTATATTTCGCCCATTGTCGGTGTTAATTTCGGAAGGATGATGATGTCTTATACCTATACCAAACAGGTGGGACAGGTGCTTGTTGAGCAATCAGGGTTCCATCAAATAACCATTGGCTTTAATTTATTCTGCAGAAAGACAAGAGCTTCAGCTTGTCCAAACCCGAATTTAAAAATGCCATTTTATTACTAAATTTGATCAAAAGAAAATTATGATCAATAAGTCTGTACGTGGTGTAAGTCCCAAACATGGAGAAAACTGTTTTTTTGCCGAGAATTCTGTAATAATTGGAGAGGTCATTATGGGAGATTATTGCTCGGTATGGTATAATGCAGTAATTCGAGGAGATGTGCATTACATTCACATGGGAAATAAGGTCAATGTTCAAGATGGTGCTGTTATTCACGCTACTTTTGAAAAACATCCCACAACAATAGGAGATTCAGTTTCTATAGGACATAATGCACTTGTTCATGGTTGTACCATTCAAGATAATGTGCTTATTGGAATGGGAGCTATCGTGATGGATGATTGCCTTGTGGAATCAAATTCTATAATTGCTGCTGGTGCAGTTTTGACAAAAGGAACTCATGTTCCTTCTGGATCAATTTTTGCAGGTGTACCTGCTAAAAAAATTAAGGATATTTCGCAAGAATTAATCTCAGGTGAGATCGAAAGAATTGCCGAAAATTATATTAAATATTCATCTTGGTATAAAGACTAAAAGTCTTGAGTAGATATTTCGATTTTAGAATACTTTTGCAGTAAATTTCTCAGAACATCCCCTTTTCCATTCGTAATAAATCTATGGAAAACAGAATTATTTTTGGGAGCATCTAAATGGTACTTTTCAATTATTGCTTTTGTTTGTTTTGCCACCGCAAATCCTGAATCAATTATAGGTATTTTGTTTTTGATGATTTTCTCAATTAGAGGTTTGAGATAAGGGTAGTGGGTGCAGCCTAAAACTAATTGGTCGATGTGTTGCTTCATCATTGGATTTAGAAATTTTGTCAGGGTCTCTTCCAATTGAGGAGAGTTTAGATCTCCACTTTCTACCGCTTCTACTAAACCCTTTCCGACCTGTTCAATAAATGTTATTTTATCGAATTGACTGGATGTTTTGGCAAACAAATCACTGTTTAGAGTACCTCTGGTGGCTAGAATACCAACTTTTTTTGTGTGACTTGCTATTGCTGCAGGTTTAATCGCTGGTTCAATTCCAATAAAAGGGATGTCATAGTTAGCCCTTAAATATGCAATGGCATTAGTTGTTGCTGTGTTACATGCTACTACGATTACCTTTGCATTTGCGTTGAGCAGAAATTCTGTGTTTTTTATAGAGAGGTCTAGGATTTCTTTTTTTGATTTGTTCCCATAAGGAGCATTAGCACTATCCGATAAATACAAAGTGGATTCATTTGGAAGCGTATGTTGTATTTCTTTCCAAATAGATGTTCCTCCAACTCCGGAGTCAAAAATGCCAATGGGTGTATTCATAAGTCTAAAAATAAAAAAATCCCACTAGATAGTGGGATTTTTATAAATAGATCTAAAAGATATTATTCAGTCATTCCAAGTTTAGCTTGGACATCTTTGATGATATCTTCTCCCTTGTCAAAAACAATAAGACCTTTTCCAGGTGCAGAGTCAAAAACGTAAACAATACCTTTTTCCTTTGCTACATCATTGATAGCCTGCATTGCTTTTTCTAAGATTGGATTTAATTTTTCAACCTCTTTTTTCTGTAATTCCTCACGAGCTGCAATTTGCATTTGACGAATTTTTTCTTGATCAGCTTGAACCTCTAACATTCTTTTTTGGTTCTCTTCATCAGTTTGAGCAGCAGATTCGGCTGTAAATCTCTCGTATTTCGCTTTTAACAAATCATCAGCAGCCTTAATATCGTCTGCGTATGTTTTCGTTAATTTTTGCAATTCCTCATTTAAAGCTTTTGTTTCTGGTAAAGAAGAGATTAATTGCTCTGTGTTAATATGAGCAACCTTTTGAGCTTGTCCAACTTGTGTAAATCCTAATGCAAATATTGCGATAACAAGTAAAGTTCTGAATTGTTTCATCGTTATTTTCAATTTTAATTAAAGTTCTAATTTATACTATCATTTTTCTGCAAGGCTTTAAGTCTTGCTTCTTTTCTCACTCTCAATATAGAATCTCTTTCTGCTTTGGCCTTTAACTTAGCAGCACGCTGGGCTTCCAATGCTTTTTGCCTTTGTTCGATTGCAGGATCTACAGTTTCGTTTGTACTATTTCTCTCCAACCTCGCAGCTTCAACTTCTTCTTGTTTTTCTGTTTGTAAAATATTCTTTACAACTTGGGCGCTAATATCGTATTTTTTGTTGGAATACAATAAAATCAAGTCACTAGATTTATCGATCACAAAATCGTACTTGCCACGCTTTGCAATTTCCTGAATTGCATTATAAACTTGGTCTTGTATAGGGGCAACAAGCTGAGCTCTTAATTTAAAAAGCGACCCTTGCGGACCGAAAAAGGAAAGTTCTATTTTTTTGTATTCCATTTCCTTAATTACAATTTCATCTTCTCTTAATTGTAACAGTTCATCGGTCAATAGAATTCGATCCTCCGCTAATTGAATTTTCATGCTCTCAATTTCACTCTTAAGCTGGCTTAATGCCTCATTCCAAAGCGCTATTTTTTTGTTTAACTCGGACTCCGCTTCTTGATATTCTGGGAGTTCGGAAAGTATGTAATTCATGTCGATATAAGCTAACTTTTGAGACACTTGCCCCGAAATTTCACCAAGCCCCATTAGGAATAAAATTAAGGTGAATAGTATTTGCTTATACCTAACTAACATAAAAATCGTGCCAAATTAGAATTGCTGTCCAATAATGAAGTGAGTTTGCCATCCTGAAATAGTTGGAGCTCCAGGAGCTTCATCAAATCCATATGCGAAATCAATCCCTAATAAACCGAAGGCAGGCATAAAGATTCTCAATCCTAAACCAGCTGATTTTTGTAACTGGAATGGGTTGAAATCTTCCACCGCATCAAATGAGGCACCCGCTTCTAAAAACCCAAGGGCATAAATAGATGCTGTTGGTTTCAATGTAATAGGATAACGAGCCTCAAGGGTAAATTTGTCATAGATTACTCCTCCGTTTGGAGTTGAAAGTCTAGCATTGTCATATCCTCTTAAAGCAATTGTTTCACGTCCATCTAACTGATAAGTCGCCATACCATCTCCACCCACAAAATAGCGTTCAAATGGGGTATATCCAACTTGTTCGTTATAATAACCTAAGAATCCAAATTCAGCATTGGTCATTAAGGTTAATTTTCCTACGATAGGAGTATACCAACGAGCCTTTAAGTTCACTTTGTAATACTCTAACCATTTATATCTTTCATCATCTGTTAAATCTGGATCAGAATAGTCTAAATCACTCCATAAAGAATAGGGTAAAGTAAACCATGCCGCAACACTTAATTCAGATCCTTGAGTAGGGAAAATTGGGTTAGGACCTGCTGAATTTCGAGTTAATTCTAAACCGTAGGATATATTATTGTAATTACCATAGTTAGCTTCTAAACTTCCGATTTGGTAATTTCTTAAGTCATAACTTTCAACATTGATCGTCTGTCTTAATGTAAAATAGTTATCCGGCCATTTCAAACGTTTAGATAGTCCTACCGACCCTCCAAGAATACTCATCCCTTGAGTTTTATCTACGTCATAGGTACGATAATCATATCCGTATTGATTTGAATTATAAACCGAGAAAAACAATCCTTTCGGAGCCTTACCACCCAACCAAGGTTCGTTAAATGAGAAGCTGTAAGTTGAATAAAATTTACTTTTTTGCAGTCTTAATGATAATTGCTGACCATCTCCTGAAGGAAGCGGCTTATAATAATCTTTATTAAAAATATTGGCAATAGAGAAGTTATTGAATGTCAAACCAATTGTTCCAATGAATGATCCACCACCATAACCTCCTTGAAGTTCAATTTGTGATGTTCCAGTTTCTGCAACGGTATATTCTAAGTCTACTGTCTTTTCAAAATAATCAGGCTGCACATCTGGGACGATATTTTCTGCATCGAAAAATCCAGTTTGCCCGATTTCTCGAATGGATCGAATAATAGCTTCTTTTGAGAATAAGTCCCCTGGATCCGTAAATAAACTACGAATAACAACGTGGTCATTGGTTTTGTCATTACCGACGACAGTTACTCTTTTTATTGTTGCTTTTTCATCTTCTGAAATACGAATCTCTACATTAATCGTATCATTTACAACACTTGTTTCAACAGGACTGACTTGCGCGAACAAAAATCCATTGTTAGAATAAAGTGTTTGAATATCTTGAGAATCTGGAGTTCCGTCTCCAACCACCCGTTCTTTTAATATTTCTCCGTTATAGGTTTCACCTTCTTCAATTCCTAACAAACTGGAAAGGTAGGAATCCGTATATGATTTGTTCCCCAAAAAGCTAATTTCACCAAAGTAGTATTTATTACCCTCCTCTAATTCGATGTTAATATCAATTGTTCCATTATCATTTTTGACTACCTCATGACTCTTAATACGGGCATCTCGATATCCCAATTGAGAATATTCACTAACTATATTTTTAAGGTCCTCTTGAAAATCGTCTTGAACAAGCTTAGAAGATTTCCAGAATCTGTAAAAAGTCTTTTGTTTTGTGTTTTTCAGGAAGCTACGAACTTTCTCGTCTGGTAAATCTTCATTCCCATTAACGTTAATGGCGTTGATTTTTACTTTCTGTCCTTTATCAATATAAACCAACATATTAACTGTATTTGCTACCGTTGTGTCAGGAGTTGTATTGATATTAACTTTAGTATTTAAAAACCCTTTTTCCGTAAACTGATTTTTAAAATAATTTGTTGAGGTCACTATAAGGTTATCTGTTACCATAGCACCAGATTTCAATTCTGTGTCTTCCGCTAAAGACTTTTGTTTCCCCTTTTTAACCCCTTCAATTCTAACTTCATTCAATTGAGGTAATTCGGTTACCTTAAACTCTAGAAAAACTTTATTGCCTTCCAAGCGTTCGATATAAACATCAACATTTGAAAACTGCTTGGTGTCATAAAGTTTTTTTATAGAACTTGATAGTTTGTCTCCGGGAACCTTAATTTTCTGTCCAAGATCTAATCCTGTAAATAGTTTTACAGTATTTTCATTGAATTTCTTTAAGCCAGTTACACGTATGTCACCCAAGATATATTCCTTTTCTGGAACATAGTTCGTAATGGCGATTGTGCTTTTCTGTGGCAAGCTATCTTGTACAACGGCAGTATTTTCAGATTTAGGCTTAGGAGCTGGATCAACTTCTTGGGCAAAAATTTGACTAAAACCGATTAAACTTAAAATAAGGGTAGTGATCTTATGCTTTCTGTTCATCTAAATTCTCAATTTGTTCGCTCGTTTTACCGAAGCGTCTCTCGCGGTTTTGATAATCGATTATGGCTTTGTATAAATGTTCTTTGTCAAAATCAGGCCAATGAACTTCAGTAAAATAAAGTTCAGAATAGGCGATTTGCCAAAGTAGATAGTTACTAATACGCTGCTCCCCACTTGTGCGAATCAGTAAATCAACATCAGGCAAAGTAAATGTATATAAATGATTATTTATAATATTTTCATTAATTTCTTCTAAACTAAGTTCATTATTAACAACTTTTGAAGAAATCTCCTTAACCATTCTTACGATTTCTTCTCTTGAACCGTAATTTAACGCTAAGGTAAGTGTGATTTTTTTATTGTCTTTTGTAGCGTCAAAAACTTCACTTAGGTTTTTTTGCGCCTTTTTTGGAAGTTTTGAGATATCTCCGATGGCACGGAGGCAAACATCGTTCTTCATTAAAGATTTTAATTCCTTTTTAAGTGAATTGGCAAGCAGTGTCATCAAAGTTTCGACCTCTAGTTTTGGACGTTTCCAATTTTCAGTCGAGAAGGCATATAGGGTTAGATATTCTACTCCAATCTCCGCACAAGCCTCTAAAACTTTACGAACGGTGGAAACTCCATTTTTATGACCGAAAGCTCTGGGACGACCTTTTTCTTTGGCCCATCGTCCATTCCCGTCCATAATAATGGCCAGGTGTTTAGGTACTCTATTCGAATTAATAGCTGCAATTAAATCCATCTCTACATTGGGCTCGTATAACATTCTTGTCTACCAAAGATATAGGTTACATTAATTCCTGTAAACATATACCAATCGTTTCTATTGTTCAAATCACCAACAGTACCACCTTCCAATTCATCCGAAAAGGTATATTGGAGTCTGGTTTCCATTGAGATGGCAATATTACTAAAAACTTTTGTTTTTATCCCAAGACCGACTGGAATTGATGCAGTCAATTTTTTATTGTAGTTCAATGCAGCAATTTGCAAAATAAAATAAGGAGTGGTATTTGTAGCTTTATAAGGTTTCAAATAATCAAAAAAGTTGAATTCTATTCCTGCCGCAAATTCTTGAAAATTAATTTGATTTTGTACAGTGGAATCTACACCATCAACAGTTATTTGGTTGGTTAAAGAGTTTTCTGTGGGCAAATAGGTGTAAGAAAACCGGTAAGCCAGGCGATAATTTTTGTTAACTTTATATAAAAATCCGCCTCCTAATTGACCTTTTGTTAAATCATAATTTGATTGGTCACCGAAAACATTCGTAACCCCAATCATTGGACCGATTTCGTATTTTTGTGCACTCCCTTGAATTATAAAACTCAAGTAGAAGAAAAAGACTAAAATTATTTTCCTATCTGTCATATTCATTTTACATGGCACAAGTATAACGTTAAAAAACGAAATTAATTACTTATGATTTCTGGTATCTTCTCCCCATAATAATTTTGACCTTAATGTTTCGTAAAACGTTCTGTCTTTTAAAGAAATAATAGGAATTGTAAAATCCGCTTTATTTATATGAATACCACTGTTGGCAGGAACTGAAATTAGTCTTGAGTCTAGGGAGAGTAAAAAATCCTGGATTCTACCTTCAACTTTTAAGTCAATTTTAGTGTCATTAGAAAGTACTAAAGGCCGCGCATTTAAATTATGAGGGGCTATTGGGGTAATTACTAGGCTATTTGATTTGGGGTCAATAACTGGTCCTCCACAACTTAAAGAATATCCTGTAGAGCCTGTGGGGGTGGCAACTATAAGTCCATCAGCAAAATAATTTGTCAAATAAGTTTCATCCAAATGGGTTTCTACCCCAATCATGGATGCTGTATTTTGCCTTGCTACTGAAATTTCATTTAAAGCAAAATTATTTTCTTTTAGCTCGGGGTGTTCTGGAATAGTGCTGACTTGAAGAACAACACGTTCAGTGATCTTGTATTGTTCATTTAAAACACATTCAAAGGCTCTTTTGATCTCAGTTTTTTGAATGGTTGCAAGAAATCCTAAACGCCCTGTATTAATCCCGAGTATAGGTATTCCAGAATCTTTAATGTAAGTAATTGCCCTTAAGATCGTCCCATCACCACCAATGGTGAACATCAAATTAATTTTGGTTTTTAGATCTTCAGGTTTCGAATAAGTTTCAATGGTATCGGCCAAAATCCCCGCATCTTGAAGTTGTTGGTGGTAGTTTTCCTCTACAATTAAATTCCATCCTTGCTCATTTATAAGAGTAATTAACTCTTGTAAATAGTCTCTAGTATCTTCATAATATGTTTGACCGAATAAGCCAACAGAATTAATCATCATATATTTAAAAATTTATCTAAATAGGAAGACCTTTCTTTTAGATCTTCGAGATAGTCGTCATTTTCATGCGTGCTCACAATGTGATATCCGTAGGAGCGAAATATTTGCAGCAAACTACTTAAATCTGTACTCTTCAATTTTAAAAAAGCCGTAAGATGTGTGTCTGAAATTTTGATCAAATTGTAGCTGTATAACACGTCCCCTTGCCCTTCGATAATATGGCTTATCCTACCTGCGGAAAAATCATTTTTAGAATGACTGATAATTACTTCTTGGACTTCTTGCTGAAATCCAGGTAAGTCGTGTAACAAGGAAACTATTTCTAAGCAATCATAATAGCCTAAATACCGATTGTTTTCAGAATAAACAGGAAGTATTGGGCAGCTGTATTCAACAATTTTTTTAAAACAATTTGAATAGGAATCTTTGTTGGAAACTTGAATATTCTTCACTAAGAAAAGGTTGTTTTCCAAAAGCTCGTTTTCTCCTAAATACGCCAATAAATCATCTTGAAACAGTAGACCACCCCCACTTACAGGCAAGGCTTGGTAGGGTGAATTTTGAATTTCTTCAAAACACCTATTTAGACTCAATCCTAATTTCAAAAGGTCTAAATCATTAGATATATAGTTTGATATGTGATTTAAGTTACTCAAATGACTTATTTTTGTACCGTCTTAGCTAAAATACATCAATAATTTTGCTTGACCTAAAGCCTTAAATGAAAAACGTGATTCTATGTGTAAACTAAGTGTAAATGTTAATAAAATTGCCACATTGAGAAATTCTCGTGGTGGAGATGTGCCAAACTTATTAAAAACTTCCAAAGATATTGAGGGTTTTGGCGCTCAAGGGATTACCATTCACCCCAGACCCGATGAAAGGCATATTCGGTATCAAGATGCAAGAGATTTGAAAACCTCAGTTAAAACGGAACTCAATATAGAGGGGAACCCAATAGAAAAATTCACGGAATTGGTATTGGAAGTGAAGCCGGAGCAAGTGACCTTGGTGCCAGATGCGATAACAAATTTGACTTCAGATGCCGGATGGGATACAGTCAAAAACCAAACTTATCTTCGCGATGTGATCCAGACTTTTAAAGATGCAGGGATTCGAACTTCTATTTTTGTTGATCCGGTTATTGAAATGATTGAAGGAGCAGCTTTAACAGGAACTGATCGAATTGAGCTTTACACTGAACAATTTGCTCATTTATACGCTCAAGGCGATAAGACTGGAATTGAACCTTATGTTGCAGCAGCAGCTAAAGCTAGAGAATTGGGCATGGAAATCAATGCTGGTCATGACTTGAGTCTTGATAATATTGAGTTTTTTGTATCACAAATACCCCAATTAGCTGAGGTGTCTATTGGTCATGCCTTGATTTCAGAGTCCTTATACCTCGGACTTGAAAACGTAGTAAATATGTATTTGTCCAAAATAAAAAGAGGAATGTCTCAATGGAATTAGTTCATGCCAGGGTAATGGGATCGGGTCCCGACCTAATCATACTTCACGGATATTTTGGGATGGGAGATAATTGGAAGACTCTTGCAAATCAGTTTTCATCTTATTTCAAAGTTCATTTGATTGATCAAAGAAATCATGGAAGAAGTTTTCATAGTGATGATTTTGATTATGAATTAATGAGTGAGGACTTGCTACGTTATATGGATTTCAATAAAATCGAATCCGCAAATCTAATTGGGCATTCTATGGGAGGAAAAACTGCAATGAACTTTGCTGTGAATTATGAGCAACGAGTTAAGTCATTGGTTGTTGCAGATATTGGTCCAAAAAATTATCCTCCACATCATGAATTTATTCTAAAGGCACTGAATTCTGTAGATTTTGAAAAGCAATCGAGTCGATCTGAAATCGAAGATGTTTTGAGAAAACAAATCCATGAAGCAGGTGTTAGGCAATTTTTGATGAAAAATGTTTATCGAGTAACCAAAGATAAATTGGGATTTCGATGTAATGTAAAAGCGCTTACTGAGCACAATAATGAAGTCGGAGCTCCACTAGAACCATTTACCGAATACTTAGGTCCGACTCTTTTTTTGAAAGGAGAGAATTCGGGTTATATTTCAACTGATGATTTACCATTGATTGAAGCACATTTTCCAAACTATGAATTAATAGAAATTCCTAGAGCAGGTCATTGGTTACATGCTGAAAACCCCAAAGATTTCCTCAAGGCCTGTTATTTGTTTTGGGGGATTAGTCAAATAAGCTGAAATAGAGTAGATTAATAGGTTGTGCAATTAGTTAAAAAATAGTAATTTTGCAGCCAATTTTAGATAAAGCGATTAGAGATGAATATTACTAGAGAAAACATTGATGCATTAAATGCTGTTGTTAAAGTTGAAATGTCAGCTGCGGATTATGAGCAAAAAGTTGTGAATGTATTGAATGACTACCGCAAAACAGCGAATATCCCTGGATTTAGAAAAGGGCATGTACCTATGGGCTTAGTTAAAAAGCAATACGGAATGTCTGTTAAAGTTGATGAGGTAAATAAGCTTTTACAAGAGAGCATGAATAATTATATGACTGAAGAAAAATTAGAGGTTTTGGGTAATCCACTTCCTAAAGTTCAGGATGATTTTTCATGGGATGCGGATGATTATGTTTTCGAATTTGAATTAGGTTTAGCACCTGAATTTGACGTAGATCTTAAAAAAGCAAAAAACAAAATCACAAAATTTGATATTGTTGCTGATCAAGATTTGATTCAAAAAGAAGTTGAAAATATCCAAGAGCGTTATGGGAAACTAGTGCCACAAGAGGAAATTATTGAAGGTGTTACTGTAACGGGGCTTTGGAAGTCAGAAGAGCGTGAGGACTTATCTAAATCTTCAACAATTGCTCTTGAAGATATTAAGGGAAAATTGAATCTTAAGAAGTTTATGGGTTCAAAAGTTGGAGATGTTCTTAAGTTGAAAACTAAGAACTTGTTTAATGACGAACATAAATTAATGTCTGCTTTAGGTTTAACTCATGACGAAGTTCACGGATTAGAGATTCCATTAACTTTTGAAATTGAAGAAATTAACTTGACTGAAAAAGCGGAGCTTAATCAAGAGCTGTTTGATAAGATTTTTGGAGAAAACGCAGTGACTACTGAGGAAGAATTAAGAGCCAAAATCAAAGAAGATGCAGAAGCTCAATTCGCAAATCAAGGTGATCAACAATTGTTAAATGGGGTTACTGAATATTTAGTGGAGAACACTAAGTTTGACTTACCGGCTGAGTTTTTGAAAAAATGGTTAGCTCAGGCAGGTGAAAAGCCAATGACAGCAGAGGAGGCTGAAGAAGAATATGCAAAATCTGAAAAAGGCTTACGTTACCAGTTGATCGAAGGAAAGGTAATGGCTCAAAATGATATTAAATTGGACTATGCTGAATTGGTAGAATTTACAAAAGGTTTTGTAAAAGCTCAAATGGCGCAATACGGTCAAATGAATCCGGAAGATTCGGAATTGAATGAAATAGCAACTCGTGTTTTATCAAATCAGGATGAAGCCAAACGTTTGCAAGAGCAACTTGTTAGCAAGAAGTTATTAGATTTCTACAAAGAAAACATTGATTTCAAAGTTAAAGAAGTTAGTTTCGAAGATTTCGTTAAAGAAGCTTATAAGAACTAAGATTCAATAATTATAAATAGAAAGCTCCATTGAAAGATGGAGCTTTTTTTATTTCCTTTTTTGACCTCTAGTCCTTGGTTTTTTATATTTAGCAGCTAGTTTTCTTCGATAACTTCCGCCTTGATTGGTTTTTTGATTTTTTTCCTTTTTCTCATGAAAGGCTGGCCCAGGAGCAAATTCTTTTGATTTGAGTTTTTGATATGGTTTGAAATCTTCTTTTTCAATTTCATCATCAATTAGTCGACTTTCTATAGTTACTTGTTCTGGCAGCTCTTTTTCTTGAAGAGGGCTTCCCAACATCTCTTCAATAGCTTCCATGAATTCCTCTTCTTTTCCTGTTACAAAAGAAATAGCAACACCTTTTTTATTTGCTCTTGCGGTTCTTCCGATTCTGTGTACAAAGTTTTCAACTTCATCCGGAATATCGAAGTTAATCACGTGACTAACATCTTTGAAATCTAAGCCTCGACCCACCAAATCTGTTGCTATAAGAACCTTGTGTTTACCTTCTTCAAATCTTTTGATTGATCTCAGTCGGTAATTTTGGGTTTTGTTAGAGTGAATAATGGCAAAATCAGAGGTGTTTTGCTCCCCATAAACATCTTCTGCCATTTGCTCAAAAACCAAATCCGCTAAACGTTTAGTTTTGACAAAAACCAAAACCCTTTTCATATCCTCATCCTCCTTTACTAATTCTTTCAAAAGGTTGATTTTGGTGTAAAAATTTGGAACATCAAATTTATACTGGCTCAGCTGTTTCAAAGGTTCTCCACTTTTGGCTACTTCTATTTTCAGGGGGCTTACAAAGTGGTTGTCAATAATTTTTTCTACCTCTGAGGTCATAGTAGCAGAAAACAATACACCTTGTTTTTTAAGAGGAACTAAGTCCAAAATTTGTTCTAATTGCGCTCTAAATCCCAAAGCTAAAATTTCATCAACTTCATCCAAAACGAGTTTTTGAATTGATTTGAGTTTTAAGCTACCGGACATCCCCATGTCGATCACTCTTCCTGGTGTTGCAACCAGAATATCTAATCCTTGACGAATCAATTCTTTTTGCTTATTAATATTGGCACCACCAAAAATCCCTGCATACCTCACATTGATGTATGGTGTTAATTCATCTAAGGCGCGAACAACTTGAAGAACGAGTTCTCTAGTTGGAACTACTATCAAGACTCTTGGGTGTTTTTGGGTTGAAAATGGGAGCATTCTCAAGATTGGCATCAAATAAGCAAACGTTTTTCCCGTACCTGTTTGAGCAATACCAATGATGTCTTTACCCGACATGATAACCGGAAAGGCTTCTTCTTGAATAGGTGTAGGGTTTTCGAAGCCCAAATCATCCAATGCATTACGCAAGGGAGTGTTTAAATTTAAATGATCAAAACCCATAGTAGTCTTTTTGCAAAGGTACAATTAATTGCTATATTGTTGTTATCTTTACACCAACCTTAAATCAAAAAAAGTTCAATATGAATTACGGCGAAGAATTTAAAAAGTTTGCGACAAAAGATCAAGGAATCAGTAGTATGCATTACGATCAATTGGTTAGCAGCGTGACTCCATATATTATCGAAGAACGTCAACTAAATGTGGCACAAATGGATGTGTTTTCAAGGTTGATGATGGATCGAATTATTTTTTTAGGAACTGGAATTAATGATCAAGTAGCGAATATTGTTCAAGCTCAGTTATTGTTTTTAGAGAGTGTCGATGCAAGTAAAGATATTTCGATTTATATAAACTCACCAGGTGGTGGGGTTTATGCAGGTCTTGGAATCTACGATACGATGCAGTTTATTAAACCTGATGTAGCTACTATTTGTACAGGTATGGCAGCTTCAATGGGAGCGGTACTTATGTGTGCTGGGGCTGACGGTAAGCGATCGGCTTTACCTCATTCAAGAGTGATGATTCACCAACCATTAGGTGGTGCTCAAGGTCAAGCTTCTGATATTGAGATTACTGCTAGAGAAATTATGAAATTGAAAGATGAATTATATCACATAATAGCCAAACATTCTGGACAAACTTTTGAGAAGGTTTATGCGGATTCAGATCGTGATTATTGGATGAAGGCTGAGGAGGCCAAAGCCTATGGTATGATCGATGAGGTTTTAGTTAGAAATAAATAAAGACATATGTCAAAAGACGAAATATTAGAGTGTTCCTTTTGTGGGAGGAAGAAGGCAGAGACGGACCTGTTGATTGCAGGAATGGACGCTCATATTTGTGATAAATGTATAGAACAGGCTCATGGGATTGTTTTAGAAGAAATTGCAGATGTTGGTAAAACTGAATTGGCGAGTGATTTGAGTTTGAAAAAACCTCTAGAAATTAAAAATTTCTTAGATGAGTATATCATTGGCCAGGATCAAACAAAAAGAGCAATGGCAGTTGCGGTATACAATCATTATAAGCGTTTATTGCAGCCAGAGGTAAAAAGTGATGATGTTGAAATTGAAAAGAGTAATATCGTTTTAGTAGGTGAGACCGGAACTGGTAAAACTCTTGTTGCTAGAACTATTGCTAAAATGCTATCGGTTCCATTTTCTATTGTAGATGCCACAGTACTTACCCAAGCGGGATATGTTGGTGAGGATGTAGAATCAATTTTATCCAGACTCTTGCAAGCTGCAGATTATGATGTTGCAAAAGCAGAACGAGGTATTGTATTTATTGATGAAATCGATAAGATTGCTAGAAAGGGAGATAACCCTTCTATCACAAGAGATGTTTCTGGAGAAGGGGTACAGCAAGCACTTTTGAAATTGCTTGAAGGCTCCACAGTAAATGTAGCTCCTCAAGGGGGTCGTAAACATCCAGATCAGAAATTCGTTGAAGTGAATACCAAAAATATTTTGTTTATCGCAGGTGGTGCTTTTTCTGGAATTGACCGAATTATTTCTAAGCGTTTGAATATGCAAGCTGTTGGGTATTCAGCCTCTGTAAGTGACGAGAAAGTAGATGAAGAAAACTTATTGCAATATATTATACCAAGTGACTTAAAAGATTTCGGTTTGATCCCAGAAATCATAGGTCGTTTGCCGGTTTTGACGTATATGAACCCTTTAGATGCAAAGACTTTAAGAGCAATACTTACAGAACCTAAGAATGCTATTATAAAGCAATATACCAAATTGTTTGAAATGGATGGTATCAGTCTAAAGGTTGATGACAAGGCACTTGACTATATTGTTAATAAAGCCTTACAGTATAAATTAGGAGCTCGTGGTTTACGATCTTTGTGTGAAGCAGTGTTTACAGATGCTATGTTTGAAATGCCTTCTTCTAATGAAAAAGATTTGCACGTTACTAAAAAATATGCAGAGCAAAAATTGACAAAATCTGCTTTAAAGAAACTTAAAGCAGTATCCTAATAATTGAATAAATTCCCCTATGATTTCTCGCTCAAGTATTGATGTAGTATTTGAAACCGCTCGGGTTGAGGAGGTCATAGGGGAGTTCGTTCAACTAAAAAAATCAGGAAGTAATTTTAAGGGTTTGAGTCCTTTCACAGATGAAAAGACCCCTTCTTTCATGGTTTCTCCAGTCAAACAAATTTGGAAAGATTTTTCTACAGGAAAAGGAGGTAATGCTGTAAGCTTCTTAATGGAACACGAGCATTTTTCATATCCCGAAGCCATTCGATGGCTCGCCCAAAAATATAATATAGAACTTGAGGAAACTGAACAAACTGATGCTCAAAAAGAAGCAGCCGGAGAGCGGGAGTCAATGTATTTGGTGTCTGAATTCGCAAAAGAGTTTTTTGCAAAGGATTTAAAAGAAGACGAAACGGGAAGAGCGATTGGTTTGAGTTATTTCAAAGAGCGCGGTTTTACGGATGAAATGATTGATAAATTTGACCTTGGTTATGCCTTGGATAAATGGGACCATTTTACCAATGCAGCTCTCAAAAAAGGATATGAGTTAAAATATCTAGAAAAAACTGGGCTTACCATAGTTAAAGAGTCCAAGACTTTTGACCGATTCAAAGGTCGAGTTGTTTTTCCAATTCACTCTATGAGTGGAAGAGTACTTGGATTCGGGGGCAGAATACTTACTCAAGATAAGAAGGCCGCCAAATATTTAAATTCTCCTGAGAGTGATATCTATCATAAATCAAAGATATTGTATGGTATTCATCAAGCTAAACAAAAAATAGCTAAAGAAGATAGTTGTTATTTAGTTGAGGGATATACTGATGTCATTTCATTTCATCAAGCCGGCGTTGAAAATGTAGTTGCATCATCAGGTACTGCTTTGACGCCCGACCAAATTCGTTTGATCCAAAGGCTAACTTCAAATGTAATTGTCCTTTTTGATGGTGATGCGGCAGGTCTTAGAGCCTCTATCCGAGGTATAGATTTAATCTTGGAACAAGGACTAAACGTAAAGGTTGTGGCGTTTCCAGATGGTGAGGACCCTGATAGCTATGCAAAAAAGTTAGGTGAACAAGAACTGAAACTTTACTTGGCGGATCACGCCCAGGATTTCATTCAGTTTAAGGTTTCATTGCTTATGCAAGAAGCAAAGAATGATCCCATCAAGAAAGCAGGGTTAATACGTGATATTGTAAAAAGTATTTCAAAAATTCCTGATTCTATAAAAAGAGAGGTTTATGTTCAGGAATGCTCACGAATTATGGATATTTCGGAATCTGTTCTTTTTAATGAATTGGCCCAGTTACTCTCTAAACCAGAGCCTAAAAAAGGGGGGGCAAGTTCTCAGAAACTTAAAGCTGTCGGAGGTGCGGTCTACGAGCAGCAAATGATGGAACAAGAGCAAATGGCCTATGCCGCCGCAATGGCAGAGGCCCAAGAACAAGGGCAGCAAGTCCCTTCAAATTATGCACTTGAACTTTATGAAAGAGAGATTATAAAATTATTATTGTTATATGGGAACAATGAGGTTAACTTTGTGGATTGGGTTGAGGAAAGGGATGATCGAGGTCGTTTAAAAGTCGTTGCTCATAAATATATCAATACCGTTTCTCAAGAACTTTATCTTCAATTGCAGGATGATGAAATGGAATTTGCAAATCCCATATTCTCTGAGGTGTATTATCAGATTATACATCAGCTTAACCAAGAAGAAAAACTATCTACAGAAAAACTCTTGCAAAGCTCAAAAAATGAAATTTCCTCTACCGTTACAGACATACTGATGGAGGATGAGAAGTATCAATTAAGTGATTGGAAAAAGCAAAACATTCACGTTCCTACCAAAGAAAATAAACTTTCCAAAGCAGTCCCAGATGCTGTACTAAATCTTAGAAGAACTTTGATTCAAAACAAAATCTCTGATTTAATGAATCATATAGCTGAGTCTTCAGAACGCGATCAAGATTTGGAAATGATTATGAAGTACACCGAGCTGAAAAACATGATTTTTGAAAAACTGAACCGAGTGGTGTGATTTCAATTATTGATTATTTAATGATATCCCCATTTTTAGTGAAAAAACATAAACTTGATGCATTAAAACGCAATAATCGTATTTTAACACAATGATTATTGATTTTTATTAAAAATAATGTAAGTTTGCATAACCAAACATTAGTCTATGAAAAACTATAAAAAGTACGCCAAGGCATTTGGTCTTTGGCTTTCTTTACCTTTGGCTCTCTCCAATGGTGCAAGAAAAAGGATTAATAAGCAAATTCGCTTATTATTATTTTAAACTAAAATCCCGATTGAAAGTTAACTTTCAATCGGGATTCTAATTTTAGGTCCTCTTTAATCTACTTAATTAAATCTTGAGGTATCATACAAACTGGTATGGCTTGCATTTTATGCTGATTTGCTTTATTTCGACTTAAATAAATTTCGAATACTTCTTTTTCTCTATTTTCTAAGCTACTTGGGTCGTATTGTGATTCCGCAAATTCCATTGCCCACTCTAATTCATCATAGCTAGCCCCAATTTGATCTTCATCAGTTCTTGAGTCGCCAAATAAACCATCTGTAGGGGCGGCATTTTGAATACTTTCAGGAACCTCTAAATATGCGGCAAGAGCATAAACTTGTGATTTATACAAATCAGCAATTGGACTTAAATCTACTCCTCCATCCCCATATTTTGTATAAAACCCAACTCCAAAATCCTCAACTTTGTTTCCCGTTCCAGCAACGAGATAATTGTTTATTCCTGCTAAATAATAAAGTGAAGTCATTCGGATTCGAGCTCTTGTATTGGCTTCGCTCATTCGAGTAATTCCCTCGGTCTCCCCTTGGGGAACAGCTTTTTTAAATTCTTCAAAAGTATCAGTTAAATCTACTCGAATTGAACGAACATTTTTAAATCTGTTTTTTAATTGTGCGATGTGTTCTTGAGCACGATTGACTTGTGAACTTGCTTGATGAATTGGCATTTCCACACAGAGTACAGGAAATCCCGTTTGAGCGCATAGTGTTGAGGTCAATGCTGAATCAATTCCTCCTGAGACACCGACAACAAATCCTTTAACCCCTGATTTTTGTTTATAGTCTTTTAACCAGTCAACAATAAATTCATTTACTTTTGCTAAGTTCATGCTCTTGCTTACTTTTGAATATTAATGTATACTAACAAAATTAAAGATTTAATGCACATCTTCAAAAGGCTTTTGCTTATTATTCTATTTCTTATGGCTTCATGTCAAAAAGAAGATACAATTAATCAAATTCAAATAAAATTATCTATTGATAGGTTTGATCAGGCCTTTTCGAAATTAAAAAATGTAGAGGAGGTAAATTACTTACGTGAGCGATATCCAATGTTTATGAGTTCCGGTATCTCAAACGAACAATATTTAGTTTTGGCAAACTCCGAAGAAAATCAAGAGTTGCAAGAGGCTATTGATAAAAACTTAGATAGCGAGAGACTCAAACAGGAGTTAAAAACAGTCTTACAATCCTTGGATTATTATTTTCCTGAAAACGATATTTCGGATTCGGTATATACCTTAATTGGAGGTGGGGATGCTGATCAGAAAATCATTTTAACAGAAGAAATGATTCTAATTGCTGTGGATCAATATTTAGGAGAAAATTCTCCATACTACAGTTTGACACCAAAATACTTGAGAAGTCAATTTAATGCTAACCATATTGGAATGGATTTAACCAAAGAATTTGTGGGAGATTTACCTCAAGGAAGAAGGTTTGTAGATCATATGGTGAGTTATGGAAAATGGATATATCTGTACCAAATGTTATGCAGAGAAAATACCTTGTCTATAAACTTGGATTTTACTGAGGAACAATTGGCTTGGGCCAGAGAAAATGAATATGAAATTTGGGCTTATTTTGTTGAGGAAAATTTGTTGTTTTCGACGGATAGAAATTTGGTTAAAAGGTTTTTGGATCCTGCTCCCTTTTCAAAATTTTATAGAGGCTTTGACAATGAGACTCCGGGACGATTGGGAGTTTATATTGGCTATGAAATCGTATCTAGTTTTATGAGGAATAATGATGTATCTTTGCCCCAATTATTAAGAAAATCACCACAGATTGTTTTCGAGCAATCAGGTTTTAAACCAAAAAAGTAATATGGGAGTAGTACATAAATCAAAGATTGAAATTACTGTAGGATTAGACGAGAATAAAATTCCTGAAAAACTATCATGGTCAGCAGAAGATGGAGGGATTAATAATGAAGAATCAAAGGCCATTATGTTGTCTGTTTGGGATCCAATTGAGCAAGATACACTTAGAATGGATTTATGGACAAAAGACATGCCAGTGGATGAAATGAAGCAATTTTTTCACCAGACTTTAGTGTCTATGGCGAACACTTTTGAACGTGCTACAAATGATGAGAAAATGTCGGCTACGATGAGAGACTTTTGTGATTATTTCGCAGAGAAGTTAGAATTAAAGCAAGGCGGGAAAAATTAATAATTTTTTAGCTCTTCCAAAATATATAAATAGTCTTCAGGACGGTTTACGAAATCAAGATCTGATACGTCAATTATAAGAGCGTTCAGATCTTTTTCTGTTTTGATAAAATTGATATAGCCCTCGTGAATTTTATTTAAATAATCAGGATCAATATTTTTCTCGTAGGATCTGCCTCTTTTTTTTATGTTTTCCAGTAAGCGCTTTGTATTTTGATACAAATAAACATAAACATCAGGTTTAGTAATTTCTTTGTACATGATGTCAAACATCCTTCTATAGAGCACAAATTCTTCCTTTTGCAATGTGATTTGAGCAAAAATTAAAGACTTAAAAATATAATAGTCTGAAACTATGAAGTTTTTGAATAAATCGAACTGAGCGATGTCGTCTGATAATTGTTGATATCGATCTGCTAAAAAACTCATTTCTAAAGGAAAGGCAAATCGCTCTTTGTCTTCATAAAATTTAGGTAAGAACGGATTGTCCGCAAATCGTTCTAGAACCATTTTAGCATTAAAATCGTCAGAAAGCATATTGGCTAATGACGTCTTTCCTGCTCCGATATTACCTTCTATCGCTATATAAGTGAATTTGTCTTCAAGTGAAATGGGTTTAACTAACCCATCCTTAATTTTATTTATTTCATCCGAATCTGGGCTATTTTCACAAAGTATTTCAATCCTTTTCTTTAAAATAGGGTGGATAAAATTAGGTGCAATTTCGGAGAGCGGGTAAAGCACAAAATTTCTTTTAGCTAATTCTGGGTGAGGAACGATTAATTGAGGTTCAAAAATGATTTCATCATCAAAAAACAACAAATCAATGTCTATAGGTCGATCTTCATATGATTCTGAGATGTTTTTCTTTCGCCCCAATTCCTTTTCAATTGAAAGAATGCTTTGTAATAAACGTTCTGGGTTCAGGTTAGTGTGTAATTCGACAACAAGATTCAAGAAATCCGCCCCCTTAAACCCCCAACTTTTTGTTTGATAAACCGAGGAGATTTTTTTAATATTTCCCGATTTAATTGCTAGTAAATCAATGGATTTCTGAAGAATTTCCAACCTATTACCTTGATTGGATCCAAGAGATAAATATGTTCTTCTGTGAATTTTCATAAATGGAATACAAAGAAACTAAAACAAACGCTAAAATGTTATATTTGGTAGAACAAAAAATTTTAAAAATGAAATTTCTACAAAGTCTTCTCGCTAGTGTTATGGGGTTTTTTATTGCCATGGCATTAATATTTGTATTCTTTATTGTCATCGCTATTAGTTTCGCCTCTATGGAAGACGAACCCGTTACACTTACTCGAGGGACTGTTCTTGAATTGAGTTTCGATAGTGAATTGTTGGATTATTATCCATCGGATGATAGTAGCTTGTTTCAGGCTTTGGACTTAGAGAACCCTTATATTGGTTTAAATGATATTATACAGGGAATAAAGGTGGCCAAAAACGATAATAATATTAAAGCAATAAGTATTCAGTTTAATGATATCCCAGCTGGAATGGCTCAGCTAAAAGAAATTAGAATGGCCTTATTGGAGTATAAGGAAAGCGGAAAACCTATTTATGCCTATGCTGATGTGTATAGCCAAAAAGCATATTATCTAGCTTCAGTGGCTGACCGTATTTTTTTGAATCCCGTTGGTGGTGTTAATTGGGAAGGTCTGAGAAGTGAAGTATTGTTTTTTAAAGAATTTGAAGAAAAATATGGCGTAAAAATGGAAGTGATTCGTCATGGGAAATACAAGTCTGCAATGGAACCTTTCTTAGCAGATAAGATGAGTGATGCCAATAGAGAGCAAATAACAGAATTGCAAATGGATTTGTGGACTGCTATGTTAAGTGATGTAAGTGAAGAGCGCTTAATGGATTCTGATCAGTTAAGCGAAGTTGCAGATAAAGTTTTGGCTCGAACACCTGAGAGAGCAGTACAGAGTGGATTAATTGACGAGTTAGTTTATTTTAGGGCGTATCGTGAATTTTTGGCTGAAAATGTACTTTATGATTCCTACGAAGGAATTGAATTGGATGATTACCTTTTTGCCATAGGTGGTGATGAAACCTATTCTAGTGATGGAAATGTTGCCATTTTATATGCTCAGGGTGAAATTGTGTATGGTTCAGGAGATGAATTTACAATTGGACACGAACTTATGCTCAAGTCAATTAGAAAAATTAAAAATAACTCAAGTATTAGTGCGGTTGTACTTAGGGTGGATTCTCCTGGAGGGAGTGCTTTGTCTTCTGATATTATTTTGGAAGCTTTAGAGGATTTAAATGAAGACAAACCGGTGGTTGTATCCATGGGTAACTATGCCGCTTCGGGGGGATACTATATTGCTTGTAAAGGGGATTTTATTTTTGCCGAACAAGAAACCATTACAGGGTCTATAGGGGTATTTGGTGCGCTTCCAAATATTAGTGGTTTTGCTGATGATATTGGAATTAACGCAGAACAAGTATCGACTTCAAACAGTCCTTCTTATTCAGTTTTTGAACCGATGACACAGGAATTCCACGATTTAACAAAAGAAGGTGTTGAGCTCGTTTATGATCAGTTTTTGACCCATGTAGCTGCGGGAAGAAAGATGAAAAAATCTGATATAGATGCCATTGCTCAAGGTAGAGTTTGGACAGGAAATCAAGCTTTAGATTTAGGTTTGGTCGATGAGATTGGAGGTTTAGATCAAGCGGTTGAATACGCTGCGGAGCTAGCAGGTCTAGAAGCAGATTTTGGTCGTATGAATTATCCCGAATACGATAATGATTTTGCCTCAAGTCTAAAGAAAATGCAACTTGTCAAAATGGAAGTTTTACAACCTTACCTCAATCTAATAGAAAAGACACAATTGAAAGAAATTCAAGAATTCCAAAAATTAAACGGAATTCAAACCCGATTGCCTTATTCTATTGAGTTCTTTTAGTGTAAGTAACGAAATCATAATCATGTGGGTTTTTTAAATCTGCATGATTCTTTATTCTTTTGACTTCTTTCCAGATTGTTTTATCAATCTCAGGAAAAAAAATATCAGCATCAAAGGTGTCTTGAACTTCAGTTATTTCAAGCAGGTCTGCATCGTTGATGTATTGTTGGTAAATCTGCCCTCCACCAATTAAAAAAACTTGTTTTTCATCATTGAGGTCTTTTAATGCATCTTCAACTGAAGTATAACATGTACAACCCTCAATTTCCAAATCAGGGTTTCGACTGATTACAATATTTTTCCTTTTTGGCAAGGGACGGCCTATTGATTCATAGGTTTTTCTTCCCATGATTATCGGGCTAAAACCAGTTGTTTTTTTAAAATGCTTTAAATCCTCAGGAAGGTGCCAGATCAAATCGTTGTTTTTTCCTAGCTCATTATTCTTTCCTATGGCCGCAATGATTATTTTCTCCATATTATTATACTGAAACTTTCCCTCTAATAAGTGGGTGAGGGTCATAATTTTCTAAGGTGAAATCTTCAAAGGTAAAATCAAAAATATTTTTCACCTCAGGGTTTAGTTTCATCGTCGGTAATGGTCTTGGGTTTCTGCTCAATTGTAATTCCACTTGCTCAAAGTGATTTGTATAGATATGTGCATCACCAAAAGTGTGAATAAATTCTCCTGGCTCTAAGCCAACTACCTGAGCAATCATTAATACGAATAAGGAATAACTTGCGATATTAAAAGGAACTCCTAAAAATATATCAGCGCTTCTTTGATATAGTTGACATGATAGTTTTCCATCAGCTACATAAAATTGAAAAAAGGCATGACAAGGCGGTAAGGCTGCTTTGCCTTCAGCTACATTCTGAGCAAAACTCTTTTTTGTATCAGGAAGTACGGAAGGATTCCAAGCACTAACAAGCATTCTTCTGCTATTCGGATTGGATTTCAACTGTTCGATGAGCTCTGAAATTTGATCAATTTCATCTCCATTCCAGTTTCTCCACTGGTAACCATAAACGGGTCCAAGGTTGCCATTCTCATCTGCCCACTCATCCCAAATTCGAACACCGTGTTCCTTTAAATAAGCAATATTAGTATCTCCTTTTAAGAACCACAGTAATTCATAAATAATGGATTTTAAGTGAAGTTTCTTGGTAGTGACCATCGGAAAACCTTCGGACAAATCGAATCGCATTTGGTATCCAAATACACTTTTTGTTCCTGTTCCCGTTCGATCACCTTTAAACGTACCGTTTTCGTAAACGTGACGCATGAGGTCTAAATATTGCTTCATGAAAAAATGCTTTTCTCAAAGCTAAAAAAAAAGCGCAATTTTTGAAATTAAAATTGCGCTTAGTTATTAGAAGTTATCCAATTAGCATTCCTGCTATAGTTGCTGATAATAGAGAGGCTATAGAACCTCCAATTAATGCTTTAATTCCGAACTCTGAAAGCGTTTTTCTTTGGCCTGGAGCAAGTGAGCCAATCCCTCCAATTTGAATTCCAATTGAAGCAAAGTTGGCGAATCCACATAACATGTATGTTGCCATTATCACTGATTTGTTATATGTGAAATGAACCAAGTTGTTCACGTCTTTCAATTCTGCTAGTTGCGTATACCCCACAAATTCACTTGCGGCTAGTTTTATACCTAATAGTTGCCCCATCATCATGACATCCTGATTTGGCACTCCTATCAACCACATAATTGGTGAAAATATTGTGCCTAAAATAGCTTCTAAGGTCAATCCAGGATAAGCAGAGTTTGCTGCAATCCATGTGTTTAAATTTGTTAAATCTCCAACCCATAAAAAGACACCGTTAATCATGGCGATAAATGCTACAAATACCAATAGCATAGCCCCAACATTAAAGGCGAGTTGCAAACCTTCCGAGGTTCCATTCGAAATTGCATCTAGAATATTTGAACCAATGCGGTCGTTTGATATCTCTACTTGAGTATTTACATCTTCCGTTTGAGGGTAAAGCATTTTCGAAATTACAATAGCCCCAGGTGCGGCCATAACAGAAGCAGCTAGGAGATGTTTAGCAAATTGCAATCTCATAATTTCATCATCCCCTCCTAAAAACCCGATATAAGCGGCTAACACAGCACCTGCCACCGTAGCCATCCCTCCAATCATGACAAGAAGGATTTCGGACTTATTCATTTTTTCCAAATAGGCTTTTATCAAAAGAGGAGCTTCGGTTTGACCTAGAAAAATATTACCAGTAACTGAAAGGCTTTCCGCACCAGAAATATGTAAGATTTTTGTAAATATTAAGGCTAAGAAATAAACAATCTTTTGAATGATACCCAAATAAAATAGTACTGAGGTTAAGGCTGAAAAGAATAAAATAGTCGGTAATACTTGTAGGGCGAAGACATAACCAAAGGTATCAATGTCCATCATGTCGCCAAATAAAAATATGCTACCGGCTCTGGTGTAATTTAAAATTTCAACGAAAACACCACCTATCGCTTCAAATCCGGCTTTAATAAATCCAACTTTCAAAACCCCAATAGCAATAACAAGCTGTGCAGATATTCCAATTCCGACCGTCTTCCAATCAATGGCTTTTCTATTTGCACTTAAGGCAAAAGCGATAAACAATAGCGCTATCATTCCTATAATCCCTCTAAATATAGAGGTCATACTTGGTCCTTCACTTGGAATCATTCCTGCATTTGTAATTTCTTGTGCTTCGGCACTTATTGTTCCAATAAGAGCAAAAAAGAAAAATAATCCTGCCTTCATATTATTCTAACGTTTGTTTATTTCATCGCGAATCAGCGCGGCTAATTCATATTGTTCATTTTTGATGGCTTCCCCTAATTGCTCGTTTAATTCTTCAAGATTCAAATTTTTCAAAGTCAAATCTGAAGATGGTTCTTCAATTTGCTCAATCTCCTCTAGCTCCAATTCAACTTCATCTGAATTACTTTCTTGTTCTAATATAATACCTGCTTGATTCAAAATGTCTTCACTGGTGTATATAGGCGCATTAAATCTAATGGCAAGAGCAATAGCATCCGAAGTTCTAGCATCAATTTGATGTTCTAGACCTTCCTTATTACAAACTAGGGTGGAGAAAAATACACCATCAACTAATTTGTGAATAATGGCCTTGTCAAATCTAATCTCGAATTCTTCTGCAAACTCCTTAAATAAATCGTGTGTAAGTGGTCTAGGTGGTTTGATTTCTTGCTCAAGAGCTATAGTAATGGCTTGAGCCTCGAAGGCACCAATAATAATAGGCAGGGTTCTCACGCCATTTGCTTCTGAAAGCACTAGGGCATAGGCCCCGCTTTGGGTTTGACTATATGAAATCCCCTTTATGGTAAGTTGTATTAAATTCATTTTATGGTTTGTAAACAAAACTGTCTAGAGGCGGATAAGCCATCTAGACAGTCCAGTTGCGAATTTAATAAAAATTATCAGTTCTTTCTTTAGTTGGCAGCTTTAAATGCTTCAACTTTTTTAATTAATTCCGGAACAACTTCAAAGGCATCTCCAACAATTCCGTAATCTGCTGCCTTGAAAAACGGAGCCTCAGGATCTGTGTTAATTACTACTTTTACTTTTGAAGCGTTGATTCCAGCTAAATGTTGAATTGCTCCAGAAATTCCTATCGCGATATATAAATTTGAAGCAACAGGTTTTCCAGTTTGACCTACGTGTTCAGAATGAGGTCTCCATCCTAAATCAGAAACCGGTTTGGAACATGCCGTTGCCGCTCCAAGGGTCGAAGCTAGATCCTCAATCATCCCCCAGTTTTCAGGTCCTTTAAGCCCTCTTCCTGCAGAAACTACAACCTCAGCATCAGCAATACTAATTTGACCACTAGATTTTTCAATTTCTTTTACAGTTAAATCATTGGCTTCTAAATTAACCTCAAGAGTATTCTTTGAGCTTTCTTGCGCATCTTCATGAAGTCCGTAGGTGTTTTTTGCTAAACTCAAAACCTTTTTCTCTCCTGACAAAGTTGTCATCGAATAGGCTTTGCTAGAAAACACTTTTCGTTTTACCGTAAAAGGGGAGTAAGTGCTTGGTAGTTCAGTGACATTAGAAGCATATGATGCATCCATTTTAGCTGCGAGCATTGGAGCTAAATATAAACTGTCATTTGAAGCGCTTAATATCACTGTATCTGCATTTATTTCAGATGCAATGTCATTGATTAAACTCGAGTAGGTTTTGGCCTTAAATGCGTTTAAATCCTGATTAGTTATAGCAATTATTTGATCTGCACCATATTTAGAGAGTACATCAGTATCATCACAATTAATTGTTAGTGCCACTAATGTAGTTTCTTGTGCTTTTGCAATGGCTTTTGCATAGGAACAAAGTTCCAAAGCCATTTTTTTAATTTGATTATTTGTTGACTCGGCGTATATTAAAATTGGCATAGTAGTAATGTTTTAGATGACTTTTGCTTCGTTGTGCAATAAGTCAATTAATTGATCAAGATTTGAGGCGTCTACCATTTTACAAGCGGCCTTAGCGGCTGGTTTTTCGAAGCTGTTGATTGCCGTTTTGGCATCAGCACCTTGAGCCTGAACTACAGTTAATGGCTTTTTACGAGCCATCATAATACCTCTCATGTTTGGGATTTTTAAATCCTTTTCTTCCACCATTCCTTTTTGACCAGCTACCACCGCAGGTAGTGTACATTCAAGTGTTTCAGTTCCTCCATCTATTTCTCTTTTGCATGTTGCAATTCCATTGTCAATTTCAATACCTACACAAGAATTTACAAAACTAAAATCCAATTTTGCAGCTAGGATTCCTGGAACCATTCCTCCATTGTAATCAATGGATTCTCTTCCGGTAAGAATTAAATCAAAATTTTCGTTTTTTGCATAATGTGCAATTTCTTCTGCAACTGCAAACCCATCAGTAGGGAGAGCGTCGATTCTTACAGCTGAATCCGCACCTATTGCAAGAGCTTTTCTCAGGGTAGGTTCAACACTGCTGTCCCCCACAGTAAGTGCGGTAATTTGAGCGCCTTGTTTTTCTTTAAACCAAACCGCCCTTGTCAATGCGAATTCATCATGCGGATTGATAACGAACTGAACTCCAGTGGTGTCAAATGCGGTTAGATCAGCATTGAAGTTGATTTTTGAGGTCGTATCAGGTACGTGGCTTATACATACTAGAATCTTCATATTTGTTATAATGTTTGTTTATTAGTTTTTGTCTGTGACGAATATAATAAAAAAAAATAAAATATTATGCACGCATAATAAATTTTATAGAAAAATAGCATCCATATTCTCTTATTATTTTCTATTTTTGTGTTCCAAAATTAGAGTTTAAAAATGAAAACAATACAGTTCAGAGAAGCTATTTGTGAAGCGATGTCCGAGGAGATGCGTCACGATGAAAGTGTTTATCTAATCGGTGAGGAGGTTGCTGAATATAATGGTGCCTATAAAGCCTCTAAAGGAATGCTGGATGAATTTGGTGAAAAGCGCGTAATAGATGCTCCGATTGCTGAATTAGGGTTTGGAGGAATTGCAGTTGGATCTGCGATGAATGGAAACCGTCCAATTGTTGAATACATGACGTTTAATTTCTCATTAGTAGGGATTGATCAGATTGTAAACAATGCTGCGAAAATTAGACAAATGTCTGGAGGTCAGTTTAACTGTCCAATTGTTTTTAGAGGGCCGACTGCTTCAGCAGGTCAATTAGCTGCAACTCACTCTCAAGCTTTTGAAAACTGGTTTGCAAATATTCCTGGGTTAAAAGTTATTGTGCCATCTAATCCATATGACGCAAAAGGACTTTTAAAGGCTGCGATTCGTGATAATGACCCTGTTATTTTTATGGAGTCTGAGCAAATGTATGGTGATAAAGGAGAAGTTCCAGAGGGTGAATATGTGTTGCCGATTGGAGTAGCAGATATTAAAAGAGCAGGTACGGATGTAACTGTGGTTTCCTTTGGTAAAATTATAAAGGAAGCTTACAAAGCCGCTGATGCTCTTGAAAAAGAAGGTATTTCAGTTGAAGTTATCGATTTGAGAACTGTAAGACCTTTGGATATTAATGCGATTATTGAATCGGTAAAGAAAACAAACCGTTTGGTTATTTTGGAAGAAGCTTGGCCATTTGGTTCAGTTTCTACTGAGATTACGTACCGTGTTCAAGACGAAGCATTTGATCATTTAGATGCACCAATAAAGAGAATTAATACTGCAGATACTCCTGCACCTTACTCTCCAGTATTATTTGAAGAGTGGTTGCCAAATGCTGATGACGTAATTGAAGCGGTAAAAGAAGTTATGTACGTTAAAAAATAAAATAGCTATTAAAGCTTTTATAAAATTCCTTTCTTTGCAAGAAGAAAGGAATTTTTTTATGCCCCGAATTTTAATATTCATCTTTTTTTGTTTTTCACTTACAAGTGTGGCTCAAACCAGAATTGGCGGCAAAATTGTCGATCAGCAAGGCGCACCTATTCCTTATGCAAGTGTTTTATTTCAAGGGACGTCTAATGGAACGGTTTCAAATGAAGAGGGGGTTTTTTATTTGGAAGCAGATCAGTCCTTGAAATTAATTCAAGTTTCTTTTGTTGGATACGAAACCGAAGAGGTTTTGGTGCAAGATCATCAAACAAATTTGCGTATCGTTCTCAGAGAACTGACTAATAATTTAGAAGAGGTTCAGATTTATTCTGGTAGAAGGAAAAATAAAGGAAATCCTGCGGTGGAGCTTTTGAGAAAAGTTTGGGAAAATAAAAGGAAAAATGGTCTCAAAGTTTACAAAGAATACAGCTTCGATAAATATGAAAAGATTGAATTTGATCTCAATAATATAGATAGTTCGGTTGTTAAGAGTAAGGTGTTCAAAAATATGGAGTTCATTTTTGAGCAAATGGATACCTCCGCAATTTCCGGAAAAACTTACCTGCCCGTTTTTATCAATGAGGCGATTTATAAGATATACGGGAAAGACAACCTTTATAAGGAGGATTTGGAAGCCAACAGGAATTCTGGTTTTGATTCCAATCAATATATTATTGCTTTTGTGAAAGATCTCTATGTCGACTACGACGTTCAGGCTCCCTATATTAAACTTTTTGACAAAGCCTTTGTAAGTCCTGTAGCAAAAACAGGCTTGCTTACCTATAATTATGCTTTGGCTGATTCGGCCTACATCGATAATAAGTGGTGCTATAATATTGTTTATTATCCCCGAAGAAAGGGAGAGCTTACCTTTAAAGGAGACTTTTGGGTGACTGATACCACTTTTACAATTAAGGAAATTGAAATGACTGCGAGTAAATCAGCCAATATAAATTGGGTGAAAGATTTGTACCTCGCTCAAAGTTATGAGGCTTTAAATGATTCAGTAGTATTATTAAAAAAAGACCATATTACTTCGGATTTTGCATTGAACAATAAAGAGAAGTCAAAAGGGGTTTATGGAAAAAGAACAACAGTTTATGGGAACTATGATTTTGAAACTTCTAGACCGGATAAATTTTACAAACAGGTAAAGGATCCTTATGCCAATGAGATTTACAACAAAGACGATATCTATTGGAATCTAAATCGCTTAGAAGAACTCAATAAGCAAGAGTCAGGAATATATCAAATGCTAGACACTTTGTCCAAGGTGAAACGATTTAAAAGAATGTATGGAATGGCTTCTGTAGCAGCATCAGATTATATTGAATTCCCTGGCTTTGATTATGGTCCGCTCTCTGCAAGTTTCGGAAGAAATGATGTTGAGGGGCTTAGAATTAGAGCAGGAGGTAGGACTTATTTTGGTCCAAATGACACCTGGAGAATTCAAGCGTATACTGCCTATGGGACCAAGGATAATAAATTTAAATACGCCGTCTCAGGTAAGTGGTTGATGAGTAAAAGAAGGCGATTAATTCTTTCTCTTGGGAACACGAGAGATGTTCAACAAACTGGAACGAGTTTAACAACCTCAAATGAAGTACTCGGTAATAATGTACTGTCTGCTGCGTTTTTCTCGATTGGTGATTCTGGAAAGCTGACTCAGGTAAAAATGACCACGGCAAATGTCTCTTTAGAGCCCAAAAAGAACCTGTTGTTTAGAGTCGGAGGAACCTTTAAGGATTTGAAATCTGCATCTTCTACTTTTAATCTTGATTATGTCGATGAAAATGGAGTAGTTCAAAGCCGAACTAGACAGTCAGAATGGGATTTTGGTGTTCAAATCACTCCTGGAAGAAAAACTATTGGAAGTGGTGTTGAGCGCATCGATGTGGATGACAATGATTACCCCACCATTTTTATGAGCTACGCACAAGGGTATAAAAATGTCAATCGAAGTGATTTTGATTACAAAAAACTACAATTTTATTATCGACAACCCTTTAATATTGGAGGGCTTGGGAGGTTGTTTACAACAGTAGAGGCTGGGAAGATATATGGAACTGTGCCCTTGGCACTTTTAAATGTAGTCCCAGGTAACCAATCTTTTGTCATTATTGACAATACTTTCGGATTGGTTAATTATTACGAATTTGTTACAGATTCTTATGTTAGCCTAAAAGCAGAACACAATTTTAATGGGAGAATTCTTTCTAAGATTCCATTAGTAAAAGAGTTGAAGTGGAGAGAGGTTATTGGAATCAAATCCATTTATGGAACAATTTCTCAAGATAATATTGATATCAATAGGTCTAATATTATTTACAAAGCACCTGATGATATCTATTACGAATATTTTGTCGGCTTGGATAATATATTTAAAATGTTCAGGGTAGATTTTATTTGGAGAGGCTCATATATTAATACTCCAGGGTCAAATAATTTTGGAGTTCAAGCTGAAGTAGATTTTCACTTTTAAAAAAGAATCGAGGTTTTGGCTTAAAACCCATTTAATTCGTATTTTTGCAGCCTAAAATTAAAAGGCACAGAAAAATTATGAGTTCATCAGATGTAAAAACTTTCGACGTCTTAGTCGAAATTCCAAAAGGAAGTAGAAATAAATACGAGTACGATTTTGATTTGCAAACCATACGTTTCGACCGTATGCTGTTTTCATCAATGATGTATCCGGCAGATTACGGTTTCATCCCCGAGACTTTAGCATTGGATAAAGATCCATTAGACGTTTTAGTTTTGGGTACTCAGCCAACATTTCCTAAGTGTGTGATGGAGGTTAAGCCAATCGGAGTCTTCCATATGGCTGATGAAAAGGGACCAGATGAAAAATTGATTTGTGTACCGGTTTCAGATCCTATTTGGAATAAACTAAACGATCTTGGTGATGTAAATCCTCATATTATTATGGAGATTGAGCACTTTTTTCAAGTCTATAAAGATTTAGAAGAAAAGAAAGTAGATGTAGGTGGATGGGGTGATGCAGAAGAAGCAAAACAAATTTACATTAAGTGTAAAGAGCGCTATGACAATAGCGAGCATAAAGCTAAAGGAGATTTTAAAATCTAAATAAAGCATTTAATTGTTTAAAAATGGGGTTCCAATCGGGTCCCCATTTTTTTTTACTCCTCATTTTTTCATAGCTTTAAAAGCATTTAACTAAAAACGAAAAAACAAATATGGAATCAACTATGTTATGGTTACCAGTAGTGCTTGCAATTGTGGGCTTAATTTACATGGTAATAAAACGCGCTTGGGTGCTTAAACAAGACGCGGGAGACGGTAAAATGAAAGAAATTTCAGATTACATTTATGAAGGGGCATTAGCTTTTTTACATGCAGAATATCGCTTGTTAACTTATTTCGTGATCATCGCCTCTTTGGCCTTGGCAGGAATTGCTTACCTCGTTCCTACTACAGACTATTTAATCGTTGTTGCTTTTATTTTCGGTGCAGTATTTTCAGCTTTTGCGGGAAATATTGGTATGAAAATAGCAACCAAAGCCAATGTTAGAACGACTCAAGCAGCTCGTACTGATATAAGAAAGGCAATGGATGTATCTTTCGGCGGAGGAACAGTAATGGGGCTTGGTGTCGCTGGAATGGCAGTTCTTGGATTAACAGGGTTCTTCATTATTTTCTTTCATAAATTCATGGGAGGAACTTGGACAAATTTTGATGATATGACTGTAGTATTAGAAACTCTTGCAGGTTTCTCATTAGGAGCTGAGTCAATTGCCTTATTCGCTCGTGTAGGTGGAGGTATTTATACAAAAGCCGCAGACGTTGGTGCCGATTTAGTTGGTAAAGTTGAAGCTGGAATTCCAGAAGATGATCCTAGAAACCCAGCAACAATCGCCGATAATGTAGGAGATAATGTAGGAGATGTGGCAGGTATGGGAGCTGATTTATTTGGTTCTTATGTGGCTACAGTTTTGGCTGCAATGGTGTTGGGTAATTATATAATCCGTGATAATGGTGGAAGTATCGATGATATTTTTGGAGGAATAGGACCCATTTTGCTTCCAATAGTAATTGCTGGATTTGGTGTTGTGATTTCTATTATCGGGACTTGGTTTGTCAAAGTAAAATCGAAGGATGCAAAGGAGCCGCAAGTTCAGATGGCTTTGAATATTGGAAACTGGGCGTCAATCGTGATTGTAGCAATATTGAACTTTTTTCTTATCCAATGGATGCTACCAGAAACTATGCAAATGGAATTTTTTGGAGAAGGTACATTAACAGTGAGTTCAATGGATGTGTTTTATGCATCGCTAGTTGGTCTAATTGTTGGAGGGCTTATCTCCTTTTTTACAGAATATTATACAGGATTGGGTAAAAAACCTATTCTTCAAATTGTGCATAAATCTTCAACAGGAGCTGCCACAAATATTATTGCTGGTTTAGCTACTGGAATGATATCTACCTTCTCATCGGTTATCTTATTTGCTATTGCAATTTGGGTCTCCTATGAATTTGCTGGGTTCTATGGAACGGCTTTGGCAGCATCTGCAATGATGGCTACTACGGCGATGCAATTGGCAATTGATGCTTTTGGGCCGATTGCAGATAATGCTGGTGGTATTGCTGAAATGAGCGAATTGCCAAAAGAGGTGCGTGAACGTACAGATGTTTTAGACTCTGTAGGAAATACCACTGCAGCCACTGGAAAAGGTTTTGCAATTGCTTCTGCAGCTTTAACAGCTCTTGCTTTGTTTGCAGCATATGTAACATTTACAGGAATTGAAGGAATCAATATTTTTAAGGCACCAGTGCTTGCAATGTTATTTATTGGGGCCATGATTCCAGTTGTTTTCTCAGCATTGGCAATGAACTCTGTTGGAAAGGCGGCCATGGAAATGGTTCACGAGGTAAGACGTCAGTTCAGAGATATTCCGGGAATTTTAGAAGGGAAAGGGAAACCTGAATACGATAAATGTGTTGAGATTTCTACCACTGCAGCTTTGAAAGAAATGTTAATGCCAGGAATTCTTACCATTGCTACACCTTTATTGATTGTGTTTATTCCAATGTTATTGGGTAAGGAAAGCTTATTGATCGCTGAGATGCTTGGTGGATATATGGCTGGAGTAACTGTAAGTGGAGTGATTTGGGCAATTTTCCAAAACAATGCCGGAGGAGCTTGGGACAATGCAAAAAAGTCCTTTGAAGCTGGAGTTGAGATTAACGGAGAAATGACTTTTAAGGGATCAGATGCACATAAAGCCTCTGTAACTGGAGATACTGTTGGAGATCCATTTAAAGATACATCAGGACCTTCTATGAATATCCTAATTAAACTTACTTGTTTAATAGGTCTTGTGATTGCACCAATAATCGGTGGAGGACATGATTCGGATCACGCAACAAAAGAGCCAGTTGAACAAAAAATTGAAGTCAAAAAAAGTACTGAAGATAATAGCACTTTAGTGTTAAAGGATGATGAAAGGCATCTAGAATAATAAAAAAACCTCCAAAGGCTAATGCTTTTGGAGGTTTTCTTTTTTTAAAACAAACCGTTTATTTGAGCGTCAATTTTATCTATAATCGACCCTAGGTCTTCAGGATTTGATACAAAGTCTAAATTATTAACATCGATAATCAATAATTTACCTTTTGAGTATTTTGAAATCCAAGCCTCATATCGTTCGTTTAGTCTGCTTAAATAATCTATACTGATGCTGTTTTCATAATCTCTGCCTCGTTTGTGAATTTGGCCAACTAAGGTTTGAATGTCAGCACGTAGATAGATTAATAAATCCGGGGGAGTTACTAATCGCTCCATTAATTCAAAAAGAGATTCATAATTGGAATAATCACGATTGGTCATCAAGCCCATAGCATGGAGATTGGGTGCGAAAATATGAGCATCTTCATAAATTGTGCGGTCCTGAATAATGTTTTTTCCACTTTCATGAAATTCCAGAACTTGTCTGAATCTGCTATTTAAGAAATACACTTGCAAATTAAAGGACCATCGCTCCATTTCACCGTAAAAGTCATCTAAGTATGGATTTTCTTCAACGCTTTCAAAATGAGGTTCCCATTTATAATGTTTCGCTAAAAGCTTTGTTAAAGTCGTTTTACCTGCTCCTATATTTCCTGCAATTGCTACGTGCATATCCTTCTATAAATTTTAATTCCAGTCGCTAAATTAACTATTTTTTTAGGATATAATTACCTTGAGATCGCTTTTGATAAAATCCATTGATTTTAAGAATTAAAGCCATATTTATTTATTGAAAACCCTTTTTTCGTAAATTTATGCTAAATGCATTTGTTTATGAGGTCTGTAATTTTACTTGTTTTGATTTTTTTCTTTATGAATAGTTATGCTCAAAATTATGAGCTCAAATTTCGATCGACAAGCCATTTAACAGTGGATCTTCACACTCAGACTAATATGTCTGATAAGCAAATCAATATTATAGAAAAGGAATTTCGACGTAAGGTAAATCATACCTACGTGTTAAGGATGAATTCGGAGGAATCATATTATAAAGCCCAAAAAGACGGGAATGGTTTGAGTATTGTTGATATGGGAGTTAATTTGATTATTGGAAAGAATAATGGAGGGGATATTTATAAAAATTTACCTGATAGTACTTTTGTCCAACAGCCAACCTTATCTGGCGATGTTTATACCATAAAAGATAAATTCCAACCTTATGCTTGGGAATTGGTTGACTCAACTAAAACAATAAAGGGGTACACCTGTAAATTAGCTAAATTTCCTACGAATTCTGATAATAATTCTATCGCAAATTTCAGGCATGGTTTAGACAAGAAAAATGGCCCGCATCAAGGAGAAGTCAATGTTTGGTATACCGAAGAAATTCCAATATCCAATGGTCCTGATTTATATTGGGGCTTGCCTGGATTGATTTTGGAGGCTGATGCTGGAAATACTTTTTACGAGCTTATAGAAATTACCGAAAACCCAAAAGATTTTAAGATCTCACACTTAGAGGATGATGGTCAAGTGATCAATCATGACGACTTTCAGGTCGTATTAAAAAAGTGGCACGATGACTTGGGTGAAAAATTCTCAAAAAAAAAGGACTAAACCCTTAAACCTTTTCTTAAAGATGGGGTCTTAGCATTAACAAACTATTCTTTACACATGAAAACAAAACAGTTAATAGGCCTATTTGTAATGCTATTTGGGGTAATTACGATGAATTATTCTCAGGAATTTCAAGGTAAGGCAGTATATCAATCCAAAACTAAATTTGATATGAGTCGCTTGCCTGCTGATATGAGTCCAGATCAAAAGGCAAGAATTAAAGAGCGTTTAAAATCAAGACTTGAGCGTATTTATGAATTGGATTTCTCCACCACAGAAAGTGAATTTAAAGTGCAGGCTCAAGCTGAGGTTCCCGGACAAGGCGGAGGTAATATGCGTATGTTTGGAGGTGGCGAAGGAGTAAACTATAAAAATTTAAAGGAAAAGCAATTCGCAAAAGAACGTGAGATTACAGGAAAGAAATTTTTGATAAAAGACAGTCTTGTTGCTTATAATTGGCAAATGACATCGGAGTCAAGAATGATTGGAAAGTACCTTGTGTTCAAGGCTATTGCAGCAGTAACTAAAGAAAATAGTCCTCAGGTTCGGTGGGGAAGAAGGCCACCACAATCGTCGGACTCGACCGCTACGAAAGAACCAGAAACACCAGAGGTAGAGTTCATTACAGCTTGGTATACCCTAGATATCCCGGTGTCAAATGGACCAGCAGATTATTGGGGATTACCTGGGTTGATTTTGGAAGTGAGTCAAGGTGAAACTACGATGCTTTGTACAAAGATAGTTTTGAATCCATCTGATGAGATCAAAATTAAAGAACCTAGTAAAGGAAAGGTTTTGACTCAAGCGGAGTTTGATAAACTTTTATCTGAGAAAATGGAGGAGATGAGGGATCGATATGGACGCGGTCAAGGACGTGGAGGTAATCGTGTGATAATCCGAAACTAAGATGAAATATATTTATCTAGTATTCTGTTTCCTTGGTTTGGGAACTGGATTGGCATTTGCTCAAAATGTAAAACTTTCTGGTCAAGTCACTGATGATACGGGCCAGGCCCTGGAGATGGCAAATGTGATTGCATTTGACGCAGAAACCAATAATATGATAGGGTATTCTATTACAGACGCTTCAGGCCGTTATAAATTGAATGTTCCCAAGTCAAAAACCTATAACATTCGAATATCATTTATCGGTTTCACGACATTAAATGAAGAAGTGATTGTAGCGACCGAAGATGTGCTGGCTAATTTTAAACTGTTGCAGGAAGAAAACACATTAGATGCTGTTGAGTTGAGTTATGAAATGCCGGTTACCATTAAAGGAGACACGATTGTATATGATGCAGATTCCTTTAACAATGGAACCGAAAAAAAATTGGAAGATGTTCTAGCAAATTTACCAGGAGTAGAAATTGATGACAATGGGGAAGTTGAAGTCGAAGGTAAAAAAGTAGGAAAGGTTCTTGTCAATGGGAAAGAATTTTTTGATGGAGATACAAAAGTAGCGACTCAAAATATACCCGCTAATGCCATTGATAAAGTTGAAGTGCTTAAAAATTACTCAGAAGTTGCCTCAATGAGCAGAGTTAGAAACAATGAGGATAATATTGCCTTGAATATTAAATTGAAAACGGGAAAGGATCGTTTTTGGTTTGGAGAGGTGTCGGCAGGAGCTGGAATGAGTGAATATGAGCCCGATGGAGAAGTTCGATATGCGGCAAAACCGAAACTTTTTTATTACAGTCCTAATACAAGTGTGAATATCCTGGCGGATTTTAATAACACAGGGGAACCCCCATTTACTCGTCAAGATTACTTCCGCTTTACAGGAGGGCTTAATTCAGGTCCCCGAGACAGTTATACCAATGTAAACGTCTCTGATGCAGGTCTTGGATTTACAACTACACAAAACAATAGGGCTCTAGAGATCACCTCAAATTTTGGGGCGATTAATTTCTCGCATTCACCAAGTGAAACATTAGATATCGGAGGTTTTGGTATATATAATAATGCAAAAACCTACATCAAAACCGAAAGTAGAACTCTGTACAATAATTCTGGTTTACGTGAAAACAGGATCGATAATACTGAGCAAGAATCCAATCAAGGAATATTCAAATTCAATTTGAGTTATATTCCTAACTCCGATTTACAGTTAGATTATGATATTATTGCTAAGAAGGATAATCAAACTGAAATGAATGATGTGGAATCTGATGCTCGTGCTGCAGCGGATACGGATTTAGATGAATCGCCAACATCGATTAATCAAAATTTAAACTTGTATTACACCATAAATAATAAGAATATTTTGTCAGCAGAGGGTGCTTATCTCTATCAAGAGAATGAACCTTTCTTTAACTCCATTTCAGAAGATCAGCCTTTTTCTGTTATCCCAGCTGACCCCAATCAATCCATATATCGATTGAATCAATTGAAGAAATTAGAGACGAATAAGGCCGATTTAAAATTAGATTATTATTTCTTAGTGAATAACCAATCGAATTTGAATCTAGCATTTGGAACTACATATCTAGATCAAGATTATTTAACCTTTATGGAGCAAGAATTGGATTCTGGAGAAACTGTTGTTTTAGCTGATTCGGATCTAGAGAACGATGTGAGTTATTCTTTTAGAGATGTTTTCGGAGGTCTGTTTTACAATATGGTTAGTGGGATTTTTACGCTTAAACCAGGGGTAACCGTTCATAATTATTTTACTGAGGATCGTCAAAATGCTACCACAAATACAGTAAAAAACACTGTAGTGCTTCCTTCTGTATATGCCAGATTACAATTTAAGTCTTCTGAGAGCCTAAGGTTTAATTATAATATGTCCACTGAATTTGTGGATATTGGTTCGCGCTCTGAAGGGTATATATTACAGAACTATAATAGTTTATATGGAGGGAATAGGCATCTAGATTATGCGACTTATAACCGCTTTTCGGTGAGTTATTTTATGTTTTCTATGTTTAGTTTTACAAATATTGTGGCGCGATTGAGTTATGATAAAAAGACAGATGCCATCAAGAATCAAATTGTTCTTTTAAACAATGGAGTTGATCGGGTTTCAACTCCGATAAATTCTGAATTTGCTGATGAGAGCTTTACCGGATTAATTCGATATGGCAAAACCTTGAAGAATTTAAAGTTAAATGCTTCCGCTAATATCAATCAGTCTCGATACACCAACATTGTTGATGATCAGGCGGTACAAAGTGAAAATTTGAGTCAAACCTACAGACTTACGGTGGCATCAAATTTCAAAAACGCACCTAATCTAGAATTGGGGTATCAAAAGTCGATAAATAAATATACAGATCAAAAATCAACAACTGATAGACCATTTGCTCGTTTGGATATGATCTTTTTGAAAAACTTCATTTTGAATGCTGACTACGATTATTATTCATTCATCAATAAGGGTCAAAACTTAGATAATACCTACGGCTTTTTAAATGCTCAGTTATTTTATCAACAAAAAGATAGTAAATGGGAATTTTCACTTACTGGAAATAATCTTACAAATAATGAAACTTTAGTCACGGATCGATTTAATGAATTGAATAACTCTACACAAACTACTTTGTATTATGTACAGCCCAGATTGTGGTTGTTAACGGTGAAGTATAACTTGTAAAAAACGAAAAGGCTGCTTTAAAAAAAGCAGCCTTTATCTTAGGGTAGAACCTCGGTTAGATTGATAGGTTGAATTCCTTTTTTATGGTGTCCACATAATCCAGCTTTTCCCATGTAAAGGTTTCAACTTCTTTTGTCACCGTTTCTCCAGATGGAGAGGTGAAGCTTACCGTTTTGATCTCTGGGGTTCTTCCCATATGACCATAGGCAGCAGTTTCTTTATATATTGGATTTCTCAATTTCAACCTGCGTTCAATCGCGGCAGGCCTCAAATCAAAAAGTACTTTTATTTTTTCTGCAACTTCTCCATCACTAAATGCTACTTTAGATGTTCCATAAGTATTTACAAAGACTCCCATTGGTTGTGCTACTCCGATTGCATAAGATACTTGTACAAGCACTTGATCAGCAAGACCAGCAGCTACAAGGTTTTTTGCAATATGACGTGTTGCATAGGCAGCAGAACGATCTACTTTAGACGGGTCTTTACCAGAGAAAGCGCCACCACCGTGAGCTCCTTTGCCTCCATAGGTGTCAACAATTATCTTTCTACCTGTAAGTCCAGTGTCTCCATGCGGTCCACCAATGACAAACTTTCCTGTAGGGTTGATGTGATATTTGATGTCATCTCCAAAAAGATTTTGAATTTCTGGTCTGAGTTTCGCAATAACACGAGGCATTAAAATCCCGATCAAATCCGATTCAATTTTAGCTAACATCTGCTCGTCATTTGAATCGAATTCGTCATGTTGAGTTGATATTACGATAGCTTCAATTCGTTTTGGTGAGTCATCGTCGTTATACTCAAGAGTAACTTGACTCTTAGCATCTGGACGTAAATAGGTAATTTCACTATTTTCTCTTCTCAATGCTGCAAGTTCCTTTAAGATTAAATGAGCCAAGTCCAAGGCCAAAGGCATGTAGTTTTCTGTCTCGTTAGTTGCGTAACCAAACATCATACCTTGATCGCCTGCCCCTTGATCATCCTCATTTTCTTTATCCACCCCACGATTGATATCGTCAGACTGTTCGTGAATAGCAGAGAGTACTCCACATGAATTACCATCAAATTGATATTCACCTTTTGTATATCCAATTTGATTTATCGTATCCCGTGCGATTTTTTGTACATCAAGATAGGTTTTTGACTTCACCTCACCCGCAAGAACAACCTGTCCTGTGGTAACAAGAGTCTCACATGCAACTTTTGATTCTGGGTCAAAAGCCATGAAATTATCAATTAAGGCATCCGAAATTTGGTCTGCCACTTTATCAGGATGTCCTTCTGAAACTGATTCAGATGTAAAAAAATAGGCCATAATAATATTTTAACAATTATAAAAAAGGATAGTTGACTAGCCTGTCTATATGGCCAAAGGAGTATATTACTGCTTTAGCACTTTTTTATAGAGGTGGCAATCAGTCAAATCTTTCCTCTGAATTTAGACAGCAAAATTAATAAAAATTTATTCATCAAATTCTAATATTTTGTGAAAATTTATCAATGAAATGAATAACTAGCTATAGTTTATGAAAAAAAATACAAATTCGGTTTTGATTTTAATAAATAATATCTATATTTGTTTAGATAAAATCAAGAAAGTGTTGTTTTCATTTATCAATATGCATTTAATGATGATTTGTGGTGAAATATCCGCAAGGCTTTATTGATGTTTTATGTTAACGTTTGTTTAGAGCCTCTTTTTTTAACCAAAAAGAGGTTTTTTTTAAAGAAAAAAATGAATAAAAATTTAATCCATATTATGACAATGTCTACCATGATGATGCGCACCATGCGCTTCATGATATGACATTGCCTTAAAAGTTTTAGTGATTTAATAGATCCCTCTGGTAATGTCTTCATTGCAGAGGGATCTTTTTTTTTAATCATTTAAACAATTAATTATGAGTACTTATAAATTTCAAACGAACAGTTTACACGCAGGACATGAAACCAATCAAACACTTGGAGCAAGAGCTGTTCCAATTTATCAAACTTCTTCTTATGTTTTTGAAGACAGCGATCATGCCGCAAGATTATTTTCTTTAGCAGAACCCGGCTTTATTTATACCCGACTAAATAACCCAACGAATGATATTTTAGAGCGTAGATTAGCAGCCTTACATGGTGCATTAGGCGCTGCTGTTTTTGCTTCTGGAACATCAGCGATTTCTACAGCTTTGTTGACTTTGTTAAGAGCAGGTGACCATATTGTCGCTTCGAGTAGCCTATATGGAGGAACCTATAATCTATTATCGGTTACTTTACCAAGACTTGGAATTAAAACGACCTTTGTAGATGCTGATGAAGTGGAAAATTTCAATGCAGCTTTACAAGAGAATACCAGAGCTATTTTTGTGGAGTCTGTTGGAAACCCCAAGCTTGATGTTTTAGATTTAAAGAAAATCTCACAAGTAGCAAAGTCATTTAAGATTCCTCTTTTGGTTGATAATACTGTTGCCACACCAGCACTTTTAAATCCAATCGACCACGGTGCGGATATCGTATTATATTCTTTGACGAAATATATTGGAGGTCAAGGTAATTCCTTGGGAGGAGCTATTGTAGACGCAGGAAATTTTGATTGGTCTAGTGGGAAGTTTCCAGAGTTCACGGAACCCTCTCCAGGATATCATGGACTAGTTTATCACGAAGCTCTTGGAGCGGCTTCATATATCGCAAAAGTAAGAATTGAAGGATTAAGAGATTTCGGTGGAGCATTAAGCCCATTTAGCGCTTTTCAAATTATTCAAGGTTTGGAAACTTTAGATTTAAGAATTAAAAAGCATTCTTTTCAGGCATTGGCTTTGGCAAAATGGTTGGAGAAGCAAGATGAAATTTCATGGGTATCTTATCCTGGTTTAGAGTCAAGTCCTTATTACAGCCTTGCTCAAGAATATTTACCTCAAGGCCAAAGCGGGATTCTGACCTTTGGAGTCAAATCAGGATATGAAGGAGCTAAAAAACTTGTAGACAGTTTAGAGGTTTTTTCTCTTTTAGCGAATATTGGTGATACGAAATCTTTAGTGATTCATCCTGCATCAACAACTCATCAACAACTTGATGAGGCAGCACAAAAATCTTCTGGTGTTCGACCGGATTTAATTAGAGTGTCTGTTGGACTTGAACATTTAGATGATTTAAAAGCTGACATTCTGCAATCTTTAAAAATTTTATCGGAAGTGAAAATTTAAAAAAAAGTAGGAAACTAAATTAAAAAGTTTTTCCTTTGTGGCTCACTATAAGTTATCAAGAAAGGCGGAGGGATTAGACCCTGTGAAACCTTAGCAACCCTTTTACTTAAAAGAAGGTGCTAATTTCTACCAAAATAGGATAGATAACCAGTAAGAGCTTCATGGCCCTACTTTTTGACTTGTAGAAGAAATAAAAAGTAAATGAAGCAATTAAGTATATCAAATTTTGAACTGTTTAGCGGTGTTGTTATTGACAACATTAAGCTGTCGTATGAAGTGTTTGGGCAAGCTCTGGGTACAGCACCTGTTGTAATGATTAATCACGCCTTAACTGGAAACTCCAATGTTGCTGGACCGGAAGGATGGTGGTCTACCTTAGTAGGACCTTCGGCATGTATAGATACAGATCAGTATACGGTTTTAGCATTTAACATTCCGGGGAATGGATATGATGGTTTTGAATTACTTAATTATAAGGATTTCATAAGTAAAGATATTGCGAGACTATTCTTGCTTGGCCTTCACGAGTTGGAAATACCAAAACTCTATGCCTTAATTGGAGGTTCTTTGGGTGGCGGAATTGCTTGGGAAATGGCAGTGCTTAAACCGGATTTATGTGATTATTTAATCCCTGTTGCGACCGACTGGAAAGCAACAGATTGGTTAATCGCAAATTGTCAAATTCAAGAGCAAATTCTACTTAATTCATCACAACCTGTTCACGATGCACGTATGCACGCTATGCTGTGTTATCGCACGCCCCAAAGTTTTAGTGAAAAGTTTAGCCGATCAATTGATGCTGAAAAGAATATTTTCAATGTAGAAAGTTGGTTGAATCACCATGGGGATAAACTTCAAGACAGGTTCGAATTGGCGGCATATCGCTTAATGAATCAATTGTTAAAGACGATTAATGTCGAAACAAGAGATAAAAAAATTAACGATTTATTACAAACTATTAGGGCTGAAATCCACATTGTTGGGGTGGATTCAGATTTATTTTTTTCGGCAGAAGAAAACAGACAAACATATGAGCAACTGGCTGCGATGCAGTCAAAAGTTTTCTATCATGAAATACATTCGGTTCACGGTCATGATGCTTTTTTAATTGAATACAATCAATTGGAGCAGATGCTTGAACCTATTTTTAAGAACATCAAAAATAAGAAACCATTGAAAGTAGTCAAATTTGGAGGGAAGTCTTTAGCAAACGGTGAAGGGCTGGATCATGTTATTGGAATTATTGAAAACAAATTGTCTAAAAAGGAGTCATTAGCCCTTGTATTATCTGCTAGAGGAGATACGACCGATTGGCTTGAAGAGCTTCTTAGTGAAGCTGAGAATGGGTATTTTAATGAAGCTGGTTTAGAGCAATTAATTGCTTATCAAAAGCAGCCTTTTCAAGAGGTAAATCTCGATGAAGAAATCAATTATATAAGAAAGGTACTTGGAGGAGTTGAGGTTTTGAGAGATTATAGTGCAAAAGTAAAGGACGCTTTTTTGGCTCAAGGAGAATTGATGAGTATTAAAGTTGTAGGAGCTATTTTGAATCGTAAGGGAATTTCAAATCAACTTGTTGATACCCGAGAATTGTTGGTTACCAACACGGACTTCGGAAAAGCCATTCCCGATGAAAAAGCTTCTTTGAATAAATTTAGGTCCTTTAAAAAGGATTTAGGATCTGATCTACCCATTTTCACTGGTTTTATTGGAGCGGATATCAACGGACAGACAACTACCCTAGGTAGGAATGGTTCAAATTATTCGGCCTCTTTGATTTCAAATTTCTTGGATGCAGATTCCTTAGAGTCGTATACTCATGTTAGTGGAATATTTACAGCTAACCCAGATCTGGTGCCAAATGCGAAACAAATCGAATCAATTTCCTATGCAGAGGCTAATGAGATGGCAAATTTTGGAGCTACAATTTTACATGCAAAAACCATTATTCCATTAATTGAAAAGAATATACCACTTCGTATTCTCAATACTTTTAATGATAAAAATCAAGGGACTCTGATTAGCTCAGAATCTTCAGGGGAGGGAATCAAAGCGCTTTCAGTACAAAAGAATATGGCTCTTATAAATCTTGAAGGAAGAGGTTTACTTGGTAAAGTTGGGGTGGATGCCCGTATTTTTGGAGCACTCGGAAAGCAGGGGGTTTCAGTAGGAATCATCTCTCAAGGTTCTTCTGAGAGAGGGATAGGTTTTGTCGTTGAAGATAAGGATGCTAAACGCGCTAAAGAGGCACTTGAAAAAGAGTTTGAAAACGATTTTTTAACGAGAGACGTCGCAACAATAAGTATTTTAAGAGGAGTAGCGGTTTTGTCTGTGATAGGTCAAGACCTAGTTAGTTTTCACAAGGCTTTGGCCTCATTAGAGAGAAATAATATTCACCCTCAATTGATCAATAATACAGTAACTGGAAAAAACATTTGTTTGGTCCTCGCACAAGAAAATTTGAATAAAGCGGTTAATGTAATTCATGGACAAATTTTTGGAGCTTATAAAACTATTAATCTCGCCCTGTTTGGAAAGGGGTTAGTAGGAGGAACCCTTATCCGTCAAATTCTCGATAATCAAATACAGATTTTGGAAAGAAGAAAGGTGAAGCTGAGTGTTTTTGCTGTTGCGAACTCTAAAACGGTACTAATTGATGGAGCAGGAATTGATCAAAATTGGGAAAGTAAATTATTAGAGCTCGATAATTGCGAGGACAGTGTTCAAAGGGTGATTGATTTTGCTCAAGAAAACCACTTAGAGAATTTAATTGCTGTTGATAACACAGCCTCTGAGTCATTTGTGGAAAATTACCCAGTTCTTGTTGAGGCAGGTTTTGATTTAGTATCCTCGAACAAAATAGGAAATACAATTTCCTATGATTTTTATGAAGAACTAAGAGCGAAACTCGATGCAAATAATAAGAAATATTTGTACGAAACGAATGTTGGGGCGGGATTACCTTTGATTGATACTTTAAAGTTATTGCACCATTCTGGAGAGAATGTGACCAGAATTAAGGGGGTGTTTTCGGGTTCCTTGAGCTACTTGTTTAACACCTTTTCTGAATCAAATGTTTCCTTCTCTGAAACCTTAAAGGAGGCTATCGAAAAAGGGTTTACTGAACCTGATCCAAGGGAAGATTTATGTGGAAATGACGTGGGGAGGAAGCTCCTTATTTTAGCCAGAGAATTGGATCTTAAAAATGAATTTGAAGATATTAAAATTGACAATTTGATTCCGGAGGATTTGAGGGCTGGAGATGTGAATGGCTTTTTGCAAAGGCTGGATGAATTTGATTCGCCATATTCACAGATTAAAGCGGAACAATCACCTGACCACGTATTGAGATATATTGGAGATTTGTCTGGAGACCTATCAGGTGAGAAAGGGTTGTTAGAGGTTAAACTCGTATCAGTGCCTAAATCTTCAAGTCTAGGAGGAGTTCAAGGCTCAGATTCCATATTTGAAATTTATACGGAATCCTACGGAGACCAGCCATTAGTTATTCAAGGAGCAGGTGCAGGTGCTGAAGTAACAGCAAGAGGTGTCCTTGGAGATATTTTAAGATTAACAGAAAATGCCCTATGATAAACAAAAAATTTGAAACCCAAGCCATCAGAACCCAAGCTCAAAGAAGTAGTCATAAAGAGCATTCGGTTCCCTTGTATTTAAGTTCAGGATTTGTCTTTGATGACGCTGAAGAAATGAGAGGAGCATTTGCCGATGAAATTGACAGGGATATCTACAGTAGGTACTCAAACCCAAACACTTCTGAATTTATTGAAAAAGTTTGTTTGATGGAAGGTGCAGAGGCTGGATTTGCTTTTGCCACAGGAATGGCAGCAATTTATTCGAGTTTGGCTGCTTTATTAAATAGTGGGGATCACATGATTTCCTCGCGAAGTGTTTTTGGTTCAACTCATGGATTGTTCACGAAGTTTTTTCCTAAATGGAATATAACATGTGATTATTTTGATGTACATCACCCGGAGGGGATTGAGGAATTAATTCTACCTGAAACTAAAATTATTTACGCTGAAACGCCAACCAATCCAGGTGTAGATATTTTAGATTTGGAATATCTTTCCGCTCTTGCAAAGAAACATAATTGCTTGTTGGTTATTGATAATTGCTTTGCTACACCTTACCTTCAAAACCCGATTAAATTTGGTGCTGACTTGGTAATACATTCTGCAACAAAATTAATGGATGGACAGGGAAGAGTCTTAGGGGGAGTGACTGTAGGTTCTGAAGCGTTAATTCAAGAAATTTATTTATTTGCGCGTATTACTGGACCAGCAATGTCACCTTTTAATGCATGGGTGTTGTCCAAAAGTTTAGAGACCTTAGGGGTACGTGCAGATCGACAATGTGAAAACGCTTTGAAGTTGGCTAAATTTTTAGAAGCACATCCAAAAGTAAATTGGGTAAAATATCCATTTCTAAAATCTCACCCTCAATATGAAATTGCCAGAAAACAGATGAGATTAGGTGGAGTAGTTGTTGCTTTTGAGGTAAAAGGTGGAATTCAAGGTGGGCGTTCGTTTTTTGACTCCATAGAAATGTGTTCCCTGTCTGCAAATCTTGGAGACACCAGGACTATTGTTACTCATCCTGCATCCACAACTCATGCGAAACTCGCCCAAAAAGATAAACTAGCCGTTGGGATAACTGATGGGTCTGTTCGATTGGCAGTCGGTTTGGAGCATGTCGATGACATCATTTTTGACATTAACCAAGCACTTGATTCAGTGGTTGTATAGACCACCAAATTTAACGACCTTTGCGGGACAAAAAAATTGAAAAATTGAATATCAATCAAGCATTAAAATCACGGATACTTGTTCTCGATGGAGCTATGGGTACCATGTTGCAACAATATAAGTTTGAGGAGGAAGATTTTCGTGGAGAGCGATTCAAAAATCATCCTGTTTCTTTAAAAGGAAATAATGATTTACTTTCATTAACTCAAGGAGAAGCAATTAAAACAATACACAAAAAATATTTGGAGGCGGGAGCCGACATCATAGAGACCAATACCTTTTCAGGAACTACAATAGCAATGGCGGATTACGAAATGGAAGATTTGGTGTATGAGCTCAACTATGAGTCTGCAAAATTGGCTCGCGAGGCTGCGGATGAATATACCCAAAGAAATATTGATAAACCAAGGTTTGTAGCAGGTTCCATAGGACCAACAAATAGAACTGCAAGTATCTCCCCTGATGTCAACGACCCTGGATATAGAGCAGTTACTTTTGATCAGTTGAGGATGGCCTATAAACAACAGGTGGAAGCTCTAGTTGATGGTGGTGTAGATATTATGCTGGTAGAGACGGTATTTGATACTTTAAACGCCAAAGCTGCACTTTTCGCTATTGAAGAAGTCAAGCAAGAACGTGGATTGGAGATTCCAGTAATGCTTTCTGGAACGATTACGGATGCTTCTGGAAGAACACTTTCTGGTCAGACTGCCGAAGCTTTTCTGATTTCAGTAAGTCATATTCCCCTTTTAAGTATTGGGTTAAATTGCGCCTTAGGTGCGAAACAATTGGTTCCTTATTTGGAGGTGCTTGCCAATAAATCTGATTTTGCGGTATCTGCACACCCTAACGCAGGCTTGCCTAATGCATTTGGAGAATACGAGGAGACCCCTGAAGATATGGCTGCTCAGATCAAGGAGTATGTTTCTAGAAATTTGATAAACATTATAGGAGGTTGTTGTGGAACTTCCCCAGAACACATTAAGGCAATTGCTGAAGTTGTTCAGGGACAAAACCCACGTTCAATATGAGTACCAAGCAAACGAAATACATGAAATTATCGGGTCTTGAACCTTTGGTTTTTGGACCAGATATGAACTTTGTCAACGTTGGTGAAAGAACCAATGTGGCAGGTTCGAGAAAGTTTTTGAGATTGATTAAAGAAGGTCAATTTGATGAAGCATTAGATATTGCCAGAGATCAAGTTGAGAATGGAGCTCAAATCGTCGATATAAACATGGATGATGGTCTGATCGATGGGAAAGAGGCCATGGTTCGATTTTTGAACCTAATTATGGCAGAGCCTGATATTGCTCGTGTTCCCATGATGATTGATTCCTCCAAGTGGGAAATTTTGGAAGCCGGACTGCAAGTGGTTCAGGGAAAATGTGTTGTCAATTCTATTTCTTTAAAAGAAGGAGAGCAAGTTTTTATAAATCAAGTCAAAAAGTTGAAGTCATACGGTGCTGCAGTTATTGTCATGGCTTTTGATGAAAATGGTCAAGCTGACAACTACGAAAGAAGAGTTGAAATTGTAGATCGTTCCTATAAAATAATGACAGAAATATGTGGTTTTCCAGAGGAAGATATCATATTCGATTTAAATATATTTCCTGTTGCAACCGGAATGGATGAGCATAAATTGAATGCCATTGATTTCATCCGTGCAACAGAATACACGAGAACTACTTATCCAAATGTTTCCGTTAGTGGTGGAGTTTCAAACGTGTCCTTTTCATTTAGAGGAAACAATGTAGTAAGAGAGGCAATGCATTCTGTGTTTTTATATCACGCGATTAAAGCAGGTATGAATATGGGGATTGTAAATCCTGCGATGTTGGTAATCTATGATGATATTCCAAAAGATTTATTAGCTCACGTTGAAGATGTTATTTTAAATCGTCGAGAGGATGCCACAGAGCGTTTGTTGGACTTTGCTGAAACCGTTAAAGGAAGTGCAAAACAAGAGGTCAAAACCTTGGAATGGAGAGAGAAACCATTTCAAGAAAGAATTACTTATTCTTTAGTCAAAGGAATAGATTCATTTATTGTTGAAGATATTGAACAGGCGAGGTTATCGGCAGATAAACCGCTTGAAGTGATCGAAGGTCCATTGATGGTAGGTATGGGTGTTGTTGGAGATTTGTTTGGTGAAGGGAAAATGTTTTTACCCCAAGTAGTCAAGTCTGCACGAGTAATGAAAAAAGCGGTAGCCTATCTAATGCCCTTTATAGAAGCTGATAAGACCGAAGGTATAAAAGCCCGAGGTAAAGTATTGCTTGCAACAGTAAAAGGTGACGTTCACGATATTGGAAAGAATATTGTAAGTGTGGTTTTGGCTTGTAATAATTATGAAATCATTGACCTTGGAGTTATGGTTCCTCCAGAAAAAATTCTAGAGGAGGCTGAAAAACATCAAGTTGATGTCATTGGTTTATCAGGATTAATAACTCCTTCATTAGACGAAATGGTTTACATAGCTAAGGAAATGAGTAGACGAGATATGGAGATTCCATTGTTAATAGGTGGAGCAACAACTTCTAAGGCTCATACTGCGGTAAAAATAGCGCAGCAATACAGTAAAGGGGTGGTCCATGTATTGGATGCATCGCGCTCTGTTAACGTTGTTAGCTCATTGATTTCTCAAAGTCGAAAAGACCTTTTTATACAGGATACTTACGCCACTTATGACAAATTGAGAGAATCATTTTTATCTCGAGCAGGAAGAAAAGAGTATCTGTCCCTTCAAAGCGCTCGAGAAAACAGGTTGAAACTGATTTTCAATGACGAAACCATTGCTGAGCCTAAGCATTTAGGAGTACATAAAATAGGCTTAAAAATTGAGGATTTGATTGAGTTTATTGATTGGACTCCGTTTTTTCAAACCTGGGATTTACATGGAAAATATCCTAAAATTTTAAAAGATGAAATTGTAGGAATTGAAGCCACTAAATTATTTGAGGATGCTCAAAATATGATGGACTTAATTAGGGAGGAAAAGTGGTTCGAAGTTAAAGGAATAATCGGGCTTTTCGAAGCGCAAACTGATCGAAATAGAGATGATATTTTAATAAAAGATGCACAAGGAAAAGAGCATCGAGTTATTAGCTTAAGACAACAAGGTAAAAAGGGTAAAGGCAAACCAAATATTGCTTTAGCTGATTTTGTTGCTCCTGTTGAATCTGGGAAACAAGATTATATCGGTGCCTTTGCAGTAAGTGCTGGTTTCGGAGCTGAAGAGAAAGCTCAAGAATTTTTATCTAATTTTGACGATTATAATTCGATTATGGTAAAAGCTCTTGCCGATCGACTTGCAGAGGCAGCAGCTGAATATTTGCACCAACGGGTAAGATTAGATTTTTGGGGGTATCAAAAAGGTGAAATTTTTTCCAATGAAGAACTTATTAAAGAGGTTTACAGGGGGATTAGACCAGCTCCAGGTTATCCGGCTTGTCCTGATCATCAAGAGAAATTAACCATTTGGAAACTATTAGATGTTGAAAAGAGTATAGGAATCACCTTAACAGAGAATTTAGCCATGTTTCCAGCTGCTTCAGTTTCAGGTTGGTATTTTGCTCATCCTGAATCAAAGTATTTCGGTGTGGGAAGAATTACTGAAGAGCAAATAAAAGATATCGCAAAACGTAGAGGGATTTCTGAAGAGGAGTCGGCTCGATGGTTGCAAGCAAATACCGCAGATTAAATGAAAATAACTGATCACATTAATAGGGCCCAAGGAAAAACCTTGTTTTCTTTTGAAATCGTTACTCCTGAAAAAGGCAAGGACATTCAGAAGCTTTATGATAATATCGACCCTTTAATGGAATTTAATCCTCCATTTATTGATGTAACTACCTCAAGGGAAGAATATATTGATATTCCAAAAGGTAACGGCTTGTTCGAACGCCGAAAAACTAGGAAAAGACCTGGAACTATTGGAATTTGTGCTGCCCTTAAGTATAAATATAATGTGGATACAGTACCTCATGTTTTATGTGGAGGTTTTTCAAAAGAAGAAACGGAATATTTACTCATTGATTGTCAGTATTTGGGTATAGATAATTTAATGGCGTTAAGGGGAGATAAAATGAAACATGAACCTTATTTTACTCCAGCTTCAAATGGCCATACCTATGCAAGTGAACTGGTTCATCAAATTAAGTCGCTTAATGCAGGAGAATTTCTAGATCCTTTAATGGATATGGAATTTAGTCCTGATTTTTGTATTGGAGTAGCGGGCTATCCCGAAAAGCATTTTGAATCCCCTTCTTTAAATAGAGATTTACAAGCCTTGAAAATGAAGGTTGACGCAGGCGCTGATTACGTGGTGACTCAAATGTTTTTTGACAATAAAAAATACTTTGAATTTGTTGATGCTGCTAGAAATATAGGGATAAATGTACCGATTATTCCTGGGATTAAACCAGTAGCGGTAAAAAGACATTTACAGATGTTGCCTCAAGTGTTTCATTTAGATTTCCCTGAAGAATTGGCCCTTGCGATAGAAAAATCAAAAGATAATAAGCAGGTGAGGCAAGTGGGGATTGAATGGGCGATTCAGCAAAGTAAAGAGTTATTAGATTCAGGAGTACCTGTTCTTCATTATTATTCTATGGGACGAGCAGACAATATCAAAAAAATTGCAGAAGCAGTATTTTAGTTTACCGCATGAGTTTGGTTATTATGATACAACTAAAATTACTACAAATACAGAATGTGGCTTGCATTTAAAATTTTAACATAGTCTAAACTAATCTTTCTATAAATAATTGTGATTTAGGGCTGCTTGAAAATGAGTAAAAACCTCTTACCTTTGTGGTATAAACTAAGAAAAAATAATTATGGCTTTAGAAATTACAGACGCAACCTTCGACGAGGTAGTATTAAAATCAGATAAACCAGTATTAGTTGACTTTTGGGCAGCGTGGTGTGGACCATGCCGTATGGTGGGACCAGTAATTGAGGAAATTGCAGGTGACTATGACGGAAAAGCAGTTGTTGGAAAGGTTGATGTTGATTCAAACCAAGAATTTGCAGCAAAGTATGGAGTAAGAAATATTCCAACTGTTTTGTTGTTTAAGAATGGTGAAGTGGTAGATAAGCAAGTTGGTGTTGCGCCAAAAGCTACATACACAGGAAAAATTGATGCTCATCTATAAGCTTGAGTTTTAAACATATAAAAAAAGACGCTATAACTAGCGTCTTTTTTTTTTGTGATTTTTTCAAAAAAAAAATAAAAACCTATTGTATTTATATAAAAGCAGTGTATATTTGCACACGCAAAATGCAACGGTCTGGTAGTTCAGTTGGTTAGAATACCTGCCTGTCACGCAGGGGGTCGCGAGTTCGAGTCTCGTCCAGACCGCAAAAAGCACTTCTTTTTAGAGGTGCTTTTTTTTTATCTTTGTTTTAAAGCCTAAAAGAGTGAGTTCAACTAACGATCAGTCTATTAATGTAAATAAATACATATCCTCAACTGGAATGTGTTCTAGAAGAGAAGCGGAACGGTTTATTCAAGAAGGTCAAGTAACCATTAATGGTCAAGTAGCTATTTTAGGGAATAGAGTAAAACCTGGAGATGAAGTTAAAGTAAGTGGAAGAATTGTAGAGCCCAAACAGAACTTGGTTTATATAGCCTTAAATAAGCCCCGTGGTATCGTTTGTACCACTGATTCCAAAGAATCTAAGAATATTGTCAAATTTGTAGGATATCACGAACGATTGTTTCCTATTGGTCGACTTGATAAACCTTCTCAAGGTTTAATATTTTTAACTAACGACGGAGATATTGTAAATAAAATTTTGAGAGCAGGTAATGCTCATGAAAAAGAATATCATGTTGTTGTAGACAAGGAAATAGATGAGAGTTTCGTACAAAAGATGTCCTCAGGAATTCCAATCTTAGGCAAGGTTACAAAAAAGTGTAAGGTTAAAAAAACAGGAGAACGATCCTTTAGTATAGTTTTAATTGAGGGTCTCAATCGTCAAATTCGCAGAATGTGTGAATATTTGGGTTTTGAAGTAAAAAAACTTGAACGTGTTCGAATTATGAACATTGGTTTAAATGGATTGAAAGTCGGGCAATGGAGAGAAATGACTTCAGAAGAAATGACTCGAATTAACAAAATGCTTGAAGGTTCTTCAAAAACTCAAGAAAACCAGAATACTACACCTTCAAAATCCTTTGGAAGAAAAAGAAGGAAAAGACATAAATAAATTATCTTTGTAACTTATGAAGTTTGATATCAAAGGAACAGATCCTGGCTCAAAAGCAAGGGCGGGAATTATAGAGACTGACCACGGAAAAATTGAAACTCCAATTTTTATGCCTGTCGGAACAGTTGCGACCGTAAAAGGTGTGCATCAAAAGGAATTGAAAGAACAAGTCAATCCTGATATTATTTTGGGTAATACATATCACTTGTATTTACGACCTTCAACGGATATACTCAAAAAAGCAGGTGGCCTCCATAAATTTATGAATTGGGATCGACCTATTTTGACAGATTCTGGTGGATATCAAGTTTATTCTTTGTCTGGACGAAGAAAAATCAAAGAAGAGGGAGTTAAGTTTAAATCTCATATCGATGGATCCTATCATTTTTTCACTCCTGAAGGAGTAATGGATATTCAAAGAGAGATTGGTGCCGATATTATCATGGCTTTTGACGAATGTACGCCTTATCCATGTGATTATTCATATGCTAAAAGATCAATGCACATGACTCATCGATGGCTTGATAGGTGTATTAATCACTTGGAGAAAACTCCATACCTCTACAACTACCAACAAACGTTCTTTCCTATTGTTCAAGGAAGTACTTATAAAGATTTAAGAAAACAATCCGCAGAGTATATTGCTTCGAGAGGTGCAGCAGGAAATGCAATTGGAGGGCTTTCAGTAGGAGAGCCGGCAGAGGAGATGTACGCAATGACCGAGGTCGTTTGTGACATCTTACCTGAGGACAAACCGAGGTACTTGATGGGGGTTGGTACTCCAATAAATATTTTAGAGAACATTGCGCTTGGAGTGGATATGTTTGATTGTGTAATGCCAACTAGAAATGCTAGAAATGGCATGCTATTTACCGCTCATGGAACCATTAATATTAAAAACAGAAAATGGGCAGATGATTTCTCGCCGATAGATGAAATGGGGATTACAGATGTTGATTTGCTGTATTCAAAGGCCTATCTACGTCATTTGTTTGCGGCCAATGAAATGCTCGGAAAACAAATTGCATCCATTCATAATTTAGGTTTTTATTTATGGTTAACCCGTGAGGCAAGAAAACATATTTTAGATGGAGATTTTGCTTCTTGGAAAAACATGATGGTAAACCAAATGAATAAACGATTATGAGAATACTGGATAAATATCTACTTAAGAGATATCTACAGACATTCTTTTTTACCTTATTGGTCTTTATCCCGATTGCAATTGCAATTGATGTGAGTGAAAAGATCGATAAATTTTTGAATGCAAATTTAACTTTTTTTGAAGTTATTGATCAGTATTATGTCAATTTCGTAGTATATTATTCCAATACTTTCTTACCATTGGCCTTATTTATTTCGGTCATTATGTTTACTAGTAAATTGGCTGGCAACACAGAGATTGTTGCAGTTAATAGTAGTCAAATTTCATTTACCCGTTTCTTATATCCTTATTTTGTAGGAGCTTCTATAATTTGCGTTTATGCTTTAGCAATGAATCATTTTGTCGTACCGAAAACTCAAAAGGAATTTATTCAATTTGAAAAGGATTATATCAAAAAGAAAAAGAAGAGTCAAGCTAATTTTGTTCGTCATGTAAGTTTACAACTGGATCAGAACAATTATATTTTTATTGATCGATTTAATTTACAGAGGAACCAGGGGTATTATTTTTCATTTGAGACTTACGAAGACAGAAAATTAAAATACAAATTAACCGCAGATAATATTAGTTTCAAGCCTGCAGATACGAGCTTTCGACTGACGGCCTTCAAAGAGCGATTTGTCAATGAAAATAAGGATGATAAGATTCGATCTGGAAATCGTTTAGATACTATTTTTCCCTTTACTCCTGCAGATTTGGAATTTGCGGATTCCAAAGCCAAAGAATTTACAACTCCAGAATTAAATCAATTTATTTCTACCGCTGAGTCAAGAGGGGTAAAGAATCTAAATAGTTATTATGTGGAGCGTTATAAAAGAACCAGTTTGCCTGTATCTTCTTATATCTTGACCTTAATCGCTGTTTCTTTGGCCTCACGAAAACGAAGAGGAGGAATGGGAGTGAACCTAGCCATTGGGATCGGATTGATGTTTATCTATGTTTTTTTCATGAAAGTAGGAGAGGTGCTGGGAGCAGTCGCTGGAGCAAATGCGTTTTTAAATGTATGGTTCCCCAATATTGCTTTCGGAATTCTGTCAATATATCTTTATTATCGTGCCAAAAACTAGAAATCAAAATATAGCTCTTTTACATCTCATTGTATTTATTTGGGGGTTTACAGCAATTTTAGGTGCGTTAATTAGTCTAGATTCTATTCCTTTAGTTTGGTATAGAATGCTGTTGGCTACTGTTTTTATTGGTGTCTATCTGCTGTTTAAAAAGCAATCACTAAAGGTCAACTCCAAGACCTTGTTGAAATTATTCATAGCCGGTTCGATTATTGCTGTTCACTGGGTTACCTTTTTTGCAGCGATAAAAGTATCTAATGTTTCTGTTGCCCTGATTACTATGAGTACAGGGGCATTTTTTGGAAGTCTTATAGAGCCTATATTCTTTAAAAGAAGAGTGTATAAATTCGAAGTTTTTTTGGGCCTAATTGTAATTTTGGCACTCTATCTTATTTTCAAGGAAGATGGCGGAGGTCAATTGAATCCGAATTATTTATTGGGAGTAATTTATGGGTTGATATCGGCATTTCTTGCAGCTGTGTTTTCTGTTGTTAACGGGGTTATGGTTAAAAAGCATCGTCCTACAATGATCACATTTTATGAATTGGGTTTTGGGGTTGTTTTTCTCAGTATTTATATCCTTTTTAATGATGGTTTTGGTTCTGAATTTTTCAATTTAAATGCCTCTGATTGGTATTATCTGATTTTATTAGCAAGTGTTTGTACGGCTTTTGCCTTTATAATGTCTGTAAAAGTCATGAAGGTTCTGAGTCCTTATACGGTTATGTTGACCACTAATCTTGAACCAGTTTATGGAATACTGTTGGCCGTTTTAATCTTTGGCGAAAAGGAACATATGGACTTGCGATTTTATTTTGGAGCCGTTGTAATATTAATTGTTGTCCTATCCAATGGGATTTTAAAAAATGCTTTGGTCAAAAAACGAAAATAAAATATCACCTAATAGTTTAAGTTTTTATATTTGTAGCTAGCAAAATATTTAATTATGGAATATTTAGATTTTGAATTACCGATTAAGGACCTAGAAGAGCAACTGACTAAGTGTGCTGTTATAGGGGAAGAAAGTGACGTAGATGTAACGGCCACTTGCAAAAAAATTGAAAAAAAACTTCTTGAAACAAGAAAAGAAATATATAAAAATTTGACTCCATGGCAACGTGTTCAGTTGTCTCGTCATCCGGACCGACCATATACTTTAGATTATATTCAAGCGCTTGCAGGTGATAGTTTTTTAGAGTTACACGGAGATCGTGGTGTAAAGGACGATAAGGCAATGATCGGTGGTCTTGGTAAAATAGGGGACCAGTCTTTTATGTTTATTGGGCAACAAAAAGGAGTAAATACCAAAATGCGTCAATACCGTAATTTTGGTATGGCTAATCCAGAGGGGTATAGAAAAGCGCTAAGGCTGATGAAAATGGCTGAAAAGTTTGGAATTCCTGTGGTGACTTTTGTCGATACGCCAGGAGCTTATCCGGGATTAGAAGCTGAAGAGCGTGGTCAAGGAGAAGCTATTGCAAGAAATATTTTTGAGATGACCCTACTTAAGACTCCTGTGATTTCAGTAATAATTGGAGAAGGTGCGTCAGGTGGAGCTATCGGAATTGGAGTTGGAGATCGCGTATACATGATGGAAAACACTTGGTATACTGTAATTTCTCCTGAGTCTTGTTCTTCAATTTTGTGGCGCTCATGGGAATATAAAGAACAAGCAGCAGAGGCTTTGAAGTTAACTGCTGAGGATATGAAAAAAATGAAACTGATTGATGGCATTATTAAGGAGCCATTAGGAGGTGCGCATTATGATCGTGAGGGTGCATTTGAGGCAGTAAGGAAAACTATTGTCAAATCCTTTGATGATTTAAAGGATTTATCTGAGGAAGATTTAGTGCAAAAGAGAATGAAGAAATACGATAGTATGGGAGTGTATTCGGAATAAGAATCGGTTCTTCGAAATAAAATAAAAAAGGCTCCGATAATTCGGAGCCTTTTTTATTTGTCTAGAACTATCTGAATTCTAAATCCCTAAAGAAGTAAACAGACCTTCGATTACAGTTCCAGAGGATGGTCTAGGTGCATTCGCATTGACAATGTTACCCGATGGGTCAATTAAGATAAATCGAGGTATACTGTTGATGTTATAAGCAACTTGAAAAGCAGGGTCCTCTCCGGCATATAATTGAATACCTGAAAGTTCTTTATCATTTACCATTGTTTTCCAAGCTTCGTATTTATTCGGACGATCGATTGATATACTCACAAAATGAATGTCCTTTCCGTGGTATTTTTCTTCTAATTCCTTTAGATAAGGGATTTCTTGTTTGCAAGGTCCGCACCAAGTGGCCCACATGTCGATATAGACGTATTTCCCTCGAAGATCTACCAGGGAAGTTTTTCCTCCAGCATAGTTTTCATAATCCACAAATTCCGGAGATGGTTTTCCCGGAGCAAATTTTATACGCATGTTGCGTTCATTTTCATAATTTGATTCTACAAAATTGAAAAAATTAGCATGCATATTTCTTTCTTGAGAGGCAAGGGAGCTATCTAAATCTCCTGCATTGGCAACTACATCCTCCAACTGCTTTTTAGCATCAGCCAGTTGTGAGGTATATTCTTGCTCCGGAAGATTAAAATAAATCTCTGGGTTAAGTAGTTTCTCATTGAGTTTTACCTTTTCTACTAAGTAGTTATTGGTGTCGGCTCCTTCTCCAGAAAAAGACAGGGTGTTTTCAACATCATTTTGATCTACAGTAAGATTCAAATCATAACCATTTTTCAGATAAACAAAAGCGTAAGCTGTTTCTAAGTTTAGCTGAAAAAATTGACCTTCTTGTACTTTTAAAGTATCCGAAAAACGTCCTTGGGAGTCCACCGCGATATCTTTAGAGCCTTTATTAGAATTTAATCCTAAGTTTTCAATCGTTGCATTAGTAATTTCTCCTGAGATACTTGCGTAATCTTTTGGTGCAGGATCAGCACAGGATACAAAAAGTAACGCTGCTGAAGCCAAGCCCAATAAAATATTTCTTTTTTTCATAATTAAATTGTGTTTCTAAAGGTCGTAGACCAAAATGCAAACTTACATTAGATTTTTAAATCTTCGAATAGTTTAACTAATTTTTCATCCGACGGTCTAGGGGCATTACTCGATACTATTTTTCCATCAGGATCTACAAGAATAAATCGAGGGATTCCACGAATTAAGTAATTTTTTACAAATTCAGAGTTCCAAGCATCATCTGCTAATAATTGAACCCCACCAAGGTTTTTGTCTTCAACCATGGCTCTCCATTTATCGTAGTCTTCTTTCTTATCTATAGAGATGGAAATAAATTCTATATTTTTTCCGTGGTATTGAGCCTCTACTTTTTGTAAGTATGGAATTTCTCTTTTACAAGGACCACACCATTGTGCCCATATGTCTAAATACACGTATTTCCCAGCATAATCAGACAAGGAGTTTGTTCCCCCATTGAAATTTTCATAATTGTTGAAAACTGGAGATGTTTGACCTTGAGCAATAGTCAGAAGATCTTCATAAACTTTATCTATTTCTACAAGATGCTCTTTATTCAATTCAAGGTCCTTGTAAGTTGCATAATAATTTTCTAAATCTTCAGTATAAGTAATAGCATTTTGGGCATTGCTATAAGCCATCAAAGATTTGATTTTTGGATTGAGTTCTGCTTTTTTAATTGCCAATAAATAAGCGTAATAATAATCTAAGTTTTCATCTTCTTTTACGATTTCATCAGCCCCTTCATACATTTTATCTTGAAGTAAACCTCTATAACTTGAAGAGTTAAGGTAGTTCTGATAACTGTTCATATCTACCACCGGTAGGGCTGCATTAAAAGTTTCTGAAGTAGTTTCAATCTTGTCTTCTGGAGCATAATAGTTATGGTATGGTCGATATTGTTTCATGCGATAAAGCTTATCAAACATGAGGTTTTCTGTTTCCTTCTTTAAAAAAGGAGTGGAGATTCCCAAAGTTCTACTCAAAACCGCTAAATCTTGTTCAGTGCCTTTTTTGATTCTCTTTAAAAAGTCTGCTTCGCTGCTTTTATATAAATCTACACGAGCTTTATTAAACTCCATGCGTTGGTCTGTGCGAGCTAATAAATAATTGTTTTCAGGAGCTAGATCTTGCTCAAAAACCAAAGATTTAAGCATATCATCAGCATCCATACTAAAGCTTAGGTTGGCTCCTGGTTCTAAATAAATAGCTTGAGTAGTTCTTCCTAACTTAAGATTGTAGTATCCCGTTTCAAGTGATTCAGAAATTGCTAGTTTTCCTTCTTCATTGGTAACAAAAATTAAATCAGTTCCATCGAGTCTGGTCAATTGTACTTCTCGATTTCCTAGATTCTTTACAGTACCTGTTATTGTGGTTATTTGTGGTTCTGTTGAGCATGCAAAAAACACAAGGCTTAACAGGATAAATGATAATTTTTTCATCGTTATTGTATTGGTTTGATAGGTAAATTTAACATTATATTTAAATAATGAAATTCTAAGATGGTGCTTTAACAAAAGATTTGCAAATAAGGATTGGTTTACAGACTTTTGTAGGGTTAAAGAAAGCCGATATGAATAATGTTTTTGAGATAAATCCTAACTTGAGTTTAACCTATAACAAACTCCAAGAAATCATGGATTCTAATGCTGAGTTATGCTTAAGTCAAGAGGCTATTAGCCGCATTGAAAAATGTCGCAAATATCTTGATGAGCGAATGAAAAAAGAGCAAGCACCTATTTACGGGATCAATACTGGTTTTGGGTCTTTGTGTAATGTAAAAATTGGAGCTCAGGACCTGACCCAGCTGCAAGAGAACTTAGTGATGAGTCATGCATGTGGGACTGGAGAAGAGGTGCCTTCTGAGATTGTAAAACTCATGTTATTATTAAAGATTCAATCGCTCTCATACGGTCATTCTGGAGTACAGCTATTGACTGTAGAAAAGTTGATTGAATTATACAATAAGGATATACTTCCGGTAGTATATACTCAAGGGTCCTTGGGGGCTTCTGGAGATTTAGCTCCTCTTGCTCACCTGGCACTTCCTTTGATTGGTCATGGAGAAGTATATGTCAAAGATACCCGCCAATCAATTGAGCGTCTAATCAGTGAGGGGGAATGGACTAAGATTAACCTTCAATCAAAAGAAGGATTAGCTTTGCTCAATGGTACACAATTTATGAGTGCTTATGGTATTCATTGTGTCTTAAAGGGAATGAAGCTGAGTTATATGGCTGATTTGATTGGGGCAACTTCCCTAGAGGCTTTTGATGGAAGGAAAGAGCCTTTTGACGAGTTGATACATTTGGTTAGGCCTCACAATGGTCAAATTAAGACCGCCTCAAGACTCAATGAGTTTCTAAATGGATCAGATCTTATAGAGCAAGAAAAGGAGCACGTGCAGGACCCCTATTCTTTTAGATGTATGCCTCAAGTTCACGGTGCGAGTAAGGATGCATTAGAATATGTAAAAAAGGTCTTTTTAACGGAAATTAACTCAGTTACTGATAATCCAAATATTTTTATTGAAGAAGATAAAGTTATTTCTGGAGGGAATTTTCACGGTCAGCCCTTGGCTTTGGCTTTGGATTTTTTGGCCATATCTATGGCGGAATTAGGATCTATTTCTGAAAGAAGGACTTATCAATTGATTTCAGGTTTAAGAGAGCTACCGCCATTTTTAGTTTCTAATCCTGGACTCAATAGCGGGTTTATGATCCCTCAGTATACAGCTGCGAGTATTGTGAGTCAAAATAAACAGTTAGCGACGCCATCAAGTGTAGATTCTATAGTGTCTTCAAATGGGCAAGAAGATCATGTTTCCATGGGGGCCAACGGTGCTACAAAAGCGAAACGAATCCTTGATAATTTAGAGCGAATTTTGGCAATTGAGCTGATGAATGCTTCTCAAGGGCTTTATTTCAGAACGGCTAAATCTTCAGACCTTATCGAGAGTCTAATTAAGGTTTTTAGAATTGAAGTTCCGATTGTCAACGAAGATAGAGTCTTGCATAATGATATTGAAAAAGCAATTGAATTTATCCAAAATCTTGAAATTGACTCAAGTGAATTATAAATAAAAAAAAGCTCCTGATTTTTCAGGAGCTTTTTTTTTAAACTTCATTCGATTCATGAATGATCTTTATGTGTAAATGGTCTTCATCTTTTTTGGTTTTGTCCAAGACAATTTTATCTCCTTCAGATAATTTCGCATTGACAATCTCTTCTGCTAAGGCATCTTCTACATATTTTTGAATCGCTCTGTTTAACGGTCTTGCACCGTATTTTTTATCAAAACCTTTTTCAGCTATGTAGGCAATTGCCTTATCTGTCAATTCCAAATCGTAACCAATAAGTTTTACTCGAGCGACTAGCTTTTCTAACTCGATTTTTATAATCTGATTAATTTGCTCTTGTTCCAATGCATTAAACACAACGACATCATCTATTCGGTTTAAGAATTCAGGAGCGAATGATTTTTTCAAGGCATTTTCTATAACTCCTTTTGCTAGATCACCTTCTTGCTCCTTTCTGGATGTTGTTCCAAATCCAACCCCAGTACCGAAATCTTTTAACTGTCTAGCCCCAATATTTGAAGTCATAATAATGATTGTATTTCTAAAATCAATTTTACGACCTAGACTATCTGTGATATAACCGTCATCTAAAATTTGCAACAGCATATTAAATACATCTGGATGTGCTTTTTCAA
>JBMYVY010000011.1:0-71088 GCA_049606855.1 Flavobacteriaceae bacterium | reverse complement strand
AAAAACGCTTACGTAACTATCGAGAAGTAATGAAAGTATCTGTATTAGACATTACCGGAAAAGATACTGGACGTCAAGTAGAACTTGCTGATTCAGTTTTCGCTATAGAGCCAAATAACCACGCTGTTTATCTTGATGTTAAACAACATTTGGCCAATAAGAGACAAGGTACTCACAAAGCTAAGGAAAGAGCTGAGATTGTGGGATCAACTAGAAAGATTAAAAAACAAAAAGGTACTGGTACTGCACGTGCGGGAAGTATCAAGTCTCCTGTCTTTAGAGGTGGAGGACGTGTTTTTGGTCCAAGACCAAGAAGTTATTCTTTCAAATTGAATAAAACTTTGAAAAAGATCGCACGTAGATCTGCACTTTCTTTACAAGCAAAAGACGCAAATATCATGGTTGTTGAGAACTTCAATTTTGAAGCTCCAAAAACTAAAGATTTTGTAAACGTTCTGAAGGCTTTAGAGTTAGATAACAAAAAAGCGCTGTTTGTGTTGGGAGAATCAAATAATAACGTATATTTGTCCTCACGAAATTTAGAGCGTGTAAAAACCATAACTGCCTCAGAATTAAGCACTTATGGAATTATGAATGCGAATAAAGTAATTCTTTTGGAAACTGCTTTAGGAGAAATTGAGTCAAATTTAGGAAAATAGGTATCAGATATGAGTATTTTAATTAAACCTATTATTACGGAAAAAGCGACAAATGATAGCGAGTTAAACAACCGTTATACATTTGTTGTCGCTACTAAAGCGAATAAAGTAGAGATCAAGAAGGCTGTTGAGCACACTTATGGTGTTGCTGTAACGGCTGTTCGTACGATGAATTATCCTGTGTCTCGTAATACTAAGTATACGAAGAAAGGTATGGTAACTGGAATGAAAGGTTCTTATAAGAAAGCCATCGTTTCAATTGCTGAAGGAGACACTATCGATTTTTATAACAATATCTAAGAAGAGAGATAAAAAATGTCAGTTAGAAAATTAAAACCAATAACACCAGGTCAGCGTTTTAGAGTAGTAAATGGGTTCGACACCATTACTACTGACAAGCCGGAAAAAAGCTTATTAGCTCCGAAAAAAAGATCTGGAGGTCGAAACAATCAGGGTAGAATGACAACTCGTAATATTGGAGGTGGTCATAAACAAAAATACCGTATTATCGATTTTAAAAGAGATAAGCAAGGTATTCCTGCAACAGTAAAAACTATCGAGTACGATCCAAATCGTACTGCATTTATTGCATTAGTTAGTTATGCTGATGGTGAAAAACGTTATGTAATTGCACAAAACGGTTTAAAAGTAGGACAAACTATCGTATCAGGTAAAGAAGTAGCTCCAGAAGTTGGAAATGCTATGTACTTAAGCGATATTCCTTTAGGAACAACTATTTCTTGTATCGAGTTACGTCCAGGACAAGGAGCTGTTATGGCTCGTTCTGCTGGAGCATTTGCTCAGTTAATGGCAAGAGATGGAAAGTATGCTACTATCAAATTACCATCAGGAGAAACAAGATTGATTCTTGTGACTTGTATGGCTACCATTGGAGTTGTATCTAACTCTGATCACCAGTTATTAGTTTCTGGTAAAGCAGGTAGAACAAGATGGTTAGGTAGAAGACCTAGAACTAGAGCAATGGTTAAAAACCCAGTTGATCACCCAATGGGAGGTGGTGAAGGTAAACATGCCGGAGGACACCCAAGATCTAAAAATGGTATTCCAGCAAAAGGCTTTAGAACTAGATCTAAAACAAAGGCTAGTAATAAGTATATTATCGAACGCAGAAAAAAATAATAGGATATGGCACGTTCATTAAAGAAAGGACCTTACGTATTTCACAAACTTGAAAAAAAGGTTTTAGCAAACGTTGAGTCTGGTAAAAAAGATGTGATCAAGACATGGTCAAGATCAACTATGATTACACCAGATTTCGTAGGACAAACAATCGCTGTTCACAATGGTCGTCAATTTGTTCCTGTATATGTTACAGAAAACATGGTAGGTCACAAATTAGGCGAGTTCTCACCAACACGTACCTTTAGAGGTCATGGTGCGGATAAGAAAAATAAAGGTAAAAAATAATAAGAAATGGGAGTTCGTAAAAAAAATATGGCAGCTCAGTTAAAGGAAGCTCGCAAGTCTCAGGCTATGGCGAAGCTAACTAACTGCCCAACATCACCAAGAAAGATGCGTTTAGTAGCTGATCAAGTAAGAGGTGTTGAAGTTGAGAAAGCTCTTCAGATCTTAAAGTTTAGCCCTAAAGAAGCTTCAATTAATCTTGAAAAACTTTTGTTATCAGCTATCGCCAACTGGCAAGCTAAAAACGAGGATTCAAGTATTGAGGACGCAGGATTATATGTGAAAGAAATCTGTGTGGATAGCGCAGGTATGTTAAAAAGATTAAGACCGGCACCACAGGGACGTGCTCACAGAATTAGAAAACGTTCTAATCACGTGACTTTAGTGTTGGGAAATAAAAATATTGAAAGCAATTCATAAATAGTATGGGACAAAAAACAAATCCAATAGGGAATCGTTTAGGAATTATCAGAGGATGGGAATCTAACTGGTATGGTGGAAATGACTATGGTGATAAAATTGCTGAAGATGACAAAATAAGAAAGTACGTTCGTGCTAGATTATTTAAAGCTAGTGTTTCTAGAGTTATTATTGAGCGTACGCTTAAACTTGTAACCGTTACTATCACTACTGCAAGACCTGGTATCATTATCGGGAAAGGTGGACAAGAGGTAGACAAGTTGAAAGAGGAGCTTAAAAAGATCTCAGGAAAAGATGTGCAAATCAATATATTCGAAATTAAGCGCCCAGAATTAGATGCAACTTTAGTCGCTGCATCTATCGCTCGTCAAATTGAGAACCGTATCTCTTACCGTCGTGCAATCAAAATGGCTATTGCTGCTGCTATGCGTATGAACGCAGAGGGTATCAAAATCCAGATTGCCGGTCGTTTGAACGGTGCTGAAATGGCGCGTACTGAGCATTACAAAGAAGGAAGAATTCCTCTCTCTACCTTCCGTGCTGATATCGATTATGCATTAGTTGAGGCTCACACTACTTACGGCCGTTTAGGTGTTAAAGTGTGGATCATGAAAGGTGAGGTTTATGGTAAGCGTGAATTATCTCCATTAGTTGGATTGTCTAAGAAACAATCTGGTAAAGGTGGAGGACGTAAGCCACAATCTCGTAAAAGAAAATAATTTTTAAAATTTAAGTTTAAAAATGTTACAGCCAAAGAGAGTAAAATTCCGTAAGGTACAGAAAGGTAAGGGTAATATGAAAGGGAACTCGAATAGAGGTCACCAACTTTCAAATGGTATGTTTGGTATCAAGTCTCTTGACCAATGCTTACTAAATTCTCGTCAAATTGAGGCAGCACGTATCGCGGCAACTCGTTATATGAAGAGAGAGGGTCAGTTATGGATCAAGGTTTTTCCGGACAAGCCTATTACTAAAAAGCCTTTAGAGGTACGTATGGGTAAAGGTAAGGGTGCTCCTGAATATTTCGTTGCAGTTATTAAGCCAGGTCGTATTATGTTTGAAGTAGGAGGAGTTCCTATGGATATAGCAAAAGAAGCTTTGCGTTTAGCTGCTCAGAAATTACCAGTGAGAACTAAATTTGTAATCGCGAGAGATTTTGATCACGCTTAATTGATAATAGTATGAAACAATCAGAAATTAAAGAATTATCAACGGCAGATTTACAAGAGAAGCTTGAAGCGTTGAAAAAAGACTATACAGATCTTAAAATGGCTCACGCATTAACTCCAATAGAGAATCCTATGGAGGTTAGAGCCCTTAGAAAAACTGTTGCAAGACTTGCTACGGAATTAACTAAAAGAGAATTACAATAATTGTAATTAATTAAGAGATGGAAAATAGAAATCTTAGAAAAGAAAGAATAGGTGTTGTGTCTAGTAACAAAATGGAGAAATCCATAGTTGTTTCTGAGGTAAAGAAAGTAAAACACCCAATGTACGGAAAATTCGTCTTGAAGACGAAGAAGTACGTTGCGCACGATGAGGCGAACGATTGTAATGTTGGAGATACTGTAAGAATCATGGAAACAAGACCTTTAAGTAAATCTAAACGTTGGAGATTAGTAGAAATCCTAGAAAGAGCTAAATAATATGTTACAGACAGAATCAAGATTATCAGTAGCTGACAACACAGGAGCTAAAGAAGTTTTAGTTATCCGTGTTTTAGGAGGAACAAGAAAGCGTTATGCTTCTGTTGGTGATAAGATCGTAGTATCAGTTAAGAGTGCAACTCCTAACGGAAATGCTAAAAAAGGTCAAGTTGCTAGAGCAGTTGTTGTTCGTACAAAGAAAGAAGTAAGACGTAAGGATGGATCTTATATCAGATTTGATGATAATGCATGTGTATTATTAAACGCTTCTGAAGAAATGATGGGAACTCGTGTTTTCGGTCCTGTTGCCAGAGAACTTCGTGACAAGCAATTCATGAAGATTGTATCACTAGCACCTGAAGTGCTTTAAAATTTATTATAAGATGACAAAGCTTAAAATTAAATCAGGAGATACAGTAAGAGTAATTGCTGGAGAGCACAAAGGGCAAGAAGGTAAAGTGACTAGTGTTGTTGCAGACAAAAATCGCGCTTTCGTAGAAGGGGTGAATTTGGTGTCTAAGCATACAAAACCAAGTGCACAGAATCCTCAAGGAGGAATTGTAAAGAAAGAGGCTTCAATCCATATTTCGAACTTAATGTTAGTTGTAGACGGAGATACTACTCGTGTAGGTTACCGTATGGAAGATGGAAAGAAAGTTAGATTTTCTAAAAAATCAGATAAAGCGATTTAAAAATGAGTTATACACCAAGACTTAAGGAAGAATATAAGACTAGAGTGATAAAGGCTCTTACTGAGGAATTTGGTTACAAAAATGTAATGCAAGTGCCTAAGCTAGAAAAAATAGTGGTAAGTAAGGGTGTTGGAGCTGCGATTGCTGACAAGAAGTTAATTGATTATGCTCTTGAAGAGTTAGGCAATATTACTGGTCAAAAAGCGGTTGCAACAATCTCTAAGAAGGATGTGGCATCGTTTAAATTGCGTAAAGGAATGCCAATTGGAGCTAAGGTTACACTTAGAGGAACTAAAATGTATGAATTCTTAGATAGATTGATTACAATTTCTTTACCTCGTGTAAGAGATTTCCAAGGGATTAAAGCGAATGGATTTGATGGTAGAGGTAATTACAATTTAGGAATTACTGAACAAATTATTTATCCAGAGATAAATATTGATAAAGTGAACAAAATCGGTGGTATGGATATTACTTTTGTAACATCTGCAGATACTGACAAGGAAGCTAAATCATTATTAGGAGAATTAGGTTTACCATTTAAAAAGAATTAGACATGGCTAAAGAATCAATGAAAGCCCGTGAGGTGAAAAGAGCTAAGATGGTGGAGAAGTATGCTGAAAAGAGAAAGGCTTTAAAAGAAGCTGGAGACTATGAAGGACTTCAGAAACTACCAAAGAACGCATCACCTATTCGTATGCACAACCGTTGTAAGTTAACAGGAAGACCAAAAGGATATATGCGTCAATTTGGACTTTCACGTGTAACTTTCCGTGAGATGGCGAATCAGGGATTGATCCCAGGAGTGAAAAAAGCAAGTTGGTAAACAATAAATTTAAGTAAAAGATGTACACAGATCCAATCGCAGATTTCTTAACAAGATTAAGAAATGCAATTTTAGCAGGACACAGAGTGGTAGAAGTTCCAGCTTCAAATTTGAAGAAGGAAATGACTAAAATTTTGTTTGACCAAGGATATATTTTAAGTTATAAGTTCGAGGACGATGGAGTTCAAGGAATTATCAAAATAGCTTTAAAATACGATAAGCAAACAAAAGAATCTGTAATTAGAAAAATTGAGCGTATCAGTACACCTGGTTTACGTAAATATACAAGTGCGACAGAGATGCCACGTGTATTAAACGGATTAGGGATTGCCATCGTTTCAACTTCTAAAGGAGTGATGACGAACAAACAAGCTCGTCAAGAGAATGTTGGTGGTGAAGTATTATGTTACGTTTATTAATAAAGTAAAGTAAAATGTCAAGAATAGGAAAAAGCCCAATAGCCATCCCTGAAGGTGTTACTGTTGCAATCAACGGGAACACAGTTACAGTTAAGGGTAAGCTCGGCGAGTTATCTCAGGAAATAGATGCTACTATCACTGTAAAAGAAGAAGAAGGACAAATCGTTTTAGAGCGTCCATCTGATTCTAAAGCTGATCGTGCAAAACACGGATTGTACCGTGCTTTGATCAACAACATGTGTGTTGGAGTGTCTAAAGGTTGGACAAAAGAGTTAGAATTAATTGGAGTTGGTTATAGAGCGTCAAATCAAGGGCAAGTATTGGACTTAGCACTTGGTTTCTCTCACAACATCATTTTGGACATTGCTCCAGAAGTGAAAGTTGAAGCAATCTCAGAAAAAGGGAAAAACCCAATAGTTAAATTAACTTCTTTTGACAAGCAATTAGTTGGTCAGGTAGCGGCGAAAATAAGATCTTTCCGCAGACCAGAACCATACAAAGGAAAAGGTATTAAGTTTGTCGGTGAAGAAATTAGAAGAAAAGCAGGTAAATCTGCATAATTTATAGTATTATGGCATTATCAAAGCTTGAAAGACGTCAAAGAATTAAGCAAAGAATTCGTAAGATTGTTAACGGAACTCCAGAGACTCCACGTCTATCTGTATTCCGTTCTAACAAGGAGATTTACGCACAGCTTGTTGACGATTTAAATGGAAAAACATTGGTATCTTCTTCTTCAAGAGATAAAGATATCGATGCAAAAGGAACTAACTTAGAAGTTGCGGCTTCTGTAGGTAAATCTATCGCTGAGAAAGCTGTAGCAGCTGGGATTTCAGTTGTTGCTTTCGATAGAAATGGTTATTTGTATCACGGAAGAATCAAGGCTTTAGCTGATGGAGCTAGAGAAGCTGGTTTAAAATTTTAAGAAACTACTATGAGTAATAAATACAAAAACGTAGAAAGAGTTAAGCCAAGTGGATTAGAGCTTGTTGATCACTTAGTAGGTGTTCAACGTGTTACTAAAGTAACTAAAGGTGGTAGAACTTTTGGTTTCTCTGCAATTGTTGTTGTAGGGAACGGTGACGGTGTTGTTGGACATGGTCTTGGAAAATCGCTAGACGTTGCTTCTGCTATAGCAAAAGCAATCGAGGACGCTAAGAAAAACTTAGTGCGTATTCCAATTATAAATGCTACATTGCCGCACGAAGTAAAAGGAAAATTTGGAGGAGCAAAAGTATTCTTGAAACCGGCATCTCACGGTACCGGAGTAATCGCTGGTGGGGCCGTTCGTGCCGTACTTGATTCTGTTGGAGTACACGATGTACTTTCTAAATCACAAGGGTCTTCAAACCCACACAACGTGGTGAAAGCAACATTTGACGCATTACACCAATTGAGAAGCGCTGAACAAGTTGCTGCCTCAAGAGGTATTTCTTTAGAAAAATTGTTTAAAGGATAATCGTAACTACAATGGGAAAAATTAGAATACAACAAGTAAGAAGCCAAATCAGACGTCCTCAAGATCAGAAGAGAACGTTAGAGGCTCTTGGCTTAAAGGGAATGAACCAAGTAGTGGAACACGAAGATTCTGCGACAATTCTTGGTATGGTAAATAAAGTTAAACACTTAATTTCTGTAGAAGAAATTAAATAACATATTCTAGACATGAGTTTAAGTAACTTACAACCGGCAGGAGGATCTGTTAAGAAAGGTAAAAGAGTAGCTAGAGGACAAGGTTCTGGAAAAGGTGGTACTGCCACAAGAGGACATAAAGGTGCTAAATCACGTTCTGGATATTCTAGAAAAGTTGGTTTTGAAGGAGGTCAAATGCCTTTACAGCGTCGTGTACCTAAGTTTGGTTTTACTAACATCAACCGTAAGGAATATGTTGGTGTCAACTTAGATAAGCTACAAGAGCTAGTTGATAACGGAAGAATTACGGATACAGTTGATATGGCTGTGTTGGTGGAGAACCGATTAGCTAGAAAGAACGACTTAGTTAAAATTTTAGGTCGTGGAGAATTGAAAGCAAAATTAAACATTACAGTACACAAATACACAGCGACTGCTAAGAGTGCAATCGAAGCGGCTGGTGGTACTGCAGAGACTTTATAAAACAACCCCTAGTAAATGAAAAACTTTATAAAAACTATAGAAGACATTTGGAAGATTGAAGAATTGCGAAATAAGATTCTTCTTACTTTAGGATTGATGGCGGTTTACCGTTTTACTGCGCAGGTTCCACTGCCAGGAATAGATCCTTTACAATTAGATGCTTTAGCTGCTCAAACTGACGGTGGTATTCTAGGTTTATTAAACGCATTTACAGGTGGTGCTTTCGCACAAGCTTCTATTATGGCATTAGGGATAATGCCATATATTTCTGCTTCTATTGTAGTGCAGTTAATGGGTCTTGCGATCCCTTACTTGCAAAAACTACAAAAGGATGGAGAAAGTGGAAGAAAGAGAATTAACCAGATTACGAGATGGTTAACTATTGGTATTACCATGGTACAAGGGCCAGCTTATATTGCGAACATGCACAATATTTTACCAGAATCATCTTTCCTTATCGGAAATGCTGAATTTATCATTTCTTCAATGATACTTTTAACAGCTGGTACAATATTTGCTATGTGGCTTGGTGAGAAAATTACGGACAGAGGAATCGGAAACGGTATTTCATTATTGATTATGATCGGAATTATCGCTCGTTTTCCAGCTTCTTTTGTTCAGGAATTGACTTCAAGAATTACGCAATCTAATGGTGGACTTATTATGATTTTGATTGAAGTAGTAGTGTGGTTGCTAATCATATTAGCATCTGTATATTTAGTAACAGCGGTTCGAAGAATTCCTGTTCAATATGCTAGACGTACTGCTGTTGGGAATATTAAAGATGCGGCAGGTGCTCGTCAGTTTATTCCGTTGAAATTGAATTCAGCTGGTGTTATGCCAATTATTTTTGCTCAAGCAATTATGTTTGTTCCTGGAGCTTTAGCTCGAGGTGCTGAAGGTGATGCCGCTGCGTTTTTAGCAAGCTTCGCTGACTTTAACGGTTTGGGTTATAATGTTCTATTTGCTGTTTTAATTATTGTGTTTAGTTATTTCTATACTGCTATCACAATTCCAACATCTAAAATGGCAGATGATTTAAAACGTAGTGGTGGGTTTATTCCTGGAATTAAGCCTGGTGCTGATACTGCAGAGAAATTGGATGGTATTCTTTCAAGAATTACTTTACCAGGATCTATATTCTTAGCTTTAATTGCTGTTTTACCAGCGGTTGTAGCTCAGTTTGGAGTTCAGCAAAATTGGGCCTTGTTCTATGGAGGAACTTCATTGATCATTATGGTTGGTGTTGCGATCGATACGATTCAGCAAATCAATAGCTACTTATTAAATCGTCATTATGATAGTTTAATGAAAACAGGTTCACGAAGAAAAGCTTCAATCTAAAAGATAATGGCAAAACAATCGGCAATACAATTAGACGGAAGAATCACTGAAGCATTATCAAACGCAATGTTCCGCGTTGAGTTGGATAATGGTCATATAATAACCGCACATATCTCTGGTAAGATGCGTATGCACTACATTAAGTTGTTACCAGGAGATAAGGTTAAACTTGAAATGAGTCCTTATGATTTAACTAAGGCTAGAATAACGTATAGATACTAAGATACTAATAGAATAAAACGATGAAAGTTAGAGCATCAATAAAAAAGAGAAGTGCCGAGTGCAAGATTGTGCGTAGAAAAGGCAGATTATATGTAATCAATAAAAAGAATCCTAGATTTAAACAAAGACAAGGATAATTATGGCAAGAATAGCAGGTATTGACATTCCTAAGAACAAGAGAGGGGTTATTTCTTTAACCTACATCTTTGGAATCGGAAGAAGTAGAGCTAAACAAATTTTAGCAGACGCTGGAGTTGATGAGAGTACTAAAGTTCAAGATTGGACTGATGAGGAAATCGGAAAGATCCGTGAGCAGGTAGGTGAATTCACTATTGAAGGTGAATTGCGTTCAGAGGTTCAGTTAAACATTAAGCGTTTAATGGACATCGGATGTTACAGAGGAATTCGTCACAGAGCGGGACTTCCATTAAGAGGTCAACGTACTAAGAATAACTCTAGAACAAGAAAAGGTAAGAGAAAAACAGTAGCTAACAAAAAGAAGGCAACTAAATAATAACTAGAAATTATGGCGAAAGCGAGTTCAAAAAAACGTAAGGTTATTGTTGAAGCTATTGGTGAAGCACATATCACAGCTTCTTTTAACAACATAATTATTTCATTAACCAACAAGAAAGGTGAAGTTATCGCTTGGTCTTCTGCTGGTAAGATGGGATTTAGAGGATCTAAGAAAAATACACCATATGCTGCTCAGACAGCTGCAGAAGATTGTGCTTCAGTAGCGAGAGAAGCTGGTTTACGTAAGGTAAAAGTATACGTTAAGGGACCTGGAAATGGTCGTGAGAATGCAATCAGAACATTGCACAACTCAGGAATTGAAGTAACTGAAATCATTGATGTTACACCAATGCCTCATAACGGATGTCGTCCTCCTAAAAGACGTAGAGTATAATTTTTTTATTAAATTTATTAACTGAGATAGGAATCATATTATCGAAGGATTTTTAGCCTGAATTCATAATACCTATTTAAATAAACAGAAAATGGCAAGATATACAGGACCTAAGAGTAAAATCGCCCGTAAATTCGGTGAAGCGATTTTTGGAGATGACAAGGCGTTTGAAAAGCGTAACTATCCTCCAGGACAACATGGAGTGTCTAAAAGAAGAGGAAAAAAATCTGAATATGCTATTCAGTTGCAAGAAAAACAAAAAGCTAAATATACTTATGGTATTTTAGAGCGTCAATTTAGTAATTTATTTGCTGAAGCTTCTAGAAGAAAAGGTATTACAGGTGAGGTTTTATTACAACTTTGTGAAGCACGTCTTGATAATGTGGTATACCGTATGGGTGTTGCAAATTCAAGAAGAGCTGCTAGACAATTAGTATCACATAGACATATCACTGTTAACGGTGAAATCGTAAATATTCCATCTTATTCTTTGAAAGCTGGTGACGTTGTTGGAGTAAGAGAGAAGTCTAAGTCTTTAGAAGCTATTGAGAATTCATTGGCAGCTAACAGCTCAGTATATGAGTGGTTGACTTGGAATTCAGAAACTAAAGAAGGAACTTTTGTAGCAGCTCCAGAGCGTTTACAGATTCCAGAAAATATCAAAGAACAATTAATTGTAGAGTTATACTCTAAATAATTTTGACACCAGTTAAACTATGGCAATTTTAAATTTTCAGAAACCAGACAAAGTAATCATGATTGAATCTACTGATTTTGAAGGTAGATTTGAATTTCGTCCTTTAGAACCAGGGTTTGGTCTAACGGTTGGAAATGCGTTGCGTCGTGTGCTTTTGTCTTCTCTTGAAGGTTTCGCTATCACGTCACTTAAAATCGAAGGAGTTGAACATGAGTTCTCTACGATTCCAGGTGTTGTGGAAGATGTTACCGAGATTATCTTGAATCTTAAACAAGTTCGTTTTAAGAAGCAAATTGAAGATACAGACAGAGAATCTGTAAGTATCTCAGTTTCGGGTCAAGAGCAGTTAACTGCAGGTGATTTGCAAAAATTCATCTCAGGTTTCCAAGTACTTAATTCAGATCTAGTGATCTGTAATATGGAGAAGTCTGTTAAGATTGACATGGAATTATCTATCGAGAAAGGTAGAGGGTTTGTCCCAGCTGAAGAAAATAAAAAAGCTAACGCACCTTTAGGTACTATTTTTACGGATTCTATTTACACTCCAATTAAGAATGTAAAGTATGCTGTTGAAAATTACCGTGTTGAGCAAAAGACGGATTATGAAAAATTAGTTTTTGATATTAAAACTGATGGATCGATTAATCCTAAAGCTGCTTTAACTGAGGCTGCTAAGATTTTGATTCACCACTTCATGTTATTTTCTGATGAGCGCATCACCCTTGAGGCTGATGAAAGAGCTCAGACTGAAACTTATGATGAGGAATCATTGCACATGAGACAGTTATTGAAAACAAAGCTTATCGATATGGATTTATCTGTGCGTGCTTTGAACTGTTTGAAAGCTGCAGAAGTGGAAACATTGGGAGACCTAGTGTCATATAACAAAAATGACTTGATGAAGTTCAGAAACTTTGGAAAGAAATCATTAACTGAATTAGATGAGTTAGTGAATTCTAAAGGATTGAGTTTTGGAATGGATTTGAGCAAGTACAAATTAGATAAAGAATAACCAGGAAACTGCGGTTTAAAAGGTTTTAGAGATGAGACACGGAAAGAAATTTAACCATTTAGGAAGAAAGTCGGCACACAGAAAGGCGATGTTGGCAAATATGGCTTGTTCTTTGATCGAGCACAAGCGTATAAATACAACTGAAGCTAAAGCGAAAGCTTTGCGTCAGTTTGTTGAACCATTAATTACGAAATCAAAAACGGACAATACTCACAATCGTCGTGTAGTATTTAGTTATTTACGTAATAAGTTTGCCGTTACAGAATTATTCAAAGAAGTTTCTGTAAAGGTTGCTGATCGTCCAGGAGGATATACACGTATTATCAAATTAGGAAATCGTCAAGGAGATAATGCTCCTATGGTAATGATTGAATTAGTTGATTATAACGAGATTTACAATCCAAATGGCGCTAAAAAGAAGAAAACAACTCGTAGAGGTAGAAAGAAAGCTGCTCCTGCTGCTCCAGCTGCAGAAGTTACTGAAACTACTAACGAAGAAACTTCTGAAGCATAAAGATGTATTAGTATTACCATATTTAAAAAGGATAAGTTATTTTAGCTTATCCTTTTTTTTTGAAAATTTAAATCATGAAGAAATTCGAACAACACAAGAAAGCAGTTTTACTTTTAGCAGATGGAACTGTTTTTGAAGGAAAATCAATTGGGATTGAAGGAACTGCTACCGGTGAACTTTGTTTTAATACCGGAATGACAGGATATCAAGAAATATTTACTGATCCTTCTTATTTCGGTCAGTTGATGGTTACTACCAACGCCCATATTGGAAATTATGGTGTAAATCATAAAGAAGTAGAGTCCTCTGGAGTAAAAATTGCTGGTTTAATTTGTAAAAATTTCAGTTTTGATTATTCAAGAGTGGATTCAGACGGAAGTTTATTGAACTACTTTGAAGATCAAAATGTTGTTGCAATTGCAGATGTTGATACCCGTGCAGTAGTATCTTATATTAGAGATAAAGGTGCAATGAATGCAATTATTTCGACAAATACTAATCTTGATGAACTTAAAGAAATTCTTGACAAAGTTCCAAACATGGTTGGTCTAGAATTGGCTTCATCTGTTTCTACAAAACATGCCTATACCGTTGGAGAAGACGATGCTCCATATAAAGTTGCTGCTTTGGATTTAGGGATTAAAGAGAATATTCTCAGAAATTTAGTTAAGCGTGGATGTCAGGTAAAGGTTTATCCATACAACAGCTCTTATGAGGAATTAAAGAAATTTAATCCTGATGGATATTTTCTTTCAAACGGTCCTGGTGATCCAGAACCTTTAAAAGAGGCTCAAAAAGTGGCTCAGGAAGTAATAAAGGGTAATCATCCTTTATTTGGAATCTGCCTTGGACACCAAGTTATTGCGAATGCTAATGACATGAGTACCTATAAAATGCACAATGGACACAGAGGAATTAATCACCCTGTAAAAAACCTTCTAACAGGTAAAGGAGAGATTACCTCTCAGAATCATGGATTTGTGGTTAAAAAGGATGATTTATTGAAAAATAGCGATTTCGAATTGACTCATTTACATTTGAATGACGAAACGGTGGCAGGTATGAGAATGAAAAACAAACCAGTTTTTTCAGTTCAGTACCACCCAGAAGCAAGTCCGGGTCCACATGATTCATCTTATCTTTTCGATGAATTTATCGAATTGATGAAAGCGTAAATTGTTGATAATGAGCCTGTAAGAAATTGCAGGCTTTTTTAATCTTAATTGTAAACGTTTTCGCAATTTCATGAAAGTAATTTTCTAATAGAGCGAAAGTTTCGTAAATTTACGGAAGAAAATAAAAGATATAATTATGAGTTTAATACTAAGCGTTCACGCACGTCAGATTTTTGATTCAAGAGGTAATCCTACTGTAGAGGTAGATGTTGTTACGGAAACTGGAATTTTAGGTAGAGCAGCAGTTCCATCTGGAGCTTCTACTGGAGAGCACGAAGCAGTTGAATTACGTGATGGCGGATCTGCCTTCATGGGTAAAGGGGTAACAAAGGCCGTTGAAAATGTAAACACTATTATTGCAGAAGAGTTAATCGGAGCAGATGTTTATGAGCAAAACGCTATTGATCAAATGATGATCGAATTGGATGGAACTCCTAATAAATCAAAACTAGGTGCCAATGCCATTTTAGGTGTTTCTCTCGCAGTTGCAAAAGCGGCAGCTCAAGAAGCTGGTATGCCTTTATATCGTTACGTTGGTGGAGTTAGTGGTAATACCTTACCTGTACCAATGATGAATATTATTAATGGAGGATCTCACTCTGATGCACCGATTGCATTTCAAGAGTTTATGATCATGCCTGTAAAGGCAAAAGACTTTTCTCATGCTATTCAAATGGGAACTGAAATCTTCCATAATTTGAAGAAATTAATTGCTGATCGAGGTCTATCGACTGCAGTTGGTGATGAAGGAGGTTTTGCTCCAAAATTTGATGGTACAGAAGACGCGATCGAAACTGTGTTATCTGCTGTTGAGAAAGCAGGTTATAAACCAGGTGATGAAGTTATGCTAGCATTGGATTGTGCGGCAGCGGAATTCTATGAAAACGGAAAATATAACTACGCTAAATTCGAAGGTGAACAAGGAGCGGTAAGAGACTCTCATCAACAAGCTGATTATTTAGCTGAATTAGCTGAGAAGTATCCAATTATCTCAATTGAAGATGGTATGGATGAAAATGATTGGGAAGGTTGGAAGTATCTTACTGAAAAGATTGGAAATAAAGTTCAATTGGTTGGTGATGATTTATACGTTACCAATGTTGAACGTTTATCTAAAGGTATTGAGAACAACATTGCAAATTCAATTTTGATTAAAGTAAACCAAATTGGAACTTTGACTGAAACAATTGCTGCAGTAAATATGGCACATAATGCTGGTTATACCTCTGTAATGTCTCACCGTTCTGGTGAAACAGAAGATAATACTATCGCTGATTTAGCGGTGGGATTAAATTGTGGTCAGATTAAAACTGGTTCTGCTTCTCGTTCAGACAGGATGGCGAAATACAATCAATTATTGAGAATTGAAGAAGAATTAGGAGATTTAGCTTATTTCCCTCAGGAGAGAGCTTTTAAGATTGGATAATTTTTCAATGAAATATTAACAAAAAACCGGAGTATTTTAACTCCGGTTTTTTTATCTCCAAAAAATGCTGTAAAAACTAGACTTTTTTTGTAAATTCGGCAAACATTTTAACTAATATAAAATTTTACAGAATTATGTCGCAAACTGCCACTGTTGAATATAATGGAGAGAAATATGAACTTCCAGTTTTGGAAGGTACTGAAGGAGAATTAGCAATAGACATAAAGGCTTTAAGATCGATGAGTAATGGTTTGATTACCCTTGATCGAGGATTTAAAAACACAGGATCTTGTGAAAGTGCAATTACTTTCTTAGATGGTGAAAAAGGAATTTTAAGATATAGAGGATATTCTATTGAAGATTTAGCTGATAAGGCCTCTTTTTTAGAAGTTGCTTATTTGTTGATTTTCGGTGAATTGCCAACAAGAGCAGAGTTAACTAAATTTCACTCTGATATCAAATCAAAGGCCTTAGTCGATGAAGAGATGAAGAAAATCTTAGATGGTTTTCCTAAATCCGCACACCCTATGGGAGTGTTGTCGGCATTAACTTCAGCATTAACTTCATTCAATCCGAAAGCGGTAGATGTACAGTCAGAAAATGACATGTATCTTGCTATAGTTAAGATTTTGGCAAAATTCCCTGTACTTGTTGCATGGACGCTTCGTAAGCAAAAAGGAATGCCTTTGGTATATTCTGATAACTCATTAGGATATGTTCAGAATTTGGTAAAAATGATGTTCCAAAGCCCTAACGAGCCTTATAAAGAAAACTCTGTTGTAATTAGTGCCTTGAATAAGTTATTAATTTTGCATGCTGATCACGAGCAAAACTGTTCGACTTCAACTGTACGTATCGTTGGATCATCACACGCAGGTTTATTTGCTTCAATTTCATCGGGTATCTCTGCCTTATGGGGACCACTTCACGGTGGAGCAAACCAGGCAGTTATCGAAATGCTTGAAGAAATTAAAGCTGACGGCGGGGACTACCAAAAATATATTGAGAAAGCAAAAGATAAGAATGATCCATTTAGATTAATGGGATTCGGACACCGTGTTTATAAAAATTTTGACCCTCGTGCAAAAATTATTAAGAAAGCAGCTGAGGAGGTATTGGCTGAGATGGGAATTGAAGACCCCGTGCTTGATATCGCAAAAGGTTTAGCAGATGTAGCTTTAAATGACGAATACTTCAAGTCTAGAAACTTATATCCAAACGTGGATTTCTACTCAGGAATTATTTATCGAGCTTTAGGAATTCCAGTTGAAATGTTCACTGTAATGTTTGCAGTGGGACGTTTACCAGGATGGATTGCTCAATGGCGAGAAATGAGATTGAATAGCGAGCCAATTGGACGACCAAGACAACTATATGTCGGAGAGCCGTCTCGAGAATTTATTCCAACGGAGGAAAGATAAACTATAAAAAAAGCATCTAATTTAATTAGATGCTTTTTTTTATATTCGTCACATGAAACTAAACATACCAAACGAAACTTCACGATTGCGAGCTGTGGTTTTGGGTAGGGCCGATTCTAATGGTCCAACACCGAAATTAGAGGATTGTTATGACCCTAAATCACGGGAGCATGTTGCCGCTGGAACCTATCCCATTGAAGCAGATATGATTGTCGAAATGGAGGCGGTAAATCAAGTGTTTCAAAAATATCAGGTAAAAGTGTACCGACCTGAATTGATTCAAAATTACAACCAGATTTTTGCTAGAGATATTGCCTGTGTAATTGATGACAAAATCATCATTTCAAATATATTACCTGATCGCGATCAAGAGATCGAAGCCATCGACTATATTTTAAAGCAGATTGACCCTGAAAAAATTATTCGATTGCCCGAAGAAGCTCATTTGGAAGGTGGAGATATTATGCCTTGGGGAGACTATATTTTTGTAGGGACTTATTACGGGGAAGATTATCCTGATTTCATAACAGCTAGAACCAATAGTGCGGCAGTTGAATTTCTGAAAAAAACCTTTCCTCAAAAAATCGTCAAAACGTTTAACCTTAGAAAATCCAATACAGAAGCTAAGGAAAACGCCTTACATCTTGATTGTTGTTTCCAACCTATTGGTTATGACAAAGCCATTTTGCATGAAAACGGCTTTTTAAACGCTGAAGAATATCAGTGGTTAAAAGATTTTTTTGGTGATGCTAATATTTTTGAAATCACCAAAGATGAAATGTACAATATGAATTCCAATGTATTTTCAATTGCTCCTGATGTGATTGTTTCTGAACAAAACTTTACAAGGTTGAATAGTTGGTTAAAAAGTAAAGGTTTTGTTGTAGAGAAAGTACCTTATGCAGAAATAGCGAAGCAAGAAGGACTTTTAAGATGCTCCACCTTGCCCTTAATTAGAGATTAAAGATGAAACAAACCTGCCACCATTTGTTAATGATTTCACCAGTAAGTTTTGCAAAAAATGCAGAAACTGCTGTAAATAACTTTTACCAGAAAGAATCGTTTTTAAGTCCTGAAGAAACGCAGAACCAGGCCTTGAAAGAGTTTAATTCTTTTGTTGAAAAATTGCGTAATCACAAAATTCATGTGACTGTTGTCAAGGATACTCCCTTGCCAGTTACTCCTGATTCCATATTTCCAAATAACTGGATTTCCTTTCATCAAGATGGGCGAATTGGAATATATCCCATGTTTGCCCAGAACCGAAACAAAGAGGTAAGGATGGATATTTTGAATCTTTTTCAAGATGAAAATTATGCAATCGAAGAACTCGTCGACTTTCGAAATGACGAGGGCTTAATTCTGGAGGGAACCGGAAGTATAATTCTAGACCGAGAGAACAGGGTAGCCTATTGTGCACTTTCACCAAGAGCAGACAAGAAGTTATTTATTGAGTTTTGTGAAGAATTCAATTTTGAACCCGTCGTTTTTCATGCTTATCAGACCGTTGGGGATAAGCGTGAATTAATTTATCATACCAATGTTATGATGTGTATGGCTGATGAGTTTGTGGTAATTTGCCTTGACGCTATTGATGATTTAGAGGAACGAGCAAAACTCATAGAAACTTTTGAGTCTTGGAATAAAGAAATAATTGAAATTTCTGAAGATCAAGTTGAGCAATTTGCCGGGAATATGTTGCAAGTAGAAAATGTCGAGGGAAAGAAATTCTTGGTCATGTCTCAAGCGGCAAAAGATTCTTTAAACTCAGGCCAAATTCAACGTATAGAGCGCTTCAATTCAATTATTTCCAGTGATCTGAGCATCATTGAAAATTGCGGAGGAGGTAGTGCAAGATGCATGATGGCGGAAGTTTTTCTTGAGAAAAACTAATTTTGATCTACTTTTAATCGGGCCTTTGCCGTTGTGGAAACATCAGTAAATGTACCTTCCAAATACTTGAGATACCCTGTAATTGCAATCATTCCAGCATTGTCAGTCGTGTATTCAAATTTAGGGATATACACCTTCCAATCTTTTGAGTTCCTAAGTCGTTTCCTAATTTCGGAATTCGCAGAAACTCCTCCAGCGATTGCAATGTCTTTAATGCCCGTTTCTTTAGAAGCTAATTTGAGTTTATCCATTAGGATATTGACAATAGTATCCTGAATAGACGCACAGATGTCATAAAGGTTTTCGTTTATGAAATTTGGGTTTTTGGAAGTTTCTTTTTGGATAAAATAGAGTATCGCCGTTTTCAAGCCACTAAATGAAAAGTCGAGTCCCTTTACCTTTGGTTTAGTGAATTTAAAGGCTTTTGGATTTCCTTTTTGAGCATATTTATCTACCAAGGGACCTCCAGGATAAGGTAAACCTAAAATTTTGGCTGACTTGTCATAAGCTTCCCCAACGGCATCATCTATAGTCTCTCCCAAAACTTGCATGTCGAAATAGTTGTTCACTTTTACAATCTGAGTATGTCCACCACTCACTGTTAAACAAATAAAAGGGAAAGGGGGTTTTTCTTGACTCTCCTCCTCAATAAAATGTGCCAAAACATGTCCCTGCATGTGGTTAACTTCTATCAGAGGAATATCTAAACTGAGGGCCATTGATTTAGCAAATGAAGTACCTACAAGTAAGGATCCCATAAGTCCAGGGCCTGCTGTAAAACATATGGCATCAATTTTGCTCTTATCTATTCCCGCTTGCTTAAGGGCTTGCTGAACAACAGGAACAATATTTTGTTGATGGGCACGAGATGCTAATTCAGGAACAACACCGCCATATTTGGCATGAATTTCTTGATTGGCAATCACGTTTGAGAGTATCTTTCCATTGTGGATAACAGCAGCGCTGGTGTCGTCACAAGAGGACTCAATCCCCAAAACATAAATATCGTTATTTGACATATTAATAGTATTTTAGTGCAAAATTACGCTTATCAAACAGAATAGAAAAATATGGCTAAAAATTATAGGGATAATTTCGGTTATACTCTTGATTTTGAGTGTGTTTTTTGCTCTTCCTATTGTACAGGCTAAATTGGGAGAGAAGCTCAGTGATTTTTTTTATCAAAAATATGAGGTAAGTATCACTGTTGAGCGCGTTGATCTGAGTTATTTGGGAAGTGTAAACTTAAAAAACACTTTGATTCTAGATCATCATAATGATACGATTATTTCCCTTGAGGAATTGCGTTCTTCAATCGTGAATTTTTCGAATTTAGTAAGAGGAAAATTAGAGATGCAAAACGTTTCTTTGATTGATGGACAAGTAAACTTCAGAACCTATAAAGGCGAGGAAAAATCTGCTTTCAATCAATTTATAGCTCAGTTCAAGCCTAAAACTCCTAATCCAACGGCAAGTTTTATTTTCCAGGCTGAAAATCTGAATTTAAATAATTTGGCCTTTAATTTAATTGACGAAAATAAAAAGGAAGAACCTGTAGTTTATTATCACCACATCTCCGGTTTGGTAAATAGTTTAAAGGTATATCCAGCAAAGGTTGAAGTTGACTTGCACGAAGTACAACTGGATGACAACTTTGATATGGAATATAGAAACTTGACTACGAAGTTTCAATATACTAAGGATTTTATGACTTTTGAGAACTTGAGTATAGAGACTGCTTCAAGTAGCCTTCAAGGAGATCTTATGTTCACTTATCCACGCGGCGGTCTTTCAGATTTCAATAATAAAGTTACCATGCAAGCTCATTTTGAGCCCTCTAGGATATCAACCACTGATTTGAAGCATTTTTACAGTGGGTTTACGTCTGGAAACAGTTTCGATTTCCAAGGAGATTTTAAGGGGACTTTAAATGACTTCAGTGTTAAGGAACTTGAATTAAAAGGACAAAACCGCGTCATTGTAGTAGGTGATTTTGAGTTTAAAAATGCTGCAAATCGAAATGCGGATTTTTCCATGAAATCAAAATTAGATTATAGTCGATTGTCTTCAAAGGACCTCAACAGTGTTTTCGAACAATCGCTTGTCGATAAAATTCCAAATCAAATTGAGAAACTTGGTGAGATGGAAATTCAGGGTGAATTTGATTTAGAAGGAGATAATATTAGAACAGATCTAAATGCCAAGACTGAACTCGGAAGTATCGTTGCCTCGGTGCTTATTTACGATTTCAATCCAGAAAAGCCTACTAAGTATAAAGGAGATGTTGAATTGGATTCTTTTGCGGTAGGAAGTTTTATAGATAAAAGCGAAGTTGGGTACCTTTCGATGAATGGGAATGTCCAAGGCGCTGGGATTAGTGTTGAAGAGTTAAATACAAATTTTGATGGAGAGATTTCTTTATTAGAATTAAACGGTTATCCCTATAAAAATATAGACGCGGATGGTCGTTTCCTCAATCAGCGCTTTGAAGGTAAAATGTCTTTTGATGATCCTAATTTAAAAATGAACTTTACAGGTCTTGCCGATATGAGTTCTTCCTTATATAATTTTGATTTTAAAGCAGAGATTCTTTATTCTGATTTTGTGGCTTTGAAATTTAATGACACTGATAGTGTTTCTTCTTTTCAGGGGGTCATGGATGTGGATATAGTGGGGAATGACTTCGACAATATTATTGGTGCTGCCAGATTCAAAGATCTTACTTATATCAATAATCAAGGGGAATATAGTTTTGAGAACTTTGATATTATGTCTTCCAACCAGCAGGGGGTTAAAAATTTGACCATTAACTCAAATGACATCATCAATGGATATTTAAAAGGAAATTTTAAATTTAATGATTTGCCGAATTTGGTTAAAAATGTAATTGGAAGTCAGTTTACAAATTATAAAGATCATGAAATCGATGCAGGCCAACATCTAGAATTCCGCTTTGATATTTACAGTAAAATAATCGAGGTTTTCTTTCCTCGAATTAAATTTAGCCCGAATACTTTTATTGCGGGAAAAATAGATTCACGAGATTCTTTCCTTAAATTTGATTATCAAGCTCCGGAATTATTAATTGATGAACATTATTTTAAAGACATTGCTTTTCTGGTCAATTCCAAGAAGCGGGACAGTATAACTTCGCTTACTATTGACCGATATAGAAATCGATTTTACACCCTAGGAAGTCTAAATTTGAATAATAAAATCGAAAATGACACCTTGTATTTTAAATCTAAATTCAATGGAGGAAAGAACAAAACGGAGCATTATGATTTAGATTTTTATTTAACTTTTGATCAGGACAGTGAAATTATTTTTGGCTTTAATAAATCTTCTATTGATTTTAAAAACAAAACCTGGTACATCAATGAAAATAATGATTTGGCGACGAATTTTGTTAAAATTGATGTAGATAAACAGGATTATTATTTGAACAGCATTAAGCTGGCTAACGAGAATCAAAGAATTGAATTTAAAGGTCAAGTTATTGACAGTACCTATAAAAATTTACTTTTTGAATTTGATCAAGTTGCCTTAGAGGATATCAGTCCAAATGTTGACTCATTGAGTTTAGAGGGATTGGTGAATGGGAAATTCAATTTTGTAGAGGAAGAGGGTTATTATACGCCAACTGGTGAATTACAGATCGATTCCTTAAAAATAAACAGCTCTAGTCAGGGAACATTAATCGCAGAAATGGAAGCTGTCGACGGTTCTTTAGACAATTATTTTGTGAATTTGGAAATGAAAAGAGATGCGTTTAAAGGCTTCAACGCAGACGGCTATTTTGACTTTTCCGGAACAAGCCCTCAAATAGATCTTACAGCACATTTAGATGAATTTAAATTGGACTTATTTTCTCCTTTAGGAAAGGATGTTTTAAGTCAAATCCGTGGAACTGCTTCTGGAGATTTTAAACTTACAGGTTCCTTGAGTAACCCTGAAATGTTAGGAAGCTTGTATTTGAGAAACGCAGGAATGAAATTTCCTTATTTGAATATTGATTTTGATATGGGAGAAGAGCAAGAGATTAGTCTCTTCGATCAATCCTTCCTGTTTAATGATGTTGAGATTAGAGACACAGAGCACAATACTACCGGAAGACTAAGGGGAAGTATATCTCATTATCAATTTAAAAATTGGAGTTTAGACTTGGTAATCGATTCTGATAGATTACTTGCATTAAATACGCCTGAGACTGAAGAGGCGTTGTTCTATGGGACTGCCTTTATAGATGGGAGCGCAAATATTCATGGGTTTACAGATAATCTTACTATTGACGTTACCGCAAAAACGTTGGCTGGAACTGAATTTATTATCCCTCTAAGTGATGTGAAAACTGCCGAGCAATCTTCATTGATTTATTTTGTGGATAAACAAGAAGAGGAGAATACTTATAGTTTTGAGGAGGTTTTTGAACTAGAACAAATTAAGGGGGTGAATCTAAACTTTAATTTAGATGTTACCAAGGATGCAGTTGCAGAAATTGTGATAGATAAAACTTCCGGTTCTTCGCTGCGTGGGAGTGGTACCGGGAATTTACTTTTGGAGATAGATACTAAGGGTAAGTTCAATATGTACGGAAACTTCACCATAGATCAGGGGATCTATAATTTTGCCTATGCAGGAATTATAAATAAACCATTTACGGCAAACAAAGGAGGGACTATTTCATGGAATGGTAATCCGTATTTAGCTGAGCTAAATCTAGAAGCTGTCCATACAGTCTATGCGAACCCTAAGAGTTTATTAGAGAATATTAACACCAACAGGAGGATTCCAGTGGAATTAGTAACCAAAATATCAGGAGAGCTTTATTCAACGAACCAAGAATTTGATATTGTAATTCCCAATTCGAGTTCGGTAGTGAGTAATGAGCTTGATTTTGTGTTGAACAATAACGATACCAATGAGAGAATGCGGCAGTTCTTTTCCTTACTTTTAACTAAGAACTTCTTCAATGAAAATAGTTTGTCCAATGCGGGAACTTCCGTAGTAACAGGAACAACTACGGATATTATATCTGGTGTTCTTTCAGATGTTTTGAACAGTCCAGATTCAAAATTACAAGTCGATGTGGGATACTCTGTTGCCGATAGAACTGAGGTCGATAATCTGAATTTGGATGATCAACTTGATATTTCATTGGCAACTCAAATCAATGAAAGGATCTTAATCAATGGAAAGGTAGGAGTTCCCGTGGGGGGGTCTGATTCTGATAATTCTGTAATTGGTGAGGTCAAAGTCGAATTCTTGATGAATGAAGAAGGGACATTCAGAACAACTATTTTTAATCGACAGAATGAAATCCAGTACTCCGAGGAAGAAGAGGGATATACCCAAGGGGTAGGGATGTCTTATCAAATTGATTTTGATAATCTTTCTGAGGTCTGGGCAAAGTTTAAAAAGAAAAAGAAACGCCTAACTCAATCAGGTGATGTAGAGCTTCAAAATTCAGAAGAATTTAATAAGTTACTCTATATGATTCCCTCAGGAATTTAATTATTTTTACAAAAATTTCACAAATGAATAAAAGAACATTAGTCATTCTAGCTGCTGGAATGGGAAGTAGATATGGAGGGTTAAAACAAATGGATACCATGACTCCCGAGGGAGAAACTATTATGGATTTTTCCATTTACGACGCTATTCAGGCGGGTTTTAACAAAGTGGTTTTCATTATTAGAGAAAGCTTTAAAAAAGAATTTAAAGAAGTTTTTGAGTCCAAATGGTCAGATAAAATTGAATTGGAATTCGTTTTTCAGGAACTAGAAAATGAAGTGCCTTCTGGCATTATGAATCCTGAACGCGTGAAACCCTGGGGGACTGCACATGCTATTTTGATGTGTAAAGAGGTTGTAGATGAAAATTTTGTAGTCATCAATGCAGACGATTTCTATTCAAGAGGAGCATTTGTGACCATCGCGAACCATTTAAATAAAATGAATCCAGCTGCCTTTGATATGACCATGGTAGGATATGAATTAAAGAACACCGTATCGGATAATGGTTATGTTTCAAGAGGACAATGTTATTTAAATCAAGCCAATGAGTTGGTTAATGTAATTGAGCGAACTCAGATTGAGAAAAAAGGTGAAGGATTAGTATTTAAAAATGAAGATGGGGAATTAGAGCCGATTTCAGGAGAAACCTTAGTTTCGATGAACTTCTGGGGGTTCACTCCAAAAATATTTGAAGAATTAGAACGAGAATTTCAAGAGTTTTTAAAATCTCAAGGACAAGAATTAAAGTCTGAATTTTTTATCCCTTCAGTGGTCAATAAAATTATTCAAGAGAAAAGAGGGGCAGTGGAAGTTTTGAGTTCAGATGCGAAATGGTTAGGGGTTACTTATGCTGAGGACAAACCAATAGTAGAAGCTGCTATAGCGGAGTTGAAAAACAATAATACTTACCCAAAATTACTTTGGGCTTAAATGAACTTAATACAATCATTCAGGCTTTCATACCAAACGAAAGCCTGAGTGCATACACTCCAATAACTTTAGGTCATATCAATCAAACCTACGTGGTACATGGTAGATTGTCGTCCTATGTTTTGCAAAAAATCAACACCCAAGTATTTCCCGATCCGAAATACTTGAATAAACTTAAGGTCCGTCTCTCGACCGAGATGAATGAGCACATTGAATATCCAATTACTTATTTATACCCAATTACTGAACAATACAATTCTTGGGCTTGTTCAAATTTTTTGGTTGACTCAAGAGCTTATGAGTTTTGTGATTCTTCAAAAATAGCTAGGGGTCTCGGAAAAATTTTGGGGCAATTCCATAATTACTCTAAAGGTTTAAACCCCTCAGACTTCAAGGAAATTATTCCAGATTTTCACAATATGACGAAGCGTATGGACCAATTAAAAGAGGCTCAAATCCATGCATCCAAGGAGAGGTTAGCGATTTCTAAACCTCTTTTTGAGATTATTAATCGATATGAAAAGGAAATACTCAGTTTGACTGGACGATATCATTTAGAGCAAAGAATCGTGCACAATGATGCCAAATGCAGCAACTTCCTTTTTGATAAGTCTGATAATTGTCTTTGTATCATTGATTTAGACACGATAATGTCGGGGTATCTTGCCTATGATTTTGGAGATGCTATTCGCTCTTTATCATGTTCAAAAAATGAAGATGCAATTTATCAGGGTTTGCCTCAACTACAGGTAAAATATATTGAAGAATTTATAAAAGCTTATGCATCGGAAACTATTGCTTTTATTTCCTCAGAGGAAGTTTACAGTTTGCTAGCAGGGGTTTACCATATGACAGCTATTATGGGTATTCGTTTTTTGACCGACTATTTGAACAATGACTCCTATTTTACAATTGCGTACCCTGAACAGAATTTTAATCGCGCCATGCATCAATTTAAGTTATTGGAGTCTCAAATTTGTGTTGAGAAGGAGTTACAAGCTATTGTAAATCAATCTTTTGGAGTTTAATTTTCTGAATTCACTAAAATTTCGATAAAGATTTACGAAAATTTAGTGCGAAAATCTATAAATAACACAAAGAATATTCGCGCTTTTAAAGATTATTTAAAATATCCTCAAATTCGAAATCGTTTTCGCACAATATTGCAAATAAACCGGATATAAATCTGAATTATTCGTAATTTTATACCATATAAATATTATGAAGAATAGAATTAATAGAATTGCCGTTTTGACTTCTGGAGGAGACTCTCCAGGAATGAATGCAGCCATTCGATCTGTAGTTCGTACTTGTGCTTATTATGGAATGGAATGTGTGGGTGTTTATCGAGGTTATCAAGGGATGATCGAAGGGGATTTTATAGAAATGCCTGCAAGAAGTGTCTCAAATATTATTAATCGCGGGGGTACGATGTTGAAGTCTGCAAGAAGTATGGAGTTTATGACTCCTGAAGGTAGACAGAAAGCATATGACAACTTGAAAGCAAATAATATTGAAGCCTTTGTTGTTATTGGAGGAGACGGTTCGTTTACAGGAGCTATGATTTTTAGCCAAGAATTTGATTTTCCTGTTGTGGGAATTCCTGGAACTATTGACAATGATATCTATGGAACTCAATTTACTTTAGGATATGATACTGCTCTCAACACTGTTGTAGATGCAATTGATAAAATTCGCGATACAGCCAGTTCACACAATAGATTGTTTTTTATTGAGGTAATGGGAAGAGATGCCGGATTTATTGCCATTAATTCAGGTGTTGGAGTTGGTGCAGAGGAAATTTTGATTCCAGAAGAAAATGTAGGTCTTGAGGAGCTTAAGCAAACCCTAAAAGAAGGGACTGATTCTGGTAAAACCTCGAGTATTGTTATTGTAGCTGAAGGTGATAAAACTGGGAAGAACGTTTTTGAACTTGCAGATTACGTAGGTGAGAATTTTCCGAGTTATGATATTCGCGTATCCGTTTTAGGACACATGCAAAGAGGTGGAGCACCGAGTTGTTTTGATCGTGTATTGGCAGCTAGGTTTGGTGTAAAAGCTGTGGAGTTATTGAAAGATGGAATTTCTGGGGTAATGGTTGGTGTTCAAAATGACCGAATCAGCATTACAGAATTAGAAAAAGCGATTAAAGGTCACAATGAGATCAATCGCGAATTATTAAGAGTAGCAAAAATTATGACTACCTAAAAAAGGAGGTCTAAAACAATATATAAATTAAGAATTATGATTAAAATAGGAATTAACGGATTCGGTAGAATCGGACGTTTAGCTTTCAGATCTGCAGTAAGTAGAGAAGGAGTTCAAGTAGTAGGTATCAACGATTTATTGGATGTTGATTATTTAGCGTATATGTTAAAATATGATTCAGTTCACGGAAAATTTGATGGAACTGTTGAGGTTGTAGACGGTAAACTTATCGTTAACGGAAATGAAGTGCGTGTAACTGCTGAACGCAATCCAGCTGATTTAAAGTGGGATGCTGTTGGAGCTGAGTACGTAATCGAATCTACAGGTCTTTTCTTGACTGAGGAATCTGCTAAGGGACATATCGAAGCTGGAGCTAAGAAGGTTGTAATGTCTGCACCATCTAAAGACCATACTCCAATGTTTGTAATGGGAGTAAATAATGATTCATATACAAATGATTTGCAATTTGTATCTAATGCATCTTGTACTACAAACTGTTTATCACCAATTGCAAAGGTCTTAAATGACAATTGGGGAATTGCTGAAGGGTTAATGACTACAGTTCATGCAACTACAGCTACTCAAAAAACTGTTGATGGTCCTTCAATGAAAGACTGGAGAGGTGGACGTGCTGCAATTCACAACATCATTCCTTCATCTACAGGAGCTGCAAAGGCGGTTGGTAAGGTTATTCCTGAATTGAATGGAAAACTTACAGGTATGGCATTTCGTGTACCAACTATGGATGTATCTGTTGTTGATTTAACGGTTAAGTTAGACAAACCTGCAACTTATGAAGAAATTTGTGTTGCAATGAAAGAAGCTTCTGAAGGAGCTATGGCAGGTGTATTGGGGTATACTGAGGATTTAGTTGTTTCTCAGGATTTCGTAGGAGATACTAGAACTTCAATCTTTGATGCCAATGCAGGTATCGCTTTAACTGATAATTTTGTTAAAGTGGTTTCTTGGTACGATAATGAAGCCGGATATTCAAGTAAAGTATTAGACTTAATCCAATACATGGATTCAGTAAAGTAATATAAACGCATGTTTGTTTAGTTAAAGGTCCTATCTCGTCTTGAGGTAGGGCCTTTTTTTTATTTTACTGCAATAAAAGAGATTTCAATATTCACGTTTTTGGGTAATTCAGAAACTTCTACTGTTTCTCTGGCAGGTGCGTAATCACTAGGAAAATATAGTCCGTATACTTCATTGATTTCCGCAAATTGTCCCATGTTTTTTATGAATATTGAGGTTTTGACAATATTGCTAAAATTCATTGAAGCCGCTTGCAAAACTGCCTCAATATTCTTCATTACTTGATGGGTTTCAAGTTGGATATCTCCTTGTACCAACAGACCGCTTAAAGGATCTATAGCGATTTGTCCTGAAGCGTAAAGTGTATTGTCGCTAAGAATTGCTTGTGAATAGGGGCCAATTGGAGCTGGCGCCTCAGATGTGTGAATGATTTTTTTCATATGCTTTAAAATAAACGTTGATCCGGTTGTGAATTTTTCTCGTACTTCAAATCTGAAAGCATGGAAGACTTCACACCAATATAAAAATAGTAAGAAGTTCGGTCTCCAAAAGGTACCCAATTGAAGTTTATTCTCCAGCTATCTAGATCTCTAGAAAAACGCAACTGTGTATAAGTGACTCCATTATCTTTAAAATCATAACCAGAAGAGAATCCAAGTAGCCATTTAGGAGTGAATTCTAAATCTCCAGAAAACATTAAGGAGTTTGAAGATATCTCACTTTGACCTACTGAATTGTTGTAGTTTAAAGAATATGCAACCTTCAATGACCACGGAATTTTATTTTTGAAAAATTCTTGTTTCTCTTTATCCTTTTCGGTTCCTCCAACGTCATCATTGATGTCAGGGCTTCTGCTAGCAGACATATTCGTCCCTAATAATCCTTCAGTTCCAGAGCCTTGATCTGTAAGATTCTCACTAGAGTTACGCTCTGCATTGTCACCGTCAAAGTCTTTTGAGCTGAACGCGTAATTCGCTGTCAAATTCGCTCGAGTAATTCTAAATAAACTACCTCCATTATTAATATTAGCTACATTGATTTTGGTTCCGTTTGCGTTAATTGCGTATGGATCAAGAGTCATTCCCATATTTACCCTTAGCTTATCTTGTAAAAATGCCGTTCCAGCAGTTACGTTAGTTGGACTCCATTTTAAGGAATCTGCCGCCATATTGTAACTGGTTGAAAAGTTTAGGTTATTCAACAATGTGATTTTCCGAGATTCCGTTTCTGTGGAGTCCTTGGGCTTGACTTTTGCCTCTAAAGTGTTGTTCAGGCTCATTCCAATAGAATTAGAAAGCCCTTGACTAGGTGCCCCATAAATTCCTGTATCGTATTGAGAATACGTTTCATAGGAAGTGTTATCAGCCGTCTCTGGGACTTCTTCATAATAATAGCCGAAATCAGGTCTATAGGTATAAGAAATAGAGGGTCTCAAGGTGTGTCTCATCGCCTCAAGAGGTCCAATTTTCCCAAAACTACCGTAAATATTGGTCGAAAGAGAGGCTCCTACATTATATTCTCTGAATGAACTGAACCCTTGAATGGTATCTGTAACGACCATTTCAGTATCCTCATCAAAATTTTTGTCTATATAATCAAAATACCAGACCTCCTTATAATTTGCACTGGGAGAAATTGTCCAATATTTGAAGGCTTTCATATTAGTACTTGCAGAAATGTCTTGCTGAACTCCACTTTGCATGTCTTGCCACATTTGCTCGGTGAAAAATTCATCATCGGTGGTTTGAACTCTGTTGTCTGCCTTTAAACCATAGGTCAAACCAATTTTTTGAATGGGATTACTCGCTGAACCACTTTTTGGCGAAAAGGGATAAATTCGATCCATATTGACCTTCAAGGAAGGTAAAGACATATTGATTTGTTCTGTATTCGTGTTTTGCGAATGGTTGAAACCTACTGATAGGTTAAATGGAGTTCCAACAAAGGTTTTAGAATAATTGATCGAAGATGCCAGGGTGTTGTTTAAATAATCTCCTGAGTTATTTTCGTTCAAGGATTCCCTATAATATTTACTCGATCCGAGGTTAACCGATGCCGAGAAGTTTGAGTTAGGACTTGCTTTTGCGTCCTGAGAGTGATTCCATCTAATATTGTAGTTGGTTGATTTACTATAATCGTCAAAACCTTGTATCCCGTATATATTGTTCTCATATGCGTAAGAAAATCGCCCGTTGTATTTATAGCGGACTCGATAAGAGGAATTCGCGGTTAAACCCCAAGATCCATTTGAATAGATGTCTCCGGTAAGCGCCAAGTCAAAATAATCACTAAAGGCGAAATAGTACCCCCCGTTTTGTAGAGAAAACCCTTGATCTCGAGTTTCACTATAGGTTGGAAGTAAGAATCCAGAGGCTTTGTCTTGGGTTAATGGGAAATAAGCAAAAGGCAAAGCAATTGGTGTTGGTACATCAGCAATAACTAAATTCGTTGCTCCTGTGACAATTTTTTTGTTCGGTACAATTTTGGCTTTTCGAGTTTTTAAATAATAATCTGGATTCTTTTTTTCGGAAGTTGTAAATCTAATGTCGCGAATATAAATTGTTGAGTCGTTAACTTTTTTCGTTTCTTCCCCCAAAGTTATAATTCCGGATTGTGTTGTTTGAACGTGAAAAATGATTGCTTTTTCCGTTTCGAAATTATAAAACAAAGAATCCTGAACGCTTTCCTCCCGACCTTGTTTGAAAACAGGTAACTGGGTGTATTCCCCTAAACTATCTTTAACACCTTTTGCAGTAATAATACTTGTATCATAATTGATTTCAATAAATCCAGCCTGCAAGTCGATATCACCATACTGTACATGACCCTCATTATACAAGCGTATTTTTTTGCCCAAAACGTCCTCGACAATAGAATCTTTTGCTGTGTGGGTAATGATGGCGTCCAATACTTCTTTCTTCGGAGCAATACTGTCATTTGCGATACTATCTTTAGCCACTTCTTGCTGTGCTAGTACTTGAAAAGAACAAAGTAAGAGTAAGCAACAGAAAAGAGTATTTTTTAAGTTTGTTCGCAAAGCTTTAAATAGTATTTTTGTGTAGATACCACCTGTTTTAGGGTATCCAAAATTAATCAAAATAATTGATGAAGGCCATATCTAAACTAACTTTTATAAAGCATTGGCTAATTAGCCTGCTTGTTTTACTAAGTATAAATTCTCACGCTCAAACTTATACGGTTGTTCTCGATGCAGGACATGGGGGTAAGGATCCTGGGAATAGGGGTAATGGATATTATGAAAAAGACATTGCTTTGAATATCGTAAAGGCGGTTGGGAAAGAGTTATCTAAGGACAAAAACATTAAGGTGATCTATACCAGAAAGACAGACGTTTTTGTTGAATTACACAATCGCGCTCAAATTGCAAATAATGCTGATGCTGATTTGTTTGTGTCGGTTCATTGCGACGCCCACACCTCAAATGCCTACGGGGCAGCCACATTTGCTTTAGGCTTGCACGAAAACAAGAGGAATTTAGAGATTGCAAAGCGTGAAAATGAAGTGATTCTCTTGGAGGATAATTATGAGGAGCGATATCAAAACTACGATCCGAATAATCCAATTGCTGTTTTTGGAATTTTGGATATGCAAGAGGCTTATCTGGACCAAAGCCTTGAACTCGCTTCATATATTCAGTCTAATTTTAGTGAGGAGCTAAAAAGAAAGAATAGAAATGTACGTCAGGCAGGTTTTTTGGTTTTGCGAAATACAGCCATGCCAAGTGTCTTGATTGAGACGGGATTCCTCACCAATAAATCCGAAGGAGCTTATCTAAATTCAAAAAAGGGGCAAAAGGAGATGTCTCATGCAATTGCAGAAGCAATAGAGTCTTATCTCGATAGACTGAGAAAAAACACCATCGTAGATGTGGAGCCCCTTATTGAATCAACTCCAGTTTTTAAAGTTCAAATTGCTTCGAGTAAATCGGAAATTGCAACTAAACCATACAATTTTAAAGGCTTGAGTCCAGTTCACCGAGTTGAGGTTAAACCGTACTTTAAATATTACCTGGGAGAGACCAGCGATTATAATTTGGCGAAAGATTACCTAAAGGAAGCCAAGAAAGTCGGCTATAAATCTGCCTTTATTGTGGCTTTTAAAAATGGAGAACGTGTGTCGTTGAAAGAGGTACTGTGATAATTTATTAGTATTATTGTATTATGATAAAGTTGAGTAGGGAATTGAAAACTGGACTAGTTGCTATACTTGCAATAGTTCTTTTGTTGTGGGGCTACAATTATTTAAAAGGCCAAAATATCTTAAGCAAAACAGATTCAGTTTATTATGTGATGTTTGATAATGTCGAAGGGCTCGATGAGTCAAGTGATGTTACGGTCAATGGTCATAAAGTAGGTTCTGTTCTCGATATTGAATTCGATGGAAAATCTCAAGGAGGTCTTCGTGTGAAATTCGATATCACTGAAGATTTTCAGTTTTCAAAAAACGATGAAATATTGCTGTATTCCTCGTCAATGTTAGGCTCAAAGGATTTAAAAATCATTCCGACCTACGATGGAGATTATGCTCCTGAAGGATATCTTATGCAAGGAACGGTTGAGGAAGATTTAGTTACTGCCTTGACCAATAGAATTGCTCCTTTAGAAGAAAACCTAAACATGACCTTGAATAATATGAATGAGACTTTTGTCAAAATCAATGATATTTTAGGTGATGAGACACGCGATGATATCAAATCGAGTATTGCCTCTTTGGAACAAACCATGAATCAACTGGAGGTAATTACTGCCGAATCAGGTGCTCTTTCAGAAACCCTAAATAATACTGAAGAATTAACGGCAGAACTGAATACTTTTTCTAAAGAATTGAATGAAATTGATTTGGACTCATTGACTCTAAAAATAAACAAGAGTTTAACTGAAATAAACACCTTACTGACTCAAATTAACTCTGGAGAAGGAAGTTTAGGGAAAATTATTTATGACCCTGCGTTGTATGATAATTTAACCGGTGCGACTGAAGAGTTGGAGCGTTTATTAATTGAAATAAAAGAACATCCTAAAAGATTTGTGCATTTTTCTTTGTTTGGAAAAAAAGATGATGCCGACCAAGAGATTGACTAAAACAAACTGATATGGCCTATATCCCTAATTTAATTTTTGCACTGCTATTACTAGCGGGGCTTGGTTTTTTTGCAAAAAATATAAAATCCCTGATTCGAAATATTAAATTGGGACGACCCCAAGATCGAACTGATCGGAAGTCAGAGCGTTGGGGTAATATGGCTAGAATTGCATTAGGACAATCCAAAATGGTTAGAAGACCCATTTCCGGAATGCTGCATATTGTAGTTTATGTTGGTTTTGTTTTAATCAATATAGAATTATTAGAAATTGTTTTAGATGGTCTATTGGGGACTCATAGGTTGTTCTTGCCAATTTTGGGTGGCAGTCTTTACGGTTTTTTAATTGGTAGTTTTGAAGTGATGGCACTGTTAGTATTAATAGCAGTCTTTTTCTTTTGGACGAGAAGAAATGTAATTAAAATCGCTCGATTTTGGAGCTCAGAAATGAAAGGATGGCCTAAAAATGACGCCAATTATATATTGTATTTTGAGGTTGTTTTGATGTCTTTATTTTTGTTTATGAATGCGAGTGATACTTCATTTCAAGAAGCAGGTACAGGGAATGTCGTATCAAAACATCTAGCAGGACTTTTTTCTAGCTGGAGCCCAGAATCAATTCATTTATTTGAGCGCAGTGCCTGGTGGGCACACATTACGGGTATTTTAATCTTTTTGAATTACCTATACTATTCCAAACACCTTCATATTTTATTAGCATTTCCAAATACCTTTTTTGCCGATCTCGATGCCAAAGGGAAGCTGGATAACTTGGAATCTGTAAAGAAAGAAGTTGCTTTGATGATGGATCCAAATGCTGATCCATTCGCCATGACTGAAGGTGGAGAAGATGAAGAAATAGAGCGTTTTGGTGCAGCAGATGTTACAGATCTTTCTTGGGTGCAATTAATGAACGCCTATACCTGCACAGAATGTGGAAGATGTACTTCTTCATGTCCTGCTAATCAAACTGGTAAGAAATTATCTCCAAGGTCGATTATGATGAAAACCAGAGATCGATTAGAGGAGGTAGGAAGAAATTTAGACAAAGGAGAAGAAATTGATAGTTCCAAGCAATTGCTCGGAAATTATATCAGTCCTGAAGAATTATGGGCATGTACTTCATGTAATGCATGTGTAGAAGAATGTCCTGTAGACATCAGTCCATTATCTATTATCATGGATATGAGACGTTATATGGTGATGGAAGAGTCGAGTGCTCCTCAGGAACTAAATTTAATGATGACAAATATTGAAAACAACGGTGCTCCTTGGCAATATAACCAAATGGACCGCCTTAACTGGAAAGACGAATAAACTATGTTAGAAGTACCTACTATGGCAGAAATGGCTGCCCAAGGAAAACAAGTTGATGTGTTGTTTTGGGTTGGTTGTGCAGGAAGCTTTGATGATCGTGCAAAAAAAATCACAAAGGCTTTTGTTAAAATATTGAATAATTCTGGGCTTACTTATGCAGTTCTGGGAACTGAAGAAAGTTGTACAGGTGATCCAGCCAAAAGAGCTGGTAATGAAATGCTTTTTCAGATGCAAGCAGCAACCAATATTGAGGTTATGAATGCTTATGATATCAAGAAAGTGGTAACGACTTGTCCACATTGCTTCAATACCCTGAAAAATGAATATCCTGAATTAGGAGGAAACTATGAAGTGATTCATCATACGCAATTAATAAATAAACTCTTTAAGGAAGGTAAGCTTACCGTAGAGGGTGGAATGTATAAAGGTAAAAGAATTACATATCACGATCCTTGTTATTTAGGACGAGCAAACGATGTGTATGAAGCTCCTCGTGAATTGCTACAGAAACTCGATGTTGCTTTAGTTGAAATGAAAAGCTGTCGTTCCAAAGGATTGTGTTGTGGAGCTGGAGGAGCTCAAATGTTTAAAGAGTCAGAGCCCGGAACGCAAGAGATTAACATAGAGCGTACTGAACAAGCATTGGAAACAGGTGCTAAGGTCGTGGCTACTGGATGTCCTTTTTGTAATACCATGATTACTGATGGAGTGAAAAATAAGGAACAGGAAAAAGAAGTAGCGGTGATGGATTTAGCTGAACTAATTGCCAAAGCTGCGGATCTATAATATGATCAAATCTTATATTCAAGCAGCGCGTTTACGTACTTTGCCGCTCTCGATTTCAGGAATAATTGTCGCTGGGTTTTTAGCTGAATACGGTGGGTATTTTCAATGGGGCATATTATCATTGTCTCTGGCAACCACCATTACTTTTCAGATTTTGTCAAATTTCGCTAATGATTACGGTGACGGAGTAAAGGGAACCGACAATGAGAACAGAATTGGACCTGAACGCGCAATTCAGTCTGGTGCTATTAGTCCTAATCAGATGAAAAGTGCCATAAAAATCACTTCGATGATTTCATTGGTTCTAGCCATTGCTTTAATTTATTTAGCTTTCGGTTATAAGCAATTCTGGTATGCGCTTTTGTTTTTGACCCTTGGAATAGCGAGCATTTGGGCAGCAATTAAATATACAGTAGGAGAAAGCGCCTATGGATATAGAGGCTTAGGTGATGTGTTTGTTTTTTTGTTTTTTGGAGGTCTATCTGTCTTAGGGGGCTATTTCTTATACGATCAACACTTTATTTGGAATTATTGTTTGCCTGCAATCTCAGTAGGTCTGTTAAGTACTGCAGTACTTAATTTAAATAATATGCGCGATTTCAATTCGGATAGAGCATCTAAAAAAAACACTGTGGTAGTAAAACTTGGAATTAAAAAAGCAAAGGTTTACCATAGTTTATTAATTCTGATTCCCTTAGTCTGTTCCTTGTGGTTTAATTTTAATTCAAACTTAAATTCACCATTGAATTTTTTGTATTTGATTGCATTTATCCCATTGATCATTCACCTTATTAAAGTTTGGAAGACAAAGGACCTTAAGGACCTGGATCCGGAGTTAAAAAAGGTAGCATTGAGTACTTTTTTATATGCTATTTTGTTTGGATTGGCTATCTTAGGGTAATTAATTTAAACAACTTATATGGAAATTCGTTTTTTGGGACATGCTTGTCTCTCTATTGAAACTCAAGGAAAGAAAATCATCGTTGATCCGTTTATTTCAGGAAATTCTCTTGCCAAACATATCGATATCGATAAATTGGAAGCGGATTATATTTTGATCACACATGCCCATGAGGATCATATTTTAGATGTGGAGCGAATTGCAAAAAATACAGGGGCTAAAATTGTTTCTAATTTTGAAATAGTTGATTATTATTCTAAAAAGGGCTTTGAAGGACATCCTATGAATTTTGGTGGAGCTTGGGAATTTGACTTTGGGAAGTTGTATTACGTTACCGCCCAACATTCCAGTGTTTTTCCGGATGGGACTTATGGAGGAAATCCAGGTGGATTTGTGTTACTAAATGAAGAAGCCAATATCTACATAGCTGGTGATACTGCGTTAATGATGGATATGAAATTGATTCCATTGTTTGCAAAGCTAGATTTGGCCGTACTTCCGATAGGAGATAATTTCACTATGGGAGTAGATCAAGCTGTTATGGCAGCTGAATTTGTGAATTGTGATCGCGTATTAGGCTATCATTACGATACTTTTGGCTATATCGAAATCGACCATGAACAAGCCATAAGAAAGTTTAATCTTAAAGACAAGGAGTTGGATCTTTTGAGTGTAGGAGACTTCATAGAGCTATGATTCTAGCACAATATTTTAAATATAAACTAAAATTCAAAAGACCCGCGGGTACTTCTCGGGGGGTACTCAAAACCAAGCTTACTTATTTCATCATCTTGAAACTAGAAGGTAAAATGGGGTATGGGGAATGCAATCTCTTTGAGGGCTTGTCAATTGATGATCGTCCTGATTATGAAAATCAGCTCGCTTGGACTTGCGAGAATATAGGACTTGGTAAAATCGAATTATTAAAGGCAAATCGAGAATTCCCCTCCATACAATTTGGATTAGAGCAAGCATTTTTATCCTTTGAGTCGATGAATAATTTTGAATTATTCAATAATTCATTTAGCAGAAATGAAATCGGGATTTCCATAAATGGATTAATTTGGATGGGAGATGAAGGATTTATGCGTGAACAAGTTGCGGAGAAATTGGAGGCCGGTTTTGATACTATAAAGATGAAAATTGGCGCAATTGATTTTGTAACAGAACTCAAAATTTTAAAATCGATTAGATCTTTTTATGATTCCGACAAAATAACCCTGAGAGTTGATGCCAATGGAGCATTTACACCCCAAGAAGCTGAGGATAAATTGAATGCTTTGGCCGAATATGATTTACATTCTATTGAACAACCAATTAAGCAAGGAAATTTGGCAGCCATGTCAAGTCTATGTAAAACGACACCCGTGCCTATTGCGCTTGATGAAGAGTTAATTGGAGTATTTGACTCAATTGACAAAAAAAATCTTCTAAAGCGCATCATGCCGCAGTATATAATTCTCAAACCTGCACTTGTTGGTGGATTTAGTGGGGCACAGGAATGGATGAGTTTTGCAGATGAATTGAGCATTCCATACTGGATTACTTCTGCTTTAGAATCAAATATTGGACTCAATGCGATTTCACAATGGACCGCTTCCTTAAAGTTGTCAGGTGCACAAGGGTTGGGAACAGGATCACTTTTTACGAATAATATAACAAGTCCTTTAGAGGTTAAAGACGGTAAAATTTACTATCGACAAAACTTAAAATGGGACTTACATAATACTTTTTTCTAATGGAATTTTTAAGAGCTAGTTATGAAGGTAAAAATGGGGCTGCACAATATATAGCCACCTTGATATTATTGTTTTTGTTTTGGCAGGTATTGGGGATTATACCGCTATTGGTTGTTGCTTATAATTATGCAGGTAGCATGTCTGCTTTTGAAGCTGCAGCTGTCAGTAATTTTATGGGTATAGGAATTCCCTCCAATTTATATTTGATCCTTATGCTCGCTACCTTTGTTTTTGCCTCTGTAGGGTTGTGGATAGGGATTACGCAAATTCATAAGCGAAAATTGCTGAGTTTAATGACGACCCGAAAGCATCTTGATTGGTCGAGAATTAGATTGTCTGCCGCGGTTTGGTTTGTCGCCATGCTGATTTTTACTTTGATTGATTATTTGAGTCGTCCAGAAGATTTTGAGCTTATTTTCCAAGCCGAGAAATTCATCGTATTGCTCTTGGTGTCAATTTTACTGATTCCTATTCAGACGACCTTTGAGGAAGTGTTGTTTAGGGGGTATTTTATGCAAGCACTTGGAAGTTTAGCAAAAAACCGATGGGTTCCATTATTGCTCACCTCTGTAATCTTTGGATTATTGCATGGAGCAAATCCCGAAGTCGCTAAATTGGGGCCAATTATGTATGTTTTTTATATCGGTACCGGGCTCTTTTTAGGGATATTGACTTTGATGGACGAGGGGATGGAATTATCGATTGGGTTTCACGCGATAAACAATGTGGTTTCTGCGATTTTGATTACTACGGATTGGACGGTTTTCCAAACCAATGCCATATTTAAAGATACTGCCGAACCTGATATTACATGGCAGGCATTTCTACCTATTTTCATAGTTTTTCCAATCCTATTGATGGGCTATTCTAAAGTTTTAGGTTGGAGCAATTGGAAAGAGAAATTATTTGGCCATGTGGCATAGTGATTTTAAATTCCAGGGATCCCATCCAGTAAGCGTCGATCAGCTGATCTCTAGTATTAAGGATCAGGAAAGCGTTTCATTTTTAAAACAATGGTTTGACCCTGCTAAGGATGAAATTAGTGTACAAACTTCGGGTAGCACAGGAAAAGCTAAGCAAATTTCTTTAAAAAAAGACCATATGATTGCCAGTGCAAAGGCAACGGGCAACTATTTTAATGTTTTGGCTTCTAGTCGAGTTTTACATGTATTGCCCTCTAGATTTATCGCCGGGAAAATGATGTGGGTTCGCGCCTTAGTTTTGGGTTGGGATCTGTACTTAAATGATGAACTGGATTTTTATGATTTTTCTGCTATGGTTCCACTGCAGGTCTATAAGCGGCAGGAAAAGGATTTGAATCGCTTTCAAATAATTTTGATTGGAGGTGGGGTGTACGATTTAAACGACCTTAATCGCTTCAATAACCTTCAAAGTAAATTCTATGCAAGTTATGGAATGACTGAGACCATTACCCACATTGCCCTTCGAGAAATACACCCGGTAAAAAATGAAGCTTTTCAATGCCTACCAGGAGTCAAGTTAGGAGTTGATGATCGTAATTGTTTAATTATTGAAGCAGAAAGAATTTCCGATGGGCCCATTCAAACAAATGATCTTGTGAACCTAATAGATACCACACATTTTAAATGGTTAGGACGATGGGATAATATCATTAATTCCGGTGGAGTGAAATTGAGTCCTGAAACAATTGAAAATAAGTTACAAGATCATATCGCAGGTCCATTTTTTGTAGCTGGACAAACGGATGCTGCTTTGGGAGAACGTCTTATTGTGATTCAAGAGGGGAGTGGTAAGTCACATGAATATTCTGATCGTGAGCGCAAGGAATTCATGCTCAAGGGATTAGGTAAATTTGAGGTTCCTAAAGCGGTTTATTTCTTACCTAAGTTCATGTATACTGAAACAAAAAAAATCCAACGTCGAGAGACATTGGATTTGATATTTTCTTAAGCCATGGTATGGTAGACGTTTTGGACGTCATCATCTTCTTCAAGACGCTCTAACAATTTATCCACATCAGCTTGTTGTTCTTCTGATAAACTCTTAGTGGTTGTAGGAATGTATTCAAAACCGGATTGCAAAATCTCTAGATTCTGATCTTCAAGATATTTTTGAATTGCACCAAATTGACCGAATGGAGCATAGATCATAATTCCATCTTCATCTTCGAAGAGTTCTTCCACTTCAAAGTCGATTAACTCCAGTTCAAACTCTTCAAGATCCATTTCAAGCTGCTCCTTGTTCACTCTAAAGTTACACGTATGGTCAAACATGAAAATTACCGAACCGGAAGTTCCAAAAGTACCGTCACATTTATTAAAGCTTGCTCTAACATTTGCAACCGTTCTATTATTGTTGTCAGTTGCGGTTTCTACCAAAATGGCAATCCCGTGGGGTGCATATCCTTCAAACAAGACTTCCTTATAGTCAGCGGTATTTTTGTCCGAAGCCTTCTTGATTGCTCTCTCGACATTGTCTTTAGGCATATTTGCTGCCTTGGCATTTTGAATAACCGCTCTTAGTCTGGAATTCGATTCGGGATTGGGACCTCCCTCTTTAACTGCCATTACAATATCCTTTCCAATTCGAGTAAAGGTTTTGGCCATGGCTGACCAACGTTTCATTTTTCTAGCTTTTCTAAATTCAAAGGCTCTTCCCATCTGTTAAATTTTAAGTCGAACAAAAATAATAATTTATACCTGAATCACGCCCAAATTAAAAGGCTTTTCTATAGGTGCTTGATTGGCTGCTGAAATCCCCATGGAAATCCATTTGCGTGTATCCAACGGATTGATCACGGCATCCGTCCATAGCCTAGAAGCGGCGTAGTATGGAGAAGTTTGTGCATCGTATTTCGCTTCAATACTTTCTAAAATATCAGCTTCCTTTTCAGGGGTAATTTCCTCCCCTTGTGCCTTGAGTTTTGCGGTTTCCATCTGGAGCAAAACCTTTGCGGCTTGTGCACCCCCCATAACAGCAAGTCGAGCCGATGGCCAAGCAAAAATTAATCTTGGATCATAGGCTTTTCCACACATTGCATAATTACCAGCACCATAGGAGTTTCCAATAACAACGGTAAATTTTGGGACTACTGAATTGCTAACAGCATTAACCATTTTTGCTCCATCTTTTATAATTCCTCCATGTTCTGATTTGGATCCAACCATAAAACCGGTCACGTCCTGAAGGAATACTAAAGGTATTTTCTTTTGATTACAATTTGCAATAAAGCGAGTAGCTTTATCTGCGGAATCCGAATAAATAACGCCCCCAAATTGCATTTCATTTTTTGCGTTTTTTACAATTTTACGCTGATTTGCTATAATTCCAACTGCCCAGCCATCGATTCTGGCATAACCACAAATTATGGTTTTTCCGTAGTCTTCTTTGTACAATTCCAAGCTATCCGCATCAACAATACGTTCAATAATTTCCATGGAATCATAAGGCTCATTTCTCATCTTAGGAAGAATTCCAAAGAGCTCCTCTGGATTTTTTGCTGGAGCTTTGGATGCACTATGGTTAAAGCCTGCGTTTTCTGCAGATCCGATTTTATCCATAATATTCTTGATCTTATCCAGAGCATCCTTGTCGTCTTTCGCTTTATAATCGGTAACTCCAGAAATTTCAGAATGTGTTGTAGCTCCACCTAAGGTTTCGTTATCTATACTTTCTCCAATTGCGGCTTTGACCAAATAACTTCCGGCCAAAAAGATGCTTGCAGTTTTATCAACGATTATGGCCTCATCACTCATAATTGGTAAATAAGCACCCCCAGCTACGCAGGATCCCATGATCGCAGAAATTTGCGTAATCCCCATCGCTGACATTTTTGCATTATTGCTGAAGATTCTTCCGAAGTGTTCTTTATCCGGAAAAATTTCATCTTGCATAGGTAAATACACACCTGCGCTATCTACCAAATAGATAATTGGGAGACGATTTTCCATAGCAATTTCTTGAGCCCTTAAATTCTTTTTTCCAGTTATTGGAAACCAAGCCCCAGCCTTTACTGTAGCGTCATTGGCTACTACAATACACTGCTTACCACTTATGTAACCTATTTTCACGACTACTCCCGCACTTGGACATCCACCGTGCTCTTCATACATACCATCAGCTGCAAAAGCACCAATTTCTATACTTTCGGTTTTGGGATCAAGAAGGTAATTAATGCGTTCTCTAGCCGTTAATTTCCCCTTTGCGTGTTGCTTTTCTATTTTTTTTGTACCACCACCTAAATAGACCTGTTGAAGTTTTTTTCTCAGGTCCGAGCTAAGGAGTTTATTGTGGTCTTCGTTTTTATTGAAGTTTATGTCCATGTTTGTTCAAAATTGCTGAGCTAATGTACGAATTTCACCTCTAGAAGAAAATAATTACCCGGGTAAATAAAATTTTTGTACCTTTGTTTTATAATTTAATAAACAATATAAAATGAAATCAAAAAGAATCGTCTTTTGGACCAGTACAATCTTATTAGCACTATTGATGTTTTTTAGTGCCTTTAATTACTTTTTTCAGCACGCATATGTCTTGACTGCGTTCGAAGCCTTGGAATATCCAGGATATTTAATTTATCCATTGGGAATTCTGAAAATATTGGGGATCCTTACCTTGTTAATTCCTGGTTTTAAAATTTTAAAACATTGGGCCTATGCTGGGTTTACCATCAATTTTAGTTTGGCACTCGTCGCTCATGCTTATGTTGGTGATGGCGAATGGGGCGGAGCTCTTGTAGCTTTAATTTTATTGTATACATCATTCATATTTAGAAACAACAGATAATGGAAAAAAAGATAGTAGCATTAGGAGCGAGTTCTGCAAAGAATTCTATGAACAAAGCCTTAGCGACCTACGCCGCGGGTTTAGTCGAGAGTGGAGAAGTTCAGGTTCTTGACCTTAACGATTATCCACTTCCACTTTACAGTATTGATTTAGAGATGGAATCTGGAATCCCAGAGGCCGCAAAAAAGTTATTAAATGAAATCCAATCTGCCAATGGTCTGGTGATTTCATTCGCTGAGCACAACGGAGCGTATTCAGCAGCTTTTAAAAATGCCTTTGATTGGATGAGTAGAATTGACGGAAAACTTTGGGCAGATATCCCCATGGTTTTGTTAGCAACTTCACCAGGAGCTCGCGGAGGAGCAACTGTACTTGAAATTGCCAAGGGAAGATTCCCCTATATGGGAGGAAATATTGTAGGTTCTTTATCGGTTCCTTCTTGGGGAGAAAACTTCAAAGATGGAGCTATTGTGAACCCTGAGATTCAAGCTGAATTAATGGATATAACGTCAAAACTATAAGATGGCAGATTTAGGTAAAGAGATTAAATCTCGTTTTCAATCGGAAGGTCACAAGGCTCTTTTGAATGTAAAATACACCGCCAATTATATTAATTCGCTAGGAGAGGGGATTTTGAAGCCCTTTAAAATATCCACGGCACAGTACAATATTCTTAGAATTTTACGTGGAGCTGGAGAAGAACCTTTGGCGGCCAGTGAAATCAAAAACCGAATGGTCGAGAAATCTCCAAACACCACAAGGTTAATTGATAAGTTGTTGGTTAAGGAATTGGTGTCTCGATACAAATGTGAATCGGATAGAAGAGTAGTTTATGTTCAAATTACTGAAAAAGGCTTACAGATGTTAGAAGAGATTAAGTTAGATAAATTTGATGTGTTTTATACCCGTTTAACAGAAGACGAGTACAAAACCCTCAATGATTTGTTGGATAAAGTAAGAGGTTAATTATGAAAAATGAAGTTTTTTCAGGACCCAGTCCTGAAGTTATGATGGGGAATATAAGGCTAAAGCAACCTTTGCCTCAACACGATTTAGAAGAAGTGGATCCTTTTGTTTTGGTTCATCATTATGGACCCTTCACTTCTAAGCCAGGAGAAACTCCTATGGATTTAGGGCCTCATCCTCACAGAGGGTTTGAGCCGATCACCATCTTAATTCAGGGGGAACAATTACATCGTGATTCTCTCGGAAATAGAAGTGTGGTGCAGGCTGGTGAAATTCAATGGACCACCGCAGGTAGAGGTATTCTTCACAGTGAAGGGCCAACGGTGGAATTCATCGAAAAGGGAGGTACCTTAGAAGGACTTCAGATTTGGTTAAATCTCGCTCAAAAAGACAAAATGATTCAGCCAAATTACCAACACCTGTCCTTGGATCAAATTAATTATTTCAATTCACAAAAGTCCCAACTCAGTGTATATGCTGGTGAATTCAATGGGGTCAAAGGTGGTATTAATACAGTTAATGAAGTCAATGTCGGACTTTTGAGTATGGAAAAACAAGGGAGTTTTACCTGGTCCATACCTGAAGGACATAAAAGTTTTATCTATTTGATCAGTGGAGCGGGAAGACTTAATGAGCAAGTACTTGACCTAACGGGGACTCGAACAATTGCAAATATAAAGGGTCCATTTGAAATCCATGCAGAAGAGGCGACTCAAGTGTTGATAATGACAGGAAAACCACATGAAGACAAAGTAGTACAATGGGGACCTTATGTTATGAATAGTCAATCGGAAGTTTTAGAAGCGATGCGCGATTTTCAAATGGGAAAAATGGGGTTTATGACCGCCCATGATGAGTGAGCTTAACTTATAGAATTTCGAGAAGCTCTACTTCGTAAATTAACACTGATCCCTTTGGGATTCCTTGATGGTCTCGGTCTCCAAAAGCAAGGGCAGCAGGAATATAGAGGGTGGATTTTCCGCCCTCTTTCATATAACTGACCCCTTCCTGAAATCCTTCTATATATTGAGTTAAATCAATCTGAACGGCTCCTTTTGTATAGTTTAAATATACAATCCCTTCGGTGGAGTAGGCTTGATATTTTACCATAACTACATCATCCAATTGAGCTTGATGACCACTTCCTTCAACATCCATATGATAATACAATCCAGATCTTGTTTTGGTCGCTTCTAGATTATTCTCCTCTAAATAAATTTGAATTTCTTCATCATTTGCTTGACTGTAGTCTGTTGGATTTAATTGACAACCAACCATGATGAGCGATAAGAGAAAAAATATTTTTTTCATTTCATTGATTTTGAGCATAGTAAAATTACGAAGCTCTTGATAAAATAGTGATAAAAAACTCCTAAATTTGAAGGAATAAAAACAAGAGGAAATGTCAGACGATAAGAAAGTAATATTTTCCATGTCAAGGTTGTCAAAAACCTATAAAAGTACAGGGAAACAAGTATTAAAAAACATTCATTTAAGCTTTTTTTACGGAGCTAAAATTGGAATCCTGGGATTAAACGGTTCAGGTAAATCATCTCTTTTGAGAATTATTGCTGGAGCCGATACTGATTACCAAGGAGATATCGCCTTTTCACCAAGGTATAGCGTGGGGTATTTAGAACAAGAGCCTCAGCTAGATCCTAAAAAAACAGTCTTAGAAATTGTAAAAGAAGGAGCAGCTGAAACTGTAGCAATTCTTGAACAATACAATAAGATAAATGATATGTTTGGTTTAGAAGAAGTGTATTCTGATCCTGATAAAATGGATGAATTGATGAAGCAACAAGCTGAACTTCAGGATAAAATTGATGCTTCAAACGCTTGGGAATTGGACACAAAATTAGAAATCGCAATGGATGCCTTACGTACTCCTGAACCGGAGCGCTTAATTGAGCATTGCTCTGGAGGGGAGGCTAGACGTGTAGCACTTTGTAGATTATTACTTCAAGAACCAGATATCTTGCTGCTCGATGAGCCAACTAACCACTTAGATGCAGAGTCAGTTCACTGGCTTGAGCATCACTTAGCCCAATATAAAGGAACGGTAATATGTATTACTCACGACCGTTATTTCTTGGATAATGTAGCCGGTTGGATTCTTGAATTGGATCGAGGAGAAGGAATTCCTTGGAAAGGAAATTATTCCTCATGGTTGGATCAAAAATCTAAGCGCTTGGCTCAAGAAGAAAAACAAGCTTCCAAGAGACAAAAGACCCTTGAACGAGAGTTGGAGTGGGTAAGACAAGGTTCTAAAGGTAGACAGGCCAAATCTAAGGCCCGTTTGAGTAATTATGATCGATTACTCAACCAAGACCAAAGACAGATTGAAGAAAAACTAGAGATCTATATCCCCAATGGACCGCGCTTAGGAACCAATGTTATTGAGGCTTCGAAGGTGGCAAAAGCCTATGGAGAAAAGTTGCTTTATGATGACTTGAATTTCAATTTGCCTCAAAATGGAATTGTTGGAATTATTGGTCCAAATGGAGCAGGTAAGTCTACGATTTTTAGAATGGTTACAGGTGAAGTTGAGCCGGATAGCGGAAGCTTTAAAACAGGGGAAACTGCAAAAATTGCCTATGTAGATCAGACTCATAGTAATATTGATCCGGAAAAATCAATTTGGGAAAATTTCTCTGGAGGACAGGAACAAATAATGATGGGAGGAAGAATGGTGAATTCTAGAGCCTACCTTTCTCGTTTTAATTTTAATGGGTCTGAGCAAAATAAATTAGTTAAACTCTTGTCTGGTGGTGAACGAAACCGTCTGCATATGGCAATGACCCTTAAAGAAGAAGGGAATGTATTGTTACTGGATGAGCCGACCAATGATTTAGACGTAAACACCTTAAGAGCTTTGGAAGAAGGATTAGAGAATTTTGCGGGCTGTGCGGTGATTATATCGCATGACCGTTGGTTTCTAGACCGTGTATGTACGCACATTTTGGCTTTCGAAGGAGATTCTCAGGTTTATTTCTTTGAAGGGTCCTTCTCGGATTATGAAGAGAATAAGAAAAAACGTCTTGGAGGTGATTTGATGCCTAAACGTATTAAGTACAAGAAATTAACAAGATAATTTGAAAAGGACTTCGGTCCTTTTTTTTTATACTTGTTAAATGGATTATAATTTATTGTTTGCCGTACTTGGAGGCCTGGTGGTTCTTTTGGTCTTGATTTTGAAATTAAAACTACCTGCATTTATCAGTTTGCTTATTGCGAGTATTTCCGTTGGGCTTTTTACTGGAATGCCTCCATCCGATATTCTCAATACAGTCAAGGAAGGTATGGGATCTACTTTGGGGTTCGTTGCAACTGTAGTTGGCCTAGGAGCCATGTTTGGTGCTTTGCTTGAAAATGCACGTGGAGCAGAAGCTATTGCAAATTATACCCTAAAAGTCTTCGGGCCGGGAAAGACCTCTTGGGCATTAATGCTCACGGGCTTCATAGTTGCAATACCTGTGTTTTTTGATGTGGCATTTATTATTTTGATTCCTATCATTTACTCTTTACAACGGCAAACTTCTAAATCCATACTGTATTATGCGATTCCATTGCTGGCAGGTCTTGCCATTACGCATACCTTTATACCGCCAACCCCTGGGCCTGTTGCTGTAGCGGATATTCTTAAGGCAGATTTAGGCTGGGTAATCATCGTCGGTGGAATTGTCAGTATTCCAACAGCCATTGTGTGTGGACCGCTATTCGGTAAGTTTATTTCCAAAAGAATTCAAGTTGCTGCTCCTAAAGAAGTATTTGAAACAAATACGGATCAAGAAATACCTCCTGTGGGGCTATTATTTGCCATAATTGCTGTTCCAATTGTTCTTATTGTTTTACAAACAACCGTATCGCTAGATCGATCTATTTGGAGCCCGTCATTCTTGTATACCGTAGATCTTTTGGGGCATCCTTTTACCGCTCTGATCATAGCCAATCTGATCGCTTGGTATACTTTGGGTATTCGACAAAACAACAGTTCGAAGAATTTATTGAACATATCAAGAGCCTCCTTTGGCCCGGCCGGATTGATAATATTACTCACTGGGGCAGGTGGGGTCTTTAAGCAGATGCTCGTCAATACTGGAGCTGGAGAAATGCTCGCAAATTATTTTGCTCAACTAGGAATTCCAATACTTATTCTGGGTTTTGTTTTGGCGGCATTGGTGAGGATTTTGCAAGGATCAGCGACTGTTGCGATGATTACCGCTGCCAGTATCATTGCTCCCCTAATTATGGATTACAGTCCCTTTCATGGGGCACTTTTAGTAATAGCGATAGCTTCAGGAGCCTCAATACTTTCTCATGTAAATGACAGCGGGTTCTGGTTAGTGAGCAATTACCTGGGTTTAAACGAAAAGCAAACCTTTCAATCTTGGACGATGATGACGACAATTTTAGCCCTATGCGGATTGACTTGTGTACTAATTTTGAGTTTGTTTGAATTAGTGTAAATTTGATTAAAATGACTTATATGAAAACTAAATTTTTTGCTTTCTTTTTATTTGCCTTAGCTGCTTTACAAGCGCAGCAACCTTCCTTTGATTATTTGGATATGTTTGATCTGAGTTATGTTCAAGATCCTCAAATTTCTCCAGATGGAGAGAAAGTAGTGTATAGAAAAATGAACTTTGATATTATGAAGGATAGAACTGTAGGTAACTTATGGGTTTATGACATCAAAGCTAGCGAGCACTATAAGCTGACTTCTAATTCAACAAATGAATACAGTGCACATTGGACTAAAAAAGGAGATAAGATTGTTTTTGTATCCTCTACTAATGAGGGAAGTGAAATCTTTGTGTATTGGTGGGGGGAAGACAAATTTGCGCGCGTGAGCCAATTGGAAAAAAGCCCAGGCAGTTTATCGGTTTCTCCAGATGGAAATTATGTCGCTTATACCATGAAAGTGGATGCCGCATCTCCCAGTTTTGGTAAAATGCCGAAAAAGCCCAAGGGAGCAAAATGGGCCGCCGCTCCAAGAGTAACGGATCGTTTAAAGCATGAGGCTGATGGAAGGGGTTATATCACTCCTGGATTTACTCACGTTTTTGTCAGTCCAATTTTAGGAGGAGAGTCAAGACAAATTACCTCAGGAAATTATGATTTCAGAGGGCCACTTAGTTGGAGCCCAGATGGGAAAATTATGTTGGTCAATTCTAATATAAAAGAAGATGCTGCCTATGACTTTAGAAATTCAGAAGTCTATAAAGTAACTATTGAGACTAAGGATATTGTTGCCCTGACAGATAATCAAGGTCCCGATAGAAATGCTATTTTCTCGCCAGACGGTAAACACATTGCTTACCTGTCCTATGAAGATAAGTCAGAGGCCTATCAAGTAACAAAACTTTGGATTATGAATGCTGACGGATCAAATAAGAGGGTTTTGACCCAAAGCCTTGATCGTACTGTTAAGTCACCAGTTTGGCAAAACAATAAATTGATTTCATTTAGCTATGACGATAAAGGAGATTCTAAGGTCGCTACGGTGGACCTAAATGCAAAAGTACAGCCTTTATTCGGCCGAGTTGGAGGAACAACCTTAGGAAGGCCCTATGCATCAGGATCCTTTTCAGTGAATTCAAATGGATTATATGCCTATACCCTGGTGTCAGCAGATCGTCCCTCGAGATTAGCCGTATATAAAAAGGGAAAGCAAGAAGTTTATTCTGATTTTAATGAGGATTTCTTTGCGCACAGGACTTTGGGTAAAGTGGAAGAAATTAATTACGCTTCAAGTGTTGATAGTTTAGCCTTGCAAGGATGGGTGGTCTATCCTCCAAACTACGATTCAACTAAGAAATATCCGCTACTAGTAGAGAATCACGGAGGACCAATTTTAAATTATGGAGCACGTTTTTCGATTGAAATGCAGCTCTATGCGGCTCAGGGTTATATTGTGTTTTACCCCAATGCCAGAGGATCGAATTCTTATGGAGAAGAATTTGGTAATAAATTATACCGAAATTACCCCGGAGAGGATTATGACGATGTAATGGATGGAGTAGATTATTTAATTCAAAACAACATAGCTCATGAGGATCAGTTATTTGTTACTGGAGGTTCGGCTGGTGGTTTGATGTCAGCTTGGATGGTAGGTAAATCAGATCGATTTGAGGCGGCTGTTGTTGTTAAGCCTGTGGTCAATTGGATTTCAAAAACCTTAGTGGCTGATAATTATTACGGCTATGCAAATTCTCGATACGATGGGCAACCTTGGGAAAATCCGATGCACTATTGGAAGTTTTCTCCAATCTCCATAGTAGATCAAATAAACACCCCAACGATGGTTATGGTTGGAATGAATGACTTAAGAACACCTCCTTCAGAGGCAAAGCAATTATACCACGCCTTAAAATTGAGAAAGGTAGAAACGGTTTTGGTTGAGATCCCAGAAGCTTCTCATGGAATTGCTTCAAGACCCTCGAATTTGATTAGAAAAGTGGTAACGACATTGGCATGGTTTGAACCTTATTTATCAGAATAGTATGAAGGGCCTAGATGATATAGACAAAAAGATACTCAGTCTTCTTCAAGTGGATGCACGAATGAGTAATAAGGCCTTAGCGCTTGAGGTTGGACTCTCTGCGAGCCCTACTTTTGAGCGGGTCAAGCGACTTGAGAAGCAAGGCTATATTAAATCCTACAAAGCGGTTTGTGATCCCAAAAAATTAGGTCTGGATTTATTGGCCTTCTGTCAGGTTTCCTTACGAGATCATTCAGAAGAGTTTATTTTGCGTTTCCAAAAGGCGGTAAAAGATATCGATGTCATCGTAAGCTGCTATCACGTGGCAGGAAACTACGATTATTTGCTTCAAATTCGAATTGAAAACATGGAGGCTTATCAAGATTTTATTGTCAAAACCTTAGCTCGAATTCCCAATGTTGCCACAGTACATTCTTCTTTTGTGATGGCAGAAATTAAGGATCAAAGCCCCCTAGCTATTGATTAATTTTTTTCTGTAATTCTAAAGCTTTTGGAAACAGAAAATGATTCTCAAGTGCCATGTGTTGCTTGAGATAATGGATAAATAATTTGAGTTTTAGGGCAAAGTTTAGCGCGCTTTTTTCATGGTTTTTCATGACTTTTTCAAGAGACATTAACAATCCTGAGAGGTATTTATGATCCTGCTGAATTACCGATATAGGGGAACTTATTTCTCCAATGGAACTTTCGATTTTACCATCGATACTCAATTCAAGTAATGCTGGGAACAAGATGCGTTGTTCGCGATGTATTTTTCGAAGTAACCGTGTCCCTAATTGATTAAAGGTTTCCTTAAAACTGATTAATTCAGGATGTGTTTTAATCAAATTTTTATATTCTCTAGCCCCTTGCTTGGTCAAAATAGGCAGTTGTTTTTTTAAATAATTGTGATGTACATTTTCAACGAATTGTACAACGAAATCAAAAGGCCATTCCTCCACTCCTGGCAAATTGAGGTCTTTACTAAGGGCATCAACTTCTATCGCTCTTTTTAAAAGTATGCAATCGATATCTGGGCGATGGGCACAGAGTTCTTCTAAAGACCAATCATAATAATGGATATAGTCTATAGAAAAATCATTACATGTTAGTGCCAATGATGGGTGTTTGATTAGAAGTTCAGCTAGTGTCATGTGTTCTAGTTGCTCCATAATTGTTTAGTTTGGGGTAAAATTACGAAGCATTCAAGACTTAAAACATGATGAAAGTCAGCTAGAAATAGCAATCCAAATAGTCGGTGACCATATGTAATACAAGTCCAATACCGATTATTCTTGTTTTTGTTGGGAAAAGTAAAATGATATAGAGTAGAATTGCCCAATAATCATGTAATGGATGAAATCCAATACTGCAACGATTTGCATCGAATAGGGGACTGGCAAGTAGGTGGTCCAAATCCACAAACATGGTTGCCAATAGAATTAAATAATTTTTCAGCCAATGCTTTGGACTATAAAGATATGCTATTGCCCCAGGCAATAAAAAATGCATGCTATAGTGTATAATACTAAAGTCCATAAAGGTAACGTGGTGCGGAGGGACCTTCGTTAAAGATTAGATCCAAAACGCTTAAATTTGGTTCAAAGCCAAATCGATTGGAGAAGACTTGAACATAGCTCAGCATGCCGTCATTGTTTTCTTTTTTCGCCTGAATTAAACCTCGAAAGTCGCCAGGGTTGTTATCAGTGGAAAATGCCTTCGTTGAGGCCCAGGCCTTTTGCTCATCGAGTGCCTGCATGATAAACTCATGACTTGCCATTTGAAGGTCTTGTAAAAATTTAAATTTTTGATTGAGTACATCAAAAAGTTCATCTCGATAATATTCATAAAAAGGAGAACTCATATAGGCAGTATCCATACTTTTTTGATGAAGGCCTACCCAGTCCTCTTTATAGTCAATTGAAACCTCGCGAGTGAGCATTTTTCCTGATCGAAGTACTGGTATGCCCAACATTTGTTTGCCATTGGGTCCCAAGATATACATCCGATTTCTATAGGTTTGTTTTTCAAAATTATCCCAAACTTCAAAGCTGCATTCATCCGATTTTAGAATCGAAGAATACTGTTTAATGCTTCCGAAGTAGGCAGGATAAAATAGAGCCATTACTTTTTGCGTTTTCTGTACTTGGTGTATCCGTAATAAAGCACTAATGCAATTAAGAAATGAGGTAAATACGATTTACGTTCTCCTTCTCCTGACACGGTAGTAAATACTCGATCCCAGCGGATTTTGTTTATTCCTTGTCCATTTGCATCGATGCTCAAAAAGATGAAAACAGGCTTACCTACGACATGATCAAAGGGAACAAATCCCCAATAACGAGAATCTTCTGATGCTTGACGGTTATCTCCCATCATCCAATAATAATCTTGCTCAAAAGTATATTCCATAGCAATTGATCCGTCGATTTTTACTTGCCCCTTATTTACTTGAAGGTCATGTCCCTCATAATCGCCAATAACTTTTGCGTACAAGGCAATGTTCTTCTTGTTTAATTGAACGGTCATTCCTGCTTCTGGAATTAGAATTGGACCGTAGTTATCATTGTTCCAGCCTAGGCTTCCGTTCGGGTATACACCACTTTCACCTTCACCTTTGGGTTGGATTCGTCTCCTTACCGATTTAACCAGTGGATTCTCTTCGACTAGCGCTAAATTTTCATCGTCTAAATTAAGAATGTACTTACCATTTGAAGTTCCTCCCTCTCGAACGTGATAACGATTCCTGATCGCATATGGACTCAGTTGTTGACCGTCTGTGTCTATTTCGTAATAGAACTGAAGTTTAGATCGATTTGGAAGTTGGTTTTGTTTACCATTAATAAAAACATATCCGTCTCTTACCTCAAGGGAGTCTCCAGGGATACCAACAGCGCGTTTGACATAGTTTGATTTTTTATCAACCGGTTTGATTACTTTGTATTCCGGTCTTCTATAAAATTGCTCAACGGTATCTGCAGGCCAATTAAAAACCACGATATCATTGCGTTCAATTTTTTCAAATCCTGGGATTCTAAAATATGGAAGCTGAGGTTTCTTTAAATAAGATCGGGTTTTGATAAGAGGTAAAGTATCGTGAAACATAGGAGCAGCTATTGGAGTCATTGGTGTCCTTGCTCCATAATGAATCTTACTGACAAATAAATAATCTCCAATCAACAAAGATTTCTCCAAAGAGGAAGTTGGGATTGTAAATGGTTGAAAGAAATAGGTGTGAACAATCGTCGCTGCGACAATTGCAAATACAATGGAACTGATCCATTCGCCCACTTCCGTTCCCGGGTTTAAGCTTCTTTTTTCTTTGTATTTTGATGCTGTAAAATAGCTCAAATAAAAGTTATAAAACCCCAAAGACAGGATTGCTATCCAGGTGTCTTTAGTTGAATTATGACCGAAACTTCTTGCAGTCTCGACCCAGATAACTGGAAACATTAAAAGATTTACAACTGGAATCATTAACAAAATCAACCACCAAGAAGGGCGGTTAATAATTTTCATTAATACCACTGCATTGTAAAATGGAACGATAGCTTCCCAAGCTTTTCTGCCTGCTCTTTGATATAATTTATAGGTTCCTAAAAAGTGAATTACTTGAATAATTAATATGAAGTAAATCCATTGTAATGAGGTCATAAGATCTATTTTATAAGTTTAGCACATCGCGCATGCTGTATATTCCTTGCTTATCTTGCAGCCATTCAGCGGCTATGATAGCACCAAGGGCAAAACCTTCGCGATTGTGTGCGGTATGTTTGATGTATAATTCGTCAACGCTAGAATTATAACTGACGCTATGCGTACCAGGAACATCTTCCGTGCGTTCTACTTCTATTTTTAGGACTTGATCCGAGTTGCTATCTTCTATAGTCCAATTTTTTATTATTTCAGCCTCTTTTAAATGTTCTGCAAGTGAAATTGCTGTGCCTGATGGGGCATCCAGTTTTTTGGTATGATGAATCTCTGTCATGCCCACCTGATAGTGGTCAAAAGGTTTCATCAATTCCGCTAGTTTTTTATTCAATTCAAAAAATAAATTCACTCCCAAAGAAAAGTTTGAGCCGTAGATAAATGCACCGTCTTTTTCTATACAGATTTTACAGGCCTCATCATAGCGATCCAGCCAACCTGTTGTTCCTGAAACCACTGGAACACCTTGCTCGAAACAGGCAGTAATATGGTCAAAGGCTACATCTGGAATACTGAAATCAATGGCAATATCAGCCAAGTGCAACTGAGCGATACTATCGTGACTTGGGTCCACCCTCAAAACAATTTGATGTCCTCGTTCAGCAGCTAATCGCTCTATGGTTTGACCCATTCTTCCGTATCCTAATAAGGCGATTTTCATTTACTTAAATTTATATTTAAAACTCATACCAGCATAACTTTGCCCTGTGATAGGATCAAAATTCACCTCTGGGACAAAACTAATGTCGCTATCCATATTGAATTGCATCAAGTGAGCATTTACACTGGCTTCAATAATTTGAAGCGCATAAATACCAATGGTGATCAATAAAGATAAATCCGCATTTCTTTTATAATATTCTTGAGCGCTTTCGAGTCGAGACTCTGGGTCACTACTGTTGTAGACCAAATCGTAAAAATCATTGTCCTCGGGAACCGGGAACCCTAACTTTAATAATTTATAGGCCTCACGAGATTGGTCGTAGTAATTCTTATTTGTTACATAAAAGTAAGTTGAGGTCCCTAGTGCACCCCATACTATTGGTACTTTCCAATATTTCTTATTATAGGCTTGACCCATCCCTGGAAAAATAGCTGAATAAAAGGCAGCTTTAGAAGGGGACAAGGGATTGTAATCACCCACTTGAATTTGCGAAAAGCTATCTGTTGTTATTGGAACTATACTGTCGCTTACCACGGTAGTTTGTGCATGCGCAGAAACTATACCAAAAAACAGGAAGCAATATTTAAGAATCTTGATCAATTACTTTAATAAGTTTTTGATGCGAATAAAGTCTTCTTCAGAGTTAAAAGGGATGGTTAATTTACCTGTTCCATTTGAGCCGATGGCCACATTTATTTTAGCACCTAGATATTCACTCATTTCATTTACACCTTCTTTTATAGGGGCTGGTATACTTGCTTTTTTGTTCGGCTGTGGATCTGATTCTCCAGCCTTAGCCTTTTGAACTAATTGTTCAGTTTGTCTTACTGATAAACTGTTTTTTATGATTTGCTCATAGATTTTTAGTTGAACCCCTAAATCCTCTACGTTAATAAGTGCTCTACCATGTCCCATAGATAAGAATCCATCGCGAATTCCTGTTTGAATAATCGGGTCGAGTTTTAATAAACGCAAATAATTACTTATTGTAGATCGCTTTTTTCCTACACGCTCACTCATTTGATCTTGAGTAAGGTCTAATTCATCGATCATACGTTGATAGGAAAGTGCAACTTCGATGGCATCAAGGTCCTTTCGTTGAATATTTTCAACCAAAGCCATTTCCAACATTTCTTGGTCATTGGCCAATCTTATGTAGGCAGGAATGGTTTTGTTTCCAATTAATTTGGAAGCTCTATACCTTCGCTCTCCAGAGGCTAATTGGAATTTTTTCGGTCCAATTTTACGAACGGTAATAGGTTGAATCACCCCAAGTTCCTGAATAGAACTGGCTAATTCTTTAAGTTCTTCTTCACCAAAATGAGTTCGAGGTTGGTAGGGGTTTACCTCAATTTGATTTAATGAAATCTCGACAATGCTACCTACAACTTGTTCAGCATTTTTATCTTTTGCTGAATTTACATTCATATCCGGCTCTTTTAAAAGAGCAGATAATCCTCTACCAAGTGCTTGTTTTTTTGTAGCCTTTGCCATTTTAACTATTATTTTTAATTAGCTCATTGGCTAAGTTAATATAATTTACTGCTCCCTTACTCGTCGCATCGTAGGAAATAATACTCTCCCCATAACTCGGTGCTTCTCCCAATCGAATGTTTCTTTGAATAATGGTGTCAAAAACCATAGCAGAGAAATGCTTTCGTACCTCTTCAACCACTTGATTTGAAAGTCTTAATCTCGAATCATACATCGTGAGTAACAGTCCTTCAATATCCAAATCAGGGTTGTGTATTGATTGAACAGATTTAATCGTATTCAATAATTTACCAAGACCTTCTAGAGCGAAATATTCACATTGAATTGGAATAATTACTGAGTCTGATGCTACAAGGGCATTTAAGGTAATCAGTCCCAACGAAGGAGCACAATCAATTAAAATATAATCGTAGTCATTTTTGATCTCCTGCATGGCTTGTTTAAGCATGAATTCTCGATTTTCCTTGTCGACTAATTCAATTTCAATCGCCACAAGATCAATATGAGCTGGTATGATATCTACGTTAGGAGAATTGGTTGAAATAATTGCTTCTTTTGCCGTTATCGCATGTTCTAGTAATTGATAGGTACCGAATTCAACAGATTCGATATCTATTCCCAAACCAGAAGTGGCATTGGCTTGGGGATCAGCATCGATGATCAATACTTTTTTCTCCAAGACTCCAAGTGAGGCTGCAAGGTTTACAGAGGTCGTTGTTTTACCAACTCCTCCCTTTTGATTAGCTATAGCAATTATTTTTCCCATATCAGATTTAGTGTAGGGTAAAAATACGTTTTTTTAGGATTTAAAAAAGCCTCTCTATTATTTTGTAGGAATATTTTCCAAGGTTCTCAAAAGGTAATTCCAGAATTTTGCTGTTGATGAGATACTTGCGCGTTCATCTGGGGAATGTGCCCCGCGAATATTTGGCCCAAAGGAGATCATTTCCATATCTGGATAATGAGTTCCAAGAATACCGCATTCTAAACCTGCATGACAGGCCATAATATTTGGTTCACTTTGAAATAAATCGCGATATAAAGCAGACATTTCCTTTAAAATAGAGGAATCCATATTTGGCTTCCAACCTGGATATGAGCCGGAATACTCCACTTCATGACCGCTGAGTTCAAAAGCTGACCTGAGCGCGTTAGCCAAATCCATTTTACTCGATTCAACTGAACTTCTGGTTAAACAGGCAATTTCAATTTTCCCTTCTCCAACCTTTACTCGAGCGATATTATTTGAGGTTTCTACCAAGTCCTCCAGAGAGGGGTCCATACGATAAACCCCATTTAAGGCCGCATAAATACTTCTCAATACCCCTTCTTGAACTCCGAGTTCCATCACCTTTTCAGGTCGAACACAGACCTGGAACTCAATATTTAAATCCGGGTCAATGACTTGAAACTCTTCTTTAATGATTCTGGCAAGATTATCAAACTCAAATTCAAAAGCTTCAGCGTGCATTTTGTCAACGACAACTACAGCATGACTTTCGCGAGGAATGGCGTTTCTCAAAGATCCTCCTTGAATTGAGCTGATCCTTAACCCATATTGTTCAAAACCATCCATCAAGAGACGGTTCATAATTTTGTTGGCATTCCCCAAGCCTTTGTTGATGTCCATTCCAGAATGTCCACCATTTAGGCCGTTAACTATAATTGAATACGCGCGTTTACTTTCGTCAACAGGGTCTTGGCTGTAGGTTCTTCTCGCGGTAATATCAATTCCTCCTGCACAACCAACTGAGATTTCATCATCATCTTCCGTGTCCAGATTTAATAAAATATCTCCACTAAGAATTCCTCCTTTTAATCCCATAGCGCCCGTCATTCCTGTTTCCTCGTCAATGGTGAAAAGTGCTTCAATCGCGGGGTGTTTGATGTCACTGGAAGCGAGTATCCCCATAATTGCAGATACTCCAAGGCCATTGTCGGCACCTAGGGTGGTTCCTTTGGCTTTTACCCAATCTCCATCGACATACATTTCAATCCCTTGAGTATCAAAATCAAAATCCGTATCTGCGTTTTTTTGATGCACCATGTCTAGGTGGGATTGCAAAACAACAGTCTTGCGATTTTCCATTCCAGGAGTTGCCGCCTTCTTGATAATGACATTCCCTACTTCATCTTTAAACGTTTCTAGATTTAGGTTTTGACCGAAATCCATCATAAAAGCAATGATACGTTCTTCCTTTTTCGAAGGTCTAGGTACCGCATTTAGCGCTGCAAAATTCGACCAAACTTCTTGAGGAACTAGATTTTTGACTTCTTTACTCATTTTAGATATAGCTTACGATTTCTGATGTTGATTTTCTAATCTTTGGCAAGGTTGCCATAAAGTCTTCTTCATGTCTGTAACCTACGGGAAGCACCAAGCTTGATTTGTAATCACCTTGGTCAAGTCCTAAGGTTTGATCGTAGGCATTTGCATCAAATCCTTCCATTGGACATGAATCTATTTGCATTAAACCGCAAGTACTCAAAAGATTCCCAAGGGCAATATAAGTTTGTTTACGCGCCCAAAGATCAATTTCTTTTGCAGGTGTTTCAGCTACCCAATGCGTCAAGTGAGCTTTGTATGGAGCAGTAACGTCATCAGGGGTGTTGCGCAAATCTTTAATCCTGTTAAAGAAAGCCTCAATATCTTCTTGATTCATCACTGTCTTGGCAGTAATTACCAAAAGGTGAGAGGCATCAACTACTTGTTGCTGATTATAAGAATGTTTAAGAAGTTCTTTACGGACCTCTTGGTCTTCAACAACAATCAGTTTTAATGGCTGCAATCCATAGGATGTTGCAGTTAAATTAAAGGCCTCAATCAAGGCGTCTACTTGTTCTTTATTTAATTTTTTTGAGCTATCAAATTTTTTGGTAGCGTATCTCCAATTAAGGTGTGTTATCTCTTTCATTAGTAAATTTCAGGATATTTTGTTGGATCCGCCTCGTGCATAATTTGATAAATCTTCTCTAGAATATCGGCTTTAGATGGTTTTGAGAAATAATCACCATCAGATCCATATGCTGGCCTATGAGCTTGAGCCGCCAGAGTTTGAGGGCTAGAATCTAAATATTGATAGGCCTCTTGTTCCTCAACAATTTTCTGCATTAAATAGGCACATGCACCTCCTGGGACGTCCTCGTCCACAATTAATAATCGATTTGTTTTGGTTACAGATTTCACTGTGTCGTGATTTAAATCAAAAGGCAATAAAGATTGCGCATCGATAATCTCTACAGAAATCCCCAAACCTTCCAATTCATTTGCTGCCTGTTCCACTATTCTCAAGGTTGACCCGTAAGAAACTACAGTGATGTCAGAACCCTCTTTGATTTTTTCAACCACTCCAATAGCAGTGGTATATTCTGCCAAATTATTAGGCAATTTTTCTTTTAAGCGATAACCGTTTAAATTCTCAACGATTAATGCGGGTTCATCCGATTTCAACAAGGTGTTATAAAAACCTGCTGCTTTGGTCATGTTTCGTGGTACCAAAACATAAATACCTCTAAGCGCATTTAGAATCATTCCCATAGGAGATCCAGAATGCCATATCCCTTCCAAACGATGTCCTCTAGTCCTAACGATTAGTGGTGCTTTTTGTTTTCCAAAAGTTCGGTATCTAAGGGTAGCCAAATCATCACTCAAGGTTTGTAAACCGTAAAGGAGATAATCTAGATATTGGATTTCCGCAATTGGTCTTAAACCTCTCATGGCCATTCCAATTCCTTGTCCAATGATTGAAGCCTCACGAATTCCAGTATCTGAAACTCGAGTCTCTCCGAATTCTTCTTGCATCCCTTCTAATCCTTGATTTACATCACCAATAAATCCGGCATCCTCACCAAAAATCAAAGTTTCAGGATATTTGTGAAATAAAGCCTCGAAATTATCTCTCATAATCAATCGAGCATCCACCATAGGGGATTCCTCGTTGTATTGAGGTGCTACTTGCGGTATTTCGGTTGCAGCATTTACTCCCTCATTATGCAATAAGGAAGAGTATTTCTTTTGAATATTTTTTCTCGTGTTTTGAACCCAAAGACTCAGTTCTTTTTTCGAAGCACTTTTTTCTTCCCTGCACAGGGTCAAAACCTTACGTGCAGCATCAAAAATATCCTTTCTCGAAATGTCATTGATTTGCAATAAATCTGATTTGTACTTAAGAATAAAGTTTTTGTTGACACTGCTTTGTGCAACACGATCTAGAATAGTACATAATTGTTCTCTTTCATTCTGAATGGGAGCTAGAAAGGCATTCCAAGAAGCTCGCTTGGCTGTTGCAACTTCTTTTTTCGCTTCTTTCTCAATTTGGATAAGGTCCTCTTCACTGTTCACAAATTTCAATTCAACACCATCTGCATCCAGTTCAAAACCGAGAATCCAGTCTCTCATTTTTGAAATACAATCGTGTTTGATCTCCCAAGCCAATCTGTCTTTAGATTTATAACGCTCATGAGATCCTGAGGTCGAGTGTCCTTGTGGTTGAGTCAGCTCCGTAACATGAACCATCACAGGAACATGCTCCTCACGAGCAATACGTCCTGCTTTTTCATAAGTTTCTACAAGCGCAACATAATCCCAACCTTTTACTTCTAAAAGTTCGAATCCTTTATGCTTTTTGTCTCTTTGAAAGCCCTTTAATATTTCTGATATATTTTCTTTGGTCGTTTGGTGTTTTGCATGTACAGAAATTCCGTATTCATCATCCCAGATACTAATTACCATGGGTACTTGAAGCACTCCAGCGGCATTGAAAGTCTCAAAAAACAACCCCTCACTAGTCGAGGCATTACCTATTGTTCCCCATGCAACTTCTTGTCCATTATTAGAGAACTTTTCTGCTCCAGGAATCGTTTCGTTCTTAAACACGGTAGAAGCTTGAGCCAATCCCAATAATCTTGGCATTTGACCTGCAGTTGGCGAAATATCCGAACTTGAATTGTATTGATCAGCCAAATTCACCCAATTTCCGTGGTCGTCTAAAGAGTGAGTCATAAAATGACCTCCCATCTGACGTCCTCCCGACATCGGATCTGCTTCAATATCGACATGCGCGTAAAGACCTGCAAAAAAATGGCTCGGCTTCAATAATCCAAGACTCATCATAAAGGTCTGATCTCTGTAGTAGCCAGAACGCCAATCTCCTTTTTGAAAGGCTTTGGCCATAGCTAATTGAGGAAGTTCTTTACCGTCACCAAAAATTCCAAATTTGGCTTTTCCAGTAAGAACCTCTCTTCTTCCCATCAAGCTACATTCACGTGAAATTACAGCCGTTTTGTAGTCTTGTAAAACTTCTTGTTTGAAGGCTTCAAAAGAAAGTTGTTGTTTCTCCATAGTCTTAGATGAGGTATTCATGTTTTTTTGTTTAGGCTGCAAATATAGCAAAAATTACACGATTTCTAAGCAATTCGCCGTATAGCTGTAAATGATTGAATTATCACTAACAAAAGTTCAAAATCACTAAATAATATGTAAAAATTTAACTTATATAAATCCCCTTCTGACAAAATTCAGAATTGCACCGGGATTTAGGGTGAGTACAAAGCGGATTTTCTCGGCGTAATTGTCCGTATTGGTTTCCCAGCCATTATTGGAGTACAAAGGGAAATAAAGTTCCAAGATATTGTGGACGAAATTTAAACGCATCCCTCCGTCATAGCCAAAAAACACATCTTGACCGCGACTTTTCATAAAGCCGACATCACCGTAAAACTCGACCCAACGCCATATTCCAACACTTCCATTAAAAGTTGTCATCCATTGATTTGCATAAGGATTTCCAACATCTGATTTGAAACCACCTTCGGCAATAATGATCTGTTGAGCAAAGAATCCACTGGTTTCCGAGGTTCCTAAAAAGTTATAATTGAAAAGATAATTTGTGGGTCTATCTAAAGCAAAAGAGAAATAGTCTGAGCTGGTCTCATTTCTCAAAAACCCACCTACAAAAATTCTAAAATCCAATTGTCTTTTGATGTCAGTTAGTCTTCTATACCTCAGGTCCAGAGAAGCCTTAGTAAAAGACTTTTCCCACTGTACATTGACATTGTATCTCAAATCATCAATTAAGGCAGGTTTGGAATAATTATAGTTGAAGTTGACTACTCCATAGCGGTTGATCTCATCAGTGGTGATTGCTTCGGGATTGGGGTCTTTATCAACATGAACATAGCTCACGCCAACCGATCGGCCACCCACATCCCTCAGACTTTTTCTTTTAAAATTAATTCCAGCATAAGGACTGAATTTTAAGTAGGCTAAATCAGGAGCGTAGTGAAAATAGCTTCCCGAGGCCCCAACTACAATATTTCGTATTGAATTTGAAGATTTTGGTACGATGCGATACGTCATTCCAAACGAACCTGTCAAGGATTGACTTTTAAATCCGTAAGCCGGAGTAACTTTGAATAAAAAGTCCTGAGCGAGAAGCGTTTTGTTACTAATCGATAGCCCTAAAGTAATCCCGTCATAATAGTTATAGACGAATTCAGGAGTATAGAAAATTTGATTTTTGTTCGGGTCATCTAAATCTTTAAGGAGCTTAAAATCTATAGGTTTAGCACTTAGGCCAAAACCTTTTTTCTTCCAGTTGTCATGTAACCTAACCTCTGGAACGGTTCCCTCATAGTTGATTGCAATACGGTCACTTGAATCTTTTGGAATTGCAAAACGAGTAATAGTTCCCGACTTCCAATATTCGTTGATGACTTGATCTTTTTTTAAAGTGGTAACCGTAAATGGGGCGGCATATCCACTTTTGTTTTTGACGACAACGATACTATCTTCACTGATTTTTTTAAGCTTATAATCGATTTGCTTGTCAGTGCCCACATAATCATCAAAAAACCAATCGTAAGTCTCTGGCAGTTCTTTTCGAAAATCCTCACTTGCCAAATAATTCCCTTGATGGGCCGAGAACAGCTCCTTTAATATGGCTTGAATTTCATCATTACCCGCATAGGCGTTTAAATAATTTAATCCCAATCCCGCCTTGTATTTATTCGTTATTTTTCGATTAAAATTCGATAATTCATCTGCCGGTGTGTCCAGAGATTGATCCAAATTTCTGCGTGCAATATATTGATAAACGGTTTGGTATTTTCCGTTAAAACTCAATTGAGCCAAATAGTAATTTTTGAAAAATGGCAACTTCGTCAGTCCGCCCAATGCTTTTTCATCGGGATAATATTTTGCCACATAATCCATGAGGATCCATGTTTGCATGGCGTCGACTAGCCAATAGTCTTCTCTTTTGTTGTATTGAACCAATTCTTCCAGATATCTTTTGGATAAAACCTTTAGGAATTTAACGTCCCAAAGAAAGGTGTTCTGAAATGGAGCGAGGAAATTTGGTAATTGATTGAATCCATAAACCGGATTTTGTAAATAATCCAATTCACTAATCAATAAATCTTCGCGGTCTAATGGACCTAGATACTGTTCCAAAAAAGTCAATTGTCGATCGGCGAGGTTTTGAATTAAACCCGGGTCCAAGTCCATGTTGGACATATTGGTAATCAGATTAACTGAAGCGGTATTGATTTTTTCAAATTCTAAATAAGGACTCAAATAAAGTTCTATTTGTTGACGGTTCACCGCATTTATCTGGTGGGTACTGATATTCTTATTTAAGGTCAACTGTTGCTCGGCGTCCGTAAACAAAACATATTGACTGGGCGCCTGAAGTTCAATATCAAAATCTTGATAATCGGAGAACATGTCATTTAAATTCAGATTTGACATGATTTTCCACTCCCCATCTTTTTTTACTGCCGGGTTGATGTACCAGTATTTCAGCTTGTATCCGTACTTTGACCATCCATAGCCTGTAAATTTATCCCTTGGGAGATAAACCGTATAGGTCATGGTGATGTCCAGAGAACTCGAATCCGGAATAATTGGAATGGAGAAGACATCGTCTTTTTCTTTCCATTGCACATTTTCACCATTGACAATAATATTGTGGATGTCTGTATATCCTTTTTGCTTGTCAGGTGCAAAGTGAAAACTGGTAGCATAATCCTCTAAAAAGCGCTCTGCTAATGCTGTTTTATTGGATTTATAAGCATTGGGCCAGTTGTGGAACCAATACACACTGTCCTTAAAATTTTTCCCTAATTCTAATTTAATCTGTTGTGTGATTTCTAATTTATGCTCGTTGTCATCCAAGCGAACTTTCATGCTTTGCTGAGCATGAGTCGTCAATGTAATTAGAAAAACAAGACAGCTTAGTAGGGGACGCAAAGATTAGAAATTAGGTTTTAGTTGATATTGTTCATAAAATTTATTGAGCACATCAATGGCCTCTTCAGGACTATCAACGACATGAATCAAATCTAGGTCTTTTTCTGAGATAGTCGCGTGATCTTTTAATAAAGTTCCTTTTATCCAATCGAGTAACCCGCTCCAAAATTCACTACCCATCAGTATAATAGGAAATTTCCCAATTTTATTGGTCTGAATCAAAGTGATGGCCTCGAACATTTCATCCAAAGTTCCAAATCCTCCTGGCATAACGATAAACCCTTGAGAGTATTTTACAAACATTACTTTTCGAACAAAGAAATAGTCAAATTCTAAATTTTTATCAGGATCGATATAAGGGTTGTCATGTTGTTCAAAAGGAAGCTCAATATTCAGTCCTACTGAAGTTCCTTTCCCTCGATAAGCTCCTTTGTTACCAGCCTCCATAATTCCAGGTCCACCCCCAGTGATCACCCCATAACCGTGCTGAGTAAGTTGGAAACCCATTTCCTCTGCTAGATCGTAATATTGGTCTCCAGGTCTCAATCGCGCTGACCCAAAAATACTCACACAAGGACCAATTCGACTCAGTTTTTCGTAGCCTTCTACGAATTCACTCATAATTTTAAAAATTGCCCATGAATCATTGGTCTTCACCTCATTCCATGTCTTTTGGCTTAATTTTTCTCTAATTTTTCTATCTTCATTTGGACTCATAGTAACTTCTTTAAAAATTTTGCAGTATAACTTTTTTTATTTTTCACCAATTTCTCGGGGCTCCCGGAAAATAAGATTTCCCCACCGAGTTTTCCACCCTCTGGTCCAACATCAATAAGATGGTCGGCCATTTTGATAACATCCATGTTGTGTTCAATAACAAGAACGGTATTCCCTCTATCAGTTAAACGATTTAATACCTCTAAAAGTACTTTAATATCTTGAAAATGCAAGCCTGTAGTAGGTTCATCTAAGATGTAAAAGGTATTTCCAGTGGCCTTTTTAGACAATTCACTAGCCAGCTTGATCCTTTGAGCCTCTCCACCTGAAAGGGTAGTGGATTGTTGGCCTAAGGTGATATATCCCAACCCAACTTCTTGAATGGTTTTGATTTTGCGGTAAATTTTGGGAATGTGTTCAAAAAACTCAACCGCTTCATTTATGGTCATTTCAAGCACGTCACTTATGGATTTGCCTTTATATCTTACCTCGAGAGTCTCTCTATTAAAACGCTTCCCGTAACAAGTCTCACAGGGAACTTGAATGTCTGGAAGCAAATTCATTTCAATAATTTTTAATCCCGCTCCACCACAAGTCTCGCATCGTCCACCTTTTACGTTAAAACTAAAACGACCCGGTTTATATCCCCTAATTAGGGATTCGGGTAATTTGGTAAAAAGACTTCTTATCTCAGAAAAGACCCCTGTATATGTCGCTGGGTTAGAACGTGGCGTTCTCCCTATTGGGCTCTGGTCAATGGCAATCACCTTATCAATGTGCTCTAGGCCTTTGATGCTTTTGTAGGGCATGGGTTTTTTTACAGCCCGGTAAATATGGTGATTGAGAATCGGATATAAGGTCTCATTGATCAGCGTGGATTTTCCACTTCCTGAAACCCCAGTTACTCCAATGAATTTCCCTAGAGGAAAATCCACGTTGACGTTCTTTAAATTATTTCCTTCAGCTCCTTTAAGACTCAAAACTTTCCCGTTTCCTTCACGACGTTCTTTAGGTACTTCAATTTGTAATTTTCCGCTGAGGTAATTAGCAGTAAGGGAATTTTGTTTAAGCAGTTCTTTGTACGTTCCACTTGAAACAATACTTCCACCGTGTTTCCCGGCTCCGGGTCCGATGTCAAAAATATAGTCAGCCGACTCCATCATATCTTCATCGTGTTCAACCACAAGCACGGAATTTCCAAGATCTCGTAATTTTTGAAGAGAATCTATTAGTCGAGCATTGTCTCTTTGATGAAGTCCAATACTCGGCTCGTCAAGAATGTACAGTACCCCAACGAGTTGAGACCCAATCTGGGTGGCCAAACGAATGCGTTGAGCCTCTCCTCCGGATAGACTTCTAGAAGATCGGTTTAAGTTCAGGTAATTCAGTCCGACATCCATCAAAAACTGAATTCGCGTTTTGATTTCCTTGAGAATTTCTGTAGCGATAACTTGTTGCCGTTCTTCAAGTTGAACGGTTTCAAACCAAGACTGTAACTCAGAAATGTCCATTTGTCCCAAATCAGCAATGTTCTGATCGTCTACCTTAAAAAACAAGGATTCTTTTTTCAGTCGCTGTCCCATACAGGTTTCACAACTTCTGTCAATCATAAAATCTTTAGCCCATCGTTTAATTGAGGGACTCGATGCGTTTTTGTATTGGGCCTGAATAAAGGGAATAATCCCCTCAAAATCTATTTTGTAATCTTGTTTGACCCCAAGGGTTTTGGAATTGATTTCAAAAGCTTCCTTGCCACCGTACAGGATCAGATTCAAAGCTTCCTCACTGATAGAATCAATAGCATCGGTCAACTTGAAACCAAAGCGCTTACCGATGGTTTCCAGTTGTTTAAACATCCAAGAAGACTTTTTGGGGCCTATCGGCTCAATACCCCCAGTTGCAATACTTTTGCTCGGATCAGGTATGATTTTTTCATCAACCACTGTAGCTTCCGTACCCAGTCCATTACAAGTTGGACAAGCTCCCTTTGGGGAGTTGAATGAAAAAGTATTCGGTTCGGGAGTGGGGTAAGAAATCCCTGTACTAGGGCACATTAAATCTTTTGAAAAATAGCGTGCCTTTTCCTCTCCATGTTCGAGGACCATCAAAATGTTATGACCGGCATAAAAGGCAGTTTTGATACTTTCCGACAGGCGTTTAACCTGGTCTTTATTTACCGCTAATCGGTCGATGACCACTTCAATGTCATGGGTTTTGTAACGGTCGACCTTCATTCCAGGACTGAGATCTAGAATCTCACCATCTACCCGAACTTTGACAAACCCTTGCTTTGAAATTTGCTCAAAAAGTTCACGATAATGACCTTTACGGGAACGAATTATAGGGGCTAGAATATTGATGCGCTTTCCATCATAGTCTTTGAGGATCATGTCTTGCACTTGTTCCTCGCTATATTGCACCATTTTCTCTCCTGTGTTGTAAGAATAGGCTGTTGCACAACGGGCATAAAAAAGTCTTAAGAAATCGTAAATCTCTGTAATGGTTCCAACAGTGGATCGTGGGGATCGTGATGTCGTTTTTTGTTCAATAGCAATTACTGGAGAAAGACCGTTTATTTTATCTACATCCGGACGCTCGAGCCCTCCTAAAAATTGTCTTGCGTAGGCAGAAAAAGTCTCTATATAACGCCGCTGACCCTCTGCGTAAATCGTGTCAAAAGCCAAGGAAGACTTACCGCTTCCACTTAGACCGGTAATTACAACAAGTTGATTTCTAGGGATGCTAACGTCAATATTTTTAAGATTGTGGGCTCTTGCGCCCAAAACCTCGATATAGCTTTGCTTCATAAGTAAACAAAGATACTATTTTTGCAAATTATTTAAGGGTCTATAAAATTATTCGTATTTTAGTACTACGAACCCCTGTAATCAACATAACCAATACAAATGAAGAAATTTATTTTAATCCTTCTAGTGGGGATTTTGAGTCTTCCGGCTCAAGGGCAGGATATGCCAGAAAAAGAGGAACAATTATTAGATACCATTTATCCATATTTACTTCCGGTTTATGGTCAAAAAGTTGCTGAAAGAGGTTATGAAATTCAGCTGCCTTTTGGGTTTAATCTAAACTACACTCACAATGATATGGATTTATTCATTTCGGAGTTTTCTTTAAATATAGGTTCAGATCCGAATTCAACTTTAAATCAATTAGCAGACGAATACTTGACGCTTGAAACCTTAAATTTTCAAAAGGTAAATGCAACCACAGACGGAATCAACGTTCGTGCAGATATGTGGGTGTTTCCCTTTATTAATGTCTACGGGCTATACGCTATGAATCAGGGAGTCACCGGCGTGTTTTTACAACCAGAGTGGTATGATGATAATGGGGATTTAATTATCTCTTTACCCGCTTTCGGAGCTGATGCAAAATTTGATGCAACTACTTGGGGTATTGGTACCACTTGGGTTTATGGTTATCGTAATTACTTTATTTCTGTTGATGGAAATTTCACTAAATCTTATTCGGAGTTATTAGACGATCCAGCGAAATTAGTGGTTGGTTCAGCCCGTGTTGGGAATTTAATGGAATTCAAAAAGGAAAGAAAGTTGGCGGTTTATGTTGGTGCAATGTGGCGAGATTTTGTTGATAGAAAAGGAAATTATGGTTCGATTAAGTTGAATGAGGTTTTTCCAGATTTAGGAGCTAATATATTCCCTGCAATTGATGATAGAGTTCAGGCAAATACTGGACAAATTAATGCCAATAATGCAACCATTTCAACCTTGAATCCAAACAGACCTGCGGAAGCAGCTCAGATTGCTATTTTAGAGCAGCAAAACAAAACCTTGAATACAAAAAATCAAGCACTTGGAACTCTGGACAGCGGTTTACAAACCCTGTTTGCTTCTGATGTAGAATATAAAATTAAAAAAGAGATCATCAATAATTGGTCTATTCAGTTTGGATTTAATTTCCAGTTTACCAGAAATTGGCAGTTAAGAGGGGAGTTCGGTGTTGCTAATGGTAACCGATTTGTTCTTTCAGGATTACAATACAGATTTGGATTATAAAAAATTATTGGTTCTATCCTCTGTTTGGATAGAGCCAACTTCTTCTGCAGCAGGATATCGCATGCTGCAACTATTAACGATTTTCAGGAATTTGGGTTATGTCATTCATTATGCTACACCTGCTTTGAAAACAGGAAATGAGTATACTGATGACATGGAAACTCATTGCATTACTCTAAATAGTAATTCCTTTGATGAATTTGTCACTAAATTGGAGCCCGCTGCGGTACTCTACGATCGATTTATGGTAGAGGAACAGTTTGGTTGGCGGGTTAGAGCTTGCTTTCCCGAGATTATGCAGGTGCTTGACACTGAGGATTTACATTTTTTGCGCAAAGCCAGAGCCAAGGCGATCAATTCAGGAAACACCCTCAATTTATATACTGAAGATTGTAAACGAGAAATTGCGAGCATACTACGTTGTGATTTGACTGTTATGATTTCACAATTCGAAATCAAGCTGCTTGAAGATAAATTTCAGATTGCCGCAGATCAACTCGTCTATCTACCTTTTATTTATGAGCCTGAGTCAAAGAGGGTAGGAGGTTACGATTCAAGAAAAAATTTCTTGAGCATTGGTGGTTTTATGCATGCTCCCAATATGGATGCTGTTCGCCAACTCAAAAAACTATGGCCCGAAATTAGAAAAAAAACGGGTGCAGAAATCCATTTATACGGCTCTTATGCGGGACCAGAAGCATTACAAATGAATGACCCTAAAACGGGTTTTCTTGTAAAAGGTAGAGCAGAGACTGTCGATCCTTTAATGAATTCCTACAGGGTTTTGTTGGCTCCCTTGCGTTTCGGTGCCGGCCAAAAGGGAAAACTATTTGATGCTCTTAAAGGCGGAATGCCTTCGGTAACGACCTTTGTTGGTGTCGAAGGGATGTTAGAGGACGATCAACATTGGGCAGGAATGGTGACGGATACTGATGATGCCTTTGTAGAGGCCGCTGTCAATTTATATTCCGATAAAGTACTTTGGGACAATGCGGCTCAAAACTGTGAGCGATTGTTGACTGAAAATTTCAGCAAAAACTATGCGTTAAACGCCGAAAGACAAATTCAAGCCTGTGAGCAAAATTTGCTTGGACACAGACAGCGTTTCTTTGTTGGTGAAGTCATGAAGACCGACCAACAGGCACGTTATAAGTACTTATCTAAGTATATTGAGCAAAAAAATCGCTAAGCTTTCTCCAGGCTTTTCGTTGATATTCGAACAAAAAACACACTCATCACAAAACAACTTGCTGCCGCAACGGTTGAAATAAACGGAAGATTGAATACCAATTTAGAGATTGAAAAATAAAATAGGCCAAAAAATGCAAGGCAATAGATGAAGCGCAAAATACGCGGTTCTTGATTAAAGAATTCTACAGGGGTCATAGGTTTTAAATTTTATTAAACTTAGAGAATTAATTCCGAATCTCCAAATAATTTGTTTTCAGGTACTTAAATTTTCTTCGGTTGAAGAATTTGGAGAACATTAGGGCGCTATTTTTTTTTAACAAAACTTTTTTAGAAAAAGTTCGATTTTTATTTGGTCACAAGTAAAAAAGGATTGTATATTTGCACCCGCTTACAACAAGCGAAGTTCATTGAAAATATTGAAATCGACAGCGTAAAAAGAAGTAAAACTAACATGA
>JBMYVY010000010.1:0-79748 GCA_049606855.1 Flavobacteriaceae bacterium | reverse complement strand
AGCTGTATATTATCGCCAATATGGATCATAATTTAGGCAGTACAACCCCTTGGGGCAAAGAAGAACTTCCAAATTATTTACAAGTTGCATTTGATCAAACCATAAGCTTTATTAAAAATGATACGAAAAGCAACTAAAGCAGATATACCAAAAATAAAAGCCCTTACTGAGGCTTGTGCCCAAAACATGATAAATCAGCATATTTATCAATGGAATGAGCATTATCCTTCTAGAAAAGTATTTGAAAATGATGTAGAAATTGGTCAGCTATACTGCTTAGAAAGGCAGGAAAATATCGAGGGAATTATTGTTCTGAGTGATATCGAGGATCAAGAATATGAAGATGTCTTTTGGTCCGGTGAAAATGGTAAGAAGCTGTATATTCATCGGTTGGCAGTACATCCGAGTTATCAAAAAAAGGGCAATGCCCGAAAACTTATGGATTTTGCAGAGAACTACGCCAAACAAGAGGGGTATTCTTGGGTAAGATTGGACACCTTCAGTCAAAACAAAAGAAACCACAAATTCTATGAGGCTAGAGGCTATAAACGATTAGGAAATATATTTTTCCCAAAACAATCTGAACACCCATTTTATTGTTATGACTTACCGATTTAGAGACATCAATAAGTTGGCGATTCCCGCAATAATTTCTGGGATAGTTGAACCTCTTTTATCTTTAACAGATACGGCAATTGTTGGTAATGTTCCAGTGAATGCAGTTGAAGCACCTGCCGCAGTTGGAATTGCAGGAAGTTTTTTGTCCGCTATTGTATGGATACTTGCTCAAACTAGATCTGCAATTTCCGCTCTAATAGCCAGTCATCTCGGGGCTAATAAACTTGATGAGGTTGCAAGCTTACCAAGTCAGATTTTGTTGATAAATGTCCTTTTGAGCGTATTATTAATGGGAATAACCTCCTATTTTGCTTACGGGATTTTTGAATTTTACAATGCCCAAGGATTGATCTTAGACACTGCCGTTTCTTATTATAAGATTAGAGCCTATGGTCTGCCCTTAATCTTAATAATCTTTACGCTTTTCGGGGTGTTCAGAGGAATGCAAAACACGTTCTGGCCTATGATAATTGCGGTTATCGGTGCTGTGGTAAATATAGGTTTGGATGTGGTTCTGGTCTATGGAATTGAAAATTGGATTCCCCCAATGGGAGTTGAAGGAGCGGCATGGGCTTCTATAATAGCTCAGGTCGTTATGGCTTTACTTTCTGTTTATTTGGTGCTGAAAAAAACCCCCTTTAGATGGAATTTAGGAAGGCGAGCGAATCCCTCTTTAAAGCCATTAATAAACTTGAGTCTGAATCTATTCGTGCGTTCAGCTTCATTAAATGTCGCTTTATACTTTGCAAACGCTTTTGCAACAGCCTATGGTGGAGCAAGTATAGCCGCCCAAACTATAGCATTTCAGATTTGGTTATTTTTTAGCTTCTTTATTGACGGTTATTCCAGTGTGGCAAATATTGTTTCAGGCAAACTTAAAGGAGCAAATGATTTCATAAGTTTAAAAAACCTTATCAATTCTGTGATGAAAATTGCAGTGATTATCGCAGTTGGACTCGGTGCACTGTGTTTTGTATTATACAAACCCATTGGATTGTTGTTTACCAAAGACTCAGCTGTACTCCTGGCTTTTTATCAAATATTTTGGATGGTATTGATCATGCAACCCATAAATGCAGTTGCCTTTGTTTACGACGGTGTATTTAAAGGGATGGCCGAGGCGGTAGCCTTGAGAAACACCCTGTTAATTGCCACATTTTTAGGTTTTGTTCCAACAATCTATTTGACGGATTATTTTGGATTAAAGCTCTATGGAATTTGGATTGCATTTATGGTATGGATGCTATTAAGGGCAGGGATCTTAATCCGGATTTTTAACCAAAGAATTCTTCCTAAAAAAGCTTAAATTTGAATATGGTAAAAGGAGAAATCACAAAACATTTTGAATCAGGAGTAGAGACAATTGAGTTTTTTCACCCTGCAGGAAATTCTTTCCCAAGTGCTTTACTGAATGAATTGATAGATACAATTTCAAACTCGACAGCACCTGTAATTATTGTCAAAAGTAGGGGAGAAAGAGCTTTTTGTGCAGGCGCTTCTTTTGATGAGTTATTGGCATTAGAAGATGTTGCTGCTGCGAAAGAATTTTTTATGGGTTTTGCTCGATTAATTCTGTGCATCAAATCTGCTCCTCAACCGATTTTTGGAATGATTCAAGGCAAAACCGTGGGCGGAGGCGTCGGTTTGGCGGCTGCGTTTGATTATTGTGGAGCCACTGTGGATGCTTCACTGAAGTTATCTGAATTAAATGTGGGCATTGGACCTTTTGTAATTGCTCCTGCAGTTAGTCACAAAATAGGCATTTCCGGACTACAAGCCTTGACTTATGCTCCTGGTGATTGGAAGTCTGCTCAATGGGGATATCGTCGAGGGCTTTATCATGAATTATTTGATGACATCACGAGCTTAGAGTCTGGAATTAATTCGCGTGCATTAGCATTAGCAAAATGCTCCAAACAAGCCGTACGAGCCTTTAAAGAAGCTTCCTGGCAAGGAACAGAGCATTGGCCTGAATTGATGGAGGAAAGAGCCGCGATGAGCGGTAATTTAGTGCTAGGGCCAGAAGCGAGAGCCTTCTTAGAAACATTTAAAAAGAAATGATGATTTATCAAGACGCTGAAAAAATTGCAAAAAAAATTGAAGAGGCTCCAGATTCAAGCTATGAAATCGGTGTGTTTATCGGCTCCTATTTACCCTATGTCATTTTTGTGCTAATTGCCTATTTTATTTACAGAATGGCAAAAAACCGAAAGGATTTAAAGGATTAGTTGTAAATTTGCCTCATGAGTAAAATTCGTATTACTAAGGAATTTGATTTCGAGACGGGACATGCCTTATATGGTTATGATGGATTGTGTAAAAATGTTCACGGTCACAGCTATAAGCTTTATGTTACTGTTATTGGAGAGCCTATTATCGAAGAAGGTCATGTAAAGCGAGGAATGGTAATTGATTTTAAAGATTTAAAAGCAATTGTCAATAAAGAGATTGTTAAAAAATTTGATCACGCGACTGTTTTTAATCAAACGACTCCTCATATTGAGTTGGCTAATGAATTAAAAGAACGCGGTCACAAGGTGATTTTGGTAGATTATCAACCAACTTCCGAAATGATGATCATCGACTTTGCGGCGACAATTAGCGCCTTACTTCCTGAAAACATAAAGCTGCACTCATTAAAACTTCAAGAAACGGGTACCTCATTCGCTGAATGGCATGCCTCAGACCAAATTTAAAGGACCATTGAAATTATTCATAGTATGATTAATTCCAGCGGTACCGAAGGACAAGCATGCTTTGGCCGATTTATCCAATAATTCTGGAAAATAACGAGACTCCTCTGGACTCCATTCACCGAGTACATAGTCCACTTGTCTTCCTTTACTATAGTTTGCTGCAACTCCAAATCTAAACCGGGCAAAATCTTGACGCCCAAGGACAGCGATAATGTCTTTTAGACCATTATGTCCGCCAGCGGAACCTTTCCCTTTAATTCTAATGGCACCAAAATCTATATTTAAATCATCAGTAACAACGAGTATGTTTTCGATGCTGATTTTTTCTTTCTGCATCCAATAATTGACCGCCTTTCCACTTAAATTCATAAAAGTATTCGGTTTGAGTAAAACATAGGTTCTTCCTTTAAACCTGAAACTGGCAACGTCTCCGAGCTTTTCCGTTGTAAATTCCGTGCCCATTTCTTTGGCTAGATGGTCCAAAACCTTAAACCCAATATTATGACGGGTCTCTTTGTATTTGACACCAGGATTCCCGAGACCAATGATTAAAAATTTCTTCATAAGACAAAAATCGTGAAATTTTTTCAAAAAAAAGGCGCTATCCAAAAGGTAGCGCCTTAATATTTTAGAACTAAAGTCTATTCTTCAGTTTCAACTTTTTGAACGTTACGAGACATTCTTACTTGAGCAACAACCGTGTTGTCTGGGTGTAATAATGTGTACTTGTCATTTCTCAATGAAGTAACGTATAATTTGTTTCCGATATCTAAATCTGTAATATCAGCCTCGATGAAATCAGGAAGATTTGCTGGAAGCGCTTTAACTTTAAGGCGTCTTAAGTTATGACGTAGAGCACCACCAATAATAACTCCTTTTGCATTACCTACAAGATTTACAGGAATATTCATTGTTACTTCTTTATCATCGTGAAGTTGATAGAAGTCAACGTGTAAAATCTCATCAGAAACTGGGTGAAATTGAATATCTTGCAAAATTGCTTTGAAAGACTCACCACCTTCTAATTCAATCGTTGCAGTGTATACATTCGGTGTGTAAACAAGGTTTTTGAACGCTTTTGCGTCAGCTGAAAAATGTACGGCCTTGTCACCTCCGTATAATACACATGGTACCTTTCCAGCATTACGTAAGGCTTTAGTCGCTGACTTACCTACGCTTTCTCTTTTAGATCCTAAGATTGTAATAGATTGCATTACTTTTTATTTAATAATTAATAGTTTACATTATAAACTTATCGCTTATCGACGTGTTGTTGTGAACTTGGTTCATAACGTCTGCGAATAAGGGGGCGCAAGATACAACTTTTATTTTAGAATTTTCTTGTTTTAAAGGAATTGTATCAGTTACGATAAGTTCCTCTAAACTAGAGTCTAAAATTCTTTGATGTGCATCTCCTGAAAGCAGTGGGTGTGTGCATATTGCTCGCACACTAAGAGCACCTTTTTCCAGCATTAAATCTGCTGCTTTAGTTAAGGTCCCACCAGTATCTATCATATCATCAACTAGAATGACATGTTTGCCTTTTACCTCTCCGATGAGCTCCATAGTAGAGATTATATTTGCTTTCAGCCTTTGTTTGTAACAAATCACTACATCACTTTCCAAGTGTTTTGAATAAGCATATGCGCGTTTTGAACCTCCCATATCAGGAGAAGCCATAGTTAAATTCTCTAAACCAAGAGACTTGATGTACGGCAAAAATATTGTTGATGCGAATAAATGGTCCACTGGTTTTTCGAAGAAACCTTGGATTTGATCCGCATGTAAGTCCATAGTCATTATTCTAGTAGCTCCTGCAGCTTCTAAAAGTTTAGCCACTAGTTTTGCTCCAATAGCAACTCTTGGTTTATCTTTTCGATCTTGACGAGCCCATCCAAAATAAGGCATAACTGCTGTAATGTGTCTTGCAGATGCACGCTTGGCAGCATCTAAAATAAGCAACATTTCCATCAAGTGATCTGAGTTTGGAAAAGTAGAACCGATGATAAAAATGCGGCGTCCTCTTACAGACTCTTCAAAGGCAGGTTGGAATTCACCATCGCTAAAACGAGCGATGTTTATTTGACCCAGTTCGGCTCCAAATTCTTTAGCGATTTTTTTAGCCAAAACCATGCTCTGTGAGCACCCGAATACTTTTGGCGGCAAATTAGATTCAGACATAATATATTGTGTTGTGTTATGGTTGTCAAACTGATGATGCAAAAATAGGAATAATTAAGCTAGTTTTTTTATAAAAAGAGCTTGAGAATTGAAAAAAAGATTTATTTTTGCATCTCCAAAATAGGCCTTGGTGGCGGAATTGGTAGACGCGCTGGATTCAAAATCCAGTTCTTTCGGGAGTGTGGGTTCGATTCCCACCCAAGGTACTAAAAAGCCTCGATCACTGATCGAGGCTTTTTTTATTCATTTGGAAATTCATGAATGCGCTCATATTCCATAATCAATGAGCCCTCTTCTGAATTAATGAGTTTCAGTTGATCCTCACTAACTTCATATTCATAGCGATCGATAACCGCACAATCACCGTAGTATATAAATTCTATTTCAGGATTGTGTCCATGAATTCTGTAGGGCCCTCTTAATCTTCCTTCAGGACCATTTTGGTCTACAAAAACTCCGTCCCATCGCACATTTAAATAGCGATTTCCTGAGGGATTATTCATCGATGTAATATTTTGACCATCAAAACTGACCCTTTTTAATTTCCATAATCCTAAAAGCGTATTTGCTGGGGTTTTGGGTAATTTAGAAATTGGCTCTAAGGTAACTTGAACTTGTTCACCTTCTTCATCTCTATTCCAAATCATTTTATCTGCCTCAAAACTGACGTTAAAAGCAGGGAACATATCATTAATTCCATTGGAGTTGTTTATAGAGAGACTGTTTTTTTGCTCATCGAAATCAAAACTTCCTTCAGAGTGCTTCAGCCAACCATTTCCGGATTCCTGACTGCCATCCACATTCAACTTTAACCACCTTCCTTGTGGAGTCATTTTTTGATCTCCAACAGAGACTTCAGTGACGAGCCATAACCCAGACGGCTGTTTTTTATTCTGTTCACAGGACAACAGAATAAGACTTAAACTTAGAACTAGTAAAATTTTTTTCATAGTTAAATCTACGATATTTTAATGATTGGCCCCAAAGGACGAATTAAACTGGAGTCATTATTTGCAATTTTGTCATTGCGTTTTGCGATTTCAAGCCCTACTTCATACGCTTCCAAGTCATTTGAATGATAGGGTCTGAAAAAAGGTAAAAGCTCTTTTCCTTTAGTTGAATTTTGTAAATAAACCACAGCTTGCTCTTCTGAAAGAATCACAGGAGAACGATGATGACCTATTTTAAAATTCAAAGGATGATGTGCTGTGGTTAATAAACAAAAAGCCAAAGCCTCTGAACCGGTAATCTCATCTTTGATAGTCCGATATACACCAGCGAGGAATAGCGCTTGATCATCTTGTTTTTTGATGAGAAACTTTTTGCGTATTTTTTTGTCAGTAGGTTGTTCTATATAAAAGTCACAAGGTACAATGCAGCGTTGTTTTGGAAGAAAATCCTTGACATAAGGATTGTAAAAGACATCATAGGGCCCCTTGTAATCTGGGTCATTGGATTTATTTTTCCAGCCACCTTCCACTCTTACGTTAAATACTGGCCAAGTTCCTCCATTGGCTTTTTCACTAACCCATGCAAACTGAGCAGGGTGAGCATCCAGGCTTCCTTGGCGAATAATTCCGGCATGCGAGAATAAATGAATTTTATAATTCGTAGGGAATTCACTTCGGATTTCATCAAGGGCTTTTGAAAGATCTTTTAAAGGCTTATCCTCTTTGTCTTTTTTTAGTTTTGATTGTCCAATACCAACGCACATTATTGAATTTTTTTCAGAGAAACTCGTTGTAAAAAATCAACGGAATACGGATGAACTTTATAATCAGTTTTTAAACTGTCTTTTGAGGGGTTGCCACCATATACTTCAAATATTAAATCTTGTCCTTGAAGCTCATAAGTGGCAGAAAAGACCGTGTTACTCACGGTATAAAAACCATATAATTTGTTTTTGTAACGATAGGAGTTTAAGATTATCCCACTTCCTTCATCTGTGATGTATTGTTGTTCCCGAGCGTTTATAAGTTCAAGTCTATAATCTTTGGTGATTGGAAATTCCTCAGAGATATATTTCATTTGCCAATGCCATCGATCAATTGTGTCAGTTTCTCTAACGGTAAACAAAACAGGTACAGTATCTCGTATTTGACCCTTGTTAAAAATAAACATATCGCCAGACCATTGCCCTTGAATCATTTCAGCAAAATTTTCACTGTTTTTCACGTCATGAGTTTGACACGCCTGTAAAAGAAGAAGTAAGACTAGAAGTTTTTTCATTTTTGAGACCTTTTGTATAAAAATTCTCCTAGAAAACACACCAGGATAATAAGAATAGCAATATAAACCCCATTTGGAGCTTGCTCAATTTGTTGATTTATTAATGCGGTTAATGCCACTAAACACATTAAAAACCCGGTAAGGGGAATCCAAGATTTACTTTTTGTAACTTTTCTAAGTTTGAAATTGGCAAAATTCACCATGGCAAAAATGATCAGAAACCCAATGCTTCCTGCCGTGGAAATACTGGATAAATTCATAAAATTGACCAAAATTAAGGTCATAATAGTTGTAATTAAAAGCCCTATGGGCTGTTTCCAAAGTTTGGAAGTGAATTCATGAGGAAGTTCATCATCTTCTGCAAGCTCATAATTCACTCGGGTCCCACCGAGAAGAGAGGCATTTATGGCTGAAAAAGTTGAGATTAAAGCGGCTATAGTGATTATGGTAAATCCCAATTGCCCAAGCACGGGTTTGGCTGCTTCTGCGAGAACGTATTCTTGCGCCTTTGCAATTTCAGTAAAAGGAATTGAAGCTACTGTCACTCCGCTGATCGCAATGTATAATAGGATTACAAAACCTACAGAATAATAATAGGCTTTGGGAACATTTTTTAGTGGATTATTCATATCCGGAACGGTATTAGCAATCAATTCAAAACCTTCGTAGGCAACAAAAATAACCATTCCACCACTAATCACTTGAATCATAGGAGACCAGTATTCAGGTTTTAATTGTTCTAAATTAGGGTTTCCAATTAAGCCATACCCCGCGATAAATACAAAGCCGATTAAAATTACGAGTTTAATTCCTACGGCATAATCCTCGATTGCAGAAACCACATGAACGCTGTAATAGTTAATAAGCGCACAGATTAGTACGATAATTGAGGCGAAAAAATGAAAGTCTATGGTGCTTCCAAATATCTTTATAAGGTTTGGAGCATAGGATCCGAATGAAGAAGCGTACAAACTCAGCATAATAATGTAGCTCAAGTATAAGGTGTTATTTAATCCACCTGAAAACACGGTTTTGCCCCAAGCAGCATTCATAAACTTTACAGTCCCTCCGCGATCAGGAAAGGTTAAACTCATTTTTACATAGGAGTACGAAGTGATAAAGGCAATAATACCCGCAAACAAAAACGCTAGGGGAGTCGCTCCTTGCGCCATTTCTACTGCCAGTCCTAAAACCGCGAAAATACCACCTCCAACCATCCCGCCAATTCCTATGGAAATCGCTCCTGAAAGAGATACTTTAGAAGATTTCATTATGCTATTTTTTCATTGATTTTTCAGCTAAACTAAGAGGCGACCATATTTCATAAATTGGCTTTCCTTTACTACTCATTCCTGAATGTATCCAATTTTCTCCATCTTTTGCATATTGAAACTTAAGAGATTGCCCCACTCGAGAGGAATCCCTTGAGAAGAATTTAATATGCTCTGTATACACGCCATTTTTTGCACTGTAATTGCCTCCTCCAGTTCCTCTAAAATCACCAGATTCTTCGTTAAAAGCAATCCATTGAAATTGTCGATCAGTAAGAATTTTTAAAGTTTTCCTCGCTCCAATTTGACGAGTAGTCATTTCGCCATTCACTTTTCTTCCCGTTATTATCCAAGTTTGTGAAAGTTCTCCATTCATAGATTGATCAATCCGCTCTAGACCCTCAGCCAAGCCCATTAAGCTTAATTTATTGGGTTCTAGTTTATAATGATGGCTTATTTTAGCAGCAAATGCCATAGGCGCCTCATGGCTGAAACTGACATTGGACTTAAATTTCCCTTGGTCCGTATAAAAAGCCCCTCCATAAGTATAATAGAAGACTTTGTTGATTGGATTATATGCGGTAACTACAAAATAATGATCCACGAACTTCCATAACTCAACTACGTCGTGATCATCATCAATACTGATACTGCGCTCAAAACTCCCTTGAATTTTTGGCTCTTGGCTATATCCCACAAGACCAATTAGCATAAATAGGATTAAACTGTATTTTTTCATAATTATTTTAATTTAACTGCAGTTCCATAGGCAAGAATTTCTGAGGCCCCTTGCATTACCGTTGAGGTGGTTAAACGTATATTTACAATTGCGTCGGCTCCCATTCTTTGAGCGTCTATTTCCATTCGTTCCAAAGCCTGTTCTCTGGATAGCGCCTGAAGTTTGGTGTATTCACTAATTTCCCCGCCGACAATATTTTTGAGTCCTGCAAAAATATCACTTCCCACACTTCTCGCTCTTACAGTCGACCCTCTGCATATGCCAAGGACAGTTTCTATTTCAGTATTAGGTAGGGTTTCGGTTGTTGTTAGTATCATAAGTTCTAAAGGTTAAATTTATTCGTTCTGAATTTACTTTTTTAGTTTTTGGAATGCTGTGCAACCAAAAATCTTGAATTTCATTTTTCATCAGCACAAGACTTCCTGGTTCAAGGTATAAATCGACTACTTCTTTGGTGGTTTTATGTTTAAATTTCATCTTTCGACCTGCACCAAAACTCACGGAAGAAATACAGGCATGTTTTTTTAATTCCTTCTCATTATCACTATGCCACCCCATTCCATCCTCACCGTCAAGATAATAATTTAAAAGACAAGAATTAAAATTTGAATTGCTCCAAGTTTCAACTTTTTGCTTTAGTTCCAGTAAAATGTTTGTCCATAAAAAAGCTTGTCTTTCATAACCTCCATATTTGTAAATGCTATTTTGATTCGCATACCAAGCCACTTTTCGCCTCATTACGATTTCCTTGCCATACATCCTTATCCGTTCCTGCGACCAGTTTACTTCGCTTTTTAAACTTTTTAAATAGTGAGATTGCTCCTCCAATGAAAACACAGGACCTAAATAAACTAATTCTCCATCATAGGGTAATAAATTCATTGAATTGGAATATAAATACGTTCTTGGCTTTTTGGGTTTTCGCCCAGGTAGCCCTCATCCATAATCGAAAAAAAAGGACGGTTATCAAGGTTCTGACCTGAATTAATCAGCCATTTACCCATAATAAACTCATAGGTTTCTCCGATTTTACTCGCAGCTCCTTTGTGTAAAAAAACAGCATATTTTCCCTTTACCGTAAGGCTTTTCAATTTCTCATCATTCGTTGATTCAAGTCTATTGGATTCCACCATTGCATATTTCTCGAAGCTTTTGTTGGGGTTGAATTCCCTAAAATAATCCACTGAATCATAGATTTCCAAACTGTAAAACACCTTCGGATGATTTTCAAGTTTTTTATGATAGGATCCCATAAAATCTTTCCAAAGAGATGGAGTTTTATTATTCACCAAGGACATCCGAGTAGAATAACCACTGAGCGATAAAGAATTTAATTCTAAAATTTGTTCAAACATGTAACTTTTTCAACTTCAAAAAAATGCATACGCTTAATGTTTTAAGATTAAACGGGGAGAGGCCTAACTAAAAATAATAAAATTTAAATTAAGAAGCTATTGACTTGAGCTTTAAGCCCAGTGAGACTCCAAATATTCCGATAGTTATTAGAATTATTGAAGCCCAAATTACCGCAGTTAATCCGGCAATCATTGGATCCCACAACAGCATAAATGAGAAAAATAAACCAAGTATTCCCCAGAACATTAACCAGCCAGAACCAGCGACTTTTAAGCTTGATAAATCCATTGCCTTTCCTATTGCTGAAACCGAGAAAAACAAAGACACAAAACCGATATACATGGCAAAGGTTGCTTCTGATAAAATGGGGTGTTTAAAAAGATAAACTCCAAAAGCGAAACTTACAATTCCTCCAAGAAGATACCACCCCCAACCTTTTCCTACATTTCTAATGGTAAGTGCAAAAATAATTTCTAGAACTCCGTAAATAATAAAGGACCATTCAAAAATTGCAGTTAATGTCGCGAAACCCGACAGGGGTTTAACAAGCATCCAAACACCAATAATCCCGAGAATTAACCCAAGAATTAAGGGTACATACCAATGTTTAATTTTTTCTGCCATAATAGTTTTAATTTAATTAAAGGTAGATTTTTTTAATCAAATTTATAGCTAAGCGCTTGATTTACATGTGATAAATGGTGATTTCCATGCCAAGCATAAAGTTGAAGGGCTTGATCCAAAGTCACTAAATCTGCTTTCTCCGGGTGTTTCATCGCCTGTTTCCATTGATTCTCATTAAGACTGTTTAGTAACACTGTCCATTTTTTGTGAAGTGCAGTCAATAGGACCAGAGAATCTTCAACTTCCGTTGAGGAAGAGTCCGCTAATTCAGCCCATAAATCTTCTTGATAGGGTTTAATTCGAGGGATATTTTCGGTAAGTGCGAGCTTAAATCGAATAAATGAATTCATATGGGAATCAGCAAGGTGATGTACTACTTGAGCAATTGACCATCCTTTAGGTCGGTAATTCAGGCCCAAAGATTGTTTGGAGGCACCTTTTAATAATTCAGAGAGTTCCGAGGGAAGTGATTCAATTTGATCAATTAGAAATTTACGTTCCTTTGGGTTTAGCGTGTTTTTTATTTTTGGACGACCGATAGGGAATTTCAAATTTTCGCTGACCTCTTCACAATCTTTCTTCAAGGCTTGCATTGCTCTTGGAATCATTTGATTGAATAAATCTCGATAAGCCATGTCACATTCAACGTGTACATTAAAAATAACTTCTTGACCGAGATCACTTATTTCATAATGTTCCTTGGTCATCGTCCATGTTGTGGCTTCGGGACCAGTTTCAAAGCGTTCATTATCTGCAAGTATTGCGACATGTCTCAAGGAAATTCCTTTTCCAAGTTCAATACCATCAATAATTACAACCGTTTCGTTTCCTAAAGGGTCAATAAAAGATACTTCCTGACCTACAACCGGCCAATCACCCTTCATTTGAGCGTTTGGAAAAGCTTGTTCCACCCAATGTCCGTGTAACTCCTTAATACTAAGTTGTTGCCATAGAATTTCACAGGTGCACTGTATTTTGACTTGGTAATTGATCTTCATTCCAACGAAGTTAGAGATTTTAATCATCAATTCCCTCCCACCATTTTGGGAAATTATGCTCTAGCCTATTCAAGTTTGTTTTACTTCCGAGCACTGGAGTAAATAATGAGATGTTATTTTGTTCTGCGAGTGCAGATGTTCTATTTAAAGGCTCATCCCAAGCGTGAAGTGCAAGAACAAATTTAGAGGAGTGAACAGGAAATAAATATTGAGCATTTAAATCTTGTGTGGCTTGAATTACTTGATCAGGATGCATATGTATTGCCTTCCAAGCATCATTGTACTGACCATTATCTAAAATGGCTAGATCCACACCACCATATCTTTGGTTGATCTCTTTAAAATGCGCGCCATAACCACTGTCACCTCCAAGGTATATTTTAAGCCCTTGCGGCTGTTCTAAGAGATATGATTGCCAAAGGGTGTTGTTTCTTGTGAACCCTCTACCTGAAAAATGACGCGTAGGACAGGTATATAATCTTAAATTGTTTTTCAGGCTTAAATCCTCCCACCAATCGGTTTCGATGATTTGATTTTTTTGATATCCCCAACTTTCAAAATGGGCTCCAACTCCAAGACCCACGATGACTTGAGAGGTTTTGGATTGAAATTCTTTAATGGTTTTATAGTCTAAATGATCATAATGGTCGTGGGAAATTAAGATATAATCAATTTCCGGGAAATCGTCTACAGTATATATATCTGTTCCATCAAAAGATTGAATACTCGAAGGTAGTGGAGAGGCGCTCCCACTGAAAACAGGGTCCATGAGAATTTTAACTCCCGAAATCTGCAAATAGTAAGAGGAATGACCAAACCAAATCAATACATCTTCTTCAGTATCTATGGATTTTAGATCTGTTTTTTTGTTGGGAATAGGGTGTTTTGGTTTAGATCGATCACTTTTTCCGGTTACTTGTTTTTTTAAAATGTCCCAATAGGAATACCCCGGAGTTAGATCAGGAGTAAATTCGAGGTTTTCGAATTTTTTCCCGTTCCAATGTTGTGATTTTTCGATACGACCCAGTCGCTCATTCTTTGGTTTTGAACCAAATTGCGCTTGTTGCATAAAAAGAAAAACAATTAGTATTAAGGCAATGACAATTGAAGTTAGTATCATCAATATTTTTTTAATTAGTTTCATTTTTATTCATTTTCAAGGCAAAAACCATAGGCAACTTCCCTTCTAAATTTTTTATTTGATACTTCTTTTGATCCTGTTCAACAACATTCTCAAAGCACGGGTATGGGCTGTAGTCATATTCTTGGAACAGTTCTAAGCTCATGCCATTTGACATTAAAGCTGTCAATACCTCATCAATACTGTGATTCCAACAAACAAAATCATTATTATAGTCACCTTTAGGGTCTGCATAACTTCCCGATTCAGATTCTACTATAGCTTCTTTATTGAAATAAGAATAATCAACGCTTGTAAACTGATCGTTAAACATCCAAACCACAGGGTGAAATTCAGCAAAAACAAATTTCCCATTTGGTTTTAAGAAATTGGAGATTACCTCTGCCCATTTGCTCAAATCTGGCAGCCAACCTATACAGCCATAAGAGGCAAATACAAGATCAAATTTCTCATCTAAATGGTTTTTTAATTCATAGATGTCGCAGCAAATAAATTGTGATTCTAGGCTGAGTTCTCTGGCCAAAACCTGTGCTTTATCAATAGCTTTATTCGACAAATCCACCCCAGTACACTGAGCTCCAAGAGCCTGCATCGAAAGCGTATCCTGACCGAAATGGCACTGCAAATGAAGAATTTTTTTACCCTGTAAGTCACCCAGTAAATTCAGCTCTATTTTATTTAGGGAGTTTAGATGTTTCTTCCAACGTTCAACGGAGTAAAACTCAGAATCGACATGCCCATCAACTCGTTGATTCCAGAGCGCTTTATTTACTTCTATATAATTTTTCATGAAAAGATCCCAGTACTTAAATATCGATCTCCACGATCGCAAGTGATACATACGATAAGGCCCCCCTCTAACTCCATGGCCAATTTTTTTGCCAAGAAAAGAGCTCCGCCACTACTTATACCGCCAAAAATAGCATCTTCTTTTGCCATTAACTTCATTTGGTTCTCGGCCTCGTTTCTGCTAACATCACGCACTTGATCAACTCTTGAGGCATCAAATATTTTTGGCAAAAACTCTGGGCTCCATCTACGTATACCAGGAATTTTCGAACCTTCAGTAGGTTGCGCACCGACAATTTGTATTGCTCGGTTTTGTTCCTTTAAATATTTAGAAACACCCATTATAGTACCCGTTGTGCCCATCGAAGAAACAAAATGACTTATTTTACCTTTGGTATCTCTCCATATTTCAGGACCTGTACTTCGATAATGTGCCAACCAATTATCGTCATTAGCAAATTGATTTAATAAATAATAGCCTTTTGAATGATGCAGCTCATCTGCTAATGTTCGCGAATATTCTATTGTTTTTACACCAGGGGTAAGGATGACTTCTGCTCCGTAAGCACGCATGGCTCCTACACGTTCTTCAGTGGCAGTATCTGGCATGATTAAATGCATATTCAAACCTAGAGCCGCAGCAATCATTGCCAAAGCAATTCCTGTATTTCCACTAGTCGCTTCGACTAAATGATCTCCCGTTTTAATTTCTCCTCGGTCCAAAGCACCTTTGATCATAGAATAAGCTGCTCGATCTTTAACACTGCCTCCTGGGTTTTGCCCTTCGAGTTTGCAATAAATCTCAACCTTAGGATTAGGTGACTTGACCGACACTAGGGGAGTATTTCCTATTAAATCTATTAATTGGTTCATGAATTACTTGGGTGATAAATTTTTGAATTTTGAGGAATGCTTTCAATAATAAACGTATTTCCGCCAATGATACTATTCTTCCCAATCACGGTATCTCCTCCTAGAATACTCGCACCAGAATAAATAACAACTGAATCTTCTATGGTTGGATGTCTTTTAGTGTTGGCTAATTTTTTTTCTACACTGAGTCCCCCAAGAGTCACTCCTTGATATATTTTGACCTGATTTCCAATAATTGTTGTCTCACCTATAACCACCCCTGTTCCGTGGTCAATACAAAAACTCGAACCAATATGTGCCCCAGGATGAATATCAATTCCTGTTTTACTATGGGCATATTCGCTAATCATTCTCGGGATAACTGGTAGTTTTTTGATATAAAAAAAATGTGCAATTCTATGAGCGGCAATTGCAAAAAATCCCGGGTAAGTTCTTATGATTTCATCTTTAGATTGTGCAGCAGGGTCTCCTTCAAAAATCGCATCAATATCCAGATCTAGAGCTTGTTTGAGTTCCCAAATTTTTGAAGAAAAATTATCCACAAGGTCTGGAACGTTTTCTGGATCAAAACCAATATTGCAATACATCATATCCTTGAGCTCTTCTTGCAAGGTTTTTAAATATTCCTCAAACTGATTCTTATCTCTGAAAAAAAGATCTTTTGAAACAGGATAAATAACTCCCATTACTTTATCAAACCAATGTCCAACATCCTTAAGGGTGATGCATTTTTTTGTCTCTAAAAAGTTCTTGTAAAGTTTATCGACCAACTGTTTTTCTACCATAGCTTAAAGATAGGAAAAAAGCATCATTATAATTTTCTTGCTACCAGGATGTTTCGTTTGATTGCTTGATCTACTTGATGTTGAAAATCTAAATAGGCCTCCTTGCCGAGAACATCAAAATCTTGAGATTCAAAAAGAGCAGCCATTTTTTTATAGGAGAACAAATTGACATTCCAACCTAATACAACTATCCCACTTTTTCTCAGTGTTTTTTTCCACCCTAAAAGACCATCAGTAACCAATTCTTCTGGACTTCTAGTGAAGTTTTTTTCTGAATGTTGTTTCTTGTTTCCGTGCTGAACTCCATAAGGCAGGTCGCCTATTATTAAATCAAAAAAGTCTCGTTTAAAAAACTGCTCACAAGCCAAGGTGTTTCCATTTACAAAACTCAATTGTAGACGACTTGAGTCATCTTTGAAATCAGCTTTATTTTTGGCAAACTCAAAAGTTTCCATAAAAACTCCATTTTTTTTATCACTACCGGAAACCTGATTTTTTGAAAAAGAATATTTAAAACGTTCTCCTTGCAGGTATTTCTTAATAAAGAGATTAGCTTGTTCTATTGATTTTTTTTCAATTTCAATACCATAGGACTTCATGCCGTAATGTACTCCTTCGAAAAGGGTTGTACCTCTTCCTGCTACAGGATCAAGTAATCTGATGTTTGAGTTCTTTTCAAGAAACATTCTACCTATATTAACCATCATTCGGGTAAAGAGTTCATTGGTTTTTCCAATGTATTTCTGAACTCCACTAAGGCTTTTTTCAACAGGAAACTTTGGATTTACAGCGATCGGAAGAAACCTATCATTTTCCGATTTAAACAAGGCAAAGAAAAATGAAAGTCTACCTATTTCTAAACTTATGGATTCATCAAAAGGCCGGTTTAAAAAAAAACGAAAATATCGGACACCACAAACTTCTACAGCCTGAGGGTCTGCATTGGGCAAGTCTAATTTTAGACAACATAATTTCAATTCAGACAGAGCAAGTTTCTCTGATTCCTGATAATAGACCCAGTTATGACCTGGGTTCTGGAGTATAAAATAAGAGTCCATCTAATACGCCGATAACACTACTCAAATTTAATAATTATAATTCAAGTTGCATAAGACATAGATTCAAAATTTGATCATGTTTAGTTGCGATGTTAGGCAAAAACCCAACTTCTTTAAAATTAAAATGTCTGTGAAAGGCAACACTATTTTTGTTTTGAGAATCAATTCCAGCAATCATATTGCAAAACCCTTGAGCACGCGCTTGATCGATTAAATGCTTCATTAAACGTTGTCCAACCCCTTGCTTTCTTTGCTGAGATTTTATGTAAATAGAGTGTTCAACAGTAGGTTTGTAGCCTTCCCATTTCCTAAAAGAACCATAAGTGGCATAGCCCAAAACAAGCCCATCAATTTCAGCAACAAAGACAGGAAAGCGGTCTGTTTTTTTTGAATTAAACCATTGCTTGATCTGCTTCATATCCCATGCTCTCGAATCATAAATATTAAAGGTCTCTTTAATTTCATAATTTAATATTTCAAGGATTTGAGGTAAATCTGATACTTCCGCCTCTCGAATAATCATTTGTAAATATGTTTTTCCATAATAATATATTCTTGGTTTTTCCTACTGAATTTTTCTTCTGTCTCTTGAAACCCTAATTTACTGTAAAAAGAAGTTTTTTCAATTCTTGCATTGCAAAATATTCGATCTACCGGGGTGTGCTCAATAAGGTGATGAACTAAAGAACTCCCAATTCCCTTACCTTGATATTTTTTCACGCAAGCAAGTTTTCTTAATTGGGCGGATTGATTTGTAGCATCCAAAAAAACAGAGACGACAGCGATAAGTTCCTCATTAAAAAAGTAACCATAATGCTTGGCATTTTCATCTCCCTGAATTTTCACAAAATCCAAAGATTCATCTGGCCACATCAGTTTGGTTTGCATGAATTTCTCGAATCATTTTAATATCCTATATTTCCAACGAATTTAATACAATATGTCTAAAATAGAGTACACTAAAAGGTTTGAATTAAGACCCTTTTCTTTGGATGACGCAGGCCATCTTTTTCATTTGGACAACAATGAAGCTGTTCATAGATACCTCGGCCAAAATCCAGTGAAGGATATTAATCAAAGCGTCAAAATAGTTGAAGACCTTCTCCAACAATACAAAAATAATGGAATTGGTCGCTGGGCTATATTTCGAAAAGAAGATGGCAGGTTCCTGGGCTGGTCAGGGCTTAAATTGGAAGATGAGGGCTACTACGATATCGGGTATAGATTATTACCAGAATTTTGGGGCCAAGGCATTGCCTTTGAAACCGCAACGTTTTGGCTAGATTATGGCTTCAAGACTTTAAATCTTCCCGATATCATTGGGGATGCTCATATAGGTAATATTGCTTCAAATAAAGTACTTAGAAAAATAGGATTAAAATATAGACATCATTTATATTGGAATGGAATAATGTGCAATCGCTATGGACTTAAAAATCCATACTAGTTTCTACTTGGTGTCAAAACCACGATAAAAATCCATTTAATAGCAAATTTACAATTTATATGATTAAATTTATAAGCAACTAAAAAACAGGTTATTATGAATTTAAATAGTGATGGAAAAAGATATCCACGTACATTTTCACATATCGGAATTACAGTTCCGGATTTAGATGCAGCTGTAAGTTTTTATACAGATGTATTGGGTTTATATGTGATTATGCCACCCACTGAAGTTTATGAGGAGAATGATACAGCAATTGGCCAAATGTGTATTGATGTTTTCGGTGAGGGCTGGGGGTCTTTTCGTATTGCACATATGTCAACAGGAGACAAAATTGGGTTTGAATTATTTGAGTTTAAAGAAGCCAAGCAAGAGCGACCCAGTTTTCAGCCGTTTAAAGCAGGGTTATTTCATTTTTCCGTTCAAGATCCTGATGTAGAGGGCTTGGTCGAGAAAATAATTGCTGCAGGCGGAAAGCAACGAATGCCAATTCGCTATTATTATCCTGGTGAAAAACCTTACCGTATGGTTTATGTTGAGGATCCTTTTGGAGTCGTATTTGAAATTTATTCACACTCCTACGAATTGCATTATTCCGCAGGAGCGTACAAATAAATTAGAGCTCTCTATAACTTAATGCGCCTGAGGGACAGGCGCTAATTTGAGACTTTAACTGTTCAATACTTGCATTTTCGGGTTTAATCCAAGGTCTTGCTTTCGGATTGTAAACCTTTGGCAAGGTTCGCACACACACTCCAGCGTGTTCGCATTTTTCTGCTTCCCAACCGATTTCTAAGTTGTCTTTTTGATACGTTTTTTTCATGTTTAATTGCTTTTTTTATTTATAAAAGTTAAGATAAGTTAAATTTTTTTGCTATTATTGTGATATCAAATCAATATCATATGAATTCAGAGAAAGAATTAAAAGGAATTAACGGCTACCTCATGTTACTTGTGGTATTTGCAACGATTATCTTGAGTGTGTTAGGAGTTCTTTTGTTAAGAATGCCTTTGTTTGTGATAACATTAGTTTTGGGGTTGTTTTTACTTAAAGGATTTTTTATTGTAAACCCTAATAGTTCAAAAGTAATGGTACTCTTCGGGTCGTATAAAGGAACAGTGAAAGACAATGGATTTCATTGGGTCAATCCATTTTTCACACGAACTAGAATCTCACTTCGAGCGAGAAATTTTGATAGTGAACGAGTAAAAGTAAATGATAAGATAGGAAACCCTATATTAATTAACGTCATTCTAGTTTGGCAGGTTCAAGATACTTTTAAAGCTGCGTTTGATGTAGATAATTATGAAGAATTTGTTCGCGTTCAAACGGATGCCGCTGTTCGGAAACTTGCAGGGTCTTATCCCTATGATAATTTTGATGATGCTCAAGCTGAATTGACCTTGAGATCAGGCATGGACGAAGTAAACGAAGCTTTAGAGAATGAAATTACAGAGCGTTTAGCTATAGCTGGAATAAAAGTGATGGAAGCACGTATTGGTTATTTGGCATATGCCCCAGAAATTGCAAGTTCTATGCTGAAGAGGCAGCAAGCTGTTGCCATAGTTGCAGCACGTAAAAAAATTGTTGAAGGAGCAGTTCGTATGGTTGAGGACGCTTTAACTCAATTGAGTGAAGACAATATTGTAGATTTTGATGATGATAAAAAAGCATCGATGGTTTCAAATTTAATGGTAGTTTTATGCGGAGATAAAGAAGCGGTACCCGTGGTAAATGCAGGAAGCTTAAATAGTTAATTTGTGAGCAAACGTAAATCTTTTGTGCTAAGAATAGATCCTGAGCTTTTTGCTCAGGTAGAAAAATGGGCTGACGATGAATTTCGAAGTGTCAATGGGCAACTCGAATGGATGATTAATAAAGGATTAAAAGATGCGAAACGATTGCCCAAAAAGAAAAAACCTTAATCCAGTTTAGCCAATAAAGTTGGGCTTTTTATTTTATCATAATAGGCTTGATATTTTATTTTGTCACCTTGATTTTTATAACAATAAGCCAAAATATAATTGTGTAAAGAGTTATCTTCCCTATAGATTTTTTCCATACCGAGGGTAACTTTTTTGTATTCTCCTAAATAAGCAAGGTTTAATAATTCGGTTGCCTCTTTGAGTTGATAGTTCTGTTCAGAAAGGTCTTTTTTACCCACATTATCCAAATAAGAATTACTGACCTGCAAAAAGCTGTTTTGTAGTTTTTTTCTAGAAATTCCTTGACCGAGTCGACTCAGCTCCATGCCTAAGCCCATTGCAGGTTTCCCTTTGATGTTTTTAGTTAAATCAACACTTGAATACATGGCATTCATTCGAGTAAAGTTTTTTGGTAAAGCATCAAAATCTTTGAGATAGGTCGCTTTGCCTTTATAACCGACTTCATCATATAAAATATCCTCATTGGGAGTAATTAACAGAACCCTTGGAATTAAATTGGCTCGGTATTTCGCCGCTGTTTTACGATCAACATCAATGTCGATCTTTACAAAAACAAATTGAGACTCACGTTTTTTAAAACTATAGGACTGCCAGAGTTCTTGATTCATTACTTTACAGGGATAACACCACTCTGCCGTGAAGTCAACTAAAATCAATTTATTTTGAGAAATGGCAATGGCTTTTGCCGTTGTCAAGTCTCTATATACGGTTTGGCTATGCAATGTGACTGACACAAATGCAAATAAGAATAGTAACTTTTTCATTTTTCAATTTCTAAATTAGTAAATTCAACGACAATTTCCCATAATCATGAAAAATTTCATCACCCTATTGGCGTGCTGTTTCAGTTTGAGTATCAGCGCACAAAATTCTTATTATTTCGAAAAAGAGTCTTCTTTTGACCCCAAAATCCCAAGCCCTGAGAAGTTTTTGGGATATGAAATTGGCACTCTACATACCCGACATGATGCCATAGTTTCATACTTTAATAGGCTTGCTGAGCTTTCAGATCGAGCAGTCTTGGATACCATTGGTCATACATACGAACACAGACAACTTGTGGTTTTGAGAATTACGAGTATTGAAAATCAAACTAATATTGAGAATATTCAACAGGAGCATTTGAAACTTGTTGACCCAGAAGCTCAGGACCTTGATTTCTCGAATCAAAAACCAGTTATATTATTGGGATATGGGGTTCATGGAAATGAGCCGTCTTCAGCAGAGGCAGCATTACTTACTGCTTATTATTATGTTGCTGGCAGGGATAAGGAAGTTATCGACGCCCTTGATAATGGGGTTATTCTAATTGACCCAACATTCAATCCTGATGGTCGAGATCGCCATACCACTTGGGCAAATAGTTTTCAGGGAAATCCTTTGGTTTCTGATCCTTTGGATGCAGAACATAACGAAATGTGGCCAAGAGGAAGAAAAAATCACTACTGGTTTGATTTAAATAGAGATTGGTTACCATTAGCGCATGTCGAGTCGCAATCTCGAATAGATTTTTATCATAAATGGTATCCAAATGTTGTGACTGATTTCCACGAAATGGGTACAAATGCCACTTACTTTTTTGAACCTACGAAGCCTTATGGATCTGAAAACCCTGTGATTCCGAGAGATAATTACGATATTCTAAACGTGAAGTTTGCGGAATATTTTAGTGAAGCTTTAGATGGTATAGGCTCTTTATACTTTACTAAAGAGCAATTTGACAATTCTTATCCAGGCTACGGCTCCACTTATCCGGATATGCATGGAGCCTTAGGCTTGGTATTTGAACAAGCGAGTTCTCGAGGTCATTTACAAGATTCAAGAATGGGGCCTGTGAGTTTTTCCTTTACTATTAAGAATCATTTTACCAGTTCTAAAGCAACTGTAAGGGCAGCGATTGCTGAAAAACAGTTACTAGCGGAGCACTTAAATAAGTATTTTAAAACTGCCGTAGAGGAAGGAAAGTCAGCTAAAGGAGGTTGGTCGTTTGGAGATCAATACGATGAGCAATTAAATCGAGAATTTTTGTCTCTTTTGGGGAAACATAAAGTTGAGGTTAAGCAGGCGATTAATTCAGAATATCCATATTACGTTTCTAATGATCAGCCCCAATACAGGATGGTAAGAACGCTTTTTGAGCCGGTAACCAAATTTCATGATTCTGTATTCTATGATGCCTCCGCATGGACAGTGGCTTTGGCTTATAATATGCCCCATGAGCGTGTTAATAAGGCTCCAGAACTTACTGAATTACAAGTTCAAAACCCAACAAAGCCTGCATTTGAAAAATCGAACTATGCCTATATTATCCCATGGGATCAGTATAACTCTGCACATGCTTTAAATTCTCTTTTGGAACAAAACCTATACGTCAATACGGCTTTCAAGCCTTTTGAAATAGAAACAGCTCAAGGTGTTAAATCATTTTCCTATGGAACTCTAATGGTTCCTGTCAAGAGACAGGCAGTTGATTCAGATAAGCTTTATACTATTCTTTCTCAGCTTGACTTGCCGGTTTATCCGGTTTCCACAGGATATAGTAAAAACGGGATTGATCTTGGTTCAGCAAATTTTAAAACCATTCAAAAGCCTAAGGCATTGATGTTAATTGGAGGAAATACCTCTAGTTACGAAGCAGGAGAGGTGTGGTTTCTTGCCGATACGAAATTAAATATGCCAATCACTAAAGTGATGATGAATCAAGCTTCAAGAATAGATTGGTCGAAGTACAATACCTTAATCCTAGTTTCGGGAAATTATGATGCTTTGGATGAAAAAACATTGGACAGAATCAAATTATGGGTAGAAGAAGGAGGGAGCATAATTAGTCAAAGAAGTGCTACAGCATGGTTAATTCGAAATGAATTTATATCTGCTGAGCTAAAGGAAAACCCGAACAAAAGCCCAGAAAAAAGAATGGATTATGTTCAAAGAAGAGACTATTATGGCTCTCAAGTCATTGGAGGTTCAATTTACAAGGCCTCTATCGATAGAAGTCATCCATTGGCTTTTGGGTACACTAGAGAGGAGCTTCCAGTTTATAGAAATCACTCAATCATGGTTGCTCCAAGTAAAGATGCATTTTCAACAGTGGTAGAGTATACGGAAAATCCACTTTTAAGTGGTTATATTAACCAGGCAAACCTTGAGGCGCTAGGCGGTACGGCTTCTCTTATTTCGAGCAGAAAAGGACGAGGAACAGTAGTCTTGTTTGTTGATAACCCAAATTTTAGAGGAATGTGGTACGGCACAAATCGATTGTTCTTTAACGCACTCTATTTCTCTAGTCTTATTTATTAGGGATGAGCCAAGAATCGTTTTCAATTTTACCACCAATTTTTTCAAGCACAACTCGGTCTACAATATCAAGACCGGTTTGTGCCATATTGCTGAAGTTGTCCATACCCTGGTTTGGAAAATTTTGACGCGTTCGGTGAATATAAAACTGATCTGAAAATTGTTGATTAAATAAAGTTTCAATTTCTTTTTTGCCTAGCATAAACCCGAGCATTCCTCCCCAAGTTGCAGTTGGATTATCCGAATCCCAGCCACATAATGTGCCTATTTTTACGGTTTCAATATAATCTCCTTCTCCGTAGAAAAGACTCACTAAACTAGCAGCAAAATTTATTCCTGCTGCAAAACATCCATTGCAATATAAATTTCTAGAGCTGATATCATAGCCATCTTTTTGTTCAACTTGATAGCGCTGATAAAGGGCATCTCTTGATTGCTCCCAACTGCAGCCCGCATCGTATTGAGCTTTTACAAAGTCATACATTTTACGAGCGTAACCTTCCTCTTCAAGCAAGCTTTTTGATTCTTCAGCCATCTGAAAAACACGTTCTTTCATGGAATTATTTTTCATGTATTGTTTTGAGGCCAAAGCATACATGCTGACATAAAATTTTGAAATTTGTTCAGCTTCTTTTCTCGCTGTGGTTTGAATTGGTAATTCTGCAATTTCTATTGCAACGTCTGGTCGTGCAGGTGCATATAATCCAAAAATTTCTGTGGTCAACTGAGCGTCAATCATATTGTAATGCTCATTGTATTGTGGGTCTCCAGTTTGCGGAGGCAAAAACCCCTCCACCATAAGATCCAAAGCCCTTTGATTAGAAACCCATAAATAGTTTTCTTCTTCTAGTTTAATATGTTTTAACCACCCCTCTCTAATTCGTTCAGGAGTCAATTCTCCTGTGGATAACAAGTGCTGATACATATATTCAATATCGGTATCATCATCTGCACCCCAAACTTGATCAGGTCCTCTAAAAACAAAATCAATGGTTTCAGATAAATCACTTGGAACACCTTCTCCCCAGATACTGGGTTGGTCTGGCTTGCCCCAATCTTCACGGGTATAAAAAGCACCAGTATTGATTTCTCCTGCAACTCCAATTTTATCCATTTCGGTAACCAAACCGGTCCAATTTGCAATACATTGCCCAAGCCAAAATCCTTCTAGTTGGTCTTTGTAGGTCAATCTGTCAATTTTAGTGTACTGGTTTTTTTCACAAGAAAAAAGCAGTGAAACGAGCAATAAAAGGCTAATTTTTTTCATCTTAGTAAAGATAAGTTTTCGATACCTTTGTTCAAAATGAAGCAAGCATTAAAGGATTATTTTGGCTATGATAATTTTCGCCCATTACAAGAGGAGATTATTGAACATGTCCTCGAAGGAAAGGATAATTTAGTAATCATGCCCACTGGGGGAGGAAAGTCTATTTGTTATCAATTACCAGCAATTTTATTACCGGGATTGACTTTGGTAATTTCTCCTTTGATCGCCCTTATGAAGGATCAAGTTGATGGGTTAAATGCAAATGGTGTCAATGCAGCTTATTTAAATAGCAGTTTGGAGGATGCTGATGTTGAGGAGCTCTTTCATTCACTTGAGAATAGAGAATTAAAATTACTCTACTTAGCACCTGAAAGCCTGAGTTTTTTTGAGCGCATAAAGGAACTTATTTCCATTTCTTTAGTAGCCATTGATGAAGCTCATTGTATTTCTAGTTGGGGCCATGATTTCAGACCCGCCTATACTCAGCTAAGTTTTTTGAGAAAAAATTTACCTGAAACCCCGATTATTGCCTTGACAGCAACCGCCGATAAAGCAACGAGGGAAGATATATTAGAACAACTCGGAATTCCTGGAGCAATCCGACATATTGCTTCCTTTGACCGACCAAATTTGAGCTTAGAAGTCAGAGTAGGTCAAGACAGAATGGGGCAAATTGAATCCTTCCTCGATGCGAGACCGGACACTTCAGGAATAATATATTGTTTGAGCAGAAAGAGTACGGAGCAAGTCGCTTCAAGACTTATTAAAAAGGGAATAAATGCTGCCGCATATCATGCCGGTTTAGAACATAGTAAAAGAGCGCAGGTACAAGAAGATTTTATCTACGATCGTTTACAAGTAGTCTGTGCAACCATAGCATTTGGTATGGGTATCGATAAATCTAATGTTCGTTGGGTTATTCACTATAACCTACCCAAAAACATAGAGGGGTATTATCAAGAAATTGGTCGTGCTGGTAGGGATGGAGTAGATAGTGAAACAGTGTTGTTTTATTCATACGCTGATGTGGTTCAACTTCAAAAATTTGCCCTCAATAGTGGCAATGAGGAGGTTCAAAGATCCAAATTGCAGCGTATGCAAGAATATACGGAAGCCACGAGTTGTCGAAGAAAAATACTATTGAATTATTTTGGAGAGTGGATTACAGAAGATTGCATGAACTGTGATGTTTGTTTAAATCCTCCAGAGTTTTTTAATGGAACTTTAATTGCACAAAAAGTCCTTTCAGGTGTTTATAGACTTAATCAAAAGGAATCCGTTGGTACTCTAGTTGACTTTTTGAGAGGGGCTAGAAACAGTCTTATTTTAGATCGGGCTTATGATCAATTAAAGACCTATGGTGTGGCCTCTGACCTCCCGTGGAACGATTTACAGCAATATGTTATTCAATTAATTAATCAAGGTTATTTAGAGGTTGCATTTCATCAAAACAATGCCCTACTTCTTACCGAACTTGCCAAAAAAGTGTTGTTTGAGGGAACTGAGGTTAAATTGACCAAAGCCAAAATGAGGCTTAAAAAAGAAACATCCACCAAAAAGAAGCTTGCTAAAAGCACGGGATTATTTGATCGATTAAGGCAGCTCCGATTGAACATAGCTCAAGAAAAAGGGATACCTGCTTACCTGGTTTTTAATGACGCTAGCTTAAAACAAATGGAATCCGAAAAACCAATATCTGATGAAGAGTTTATGCACATTGACGGTGTTGGAAAGCAGAAATTTAGAGACTACGGTGCTGCGTTCATCAATGAGATTCAAGAATTTACCCAAACTAAGCCAAAGGTTAAGAAAAAGGATACTTATAAAGAAACACTTGATTGGTATCAGAAGGGCCTTTCAGCTGATGAAATTGCAGCTGAAAGAAAACTTAACGTGGCCACTATTCACAGTCATTTTTTAAAGTTATTTAAGGACGGAGAAGATATTGATCTAGGAAATTTTGTCGATAATTCAGAATTGAACTTATTGAGAAAAGCTAAAGAAGAACTGGGTCCCAAGGCGAGTTTGAAAGCGTTTTACACGCATCTCGAAGAGGAGTTATCATACAATACTATAAAGTACGGATTATTAATTTTGGAAAGGGAAGATTAAATCCCCATAGATGAACTCATAAGCTAAAAGTCGCTTAATTTCTTCATTGCTGATCCGAAGAGCTTCTCGATCACTGGGCATTCCTCCCGGACTTATTCTGTTTCCTAAAAGTTTTTGTCTATTTTGATAGTATTCCAATCTATGTGGATGCAAGTCAGCCACGGCGTCCAAGGTGTAATTTTTATTGAATTTTAACTCAGCAAGTTTAAGTAATATCCCTATAACATCATCTCTGTGTATCAAGTTTACTGGATGATTTGGTCGAGGAATGGGTTTTTGATTTTTAAAGAAATTCCCAGGCTCTCGATTATAGCCGACTAATCCCCCTAAACGAACAACAAACACTGGACAGTTGATGTGCTTCAAGAGCATATTTTCAATTTCAATCAAAGGGTGTTTAGAGTCGCGATATACGCCTGTTGAACTTAAGTAAATCACTCTTTTAATTGAAGATCTATTAATTTCTTCAATTAAGTTTTCGAATTCTACGCTATTTTTTGAAGGAATACAAATAAACAGAGTTTCAACATTGAGAAAGTCCTTCAGAGCCGAATTATCAGCTAAATTAATCAAGAAGTGTCTAGCGCTTTTAAGATCATCTTTAAATGTTCTTCTAGAAACATGAACAGAATAGCCCTGATCAATAAGAGCTTCGGCAAAGGCCTTACCTACCCATCCTGCACCTAAAATACCAATGGCTTTAGTCATTATTGATTTCCTTAAACTGTAGATATTGTTCGGTGAGGTAAAATTGAAAAGCTTGACTTTCAGGGTGCTTTACTTGTCTTGTGAAATCATCGTCAAGAGAGACAAAAAATATAAATTGTTGGACTTCGTCTTCGTTCATTTTCCAACGATTAACCATCAAATTATAATACTTATTTCCAATATAATCAGCTTGTTGCATTTGCCGTTCTAGGGCGACTTCTTTTTTGAGCTTTTTTGTTTTCCCTGTAATTTTATTTATTACAGTTTCTAGAGGAACTGCACCTACCAATGCTCCCACAAGCGCCCATGTTGGGACGTCTCCTGCAGCATTTAGTTTTCGTTGAGACTTCGTCATGACCTCTTTTTCTGCATTGGGTAAACCCAATCGAGCAGCGTGATTTGTTTGATCGAGATAGACTTCATCTAATGTAGTTCGAGATGAGGTAAACATTACATCAGGAAGGACGAGATTTTTGTCAACTAAGATCTTTTTTGACCCAAATGCCATATGAGAAATCAACAAGGTATCATTGGGCTGAGCTTCAATTTTATAGTTGCCATTTACATCACTAACGGTGAAGGTTTTGGTCCTTAAATTGTAAATTGTAGCTTCCTGAACGCGTTCATTTCCGGCACGAACAGTTCCTTCAGCTTGTGCCACAACAGCGCTGCTAAATAGAAGAAAAAAAAACGAAAAGAAAAGTTCTCTCATGGTGCAAATTTAATGTTTTAAATTAAAGCTTCAATTCCGTATTTTTCATTTAACATTCCAACGACAAGCATCCAAGAGGTTTTAACTTTTCTTATCAAGAAACAAGCCAATTACCTAAGCTTTCATCCGTTCATCAAGATTTCCTTAAATTTGTAAAAACCTATAAAACAGAACGTTATGAATTTTATTGAATTAATGAACACGAGATATACCACTAAAAAATACAATGCTGAAAGGAAAATTGAAGAAGGTAAAATTGACGAACTCAAGAGGGTATTGCAGTTATCAGCATCATCGATAAATAGCCAGCCTTGGAAATTTACTTTTGTTAAAAATCCAGAGGTAAAGGCTCAATTGGCAGAGGCTTCATTCTTTAACAAGCCCAAGGTTTTGGATTGTGATACTGTTGTGGTTTTTAGTGTTTTGGACAATGCTAAGGACTTCGAATCGCAGATTAATGCCTTTTTACCTCAAGGGGCAGTGGATTATTACAATAATATGCTTAAACCTCAAGGGGAGGAACGTGTGAAATCTTGGATGTCTCATCAAGTGTATTTAGCCCTGGGATTTTTTCTTAGCGCCTGCATCAGCATGGGGATTGATTCTACCCCAATGGAAGGAATTGAGGCAGACAAATACAAAGAAATCATCGGAAATAAGAAACATGATCCTTTATTCGCTGTGGCAATCGGTTACCGTGCTGAGGACGATAAGAATCAACCTTCAATCCATGCAAAAAGCCGTTTAGATGAGAATTTAGTGATTAATGAAATTTAATCGAATAATCAGCTTCAAATAATTTACCAGCAGGGAGGTTTTGGACGCCAAGTTTATCTTTAAATTCACCCGTAGTATGTTCGTGATCCGCTATACCAATCCATGGCTCGATGCAGACATATGGTGCTTTGGGTTTAGACCAAATCCCTAAAAAAGGAAATCCATTATAGTCCATGGATACAAGGGGGACCCCTTTGTTATTCTCCAGCGAAGCGCTATTAGATTGCAAATCAGTAAAGATTAATGCATCTCGATCAAAAATATGCTCCGTTAATTGGATTTCATTTTGTTCAACCAAAACATCCTCTTGGGTATCTGTAATTAAGCCTCCCTCAGACAAAAGAGTTGTTTTTACAGATTCAGTTTCGTCAAATTTGATTCTGTAATTTTCAATGCCATCGGGGCAATTAAATGCGGGATGACCTCCTAAACAGAAATACATGGTTTTTTGGTCTAAATTCCAAACTTCATGATGTACGATAAGCTTGTTTTTTTCTAAAGTGTATTGAATTCTAAAACTAAACTTATAGGGGTACATTTTGAGTGTTTCTTCACTATGTCTTAGCTCTAAAAGAACTGAATTATCCTCGTGTTCAAGTAGGTCAAAATTAGGATTATGTCTTACAAAACCGTGCTTGGGAATACTAAATTGCTCACCTTCAAAAAAACAAATTTCATCTTTAAACTCTCCAATAGCTGGAAAAAGAACAGGAGCTTGGCCTGTCCAAAACTCTGGATTTCCTTGCCAGATGTATTCAAAATTAGTGGTTTTTGACCTTGCGCTTATAAGTTCAACCCCTTGTTTTTTAATAATTACTGAGAGGTATTTGTTTTCCAATTTAAAGTCCATAATCCCTAAAGAATTCTATATTAGTATCGCTAAACTACAAACAAAACTATGAAAAAAGCCCTAAAATTTATTCTAGCCTTTGTATTTGTCATTGGTCTAAGCGCTGCAGTTTATTACCATTTCTTAATAAACACCTTTGTCGATTTTGAAATTGAATACAGAGAAAATAAGGATTTTACTCAACTGACTATAGCTGATTATACCTTTCTAGACCGGAATGCTAATGGAAAGCTAGATCCATACGAAGATGCTCGTTTACCACGCGCTAAGCGTGTTGAGGATGTTTTATCTAAAATGACGATTCAAGAAAAAATACATTTGTTAAAAGGCTCTGGAATTAGCTCTTCTTTAGGGAGAACAGACCATGGCCCAGGAATTCCTGGAGCGGTAGGAACTATTGTTCCCACTCCACGTTTGGGTTTGCCAACTATTTACCTTTCTGACGGTCCTGCAGGACTCAGAATTCAACCTTTTCGAGAGGGGACAGAGCGCAGTTATTATGCTACTGCATTTCCAATTGCAACTTCATTGGCCTCAACTTGGAACACGAGTTTAGTGACTGAAGTTGGGAAAGATATGGGTAATGAAGCGAAACAGTATGGTATTGATGTTATTTTGGGACCTGGAGCAAATTTGATGAGACACCCCTTAACTGGAAGAAATTTTGAATATTTTTCAGAAGATCCTTTATTATCTGGGAAAATGGGAGCTTCAATGGTGCGAGGAATTCAATCTGAAGGAATTGGTACTTCTCTCAAGCATTTTGTTGCGAATAATCAAGAAACGAGCAGAAATGTCAACAATGTTATTGTTTCTGAGCGTGCCCTTAGAGAAATTTATTTAAGAGGTTTTGAAATAACGGTCAAAGAAGCTCAGCCATGGACTATAATGTCTTCTTATAACAGACTTAATGGAGAATATACTTCAGAAAGCTCTTATCTATTGACTGATGTATTGAGAGGTGATTGGGGATTCGAAGGATTAGTTATGACGGATTGGTATGGAGGAGTGGATCCCGTGGGTCAGGTTCTGGCAGGAAATGATTTGATTGAGCCTGGAACATTAAATGATTGGGAAGATCTAATTAGAGGTTATGAATCGGGAAGGCTTAGCGATGAAGCTATAGATAAAGCTGCAAGTAATATTTTGAATCTCGTGTTTAAAACTCGAAAGATGGATGTTTATAAATACGATGAGAATCCTGATTTAGATCTACACGCTCAAACCACAAGAAGGGCTGCTGCCGAGGGGATGGTGTTGTTAAAGAATATAAACGCTACTTTACCATTAAACCAAGAGGATCAAATTGCTTTATTGGGAGTTCATTCTTATAATTTTATTGCGGGAGGAACCGGTTCAGGGGATGTGAACGAAGCCTATACCATTTCCCTTGAGCAAGGACTTAAAAATGCCGGATTTGCCCTAAACCCCATGGCTAAATCTCTTTATGAAGAGCATTTTTTAAATAATGAAGCCAAATTTGAAGAACCTTCGGGTTTAACCGCCTTATTTACCCCATTTACTCCACCTCAAATCTCCTATTCGAAATCGGAAATTGAAGAATTAGCTAAATCGGCGGATGTTGGTATTTTTACCCTAGGAAGGAACTCTGGTGAAGGAGGGGATCGTAAAAAAATCGATGATTTCTTGCTCAGTGGTCAAGAGAGAGAGTTATTGGAGATGGCAAGCACTAGTTTTCGTAAGTATGGCAAAAAATTTATAGTGGTTCTCAACATTGGGGGAGTGATTGAAACGGCGAGTTGGAAAGAATATGCGGATGCGATTCTATTAGCTTGGCAAGGGGGCCAAGAAGGAGGAAATTCAGTTGCTGACTTGATTAAAGGAAAAGTTTCCCCAAGCGGGAAATTACCAATGACTTTTCCTGTAGCTTTAGAAGATCATAAGTCACACAAAAACTTTCCATCAAACCCAAGCGAAGTATCCTTGTCAGATTTTTTGGGTAAGCCTGAGATTAAGCCTGAAGCTGATCAACTAAGCACTATGGATTTCACTCTGTATGAAGAGGGTGTTTTCGTTGGTTATCGACATTTTGATCACGCTGAAATTGCAGTTTCCTATCCTTTTGGTTATGGGTTATCCTATTCGAAATTTCAACTTGAGGAGCCCGAGGTTAAGAAAATTGACGGAGGTTATGAAATTAAGCTAACTGTCGAAAACATTGGAGATTTTCCGGCAAAAGAGGTTGTTCAACTCTATCTAGGCAAAGCAGATTCAGCGATAGAGCGCCCCAAAAAGGAGCTAAAAGCATTTTTAAAATCCAATTTAATCGCTCCAGGTTCCAATCAAGTACTCATCCTAAACTTAGCGACAGAAGATTTTAAAACATGGAATGAAACTAACAATAAATGGAGTATAGAGCAGGGGGAATATGAACTGCATATTGGAACTTCATCTAGAACAATAAATTTCACAGAAAGCATCAAAATATAGTCAAACTTGTTTTTTACAAGTAAATAAATTAAATTTAACTTGTAAAAAGCAAGTTAATGTATAAAAACCGATCTGAGTGTCCCATTTCTAAAGGACTTGATCTAATTGGAGACCAATGGTCACTGTTGATTTTAAGAGATGTTATTTTCTATGACAAGCACAGTTATAGTGCTTTTTTGGGTGGGGAAGAAGGGATTGCTACCAATGTACTAAGTCAACGTTTAAAAAAACTAACCAACACAGGAATTTTATATAAAATTAATAAAAAGTATCAATTATCTCCAAAGGGTTTAGAGTTGATTCCCGTGTTAATTCATCTTTTAAGATGGTCTTTTGATTACAGTTCCCAGACTGAAATTTCAAGTGAAATGAGACAGGCTTTGAATGACCCAGACGGATTTGAGGCTAAGATGAGAAGAAAATTTTATGCTAGAATGGGCTCCTAAAATAATCAACTACCCGCTAGCGGACTTCCAAAAACCCCAACACTAAGCTCTGCCCATATTACAAGTAAAATCAGAAGAATGATTAGAATTAGCGCCCTTCTTTTTTTCTTGTTTACAATCTTTTTTTGAGCATAGGAAAGCGCTAATTGGGCAGATCCTAATAAAATAGCCGCAATGACGAAGTCCCCTGCATCCCAATTAACTTCATTGATAAATTGCATCGCGATTAATGGAATTAAAAGAAAACTTGGAACGAAAAAATATTTAGGTTTTAGTGTCATTTTTATGAAGCCTACATTTTTTACTACAATATACGACTTCCTGCCAATTCAATTCCCATTTTTTTCTCCAGGAGAAAGGACGTTGACATACTGGGCATGTTTTGGATGGGAGTTGAGATTTTTTCATTGCTACAAATCTACCTTTATGCGCTTCCAATACTTAAAAAATGAAGGAAAATAAATTTGGGTTTGCGCTAACCAATCTCTTTGCTCACAATGTCCCTGATAATTTGTGTTCAAAGGATGTTCCTTGTAGTATAAATTATCTTCTTGAATCAGTTTATTAAGCGCTGAAAACTCTCCGACAAACACTTTTATTCCTTCAATATTTTTGCTTAAGCCTAGAACAAAATCAAGGACTTTGCCATTTACCGGAAATGTTTTAGCCTTGCTGGGTTCAATCAATAAAACTCGCTGATACTCTTGTTGTTCATGCCAGAACGGATCCAAATTATATGAATTGTAAACTAGGGTAGGTCGATTTTCCAACTTTGGATTTTCATTTAGCGGGATTTGAGCATCGAATTGAGTTGTTGAAATCTCAATCTCCAAATCATCGTAAGAGCCTTTGGTTAGTATACTTTCTGATTGTTTTAATTCAAAATGAAGATTAATATTCTTTTGAGTTACCCAATACTTTTTATTGGAAAAGGCTCCAGCAACCCATTGCCAGCTCAAATGATTACTTGCTAAATCTCCGTCGAGTAAATGATAATACATCCATTGTGCAGGACCTTTCCAGTGGCAACCAAAAACGTTACAGCATAAACTCGCAACATACATGCGCATGTGATTGTGCATATAACCGGTTTGATAAAGTTCTAAAATGGCTTTGTCCATTGCCTTGATACCGGTATTTGCCTCTAGAACTTGTTTAGGTACCCCGTGATATTTAACTCCTTCTTGAGTGTTTTTTACATCATTAAAAATATCTTGAAAAAGCCATACCTGCTGGAAAAAGTCTCTCCATGCAAGTTCTTGAATGAATTTTTCCGCATTATTTAAATCAAAACCATTTGAAACTAGGCGTTTATACACAAACTTTGTTGAGAGTACTCCACGCGAAATATAAGGGCTCAAATAGGATACTGATCCGTGCTCAAAATTTCGGGTATCCCTGTATTTTTTGGGGTCGATTTGATCGATTCGTTTTAAAATTGATTCTATTTCAATGGGGAAATTTTTCATCTAACGTGAGTTTTTAAAATTCTTGAATTCTCTTGTTTTACAAGTGGCTTCTTTCGATGTCCCCAAAGTTTTTTTCTTGCATAATCATGACTTATTTTCAGGTCAATTATTGGTCTGGGATAGGAACTAGCAAACATCCATGGCTCTATTAGTTCTTCTGCAGTTAATTTCGATAATTCGGGAACCCATTTTTTAATAAATAATCCGTTCGCATCGTGATCTTTTGCCTGTTTTAAGGGGTTGTATATTCGAATTGTGTTTATACCTGTAGTTCCCGCTTGCATTTGAAATTGAGTAAAATGAATTCCGGGCTCATAGTCTAAAAAGAGTTTACCAATATAATAGGCTCCCTTTTGCCACTCAATATCTAAATGATGACATAAAAAAGACACCAGCATCGCTCTCATTCTGAAATTTATCCAACCTGTATTAATCAAACATCTGATATTGGCATCAATTAAAGGATAACCTGTATTTCCTTTCATCCAAGCCATTAAAAATTCCGGATTGTTTTTATAATTAAGCAGCTCGTAGCCCTTATTTATACACCTAACTTCATAATCACATTCAACTTCAAACTTTTGAATAAAATGACAGCGCCATTTTAATCGAGTTAGAAAACCTCGGATTTTATATGGTTTTACGAAATTATATGCTTGTCGTACGCTTATGTTTCCCCATGCTAAATAGGGTGATATTCGACTACAAGAAGTTCTACTCTGTGCAGGCTTGGAAATATGCTTACTATACATTTTACCCCTTCCATTCACAAAAGATTGTAAATACTTCCAAGCATTATCTTCCCCGGGCTGTTGCATTTGTTTAGGTAAAGGTTCTAAATTAAAAGAGTATTTGAACTTTTCCGGAACCTCCAATTTAGAAAGATTAAGATAGCTGTTTACCAGCAGAGGTTTCTGCATTTGAGTATACCAAAGTTTATCCCAATTCTCTCTATTTTTTAAGCCTCTTACAATGCCATCCCTTTGGAATTCTTTCCAGTTGATTTGATTATCATTCAATAATTTTTTTACATTCTGGTCTCTTTTCCATGTTATTTGAGTTCCTGATTCTTGATAGGAAAACACCTGATTTATATCGTATTTATTAATCAATAAATTAAATATATCTTCAGCCTCTCCGTAAAAAACCCCGATGGAGTTATTCAATTTATCTTGAAGATCCATTAAAGAGCCATAAACAAATTGCTCATGCCTTTCAGAATAGTCGGGATGAAATCTTTGACTTGGCTCAAAAATATAGAGCACAGAATAAGGTATATCTAATTTTTCTGCATAAAATAAGGGCTCATGGTCTTGTGACCTGAGATCTCTTTTTAACCAAACAATATTTCTGCTACACAGATTCATATTTGTTAAGTCGACAGAGTTGCAAGGTGTTTACAATTATTCTGGCTTCCAAATAATTAAGGATAGCGTCATTCGATCAATTTCCTCTTTGGAATAGGATGATTGAGGTTTGTTCTCTGGTCCACCGCCAAGTTGATAATAGATATTTGAGTCCGGATAACGAGCATAAATATGATGGTAGTCTCTTTGAATTTCTATTTGAGGCCGAATCTTGAATAAGGTTGCAGCGGCTAAACCTACATGGGCCCCATATTGATCGAAAAAACTTGAATCTTCAATATAGAATTCTTTTAACCGATCATTTTCAATTTTAAAATAGCCAATATTTCCGAATTCAACTTTTGTATAATTAGGTCCGTCTTGAGCAGCTTGACTGATTTTTATTTGTTCTTCTGGAAAATAAAGATTCAATTGATCCAGTAGATTTGCTTCTGCATATTTTTCGAGAGGCAATTCTCCAAATGACTTTTCCTTCAAAACGGGTGTTTGGGAACAGCTGAAAAGCATTAATAAAATTAAAAAAACGAGGTTTTTCATCAAAGACTCATTGGAACTTCCATCAACAAAACTTTTGCAGTCTCCAAGGCGGTAACATCAAATTCACGGGTATCCCATAAGCCAATGGCATCTCTTCGGTTGAGTTGAGAGCCATCGATTTCTATGCTGCCTTCAAGCACAAATACGTAGACTCCATTGTCTTGATCATGCAGGGTATATGATGTTTTATTTCCCCTTTCGAAATCTCCCATACTAAACCAGGCATTTTGATGGATCCAAACACCTTGATCCTCTGCATTTGGAGATAAAATTTGATAAAATTCATTAGACTTAGCAAAGGAGTTTATGGCAATTTGGTCGTATCGCGGAGAAACGTTTCTCACCTTTGGTATGATCCAAATTTGAAGAAATTCAACCTCTGAATCCTCATTTTTATTGTATTCACTGTGTTGCACACCTGTACCTGCACTCATAATTTGAATATCACCAGACTTAATTACAGTAGTATTTCCCATACTATCTTTGTGTTCTAAATCTCCTTTTAAAGGAATAGAGATGATTTCCATGTTTTCATGAGGATGAGTGCCAAAACCTTGTCCAGGCGCGACACGGTCATCGTTTAAGACCCTTAAAACACCAAAATGCATACGTTCTGGGTTTCTGTATGAGGCAAAACTAAAGCTGTGATAGGATTCCAACCAACCGTGAAATGCATGACCTCTGCTATTCGCCTTGTGAATTATTTTTTCCATATTTAAAAATAAGAAATTATTACTCAATAAAGGGATCACTAAATTTCGGGTCCTCCATCATTTCATAGTCCGTTAGGGTATGTAAAAATGCAACTAACGCATCTTTTTCCTCCTGATCGAGATTTAAGACAATTGCTTGTCCATTTGGGTTGCGTAAAGGGGGACGCAAATTTTGATGATTTTGAATTCCCGAATTGTAAAATTCAATGACTTCTTCTAAACTTGCGAAGCGACCATCGTGCATATAGGGTGGTCGAATTCCAATGTTCTTAAGTGATGGAGATTTAAATTCACCAATATCATTTGGGTTTCCTGAAGATTCAAATATGCCTAAATCATCTGTTGATTGCGCGTCCAATCCGTTAGTTAATGCCCCGGGTGCTGGTACCAAAAAAGCTTCAGAGACATGACAGCCTGCGCAATTCACACGATCGCCATTATCATTTACAATAGGACCATAAAACAAGCGTTTACCTAAATTTTCTTCAGCTGTGAATCCGGGAAAATCCTGCATGGGATTATCAACTTCATTTCGAGCAAAATCATACTTGGAAGTTGTACTTACCATGCTTCGAACAAATTGAGCCAAAGCCTTTGATATTCGATCACTATTGATGTTTTCATCCCCGAATGCTTCGTAAAAAAGAATGGGGTAATACTCTTGCTGATTGACGATATCTACCAATTGATCTAAGCTCAATCCCATTTCTACCTCGTCTTGAAAAGGCATCAAAACCTGGTCTTCTAAGCTCAAGGCTCTTTCATCCCAAAAGAATCGCCCATTTGCATAAAAACGAGCATTGGCAAGCCCCATAGAATGACGCCTAGTTAATCCTCCTTCAAATCCGACGCTGAGTATTTCAGGGTCTGAAAACCCATGTTCTGGTTGATGACATGAAGCACATGAAATTGATGAATTTGCGCTCAGTTTTTTGTCGAAGAACAATACACGACCTAAGGTTGCTCCTGCATCTGTTGTTTGATTATCAGCAGGGCTATTGTCTTGATTAATTGCTGCTTGCTGAAAAGGAAGGTTGTTTGGAAAACTATTGTTTAAAAGATGATCAGGAAGTTCAATATCTGCATAATTATAAGGGGTCTCAGGTAAGTTCAAACCGGACAAATCTCCTACGGGTATGTAGTTGTCTTCAGGTTGATCGGAACAAGAAATAAATAAAATGGCGGCGAAAAAAAAGTAAGTCCAAGATTTAATCATAGTAGTTGATTTATAATCTTGGACTTATATTTTAATAAAAGGTTTAAACTAAGGCCCCTTTAATTTGATCTTCGAAAGCTGAAAGGGCCGCTTTTGAGCCTTCTCCCATGGCAACCACAATCTGTTTGAAAGGAACTACCGTTACATCACCTGCCCCATAAATTCCTGGAACATTAGTACGACAAGCTGCGTCAATTTCAACTTCTCCATATTTTGACAAAGGAACCAAGCCTTTAAATAAATCACTATTAGGTTTTAACCCAATTTGAACAAATACTCCATCGGTCTCCAGTTCATGTGATGTTTCAGTATTACGATCCAAGTACTTAATACCAGTGACTTTGTTTCCGTTTCCAAGAATTTCTTGAGTTGCAATTCCTTTGTGGATATGAACATGGTCCAATTTAGCTAATTTGTCCTGCAAAATTTGATCTCCTTTTAGATCTTCCATAAATTCAAACACATGTACCTCTGAGGCGATAGCTGAAAGGTCAATAGCAGCTTCCAAACCAGAGTTTCCACCACCGATAACAACGACCTTTTTATCTTTATAAAAAGGACCATCACAATGCGTACAAAACGCTACTCCAGATCCGATATATTCATTTTCCCCAGGAACTCCTAACTTTTTCCAACTGGCCCCTGTAGCAAGAATGAGTGCTTCAGTTGAAAAAACGTCGCCCCGGTTTGTTTTAATTATTTTCTTTCCATCTTCTGTATCGATAGATTCTACTCTTCTATTTTCGAAAACATCAATTGGATAATCTTCAATATGATTGATCATATCAACGGTCAATTGCGCCCCTGTGGTTTTTTTGGTAGATATTAAATTTTCAATATCCATAGTTTCTGTAACCTGACCTCCAACAACTTCTGCAACTAAAGCCACAGAAAATCCTTTTCTAGATGCGTAAACGGCTGAAGAAACTCCTGCAGGACCACCTCCGACGATGATTACATCAAAATGACGTTCCTCTTGCTCAACAACTTCAAAACTGCTTCCCGCTTTTTCCTCTACCTTATCGATTAGTTCCCCTAAATTAGATCTTCCTATATGCAGGACTTCATCCCCAATATATACCGAAGGAACCGCTTGGATATTCTTTTCTTCAATTTCTTCTTTATACAGCCCACCGTCAATTAGCTCATGGGTTATTTCTTCATTAAAAAGAGCCATGATATTCAATGCTTGAACTACATCAGGACAATTTGTACAAGTAAGAGAGATATAACTTCTCAAATGAACAGGACCTTGAATGCTTTGAATGCGCTTAATAGTTTGCTCATCGGGAAGATTTTTCCCTATACCATCAGCATTTAAGATGGCCAATAAAAGCGTTGTAAATTCGTGTCCGTTCGGAATCATCTTAAAGATGATATTCGAATCGGTATTCTTATTTTTTAATATTTTGAAAAACAGGTTATCTCTTGGCACTGTTTCAAAAGAGACCCGATCAGAACAAGAAGCAACATCAGAAAGTAATCCTTTCATTTCATTGCTCTTTTCATGATTTTCCGGCAAGGCTAAAAGTAAGGTATAATCATTTTTTAGGTTTGCAAACAAACCGCGCACTTGGCTCAACATTTTTTCTGCTAACATGAGGTCTTTAATTTAAAAAGGTGGCTCTTTCGAGCCACCCTAGTTATTTTTAGATTTTTCCAACTAAGTCGATACTTGGCTCTAGTGTATCATTTCCTTCTTCCCATTTTGCTGGGCAAACTTCAGATGGATTCTTAGCTACAAATTGTAATGCTTTTAATTTTCTCAACAATTCAGCTGCATTTCTTCCTACATTTCCTGCAACTACTTCGTAAGCTACGATTTCACCTTCAGGGTTTACTACAAAAGTACCACGTTCAGCTAATCCAGCTTCTTCGATCATTACGTCAAAACCTCTTGAAAGCACTCCTGTTGGATCTGCTAACATAGTATAGTTGATTTTTTTGATCGTATCAGAAGTATCATGCCATGCTTTGTGTACAAAGTGAGTATCAGTAGACACCGAATAGATTTCAGTTCCTGTAGCTTTGAATTCTTCATAAAGATTAGCTAAGTCTTCCAATTCAGTTGGACATACAAAAGTAAAATCCGCTGGGTAGAAAAAGAAAATTGACCATTTTCCTAACACATCTTGTTTTGATACTTCTTTAAAATCACCATTGACAAAAGCTTGCACTTTAAAGTCAACCACTTGTTTTCCGATTTGAGACATAATTATAGTTTTATTAAGTTATGAGGCAAATTTACGGCATTTTGGATGATTGAAAAAATAGATATTGTGTATATTTACATTTATAAAAATAAATAATGACGCTAAATCAATTAGAATATTTAATTGCACTAAATCATTACAGGCATTTTGGGAAAGCCGCTGAAGCCTGTGGGATTTCCCAACCTACTTTGAGCTTGATGATTAAGAAAATTGAGCAGGAATTGGACGTTGAAATTTTTGATCGATCCAAGCAACCCTTGCAGCCTACGGAAATGGGTTTGAAAATTCTTCAACAAGCTGAAAAGAGCATTAAAGAAATTGGAAAGATTACCGAATTGATTCAAGAAGAAACAGGCATGCTTTCAGGACCATTACATATTGGAATCATTCCTACTCTTGCTCCTTATATCATCCCAGACCTTATCCGTTTATTTAAATCTGATTATCCCGAAATTCAGTTAAAACTAACTGAAATGAACACAAAAACATTGATTCAAGCCTTAAAGGACGATGAATTGGATTTATTTATTGCCGCAACTCCTTTGGAAGAATCTGGGTTTTATGAAATTCCTTTATACTATGAGAAATTTGTAGCCTATTTTGCCTCAGGAGCCATGCCCTCGAATTCAGTTTCTCTAGATACCATACCCAAGGAAAATCTTTGGGTGCTCGAAGAAGGGCATTGTTTGAGAGATCAAACGTTTAATTTTTGTGGACCCGATACCGGGTACAATCAAGTATATGAAGCGGGGAGTATAGAAACTTTAATTAAGATTGTGGACACCAATGGCGGGTATTCAATTATACCTGAACTTCAAATTCCATTATTGACTCAATCTCAAAGAGAAAATCTTAGAGATATCGATAATCCGCCTGCAAACAGGGAGGTTTCAATTGTTATTAAAAAAGGGTTTATAAAGGAAAGAATGTTAAATGCCGTTGCCGACAGCATTAAAAAAATTATACCTGAGAGCATGCTAGACAATCGATTGAAGAAGTTTAGAATTAAGTTATAATTTGCCCGATTAGATACTATTAAGTAAATTAGTGATTATGATAGAATTAGCAGGAATAATAATTTTGGGGATATTTGCCCAATGGGTAGCATGGCGATTTAAGATACCCGCAATTTTACCACTAATATTAATTGGGCTATTTGTGGGCCCCATATCGACACTCATTACACCTGATGGGCATAAATGGATTGAGCCGATTTGGAACGGCAACAACGGTTTGTTTCCAGGGGAAAGTTTATTTTATTTTGTTTCCCTAGCCATTAGTGTAATACTTTTTGAAGGAGGCTTGACCCTAAAATTAAAAGAATTTAGCAATGTTGGACCAGTTATAACAAAACTGATTACAATTGGATCTGTAGTAACATTTTTCGGTGCCGGTATCGCTGTGCATCTACTCTTTGGATTGAGTTGGCAAATCTCTTTTTTATTTTCAGGCTTAATAATAGTTACCGGACCAACAGTAATTACGCCTATATTGAGGAACATTCCCTTGAAAAAAGATGTTTCTGCAGTTTTGAAATGGGAAGGAATTTTAATTGATCCAATCGGTGCTTTGGTCGCGGTATTAGTTTTTGAATTTATCAGTGTCGGTGGAGGTACGGATTATACTACAACGGCCTTTATTGAGTTTGGGAAAATTCTATTATTTGGTTCTACCTTTGGATTTACTTTCGCCAATGGGTTGAAGTTTGCGCTAAGCAGGAAATTGGTTCCACATTATCTGGTGAACGTTTTTGTACTTGCAAGTGTTCTTGGGGTATTTGTATTGTCTGATAGCTTTGCTCATGATTCGGGTTTACTTGCTGTTGTTGTTATGGGAATGGTTTTGGGGAATTCGGAAATGACCCAGCTCAAAGAATTATTATACTTTAAAGAATCATTGAGTGTTCTTTTGATTTCTATTCTGTTTATTTTACTTGCAGCAAACATCAACATTTCTGAACTCGAGTTGATTTTTACATGGGAGACGCTCTACTTATTAGCAGCTGTTGTGTTCTTAGTAAGACCTATTGGTGTGTTCTTGTCTTCTACAGACTCCAATTTAAAAATTAATGAAAAACTGTTTATCTCTTGGGTAGGACCACGAGGAATTGTAGCAGCGGGGATTGCTTCTCTTTTCGGTTTGAAACTAGCGAGAAGTGGAGTGGAAGGTGCTGAATATATAACGCCTCTTGTTTTTATGATCGTTTTGGGTACGGTATTGTTAAATGCGACTACCGCCCGTGGTGTGGCAAAATTATTGGGTGTATTTTTAAATAAAACTGAAGGAATATTGATTGTTGGAGCTTCGGATTTTTCAAGAATTTTAGGAGAGTATCTGGAAAAAATAGGCAAAACAGTGGTACTAATTGATTCAAATAAAAACAATATTAAACAAGCAGAAAAGCTCGGATTAACTGCATTAAATGTAGATTTATATTCAGATGAATTGACTGATGATATCGAGTTAAACAATATTGGTTTTTTAATTGGGTTAACCGTAAATGACGATATCAATAGATTTGCTATTCGTAAATACAGAAAGCAATATGGAGAGAATGGAGCTTATAGGTTGCCGACTCCAGAGGAGGTAGCCAGCCCTAGACCGAATCCAGAATTGATTTCCTACATTGCCGACTTTACGACCTTGACTGAGGCCGTTGACGAGAACCCTCGTATTTATGAGGAGCTCGCTGACACCGTTGAGCTTTATCAAGCACTTATAAAAGAAGACATAATTCCATTATTTATTAAGTATCCAAGCAATAATAAATTGGAGATTATTACTAATACCGAAGAAGATTTAGCCAAGTTAAAGAAAGGAACAACGCTGGTGTTTTTGAATAAATCAGATTTCTAAAAAAAATAGCCGAGGATAATTCCTCGGCTTTTTTTATTTAGTTTCTTTTGGCGTTTTGTATGGATTCAAGTACTTGGTCTAAACTAAAACTTCCAATGGGTTGTCGTTGTGGATAATCTTTGAAGGTCATTAAAAATTCACCTACAATAGCTTGAGCTGGGGCGAATACAAACATATGCTCAACTAACCAATGATCGTAATCAGAACTTTCGAAATAAGCTCGCTCAAATGGATCTGCTCTTAAGTCCATTAACAAAGGCACTCGAACTGGAGAATACTCTCTTTCCCATACTTTAAATCCATGATTATCTTGGATTTTGAAATGGATTTTCCATTTGTCGTACCTCAAAGCAGTAAGGTCTCCATCATCGTTAAAATAAAACAATTCTTTGCGTGGACCCTTATCGGTCTCACCGGTTAAGTATGGTAGGAAATTATAACCATCTAAATGTACATTGAAATCCTTTCCATTAGCGCTATAACCCTTCAAAAGTTTTTGTTTAACATCATCTTCACCAGCAGCTGCAAGTAAAGTTGGCAGCCAATCCATTCCAGACATCATTTCGTTACTCACTTGATGAGGTTTGATTTTTTTCGGCCATTTTACCATCATCGGTGCGCGCATTCCACCTTCCCAAGTCGTTGCTTTTTCACCGTGGAAAGGAGTCATACCTCCATCCGGCCAAAAAATAAGCTCTGCACCATTATCTGTAGTGAAGATAACAATGGTATTCTCTTCAATATCTAAGTCCTTTAGCGTCTTTGTTAGCTCACCAACAATATCGTCCAGCTCAATCATACCATCGGCATAAACTCCATAGCCTGATTTGTTTTTATACTGCTCACTGAGGTAGGTCCAAACATGCATTCGAGTTGAATTGTACCACACAAAAAACGGCTCATCTGCCTTAACCGACTTTTTCATAAAATCAATGGCAGCATCTTTAGTCTCATGGTCGATAGTCTCCATCCTTTTCTTGGTTAGAGGCCCGGTATCTTTAATTTTCCCATCTGCGGTAGAACTGATAACTCCACGTGGACCAAATTTTTTCTTGAATTCTGCACTTTGCGGATAATCTGGATGTTCAGGTTCCTCTTCAGCATTTAAGTGATATAAGTTACCCAAAAATACATCGAACCCGTGATTTGTTGGTAAATGTTCATCCCTGTCGCCAAGGTGATTTTTTCCAAATTGTCCCGTGCGATAACCATGATTTTTTAGTAGTTCAGCAATCGTAGGGTCTTTTTCACTCAATCCTTCTTTCGCTCCTGGAAGCCCTACTTTCGTAAGCCCAGTTCTATAACCTGATTGCCCCGTTATGAAGGTCGATCTACCTGCTGTGCAACTCTGTTCTGCATAATAGTCTGTAAACAAGATCCCATCTTCAGCAATCTTATCAATATTAGGTGTTTTATAACCCATCATACCGCGGTTATAGGCACTGGTGTTGGACCACCCGATATCATCGCCAAAAATGACCAAAATATTGGGTTTTTCGTTTTTTTGCCCACTCATTAAAAGGGGAGCAAAAATTAATAGGAATACTAAAATTCTTTTCATCATATATTCATTTTTAGAAGTGTATTAAAATTATCACAATAATTGCAGGTAAGCCTTGAACAAAGAAAATTTTTCTATCTGCGGAAAAGGCCCCATAAATACCCGCGATAGTGACGCAGCCAAGAAAAAATAAGGCGACATAAATTTGCCAGGAAACAGAAGTTAGTGACCAAATCAGTCCAGCTGCGAGAAAGCCATTGTATAAACCTTGGTTGGCAGCCATTACTTTTGTTTCTTTAAACAAGTGCTTTGGGAAGCTTTTAAAAACCTTTTTACCCCGGTTTTCCCATGAAAACATTTCAAACCACATGATGTATAAATGAAAACATGCGATTAAACCAACTCCTATTTGACTTATTAAATTCATTCGTTACAGTTCATTAAAGAATAATTTTCTCTATACAATGTGGTGTGTAATTCCCCATCCAAATATAAATCTAAAACTTGATTATTGCACTTAAACACATATTCAGCGGACAATTCATTTCCAAAATGTAAATCCATGTGGATTTTGTCATTTTCTACAAACCAGGGATTAGGGTTGGGGATAGCAGTTTCAAGTCCACCGAATTCCCAATTTTCTCCATAAATCGTATAGCGGTAATTTTCGGTGAATTCATATAAAACTCGATCATCGAAGCCAGATAGATGCCATCTTCCAATAATCAACTCCTCAATACCAACTTCGTCTTGTGGATTAGTTTCATCATCACATGAAATAAAGAGTGAAAATGCGAGAATCAACAATAGTAAATGCTTCATATCCTAAAGATAGCAAAAAAAAGCCAAGAGAATTTCTCTTGGCTTTTTAACTGGTTTATATTTTAAAAACTATTCAAAGTCCTTATCACTTACATCCTGATTTATCAGAATTTCAGTTGCATTCATTTCAATTTTTTGAGGACCGTTCACCACATAAGTTCTAAACGCAAACATAACACCTTCCACTTCTCTGTAATCAGAGTAATCAGTAGTAGAAGTCATTGTTTGACCTTGAGCCTCTGCAGTCTCTTCAGTACGTAAAAGTAAATTATTTGCTACAGAATAATATCTAAAGCTTTCAGATTCCCCTTCGATTAACTTTAATTTATAAGCATCTTCTCCTTCAACTTGTACGATACTCACTAATTCCATTTGCTCAGCGGTATAATTTAATTCAGAAAATATACTTTGACTTTTCATCTTTGCTAAATCCGTGTCTGACATTGGCATTTTTCTTCCTTGAGCCTCAGCATATCCATTTTCACCATCAAACTTTTGCTTCATAATAGTACCCATTCCTTCTATAGTCATTTCCATAGAGAATTTATTTGGAGCGCTTCTCTTAATAATAGCTTGAGGTGCCATTGGAACTCCTGGAATGGTCACATTGGAGATAGTTACTACTGATTTAATCTGATCTAAAGCCTCTTTTCCTCCAATAGCAGTAATATAATCAGCAATTACTCCTTGAGCGTTTACATCAGCAGGAATTGGTTTGGTAAATTCTGGTTTTTCAGTCGGATTCGCCTCTGTATCGAAATATTTGATCGGTAAACCTATAGTTTCAAGCCCTGAAATGACTTCACTCCCTTTTCCAACTACGACAACTCTTGCTTGGTCAAGACTGATGTACTTTTGAGCAACACGCTGAACATCTTCAGCACTAACATTATTAATGTTCTCTAAATAGTTTGTATAAAAATCTTCAGGAAGATTATTTCGCTTAATATTCAAAGCATAGTTTGCAATTGTTTGAGGGCGTTCAAGAGCCATTACAAAATTACCGACATATTTCGCTTTAGCGTCCGTCAATGTTTGTGCCTCAACCGGCTCTGTTCGGATGCGTTTGATTTCATAAAGGAACTCCACTACCGCAGAATCAGTTACTACATTTCTTACCTTGGCACTTGCATTGAATCGACCTACACCGTAGCGATTAGCTCCAAGTCTGGAATAGGCACCATATGTATATCCTTTATCTTCACGAAGGTTTTTGAATAAATAACCTTCACCACCTCCACCTAGAATATTATTTGCTATAAGCGCAGCAAAATAATCCGGGTCAGACATTTTTAAATCGACATTATTCGTTACCGAAATGTTCGATTGAACAGCATTGGGCATATTGATAAAGTCAATTTCCGAAGTTTGAACATTGGCAGTTAAAAGGGGTGCTTGTTGTTCAGGCAATTCCACTTTTTCCCAAGACTTAAAATATTTCTTGATCTGTTTTTTAGCAGTTTTTACATCGATATCCCCTACAATTACTACATAAGCATTGTTAGGATTAAAACGTTCTTTATAAAAATCTAAAACATCCTGAAACTGCACATTTTCTACGGTTTCTGGAGTAATGAATTCACCATAAACATGGTCTTTTCCATAAGATAAGGCACTTGATACTCTTGAAGAAATGGCATCGACATTCTTCGCGTCATTTTTTAAACTCTCTAATAACTTTTCTTTTTCCTTGTCAAATTCAGCTTCTGTAAGCAAAGGATTCATAGCAGCATCAGACATGAGTTCAATAATTCGATCCCCATATTTAGACAGGGAACTTGCAAAAGCGCCACTTGAACTAAAGTTAATGCTTGCACCGAGAAAATCTACTTCCTCGTTAAAGTCATCTTTGGAAATTGAAGTTGTTCCATTTCCTAACATCGCTGACATAATACTTAATACCCCAGCCTTATCTCCTTCAAAAGCAGGTTTGTTGTCTATACTCAAGGAATATGAAACTCTTGGGAGTTTATGGTTTTCAACCACCATTACTTTTATTCCATTTTTCAATTCAAATTCAGCAGGCTTTTCCAAAGAAATTTTTGGTTCTGGACCTGGTTTTGGCATACTTGATCTGTCAACTTGCGCACTTGCACTAAAAGAAACTAGTGCTGTTAAGGCAATTGCAAATATATTTTTATAAATAGCTTTCATCTTAGTTTTCTTCTTTTGCAGGTAAATAATCAATTTCTACACGTTGGTTAGGACTTAAATACTTCTTAGCCACGTCGCGAATCTCTTCTCTTGTTATTGAGCGGTAGATATCAATTTGATTGTTAATCAGATTTACATCTCCGTAAAGCAAATAATAAGTTGCTAATGAACTTGCGATACCTGCAATACTTGAATTAGAGTTAACAAATTGATTTTCAAATTGATTTTGCAATTTTTGATAATCACGATCTGAAATCAGTTCGGTTTGCATCTTTAGAATTTCCTCGTCCATTTCAGCGAGTAAAGTATCTAAACTTACCTCTCCTAAAGGCAGTGCAAAAAGGGCGAAGATATTATAATCTACTTGACCCAAGTTTACCGCTTGTACAGCTAAAGCTTGTTTTTGCTCGTCAACTAATTTTTTGTATAAAACTGAACTTTTTCCACCACTTAAATACGAAGAAATCATATCCAAAACATAAGCATCTCGAGACGCTTGACCAGGTAATCTGTAAGCAGCTAAAACCGCAGGTATTTGGATATTTTTGTCGTAAACCGTAGCTGTTTTAGTTTCAGTAATTGGATCTTCCTTTGGAAATTCACGAACAACATCAGCTCCTTTTTTCACTTCACCGAAATATTCTTTTACCATGGTTTTGGTCTTATCAGTATCGATATCACCCGCCACGATCAAAACCGCGTTGTTAGGAACATAATATTTGTCAAAAAAAGCATTAAACTCTTCTAAAGTCGCAGCATCTAAATGCTCCATCTCTCCGATATTCTTATCTTTATATGGGTGAGCAACAAATAAATTTTCTCCAATCGCACCAAGCAACCCTCCATAAGGACTGTTGTCATAACGTTGACGTTTCTCCTCTTTTACTACTTCATTTTGAGTATCAACTCCAACTTGATCAATAACCGGGTGGAGCATTCTTTCTGACTCTAACCAAAGCCCAAGCTCTAATTTGTTTGATGGAAAAATCTCGTAATAATAAGTTCTGTCTTGAGAAGTGTTGGCATTAAAAGTACCTCCGTTTGCCGGGATAATCTTCATAAATTCTCCTCGACCAATATTTTCAGATCCTTCAAATAACAAGTGTTCAAAAAAGTGAGCAAACCCTGTTCTTTCTCTTGAACCATCCTTTCCTCCAACATCATACATCACAGAGGTAATTACCACTGGCGCAGTGTTGTCTTGATGTAAGATAACGTGTAATCCATTATCCAAATCAAATTCTTCAAATTCTACCTGTTGTGCATGAGATTGAACTCCCATAAACATCAAGGCAGCAATAGCTACTATTGTTTTTTTCATGTTAGTTAGGTGTATATAAACGTTTACCTCACATTTGTCTGCTAATGAGGCGAATTGTTACAATTTAAGACTTAAAATTTATAAATTTTAGAATATTCAAGCCCTTTCGCATCTCTCGAAGGAATTTCTGTTGAAATCGGCAAAACTGATGGATTATTTGGGTAAGGATATTGTAATTTACGCCAATGTCCTTCCGAACGGGTTAAAATGATTTTCCAGCCATTGATTATTTCAGATTGAACATAAAATACATCGGATACAGTAAATTTTTGAATGATATTAAATTCGGAATCAAATAAAAAAATGGTACATCCTCCGGTCCCGCAAAAATACGGAGAGACTAATTTTATAAAATATTCGGGCTTTCCGTCTAAATTAAGATCTGTTGTGTAAAACTCAAATTTTCTATCCGTCTCTGGAACATCAGAGTATTTTTCAGATAGAAATTGTCGAGCATTACTTATTGGATTCTCCGAATTTTGAGAACATGAAATAGTTATTAAAATAAAAAACAGTGATAGAAACCTCATTAGTTCAATTTTATTGAATTAAACCAGACTTCCGCATAATCTCCATTTTCATATTGTTTTTCAATATTTCCTTCAAAACTATTTGACCCGGTATTCCATACATTATTTTTTGATGGATCTTTTCCATTGCTTTGATTGTAGGCTCCAGCTTTAAAGAATTGTAATTCCCCAGAATAAGCCTGTGGCTTATCACCCAGTAAAATAGACCAATCATCCAAATGTGTAATAAGATCGCTTGGTTTTTCTTGAGCCACGAAGCTGATACTGAATAAAAGAATCAAAAGGTTGAGGGTAGTTTTCATATCTATTTAGGTTTATAAGTGAGCGTAATTAATCCGGTGTCATATGATTTACTGGAAATCAATTCTAAGTTTTCTTCAGGAAATCCCGGTTGAAATAAGCGTTTTCCATTTCCGAGTAAAATGGGGATAATGGAAATTCTAAATTCATCAATCAAACGATCTTCTAGAAGCATTCTCACCAGGGTAGCACCACCGTCACAATAAATATTTTTTCCCGGTTTGGATTTTAAATCCTGAATCAAATCATTGACGGACCCATTAAAAAAGGTCACTCCATTTTCAGAATTCAATTTTTGTCGTGTGATCACATAGCAGTCGTGAACGGCGGCTTGAGGAAAAGTACCCCCTGTCAAAGATAAGATGACATCATAAGTTTTTTTTCCAACAATATAAGTGTCAATTTCTTTATTGAACTGAGCATATCCGTAATCTTCTCCGGGTTTCTCAACTGTGCTTAACCAAGATAAATCATCATTCTCTTTAGAGAGATATCCATCGAGACTCATACTGATATAAAGGATTACTTTTCTAGACATAGGAGCTTAAAAATACAAAAAACCCACCGTAAGGTGGTTTATTGACGTAAAACTTAATTCAATTTTATCTTGAAACCGTCCCCATTGGATTGGTGGCAGATGAATTGTTCATCATTTCAAGTAAACTATGAACTTCGGCATTAGTAGGAACGGACCCTACTAAAGGTTTTAATACAAATGGCATTGGACTATTATCCGGAACAGGCTCTACAGAAATTACAACAGTCGCGCCAGATAAATCTGTTGGAAACGATAAGCCACTTGGAGCATTCATTAAAAAGTCTTCTCCTGGAAAAGGAGGTCCACTTGACACTGTTGAACTATAACTATTGAAATCATCCATCCCTGATACCGAAGTAAACCTTCCTGTAGATACAGGCATTCCATCAATCACTGCCCATCCTTCATAAGCCCATCCTGCAGGAAGGTTAGGTAAGTCCAGAGATGGGTCAGGACTACCAGTAGGATCTAACCACCAGACACCACTTGTTTCATTTGTCATTGCTCCACCATCGGTTGGTGTCGCCAGAATATAGGATCCCATTGCAGAGCTGAAATCTGTACCTAGAGCAGCGCCATGGTCTACGGTTACTGAAGCAGAGTTTCCTGAGAAATCACCAGCTAAAATATGTACATCACTAGGAGAGGGGTCATTGTCCGGATAAGGCTCTATAGTTAAGATAAATGCAGTTGCACTTGATATTTCAACAGCATCTAATTCAAAACTACTTTGAGATAAATTCCCATTGTCATCTACCATGAAGATACCGGTTGTAACTGGACTTCCATCAACCATCATCCAGCCTTCGTAGGCGTAATCAGGCCCAACGTTCTGTAAACCTTGAATATTTAGTTCTAGATTGGCGTAATCTGGAGCCATATCATCATCATCGCAAGCAGTGAAAGCAAAAAAGCTTCCAAGCACGGCCATTTTTAGTAAGTTCATTTTTCTCATCTCTTATATTTTTTAGTGTTAAGACTATAAAACAAATATGATGAGCTATGAAAGAATGGCCTTAATCGAGCTTTCCCGATTTGTTGTCAATTTTTCCTTTTCTTGTTTAAAGCGAACTGGAGAAAACCCGGTTTCTCTTTTAAAATATCGACTAAACGATTGAACATCAGTAAAACCCAATTCAAAACCAATTTGAGAAATACTAAGTTTTGAATAACTCAAAAGGCGCTTGGCTTCTAAAGTTCTTCTATTCTTGATATATTGTATAGGACTTTTACTTCCTAGTTTTTTGAAAATATTAGAAAGTGTCTTAGGGGATTTGCAAAGCATACTTGCATAGTCGGCTACAGTGTGTTTTTTCCTAAAATTATTTTCTACCAAAAAATGATATTCTCTGATCAAATCAACATCTACGGTATCATCGAGCTGCTGATGTTGATTTCTGTAAATCCGGGTACAAAGAACCAGTATTTTTTTAAGCGAAATTTGAAGCACCTCTTCTTGAAGGCTATCCTTACTTGTCATTTCCATTTGCAATAAAGACCACATAAGTTGAAGGGATTGAAGTTGGTCCACATTTGGGCTTATTGCAGGCAAACAGGTCGCTCCATAAAACAAAATCCCTTTGCAGCCTACTTCACTATCGTGATTTACAATGCAATAAAAAAATTGATTCCACTTAATGAATTTCGTTTGCTTTAATTCCAAAACCTCTACTTGGTGGAATTCGGTTAGAAAGAGTAAATCATTTTTATTGAATTGATGTTCGATATTGTCAATCATCAAGAAATTCTCATCCTCTTGAAACCAAAGGATCATAAGTTCTGAAGGATTGGATTTTTCTATTTGTTCTTTGTGATCAATATTAATAAGACTCACCTCGAGAAAGGCGTCATTGACATTGGTGTAGAGCATAATCAAAGGGTTTGGTTCCCTTTTAGTTGTTGAGAAATTAAATCCTTACAAAATACATCAACTCAGTTGAGCGATGGAAATGTTATTTGCATCCCAAAGATCAATTCTTTTTTGTAAAACTTGTTTGCTCACCTCAAGAGCTTCATCCCATTTTAGTTGGTCATTCCCACACAATTGTGCAACCATTTTTAAGGAAATTGGGCCGTGCTCATCACCATCCAGCTCAATATGTCTTTTAAAATAGTAATTGAGTTTCTTGAACGATGGATTGGCATCCAAAAGTTCAATGAACATCGTCGGAATAATATCCTCACGACCAAAGGTAAAAGCGGCTGCGATAAGATGAGGTTTTTCTGAAGCAATGATGTCAAAAGTAAATTTCACAAAACTTTTTGTCGCTTCTGAAATATGAATTTTTTCGAGTGCAGATTGAACGGACATCCCTTGTTTTAAAAAGGCAATAAATTCATCAATGCATTTGCGATCAGCTCCAACTTCATCCATGGCCTCCAAGTACATTTCAAAATGGCTTTTTGCTTCCCCGTTTTGATTGACATCACTTTCCTCTGCCCATACCAATTCATTAACAAAGCGCACAATTTCAGGATTGTCATTTGGAGTCCAAGGAGTCCCAATACTTGTTAATTGTAATTGAAGTGATTTTAACAATGACATAAAGTCCCAAACTGCAAAAACATGACTCTGCATAAAGTGCCTCAAGTCCTCTACTTCGTTTAAATTTTTGTACAACGAATGTGTTCCCAGTTGATGTTTTAATCCTAGGGTTTCCCTTTTAATCCATGCAATTCTATCCATTATTTACCTTTTTATGGAATAAGAGTCGGGAAATTTACTAAACCTTAAAGTTCTTGAATGCTAAAGTCAGCAAATAATACGTCCTCGTCTCTTAAATCCTCTTCATAATCTAAACTTCTGTAGATTCCCCATTTAGGTCATACAAATGAACCATCGGGTCTCCAGTTATCAATAGAGTTGGTGGAGTATTCAAATAAGGTGGCATTATTTTCTAAATCATTTATCACTAGGGAGTAGGCATCAGCTTCTCCAGGGCCATTTGCACTCAATACAACAGCAGTTGCTGGAGGAGCTACATATTCTTGTGGAATTATTTGATAGATTAGGATCGTAATAGTCCTCTTCGTAAGCCGAATACAAAAGTTATTTCAGGCTAAGTTCAAAAAACTCCAATTAATTTTTTTCATCAATACGTTCAATATTTAAAACAGCTTCGTCTCTCGGAGGATATTTCTTCGATACAATTACTCCGGCAATCATGGCAACAACAAATGAGGGTGCCAGAACATCTAAGGCGATAAAATACTCCCCGTAATTCGGAATGTTTTTAAGTACAAAGTTAAATATAATCACCGCGAAAAAACCAGTGATCATTGAGGCAATCGCTCCTTTTTCGGAATAACCCTTCCAAAATAGCGTTAAAATAATCACGGGACAAAAAGTAGCCGCTATACCTGACCAGCCAAATATAATTACCCAAAAAACCATCCGTTCAGGAGAAACATAATTGAGGATCATCGCAATAATGAGGGCAAGGAATGCCATAATCAATGTTGCGCCTCGTGAAATTTTAGTAAGGCTTTCATCCTTGATATCAGGTCTAAAAATTTTCTGATAGAAATCTCGAGTAATGGCGCTTGAGGCCAAAATGAGCAGCGAATCTATGGTCGACATAATTGCAGATAGTACAATCGCTACAAACAAGGCTACTAGAATTGTAGGTAAAAAAGATTCAGTCACCATGCTTAATACATCTTCTCCATTATTACCTAAAATAGCCTCTACATCATCCCCAGATGAAGTAAAATACAAACGTCCCAAAATTCCAATCGTAACAGCTGCCGCATCGGTAAGTAGGGTAAAAGCTAATGCAACCCATTTTCCTTTGTCGATTTCCTTCTCATCTTTTATTGACATAAATCGCACATATACTTGAGGCGACCCCAAGAATCCTAAACCGATCATTGAGAAGCCCAGTAGAGTAAATACATTCATCCAAGGATCCTCGTTTCTCCCCATTAAATTGGTAAGACTTGGATCAATCGCATTCAACCCTTCGGTTATTCCAACTCCGTGGTCAAAAGAAAACCATACGACAATTGGTAAGAGTACAAGTCCAAAAAACATGAGCAAGCCTTGAAAAAAGTCAGACCATACTGCTGCGACAAATCCCCCTAAAAAGATATAGGCAAGAACGATAAAAAATCCAATAAGGGCTCCAGTTTTATAATTGATTCCCAACATGGATTCAAAGGCTACTCCTGTAACATCGATTTGTGAAGCAACATATATTACGATAAACACCACTAAAATACTTGCGGCTACGATTCTCAATAAGTGAGAACTTGTTTTAAAATGACTTTCTAAATAATCAGGAATGGTAATGGCCTTAAATGCATCACTTCGATGTTTAAAACGTTTTGCCATATACTGCCATGAGATAAAAACACCCAAAAGCTCGCCAATCACCACCCAATATGCTGAATAACCAGCAATTGCCCCCATTCCGGTAAGCCCAATAAGCAACCATCCGGACTCTCCGGTCGCACGAGCAGAAAAAGCTACAGCCCAAAACCCCATTTTCTTCCCTCCGACATAATAGTCGCTCATGCCTTTTATCCTTCGTGATGCAAATAATCCAATTAAAAACAAGACTGCTACATAACAAGCGAGCACAATAATTTTGGTTATAAAAGCCGATTCCATAAATAGTTGATTTTAGCGCTAAAATGCTACTTTTTTTATATAAAACACACGGTTTTAAGTAAAAAAAAGAAAAAAATATGTAAATTTGACGAAATTTTAAATTAATTAGTATCCATAGAATTACAACAAAAAAGCAAGTTATCGAAACCATCCAAACGCTCGTCAGTTTGCTATGTAATGAAGACCAATCCGCCTACAACGAAATATTTAACTCCATCAATATCCCTTTACCAGACTTTGAAAAGTTTGCCTCATATTCAAAGGAGAAATGCACAAGAACAACACTTTTTGAAAATGACGACTATGAGCTTAAACTGCTTTGTTGGGAACCTGGGCAACAAACCCCTATTCACGACCATGGCGGAGAGGAATGTTGGGTTAAATTTATAAAAGGGAGTTTTTATGAAACCATTTATAAAATTTTACCAGATCACCCTATTGAAATAATAAATGAAGTGCAACCCGAGGAAGGCCAAACCACCTATATGATAGACTTTTTTGGCTTTCATCGATTAAAAAATAACGGCGAAGAAAGAGGAATGTCTCTTCATTTATATGCTAAACCGGTAAGTGTTTGTCAGGTTTATGATGAAGAAACAAAACAAATTTTAACAAGAAACTACGAGTAATATGTCACAGATAAATAAAGATCTAAACCTATTCAACGAATTGGTGGAAGTTCTATTGAAGGATGAAGTAGAAAACCCAGTAGCGGAGAGAATAGATGCTGATAAGCTATATCAAACTCTTGATTTAAGTTTAAATGAACAGCCGATGATTGATTCGGATTTGAAAAATAATTTAGAGGAGATTATAAAGGCAACACCCAAAACAGCCACGAATCTTTTCTTTAATCAATTATTTGGAGGTAGACAGAGCAAAGCTATTTTGGGAGACTTGTTGGCGGTGATGTTAAATAATTCCATGTACACCTATAAAGTTGCAGGCCCTCAGGTGGGAATCGAACAAGAAATTATTCGTAAATCTTGTGACTTGATTGGTTATGGGTCAAAAAGTAATGGAACTTTTCCAACAGGAGGCTCGATGAGTAATTATATGGCGTTGGTCATGGCCAGAGACGCTAAAGATCCTGAGGCAAGGGAAGAGGGAGTTAGAAAACCATTAGTAATTTATACATCAAAAGAATCGCATTATTCTAACCCTAAAAACGCAAGCTTTGCTGGAATAGGGAGAAAAAATGTGAGATATATCGAGACGGATGAGTTCGGGAAAATGATCCCTGAATTATTGGAAGCTCAAATTATTAATGATATTGAACAAGGGTATATCCCAACTTATGTGAATGCCACAGCTGGAACTACCGTCATGGGTGCGTTTGATCCCATCGAACCTATCGCAGATATTACCGATAAGTACAATATTTGGCTTCACGTCGATGGAGCCTATTGTGGAAGTGTCATTTTCAGTGAGAAGTACAAACATCTAGTAAAAGGAGTAGAGCGTTCTGATTCCTTTAGTTACAATGCTCACAAGATGATAGGGACTCCACTTACCTGTTCAATTATTTTAGTCAAAGACAAAACCAATCTGCACAACTCATTTAGCAATGATGCGGATTATCTTTATCAAACAGATGGAGATGATTTTAATTTAGGAAAAACATCTTTCCAATGTGGTAGAAGAAATGACGCTTTAAAATTTTGGACACTTTGGAAGTCAGTTGGCACCATGGGATTAGCAAAAATTATCGATCATCAATTTCACTTGGCTGATGTCGCTAGAGCGTATGTTGCTAATCATCCGGATTATACACTTTACAGTTACCCTGAGTCCATCTCAATTTGTTTTAATTACAAAGACCTTGACCCATCGGAATTGTGTACCTCACTTTACGAGAATCAAATTACCGTTGTTGGTTTTGGTTCCTTTGGTCAAGACACTTTCGTTAGATTGGTTACAATCAATGCAAATAATGCCGACGAAGACTTACTCAACTTCTTCGAGGTAATGGAGAAATTTGTCGCTCAAAAAAAACTAGTGACTGTTTAAAACAACAGTCTGCATAGCATAGGGGGCAATGGATATTTCATAGAATTGATTTTCTATTTCTATGTTGATATTCCTTGCCTCTTTTTTCTGGTTAAACTGAAGCCTGCCCCTTGAATGGGATCAAATAATTTGGTGAGTACCGCTGTTCTTTTTGCTTTTGGGATGGCCGCTAAATTCCATGCAGAAGACTCCGTAAATGAAGCGCCGAAGCCATAGTATTTTTGGTATTCTTTAGTGGGATCAATAACAATATGAATCACTTCATTGCCCGCTTCATGTAGCGGCTGAATTTCTTCTAGAGTTTGACCTGCTGCTGAAGTTTGAAAAATAGAAATTTCATATTTTTATTTTGTGCAAGAAATCTGCACAGTTGACATAATCGCCACTAATACAAGAACTTTAAAACGCATATAATAAAACTTCATCACCCAAAGATGCTAATAAAATTTGACTATAAGCTTATTTTGAAGGACGGTTTTTTATATTTGCCCCATGAAAATAGTATTTAGAATTATTAGTTTTTTGGAAGGTTTATCTTACCTCTTACTGCTTTTTATTGCGACACCAATTAAGTACATACAGGGGGATGAGACTTATGTAAAAATATTGGGAATGCCTCATGGATTATTATTTGTTGCATATGTGGTTTTGGCTTTTCTTATCAAGGATGAAATGCAATGGAAAACACCAGATTTTATAAAAGTCTTATTGGCTTCAATTATTCCCTTTGGAACCTTTTATGTCGATTATAAATACTTTCGACATGCTTCCAAATAAAAAAGCCTCTAACAGAAGTTAAAGGCTTTTAAAATTTAGATTTTTGAATCTAGTTAACGCTAACTAAAGTTACCTCAAAAGTCAGGTCTTTTCCTGCTAATGGGTGATTTGCATCAACTGTAATAGTATCGTCAGTTACTGCAGTTATAATCAAAGGAATTTGTTGACCATCTGGAGTTTGAGACATTAATTGCATTCCAACTTCAGGTTTGATCTCCTCTGGTAACTGAGCTCTAGGAACTTCCTGAACAAGCTCTGCTTTGATATCTCCATATGCCTCAGCAGCTGGAATCTCAATCGTCTTAGTTTGATCAGCGTCCATTCCTAAAATACCATTTTCAAATCCTGGTATTACTTGTCCAGTACCCAAAGTAAACTCCATAGGATCTCTTCCTTCAGAAGTATCGAATACTTGACCATCGCTTAAAGTTCCTTTATAATGAACTTTTACCGTATCATTTGCTTTTGCTGCCATAATAAATATAAAAATTAAAAATGCAAAGGAACGGCTCTTTCTATTCTAAAACAAAAAACTAGAGCGATACTTTCACTCTTGAGGTGTTATATTCCAAACGGTATGATGAAAGGCCCCGCTTAAATCATCGGTTCTCTGGTATTGATGTGCCCCAAAGAAATCACGTTGGGCTTGAATGATGTTTGCTGAAGAATTCTCTTTAGTAAAACTGTTGAAAAAACTAATTGCCTCAATATGGCAGGGGATGGCGATTTCATGCATGATTCCTAGAGCACTGATTTTTTTAATCGAAGGTCGAAAAGCTTTAAGCCTTTCAGTGTATTTAGGATTACTCAAAAGATCCATGCTGTTTTGAAACAATTTTGATAATTCCAGCATTAAATCTGAACGTATGATACATCCATTGGTCCAAATTCGAGCAAGTTCACTGAGATTAATCTTCCAATCATTTATATCGGATGCCTCTTTAATAAGGTTAAAGCCTTGTTGGTGATTGACCAATCTGGCAAATTGATAGGCTTCGAATATAGTTCGTTCACTTAGCTCAAAAATTTGCTCATCTTCATTTTCAAATAGTTTTGCAGCCTCTGTTCTTTCTTGCTTAAAAAAGGAGACGTATCGAGCAAATAGAGCAGCACTTATAAGGGTGCTTGGCATTCCCATTTCTGCCGAGGCGATGGTAGCCCAATTTCCAGTTCCTTTATTTCCAGCTTGATCGACAATTTTATTAATTAACCAGTCTTTCCCTTCTTTTTTTCTTAAAATATCAATGGTGATTTCTAAGAGATAACTACTATCTACTTTATTCCATTGCTCTAAAAAATCAGCAGTTTGATCCGGATTATAGCCCAGTCTTTTAAATAGGCTATAACATTCAGCCAAAAGCTGCATTTCTACATATTCTATACCGTTGTGAACCATCTTAACAAAATGACCACTCCCGTCTTTTCCAACATAAGTGCAACAGGGGGATTCATCCTTGTCTTTTGCCGAAATCTTTTCTAAGTAGGGTTTAATTAATTTGTATGCATCTAAATCACCGGATGGCATAATTGAAGGACCGTTTAACGCTCCTTGTTCACCACCCGAAATCCCTGCTCCGATAAGATAAATTCCATTTTTTGAAAGTGCATCTTGTCTTTCTTTAGTTAGCTCATAATTGGAATTCCCCCCATCGATTAGAACATCCCCTGTTGAGAGGTAAGGCAAGAGGCTATCAATGGCAGCATCAACAATCTTTCCCGCATTTACCATGAGCATAATTTTTCTTGGTTGTTCAAGAGAATGAACAAATTCACCCGCGTCATCGAATCCTTTAGCAAGTTTTAAATCGTTTCGGTGTTCCGCTATAAATTTCTTGGCTACAAATTCCTCTTGACCTTTTACATGTCTGTTAAATAATGAGATTTTAAACCCTTGCTTACCTAGGTTTCTTGCAAGACTTTTACCCATAACGCCCAACCCATAAAGTCCAAATTCAGATTTGTTAAAAAGTGCATTCTTGATGAGTGAAATTATCTCTGAAGGATCGTGCTTAATATCAATGGTGATGGCATTTTCGGGAGTTTCCAGGGTTGCAAACTGTGACCGGAGTAAATGCGTTGGCATGAAATGCCCCTTTCTTTGTTTTAGCCGATCCTGAATTTGTTCAAAACTGCCCTTTAAAAAGACCCATTTTGCGTTTGCAGCGATACCCTTTTCCAAAATGGACCTGTAAGAATTTTTCAATGCGGAACAGGCAATAATTACAGTTTTATTTGCCTCAAGAGCATGCCTTGCCACTTCATTTAATCTCTCCAACCACTCATAGCGATCTTCATCAACAAGAGCTTGCCCAGAGGTCATTTTGTCAATATTTGATTGAGGGTGAAAATCATCTCCATCAAAATATTCTATATTTAATTCCTTACCCAATAGTTGAGATATGGTACTTTTTCCTGCACCAGAGACTCCGATGATAAAGATAATTTGTTGCTGCATTAGCTATTTTTTTCTGCTTGGTCTTAATTGAAGATTTCCTCCACAATTGGGACAGTTCCCTTTAAATTCATTTTCGTTGCACTCAGAGCACCAAGTACACTCATAACTGCAGATATAAACATGTTCACTTTCAGCAGACAAATGTTTGTTGCATCTTTCACAACGACTTCGCATTTCAAGCATCAAAAATAAGGTTTTAACTTCTCAATATTTTTTCCATTTTTCGACCCTTTGCCAATTCATCTACGAGTTTATCTAAATATCGGACTTGACGATACAATTCAAATTCGTCAGGAATTTCCTCGATTCGATAACCGCAAATTACCCCCCTGATCAAAGGAGCATTCTTGTTGATTTGGGCACGCTGGAAGAAGTCGTCAAAGGTTGTTTTTTTGCTAATTTCCTTTTCAATCGCTTGATTGTCGAAACCTGTTAACCATTCTATTACTTCATGTAACTCTTGGACAGTTCTTCCCTTTTTTTCAACTTTCACCACATAGTGTGGATATACTGATGCAAAGGTCATTTGTCCAATTTTTTCATTTTTATCGGCGGTAACTTTCATTAAAACTATTCCTTAGTTTTGAACATGGCATAAAAACTCAGAACTATAGCACTGAGAGACACTAAAGTCATCACTGTTCCTGGAACGAAATTCACATGACCTCCTAGATCCATAAAAAGGAAATAACCTAAATCAGCTAATCCACCTACTAAAGCAGCAAGCAAAATCGCATTTTTGCTTCCTTTCCAAATGTAAAATGCAGAGAAAAAAGTCACTAAACCGATCCAAAATAAATTAAAACCATGTTGTCCAATTATAGCCCCTGCAGCAGGGTGATATTCCATGATGAGAACCTCTGGATTAGTGCCGTCAGCAATTCCAACAATTGAAGCTGAAATATCATCGGTTAAAACGCCCTTCATGGTCAACACCCCAGCCAAAACATGTACGACTCCCCATATGATCCATAACACAGCGGAAATTTTAAAAAGATTCTTCATTTTTTTGTTTTAATGATTACCTAAAGATAATTAAATTTCTGATTTTGAATTTTTCGTATATTTATGTAAAACATAATTTATGAAAAATCGATTTATTTTACCGCCTTTGGTATTGGGGATGCTATTGATTGTTTTCAGTCTAAAAGCACAAGAAACTGAGGATTTACAAAAGATTAAATCCAAATACAATACTGACGTTCCATCGGCAGTTTTGACTCCTGATGTCGTGGAAACTAGAATTGGAACTTTGAACTTTTTTGACGGAATACCCACAGAGGAAACCGCCCAAAAAGTATATGATAACTTAGACTTTTCCCGAGGGATGGAAACCTTTTTAAATGGAATCCCTGCAGCGTCAATGGAGGGGTTGAGAAGAGGGCTTGAAGAAATTGGAGTAAAAGAAAGCTATCAAGTCCCTATTGCGGACAGACTAATGGATAGTGATCCTTTGTTTTTGACGGGAAACACAAGTACAGTCTACGCTTTTCCTTTTATAAACCTAGAAAAAGATGGAGCTACCGTAGTTGAAATTCCAGCTGGGGCAGGTCCTGGAACAGTAAATGACGCTTTTTTCCGATTTGTAATAGATATGGGAGCTCCTGGCCCAGACCGAGGTAAAGGAGGGAAGTATTTAATCCTGCCACCGGATTATGAAGGGGACCTAGAAGGACCAATTGGCGGGAAAGAACAAACCGTTGATGGTGAATCCTATTTTGTGGTGAAATCTACCAGTTATATTAATTGGATTCCTTTAAGAGGTTTTCTAGTCGACGGCAAACCTGCAACAGCAAATAATATGTGGAAAACGGGGCTTAAAGTTTATCCTTTAGCGCAAGCAGATAATCCACCAACGATGGAGTTTATTAGTATTTCCGAAAAAGAGATGAATACTATACACGCCAATGACTTCACTTTTTTTAAAGAATTGGATGAGGTAATTCAACGAGAGCCTGTTGGCTTTTTGGATCCTGAATTAAGAGGTTTATTTGCTTCTATTGGAATTCAAAAAGGGAAGGAATTTGCTCCGGATGAGCGCATGACAAAAATATTGACCGAAGCAGTAGCTGTGGGAAATGCTACCGCGAGATCCATGCTTTGGTATGAAAGAAATCCAGAAGAATTTCTTTATGAGGGAAGTTATTGGAAGCGTGGTTACCCAGGAAATAACTATCAATTTTTAAAAGATGATGGAGCGGGAGGTAGAAACTTAAATGCACGAACGATGTTCTATTATTTTGCGACTGTGAATACTCCAATGATGGCGATTAAACTTGTTGGAAAGGGTTCCCAGTATGCTTGGGGATATCGAGATTCACAAGGAAACCATTTAGACGGGGCCAAAACCTACAAACTTAATATTCCCGCCAACCCTCCAGCAGAAAAATTTTGGTCGATCTGTGTATATGACCCACAAACCAGGTCTATGTTGCAAACAGATTATCCATACCCGAGTAAACAGAGTCAAAGAGATAGCAAGATGAAGGTGAATAAAGATGGATCCATTGACATTTATTTCGGACCAAAGGCACCTAAAGGACAAAAGAATAACTGGATTCAAACAGTTCCTGAGAAAGGTTTTTTCATGGTCTTAAGATTATACAGTCCCAAGGAGGAATGGTATGCAAAAACTTGGAGACCAGGAGAAATTGAGCTGATAGAATAAGACTAAATTTTAAGCTCTTGAGCCTTCTCTTGTAGCTGTTTATTATAATCATTGATACGGGCATGTGCTAAGCCATCGATCAATAAGATAACTGTGAGCATTGCAATGCTCGTTATCATACTCGATCTCCAAACAGGTCGATCGACAAAGTATAAGATCAAAACGCATGCCCCGATGATTATAGGAATTGCAGTAAAAACAACATTTTTATATTCTTTCAAAGTAGCTTCAGTTCGGTCCAATTCAGCGCTGACGAAGCCTTTGACATCCTGATTATAAGCTTGCTCAAATTGAGTGATTCTAGATTTGTTGGTAAAATATAAGCCTAGACCAATGATGGTCAACAAAGAACCGGCAATTAAAGTTGGTAAAATGTATGATTTAGCGAGGTCCGTTTTCCCTACTTGCCAAAAGCCCACGCTTGAAACCATAAAAATCACTCCAAATAGAATAAAAAAAGGAGTTGATACTAATTCTGCTTTTGCCCAATCGATGGCGATTTTTAAAATATCCATGGTGTTTATTTTATCTTGATTTCCATTCATTTAGTACCTCTTGATAATCAGTCCTGACCTGATCTCTTTGACTTTGAGAAACGGAATCAGACATCCACCATTGGTAGGTGTCTTTCATTGACTCTTCTAGGGGGCGAATATTAAGTCCATTTCTCAGCCCTTTTGAGTTGTTAATTCTTGCTGAACCGAAATTGTTTCCTATCGGCATAATCCAAGGTACAATTCCGTAAATATCTTTACTGATCAAAAAGTCATAATCATCTACTTGGATGAATTTATGTTTTACATCAAAAGCCTTTGCTGCTTCTTGAGCGAATTCACTTATCGACTGCTGTTCTTTAGGACCAACAGCATTAAAGGTGCCCGTACGTTTTTCTTCACAAAGACGAATCATCCAAGAGGCAACATCACGCACATCAATATATTGAACTGGATCGTCTTTTTTTCCTGGCACCAGAACCTCACCTCCTTGACTCAATTTAATGGGCCAATGAATGAAACGATTGGTTTTGTCCGCAGGACCAAACATATAAGTAGGACGAACAATGATTGTTCTATCCTTCCCGAAATACTTTAATGCTTCTAGCTCAGAATTGGCTTTCATGATGCCATAACCATATTCTAATTTTTCCCATTCATCGTTGAAAACTTCAGGCATTTTGTGTAATAGCTTAGTATCTTCTTTGATATTTTCCCACAAATATGGATAATAAACGCCTGTTGATGAGGTGTAGAGGTAATAACTACAACTATCTTTTAATAGTTTCGCAGATTTTTCAGTCCAGGCTACTTCCCTGCCTGAATTATCAATAACAACATCCCATTGCCTGTTTTCTAAAGATTTCAGGTTGTCTTTTCTGTCTCCAATCAAATGTTCTACCTTTTTAAATAAATCCTTATGAAGAGAAGGAATTGTCTTTCCTCTTGTGAAAATTGATACCTTATGTCCACGCTCAAGAGCAAATGCTACTTGATGTATACCTAAAAAACTAGTGCCTCCGAGGATGAGGATGTTTAATCTTGGTTTGCTGCAACCTAATAAACCCGTACTGAGCAAACTCAAGCCAATTCCAGTTTTGATTGTTGTTCCAATAAAGTCTCTTCTTGAAGTTTTATTTCTCATGGCAATTATTTAATCCAGAAAACATTTTTGGAGCGAGATGATCTATTATAATTCGCTCGTTTTCTGGATACCCTTGTTCAAATCCTGCATTTGCAGTGGGTTTAATTCCCGTTTGACCTGCCCCTTTCGTATTTATTTCCATGAATTGAAGATTTCATTCACCCTCTAATTTACGTAAAAGAATTTTTTGGATTCGATTATTTATGATTTGAGAAAGATTCCAGTTGTATAGATCCGGGTCTGTTGTGCTATAAAATTCTACTATTACGGCATCAATTTCTGGATAGTATTTGGCAAAACTTTGGTAACCGGGAACCCATCCAGAATGTTCATATTCATAAACGGAACTGTAGATTTCTTGTTCTCCAGGTTCAAATAAAGATCCATCATTCAAAGCTCTTAAAAACACACCCACATCTTCTGCTGTAGCGTGCATTCCATAGTCATTAGTTTTTAAATCATCAGGATAACCTTGGTGATATCCACTCATTAAAAGATCAATATTAACATCGCTTAATGAAGCATAGGTATTGTCTAATTCAAGAGGGTTTAGAATTTCATTTTGGATGAATTCATAATTTGGATATCCCAATTCTACATCCATGATTTTATTAATCAAAAGATAATTGGTGTTACAATATTCGTAATCTTCACCAGGTTCGAAATGGGCATCAAGCCCGTCAATTAGAGCGAGACTTTCTTCAAATGTTTCCGTTGGAGCTGCCCAGAAATTTGGAGCATCAGTAAAATTTGGCAAACCACTTCGGTGCTGAATCATTAATCTCAATGTGATTTTGTCGGAATTCACAATATTTTCAGCCAGTTCTGGTAAATAGTCAGCTATGGTTTTGTCCAAAGAAAGTCTCCCGTCATTCACTAATTTTGTCACAGCAACCGCATCGTAGAGCTTACTAATACTCGCAATTTTAAAAAGGGCTTTAGGTCTTGCAGGAATTTCATTTTCGCGATTATGCCACCCAGCTGCATAAAACTCAGGGTCTTTATCTCCTTGGTCTACATAAACTATCATTCCCTCAAATCCGAGATCAAGGGCTTGTTTCATCTGTTCTTCAATGGAATCTGGAAGTGGGAGTATCCATGCTTTGACTAAAAGCCAGGGAACAAAAAATAAAGAAACGAGAGTCCCTCCAAAAAGTAATATTCGAATAATTCGTGTTTTCATTTATTTAAATTCAATTAATACCGGTAGTGCTTTGTTGTCGAAATCAAATAATGCTTGATTTTCCCATGGCGATCCGTCGGTTGATTCAGTTGTTTTCCATGCGATTAATTCTCCGCCCCAATAACAAAAACCGATTCCTTGATCTAGCGATTCGTTGATTGCTTTTATCTCCTTGATAAACATGCGCTGTCCTTGAGGGGTAGCGGGATACTCAGGCGAAATAATTTGTTCCTGAGAACCTATTATATTATTGGTCCAGTCATTCCATTCAAGAGTGAATGGATACGCTGTTTCAGCAATGACAATCTGTTTGTTCTGTGCCTGACTCAATTCATTCATCACGTTATTTAATGCTTGCAGCGACTTTCCATGCCAAAGGGGATAATAAGAAAGACCGATGATATCATAATCAACTTCTGAAATTTGATTAAAAAACCAATTTGCGTTTTCAATACCTGCAAAATGTATGATAATCTTGCAATCCACTGAAGAGGCTCTGACTGCTGAACTTCCAGCTTTTAATAGCGCTACAAGGTTTTGATAATTGGAGCTTAAATCTCCGTAAGGATGAAGCATTCCATTATTTATTTCATTTCCAATCTGTATATAATCAGGAGCTATTTCTTGAATTACCTTTGTGGTATATTCATAAACAGTGTCTTTTAATTCTTCAAAACTTAATTCTTGCCAAGCTTCAGGAGTCTCTTGATTTCCGGGATCAGCCCAAGTGTCTGAATAATGCAAGCTTAGCCATGTTTTAAAGCCATTTTCTTTTAAAACTTGAGCAAAATTTTTCACTTCTGTGAATCCTGAATGCTCATTTTTAGGAGTGACCCAAAGCCTGAGTCTTACGGTATTGATGCCATTCTCTTTAAGGATGTTTAGAAATTTTCTTTGCTCACCGTCCAAATCGAAAAACTGTGGATTCGTTTCTGAAATTTCTGGAAAAGAGGAGAGGTCCACCCCACTAATGGGAGTAGTTAAGATCTCTGGATGATCCTCACTGTTTGAACATGAAATACTGATTGATAAGGCAAAAAAAATCAGAAATACATATTTCATTTTAGTCAAATTAGTGTACTCAAAGTTCCGTTAATTCCTTGATTAAACCAAATTAAAGAGGAGCGTCATTGTTTACTTCAATCCAATAATCATCAGGGTCCTGAAAATAGATTTGTTTAATTCCATCTTTGCGGATATAGTCTTTTTTCGGAGTATCTCGCCAATCAGAATATGAAATCTTTAATTCTTCTAAATAGGCGACAAATGAATTAAACTCAAGAGTTGAAAAAGCAAAATGTACTGCTTTGTTTGTTTTTATTTCGGCCTCTGGTCTCGGAATTAAATGAAGCTGTTTCTGCTCCTCAAGGGCCAGCCACCGCGTTTTTGAGTCAGATGCGGTATTCTCAATCTCTTCAAATTGAAATACTTTTTGATAAAACGCAACAGACCTGTTTACATCTTTGACAGACAGTGCGATATGGTTAAATAAGAATTTTGGCATTAGGAATTAATTTAATTAGCAAGATAGGGTTCAAACTTGGAAATAATACGATGTATTTCTTGATATTGCCCCCATAAGTCTTCATTATCTTCAGCATTGACATTTGAAAGTATTATTCGCCCAATTTTGGTTGTAGCGTTGAATTGTAAATCTGATTGTACTCCAGGATCACTTCCACTATGCCCAATATTTTTACTTTTTTCTCCTATTCCCCAAAAGGCTCGGTTATTATCCTGATCACCAGGCAATAATAATTTTGCCGCTTCTAATTCAAGAAAATCACTTTGTCCTATATAGGCTTTAATAACCTCACATAGATATTTGTTTAAATCTGAAACTGATGAATACAGACCTCCATCCGGATAGGTGATCAAGGAATAATTTGGAACTACTTGACCATTTGGGAAATAGAGTGTAGCTATATTTTCAAGGTTATTTTTATTTTTTGACCAGCCACTTTCTGTCATTTGAAGAGGGTCAAAAATTTCTGTTTGACTATAATCGATAAAGGAAGATCCTGTTGCTTTTTCTATGACCAAGGCCATTAATGCAGCATTGAGGTTCGCATATTCTTTTTGTGTCCCTGGCGCAGTTTTCAAAAAGTTCTTTTTCTTATACCAATCTCCTTGCTTAGTTAAAATGTTAGCAAGAAAATCGGCTAAAGATAACATGTCATGACTGGAAATGAAATTCAAAAAATCTTGATTAACATTTGTTTTATCGCTTCTTTCTTTGGACTGAACATAGCTTTTTCCATAATTTTTTGTATCCAATATACTCGAGGTATGAGTGGCCAAATGCTTAACTAGAATAGGACTGTCTGGGAAGTAAGGGTTGGTAACATTAAAGGATAAATAATCATTAATTTCCGAATCCATGGAGAGATAATTTGCTTGAATTGCCTTCACAAGAGCCAAGCCAACAATTGTTTTCGATACGGAACCTACGTTTTCTATTGTTTTGATCGTGTAAGGTCGTTTGCTTTCTATATCGGCATAGCCAAACCCCCTTTCGTATAATACTCCATTTTCATCTACAACGCATACAGCAAACCCAGGCAAACCTGATTGCTTTTGGTGTTCATTTAAAGCTGATGTGAGTTTTTGACGAAAGTCCTGAGCACTTATATTGGAAGTGACTAGAAAACAAACAAAAACCGCAGTTTTTTTAAGATGACGGAAACTCTGAATCAATAGTTCCATGCTATTCGAAATCAAGTTGATTTCCTTGCTCTAAGGCTTTTTTATCCAGACCTGTACCTACTGCTATTCCAACAGCCATTCCAAGGGGTAATCCTATTGAAAAGAGCCCCATATTATCTAAACTCGCCCCAAAAGCAGCTCCAATAGGAATCCCAAAAGCACTCATTCCAATGACCATCCATAAATTCCGGTAATGATTCTTAGGAACATACTTTTGCTCCTTTTCAAGGATTTTAAGGATGTTCTTTTGTGCATGCTTTATTTGATTTCTCCGTTGTTTTTCGGTTTTTGAACTCGAGTTTAATTCATCAATTATCGAATTTATAGAAGCTATAACTTTTTCAGAGAGTTGCTTATTTTCCAAAGCCTGCAGCAGTTTATTAATTTGTGTATACGCTGAAGGGTCAAGTTCAAGGTTAAGTTTTTTTAATTCCATAGCATTGTTCCCAATTTATAAGATTTTAGTTTAACTCGTCTGCAACGACAAACTTCGTTCCTTGAAGCGTCGCTTGAACCGCTAAGCCTTTATCTGCGACTTGATAAAGAGTTACCCCGGAGGCCACTGCCATTCCCACTGCTACAGAACCACCTTCGCCTTCTTTTCCAGTATCTCCAGTAGCATCTGCTTGCAAGTCACCACCCCAGCCACTATCTAAGAAGTTGTCATAAGCAGCCTTGTTTTCAAACAGAAATACGGCAAAGTATTTTTTGAATCCTATACCCACACCGACGCCAGCTGAAATCATTTTTACATAAACCTCCTCTCCGGTGGTATTGTTATGAGCCTTTCCTCCGCCATTTCCACTGGCGACAAGAAGTAAATTCACCCCTGTGTTTGCAAAGGCAGCATAGCCATACGATTTGGTCATTTTTGCCTTAGATTCAGGATAAGCTTTATACATTTCATTAAGGGCATTCGTCTTGTTTTGAGCAAATTTTTCACGTTGATTTTGAATTTTTTTCTCTTTTTGTTCTGCGTCTTTATTTTGAGATTGTACAGAGGAAAGCCCCATCATGAAGAAGGCTATAATAAAGGACGAACGGATTAAATTACTTTTCATAAGAGTGAAATTTTGAAGTTATTTTAGAATGCTTAATAATTGATTTTATTCGCGATGTTGATCTATTAGAATAAGATTGCCGTCGGGATCTTTGAGCATCAAACTCGCTGGGCCCGATGCGGATTCATCAGCTTCACTGAGTAGATTTAGCCCTTGATTTTTTAACTGTTTTTGAATTTTTCGAATATCATCAAATTCCTCAAGGTTACTCGCGTTTTCGTCCCAACCAGGATTAAAGGTTAAAATGTTTCCTTCAAACATGCCTTGAAAAAGCCCAATTAGGGCCTGATCATTTTTCATGATTAAATAATTTTGGGCTAAACTTCCAGCAAAAAGCTCGAAGCCAAGATTTTTATAAAAGGCCTCGGACGTTTTTAAATCTTGGACGTTAAGGCTAATTGAAAATGCTCCTAATTTCATGATTGTTATTTTATTCTTTTCCCTTGTGTAGTGAACGAAAGTCCTTGCTGACCTGAGGTTGAGATCATAATGGCTTCAAAAAATGGTTCATGTGATGATTGAGAAATCTCCCAGTCGAATATAAAATTTGCACCGGTACCACCTGTTTTATCACGTTCATCTATAATGATTTCTACTGTTTCCATAGGGGCAACAAAAATGGTTTTGTCAAAATAGGTTCTTATTAAATCCCCTTTGGTATCGTAGTATTTGGCATTGTTCAAGTATATAGTATCTAATACATTGGTGTTTCTAATGCTAACGGTTACCGTCAAATCATAGGTGCGTTGAACAGTTTGACCATAAATTTGAGAATAAATCGAAAGATAAGTACTTCCCTTTGTAAATGATTCGGGGAGTTCTTGGGTTATTGTTCTATTACCCCAATTGACAGGATCAATAGAGCTTATTTCGACCTTTTCTTTACAAGACTGTAGAACTAATGCAAGGAGAATTATTTGAATTATGTGTTTCATAGTAAATTACTTAACACTGTTAATTTACAAATAATCCAAGAGCTTTAAGCTATTTAGAGGGTTTCTTCAATAATTCTCGTTTTACTTTTTCAGACACATCGTATTTCAGCTCGTAGTGGCTGTCCCATTTTTTTTCATCCAATATATTTGTAACGTGTTCTTCAAAAAGTTTACTGATAATGAAATCTGTTTGGTCTGGGTAATGAATATCTACCTTATGATCGGAGTCAACCCAGGATTGAACTTTGTTTATTTTTTCAACGTTCAACTTTTTAAGAACAGGGACTCCAATTTCTTTGAGTGCAGCTGCATTGCACTGCTGCTCATATTGCCATTTCATGGGGACAACCATGAGTTTTTTACCCAAGTACATGGCTTCCGCAGGTCCCTCAAACCCCGCGCCGCAAAGCAGTCCGGTACAATTGCGCAGACTCTCGATGTATTTTTCATTATTTATTGGTGATACTTTAATACGCTCATGCTCGTAGCTTTTGCTCGTGTGTTTGGAAAATACTTGCCAGTGAACCCCTTCGATTTTTGAGAGTATTTTTAGGAGCTTTTTATCGGAATATGACGGTAAATAGACGGTGTAATGTCCCTTATCGCTTACACCTAGCTCTCGAATTTCTCGTCTGATAACAGGACTGAAAACGTTGGGCGCATAGGTGTTAAAATGAAAACCGAATTGCATACTTGAAGGAGCGTAATTCTTGAGAATAAATTTCCCAAACAAGTCTTGTTTCTTTGGTTTCGGGGAATGCTTATTCAATACAGCCGCCTGATGACTAAGTGCAATACAAGGAACTTTTTTATCGTAAGCAGCCCATGCTGATACGGGTTCAAAATCATTTATAACTAAATCATAATTTTCAACGGGACAGGAAAGGATTTCCTGTTTAAATTCGCTAAAATTCGCTTCGATGTAGGTATTCCAAAGATCGATACCTCCCTTTTTACCAAAGATGAAACTCAAACCTCTATACTTATACTTTACCTTAAAAGGCAAGCTAACCTCAGCTTGATATCCTGAGACTAATATATCGGTATCACAATATTTATTTAGGACAGGAATAATCTCTCGCGCCCTACTTAAATGACCGTTTCCAGTGCCCTGTATTGCATACAACACCTTCATAGCTAAGATTTAGGAGTGATAAAACCGTCAAGCATTCTTTCAAAGAGTTCTTTGTTGTTCATATCAGTGAGTTCATTCTGATCCTCAAATGAGGAGTCATTGTATTTATTAAGAAGATGATCCTTTTTAAATTCGTAAACACTCCAATTTTTTTTGTCGTATTCCAAAGCACTCAAATTTTCTACCCAATCCCCAGAATTGAGATAGCGAATGGATTCCGCATTATGTTGAATAATTTTATCCTGTGGCTGATGTATGTGCCCACAAACGATATAATCATAACCTTTGCTTATGGCCATTTCAGCAGCAGTTTGTTCAAAGTTATTGATGTATTTAACGGCGGTTTTGACATTATCCTTTATCCTTTTTGATAAGGATAACTTACTTTTTCCGAAAAACTGTCGCACCTTGTTTACTGCAACATTAACCAGTATTAGGAAATCATAACTTATTGCGCCAAGCTTTGCCAACCACTTGGAATATTGAATAACAACGTCGAAGACATCTCCGTGAAAAAACAAGGCTTTTTTACCGTCCAAATCAAGTTCCAGTTTATTTAGAAGATGAAAATTACCGAGCTCAATTCCCTCAAATTTTCTGAGTAATTCATCGTGATTTCCAGTCAAATAATACACCTTGGTTCCCTTAGCAGCCAGATTTAATATTTGCTTAACAACCTTCATATGAGACTTAGGCCAATATTTTTTTGAAAACTGCCAAATATCAATAATATCTCCATTTAAAATGAGGTATTTCGGTTGAATGCTTTTGAGGTAACTATTTAGTTCCTTTGCATGGCAACCGTAGGTTCCTAGGTGGATATCAGAAAGTACTACTAAACTTACTTTTCTCCTTTTTTGCTTCATTTCCCTAAATTTTATAAGCAGTAAACATAACTACTTGTTTAAGAGGTAAATAAGTGTATAGTTATTAGGTAGAGGTTAGTGAATTATCAAATGTGAATTAAGAAAAAAGAGTTTTTTTAACTCACTTCTTAACAACTTATTAAATTTATAAAGGATCAAATAGGAGGTATGAGCCTTTTTTTAAGTAAAGATGAATAAATAAGTTCTTTTCAAATTTATTTTTCAAATATTAAATATTCTAAATAAAGTAATGCTGAAACAATAAAATTGCTTCTTTTTTTGGCTATTGTCTCATAGTTATCCAAAGTTTCTCGGTTTAATTTATGCCCCCTTACAAAAACGTAAATAGGGTTCTCGAGTGATGATAAATCCATGAGAGGGTTTTTTTCAACTAATAATAAATTAGCAACTTTACCTTCCTCAATGGTTCCTAAGGATTTCATAATATTATGAGTTTTGGAAGGGTTTACTGTAGCTGTTTTCAAAACTTCATAATTAGACAGCCCTGCCTTTTGATAAAACCTAAGTTCTTCATGAATCGAAAACCCTGGTAGAGTTATTCCGATCCCAGCATCTGTCCCACAAATTATATTTACTCCCGATTCATGCAGTTTTTGCACAATTTTCATATGAAAATTGTGCTGTGTTTTTATTCGTTCAATGGTATTAGGATCTTCGTTTTTGGCATTAAACCAGCGCTCGTATTGTTTTTCACTATCACTAAATTTAATCAAGGGGTTCATATAATTTAGTGAATTTGATTCTAAAATTGAATCATTCATCATCATTTGGTATATATTATTAAACCCTACAAGTGTTGGGCAATAATTCACGTTTTTGTATCTCGATAAAGAATCTGCGATTGATTGTAATTTAATAGTATCTAATTTAAAATTTAAGGGTTGCTGAACAATTTCTTCAACGTGTTCAATGGATTTAATTTGTGGATTCAAATGATAGGAAAAAGGCACTTTTTGTGAAGGATGAGATACAATATCTATATCTGAAATCTTGGCTTGCATAATTATGGCATCAAAGATTTCTTTATCAAGCCCATAATATGTTTTTATTAAATCAAAACCTCTGAGTTTGTAGGAAATTACTTTTTCTTTGGCTTCATCCGCGCTGGTCAAATTCAGATTATCGTCACCTATAAATTCGTGGCCCGTAAGCTTTGGGCCTGTTGTAAAAAAAGTTGGCGAAATCATATTGCCCGTGTTTACATCTTCCTTAATTCTCAAATGCATTGGCATACCCCATAAATTTCTAACTGCTGTTACCCCATTTGATAAATAAAGACCAAGCTCATACCTGTCCCAAACATGAACATGCATATCAATAAGTCCAGGGGTTAAATACCTGTTTGCCGCGTCAAAAATTTGAACGCCCTTGACATTAATGCTGTCACTAATTTTTTCAACAACCCCCTCTTTGATATATACCATTTTATCAACCAAAACCGTGTCTTGATTCATTGGGATTATATTGACGTTCTTTATTATATACGAATCATTTTTACTTAAATCATTTTTTTTAATGTTCAAATAACTTGTTTTATATGAATCTACCCCGATGAAAATCAGTGTTATTAGAAGAAGTACTCCGATAAGAGCCATTAACGTTTTAAAAATTCCTTTTAATTTTTTCATCAGTCTATTAATTTAAGGCCCTAAAATGAGGAACTTTTAACAAATTAAAGACCTTATTTTATAGAATCAGCTACAAAACTGTCGTTTATTAGGTAATAATGTAAGTGTGGGGCGTCAAGTATCAAGGTCTTTCCTAAAAAAAACTTGTTACCAGTCATTCCTCCTAAGTCACCACCTAAATTAGGAGCCTTCATGACCTAATGATCAAACACTAGAGGCTTGAGTGAAGTTTTGAAAACTAATTAAGTGTGTTCATTTTTTTGAGGCTTTTTATTCTTCTCAGGGTGTATATGAGGATAAATAATGATCATATTGTTTTTGAAGAATTTGGATTTTTCATCATTTTTTAATCAAGGAATCAATTCTTTCTTTGTAGTACTCGTCTCCACTTAACTCAAAGGCCTTATTTAGGTATTTTAAAGCATTCTCTTTGTCATTTTGTGATTCGTAATACTCCGCCATGGAATCATATGCATTGGCATTTTTCGGATTATACTTAATGTACATCTCAAAAAACATATGGGCCTTTTCTGGTTGTCCCATTTGCATATTCATATAGCCATAACCATTTAACATTTCGTCGATCATTGGTGGAGTGGGAACACCGAAATGTTTGGTATAGATTTTTCCTTGTTCCTCCAATAATGAAATCAATTCCTCAACAGGTGTGTCTGGGTTATTATACTTTTGCGGAGATTTAAACTGATACCATTCAAATAGAAACACCAGCCCATCAATCATTGTTGGTAAAGGTACTGTGCCATGCAAATCTTCAGGATATACCTTCCATGAAAAATTCAAACCACTTTGCTTGTGAGACTCAGCATAATTGGAGAACTCGATGATGGAGCGAGGAAACAAGGTGAATTCTGAGCTGTCCTCCATAACATTCTCCATGCTAATGTCTGCATTCCACATATGCAGCTGCTCCGCAGCTAAGGAAACAAAAAGAGATTTGCCTTCATAACTTTCAGTGCTGAGCTTTTGTTCTGCCTGCTTCAATAACTTTTGCTTGTCCCAATCTAAACTTGGATCTATGGCAATATAGTTTTGAAAAAGCTCCTGATGGTTGATCAGCATGTTAATAGTAAACAAACCTGCATAAGAATGTCCAATTAAGGTGCGATAATCCAAGGTTGGATAATTACTATCAATATAAGGGATGAGTTCCTTTTCCAAAAATGCAGTAAAGTTTTCAGCTCCTCCAGTTTCATCATTCATCGCACTTCCGCGCCTCATTTGAATCTGTGAAGTCGTTAAATCTCTTACTCGATTCTCACGATTAGAGACCCCAACAAGTATCATATGTGGAAGATAATGCCCCCAATAATTACCATAAACAGCTTCCAAAGTACTTTCCAGTGAAAACCCATCCAATAGATAAATCACAGCATACTTTTCATCGCTATCTTTCTGAAAGTTTTCGGGTAATTTCACCCAAAAATCACGGCTTTCACCTAAAGTTTCAGAATAAATAGAGTCCACAAATCGATATTGGGTGGCCGATATTTGTGCAATTGTTTGCTTGTTTACCATCAAAATGGATCCGACAAGTAGGAATAAGTGGATATAATGTTTCATTAATCAATTTTTAGTGAATATAACTAAATTATTAATGCTGCGTTTGAATTCGGAAATTTAAAAAAATGGATGAGATCACATTTTATCAAGACAAAAACTCCTTAATTTCCTCTGCAGTTTGTTTGGCAGTTTTTCCAACACCGTAGATAGTCGCCGATGCAAACCCCGTCCAATTTCCATATCCTACAAGCCAAAGTCCTGGTTCGCGAAGGGATTGTGTGTTTCGGTTTTTATCTTATTCTCTTCTGTAATACCAAGGCTTTGAACCTGAACGACATTACTCAAAGATATTTTTTTAGCAGTTAATTCCCCCTATAGGTCGAATAGCCGTAGGCAGAAAGTGTAATTGGTACATGGTAATGGCTATTGTCTTTTAATTCAAAAACCACCTCAATAAAGGGGTAAAAACTCTCCTGACCTAATTGGGTAAAATACGGTTTAGTATAGTAGGTTAGTTTATAAACCCCTTGATGATTTACACCCTTTTCTTCTTTCAAGAAATTTTTTATTCTTCCATTTTCATCGGTACGTTTTTCATCAATAATTTGCCACGAACCAACTTTATCTTGCTTGGAGAGGCTGATTTTTACATCAGCTGCTGGCTTCCCTTTAGTAATGTCTAAAATATGGCTTGATAACTGGTGTTTTCCATCTTGAGCAAAAGAGCAATTCATAAAAAAAGTCATCAAAATGAACAGTGAAATTATTTTTTTCATGGGATTTATTTTTTTTGTATGTTACTAATTTACAAGATTTTACTCAGTATAAAGGTGTAGTTTAAGCTTAGATCATGGAATAATAAATCCCTTGAGCATTCATAAAGGTATTTCTTGGTTTATTCAATTCTAATGGACGGCCATCATAGCTTGTAGCGCGTTGCTTGAATTCATTGAATATACAGGCCGTTGCGGCAAAATCCCAAATACTGCCTCCACCTTCTTCCTTTTTAGGCAACTTAATAAGGCAAGCAGGGGCGTTTTCTAAAACATAAATGGCATTCATTACAGAGCCACCTCCAGCCTTTTCCACGATTTTCTCAAGTTTCATTTCCCTTACCATATCCTTCAAAGTGGATTCAATAAGTGTTTTAGAAGGTGTTGATTCTAGCGTCTTATCCGTCACATAGGTCAAATGATTGTTTTTCATTTTGGGGACCCAAGACTTTTTGTTTTTGAAGATTCCCTTTCCCTTTATTGCGTGATATAAATTCCGGTTTACCGGATCATAAATCACTCCGACTATAGGGGTTCCATCTTGAGCTACTAGAGCGATTGAAACCGAAAACCCAGCCCTATTTTGTATAAAAGGCAAGGTCCCGTCTAAAGGATCTATACACCAAAAGTATTCTTTTTCAAACCTGCTCCCATCATCTGGACTTTCTTCAGATAAAAGGGCCAAGTCATAGCGCTTACAGGAGGGGAGTAGATGAGTTAAGATTATTTTCTCACAGGCCAGATCTAATTCAGTAACAACTTGTGAGGCCAAGTTCTGACCAGTGTTTTTACGATGAACCTCCAGAGGTTTACCAAGCTGCTTTTCAATAAGAGCACCTGCATCAAGAGCGGCTTGAATTGCGAGGTCAGCTAATTTTGAAAAATTCATCTGCCTAAGGTTTTGATTACTTCTCGTGTGATACGTTCGCTATAACTGTTTAGTTTCCAGTGCCCCGGACTCCATCCTTTTAAGAATCTATGGAAATCCGCCCAAGCCACATGGTAAAGCGGTCTCCACTGCTTCTCTAGATCTTGATTTACCTGACCTAAAGCTAGGTGTAAATACTCAAAATAAGTATCTAAAATTAGAGGCTCTAAGCGTTCACAATCAGTTTCATTTAAACAACTCCCAATAAAATAGGCGACATCTTTCATTCCACATCCTCCTCCAACATATTGAAAATCTACCCCAGCTACACTTCCCTCCTCAGAAAAGCAGAAATTAGCCAGTTTCGCATCTCCATGGATAAGTGTTTGGAAACGAGAAGATCTTAGTTTTTTACCTATAGCAAAGGCAGCGTCTTTCAGGTCTAGATCATTGAGTACTTCAAGCTCTTGAGGTCTTGTGTTCAAATGCCAATAGGAACCTTCTTCCCATAACCCCTCTGGAGACTGATCGAGAAAGCTTGCATGAAAATCAGCCAGCCATTTTAAAACAGTGGCAACATCTTCCCATTGAACGTTGTCTTTTCTTAAATCAAAACCCGCTTGATCAAGGTCCTCCAAAACAAGCAATACTTCTCGGTCCTCCTGCTGTGCTGCATAGCATTGAGGCAAACGAGCTTTGCTTTTCTGGCTGTAGTTTAAATACCAATTGGTTTCGACTTGATAGGATTTTATTTTGCGCTCTTGTCCAATATTATTGTTCCATCCTCGAGGATGATTCGCAGATTCTGGAATTTGAACATGCTTGATGATGGCAGTCGGCATGGATGCATTTGCTAAAGAAACACGAATGATTTTTCCATATCCGCTCCATAACTCTTGAACGGTTTCTTTTTCTGTGAAAGAGGTCGGTCCAGTGCTCTTGAGGATGATGCTTTTAAAGTGCTCATTGATCATGTAGCAAAAGTACAAAATCCATTAAAGGAGTGTTGCTGTATTTACAGGCTATTCTCGGGTAAAAAAAAGAGGAAATATATCATATATTCCCTCCGTTTTTCTTCTAAATGTGCTAATACTATTTTAGCGAAATTTATAGGTGAGCCCAAGTTGAAACCCTCTAAACCTGCCTTGTTCATTGTATTGAGATTCTAAAACATTTTGGAATCCATTATTGAAGCTTGCTTCAATAGATAACTTTTCTGAAATGTCATAGGATACCCCGTATTTAATACCAAAACTAAACGTATCAAACTCTTGATAATCCGTTAATAAAAATAGCATATTCGGACCAACAAATACCCTAAATTTTTTTCCGATTCGCAAATTAGCGAGAACAGGAACTTGAAGTTGGTCTAACTCTTCATAAAACCCATATTCAGCCCTATGCCCCAAACGCCTCAAATAATTGACTTCGGTTTGAATAGAAAATGTTTCCGAAAGAGAATATCCTAAGGAAGCCCCAATGTAAATCCCATCGTGACTAATGGCATTATTTGTTGAGGGATCTACCAATGCGGATTTAAAATACCCTGATTTAACTCCGAATTCTGTTTGTGCACTCAAGTTTGACACGGCAATAACCAGTAGAACACCGGTCAGTAATAGCTTTTTCATGTAATTTTTGGTTAGGTTAATATCCTTGAAATTAGGTTTTTATTAATCACATGATATATAGTTTAGGGTGTTTAACAAAACTTTAAATTCGGGACGCATCGGTTAAACTGTTTTGTTCATACTTGTTATGGATTACTAAAATTGCTAACCCAAAAAGAACAGCTGCGACAATTAATAGCGTATTTATCAATCCACTTACGCCGAATGAAATACGAATTAAAATTGTTGAAACCACAAAACCAGAATTTCGTATGATTTTATGAAACTTATCCGTGTAAAAGAAGGAAATCAACAATAGAACCACATCCACTAAAATCAGCACGGTAAAAAATTCATCAAAGAATAAGTTAT
>JBMYVY010000009.1:0-85929 GCA_049606855.1 Flavobacteriaceae bacterium | reverse complement strand
AAGAGATCTTTGTTCGTATGGAGAACAAAAATGATCCTTCTTGTTATGAAACTACGAGCTTCTTTATCATCGTTAATGAACTTCCTCAGGTTAAAGCTCCTGTTTTTGACTTTATTATCTGTGATGATGATATTAATGGATATGCAACATATGATTTGAGTGAAACCCTTTCGGAAATCTCAACAAATCCTTCCCTGGTATCATTCGAGTTCTATTTATCGAGAGTTGCGGCTGAAGCAAAAGATTCAAGTTTAAAAATTGATCCTTTACAAACAAATTCTCTTGGAAAAACAATCTGGGTAAGACATGAAAACCCTACTGGATGTGCTGTTATCTCACAAATTGAAGTTATAGTTGTTACGAATAAAATTAGCGACAATATTCAAGTAGTTATAGAAGAATGTGATCTTTATGAATCTGATTTATTAGATAATAAAGATGGAGTTGCTCTTTTTGACTTAAGATATTTCGATCAACAAATCAGAGATTACTTTAATGGGATTTCAAATTTAAATATTAGCCACTTTACAACGGAACAAGATGCAATTGATGCCACTAATGAAATTCAAAATTTAGAGAAATTTAGGAACGATCCTAATTTATTGAATGCAGATGGTAGCCAAAAAATATGGACTCGTGTTGACGCATTTAGAAATGGAAATCTTATAGAAGATTGTATTTATATCTCGAGCCATTTGTCTTTAAGGGTAAACCCAATTCCAACGCTACCAAATAGCATTGATAATCTAAATATATGTGACAATGATTATGATGGAAAAACACTCTTCAATCTGAAAGACAAAAGAGAAGAAATAGAGGCATTAAACCCTGATTTCACGGTTAGTTTCCATCTCAATAAAAATGATGCAGATCAAAATATAGGTGCGCTTCCTGATAGTTATGAAAGTTTTGGAGAACGAATTTTTGTACGTGTAATCCAAAATGGACTAGCCGATGATCAAGGGAATTTTTGTCCAAATACTGATTTGTATTTTGATTTAATAGTTAACCCGCTTCCATTTAACAGAAGTATCGAAAATCGAATCTATTGTGCGGAAGATTTTACCAGTGATTTTATGGTTGACTTGCATGAATTAGACAATGAATTATTAAAAGATTTAAACTCAAACCTGAGTATTGAATATTTTATGAGTCAAACTGATGCAAACCAACGCACAAACGAAATTGGAACTATTGGAACCGATTATAATTTTAACACAGAAACTAAAGTCATTTGGGCTAGAGTTCAAGATTACAGTGATGTAGACTCATGTCCTTCAATTTTATCCTTTTCTTTAATAAAAAACCAAAGTCCAGTGGTAAACCCTGTGCCGGACTTTGCAAGATGTGCATTATTCGATGGTACCCAGGTTTTTAATCTAAACGAATTGACAGAAGAGCTTCTGGGTTCAGCACAATTGAGTTCAGGATTATTTGAGGTAAATTATTATAATTCACGAAGAGAGTTAATCACCAATACTTCATCTTATATTATCGACAAAGATGAAACTATCAGTGTTGAAATTAAGAATCGTGAGTCCGAAATATGTGCCTATAATGCCTATATAAATTTAATTATAAACGCGCAACCCGAAGTAAGAGCCAACACTTATGATTTCATTCAATGTGATACTGATCTTGATGGAATTACAAGTTTTAATTTAAATGATTTATATCCCTTAATAAGCAATGAGTCTGGGATCCGATTAAAATTCTATACCTCTGAGCTTGATGCCATCAATGACATCAATGTTATTACAAGCCCTGAGAATTTTTCAAATCAATTTTACAGCAAAATATATGTGAGACACGAATTTTTTGGTGCAGAATCTTGTGCAGCATTCAGTGAGGTAAATTTAAAAGTTGCATTGTCCGTATTTGATGACAGAATTCAACAGCACCTATATACTTGTGGGGATGGAAGTGGTTCTGGAATTGGAGAATTTGACATAAGCCCTTATGACGAAGCAGTAAAAAACCTTTACCCTTCCGATCAACCAATTGTAATTAAACATTACAAAACCTTAGAGGATGCAAATAATGATGTTAATGCTATACCAAGAAATCAATATCAAACCTATAGAAACACGGACAGCCCAGGATTGCAACTAATCTACACCAGAGCTCAAAATCTATTAGCCCCAGATTGTTCGGTGTTTGTAGCCAGTTATTTGACTCTTGAAGTCAACCCTGTTCCCCCAGTCAACCATTATATTATGGAACAGTGTTATGACATTAATAGTGGACTTAGCAATATGGATGAGGGAATATTTAATTTAAACGATGCCTTAGATAATATTTTAGTGACCGGTAGTCCTTTAGACTATGACATCTCCTTCCACCCCACCTATGCCTTGGCAGAAATCAATGATTCTCCAATGAGCAATACTGAAATTACTGCTTATAAAAATCAGTCTCAGGATCAGATTATATATGTTCGTGTTGCAGACAAAAATAACAGCTGTGGAAATATTGCTGAACTCACACTTCATGTAGATCCACTACCGAATTTATCTACTGAGGTGGAAAACATTGAAATATGTGATTTCGGAAGTTCGAGTAACTTGGCTAATGATGGTAGCTATTTAATTTATGATTTAAAGGATAGTAAACGAAATGAAATTCTCAGTAAGGTCAATCAAGACTCTAGTATTTATGAAATTGAATTCTTCAATTCAGAACAAGCTGCATGGAATCAAGAATATGCGGAAAGAGCAGAAAGCCCACTTGAAATAAGCCGAAGCACTAGAACGGTTTATTACAGTATTTTAAATACAGAGACTGGGTGTATAAATGTGAGTAGTTTTGATGCTGTTTTATTTGATGCGCCAACACCAGTTGAAATAGGTAGTATTGAATTGTGTGATGATAATGAAGATGGAATTATATTCAATTATAATCTAAGTGATCTGGACAATGATATATTAGCAGACCAAGTGAATCCTGGAGACTTCGAATTGAATTATTACCTTTCTGAAGAGGCCGCAGGTTTTGATACAAATAGGTTAGATAAGTCAAATTTTAATAATTCAGACTCCCCATTTAACAAGACAATTTGGATCCGTCTAGTGAATGTGAAAAACCAACAGTGCGCAGTAATAACGTCCTTCGAGTTTGTGGTTAATATTATTCCTGGAATAAATGAAAACCCACTTCCGGTTATTGGTTGTGACGATAATCGAACTGGAACCTATGGTTTTGATTTAATCAATTTAAAATATCTGATTGCAGAAGATGAAAATATGCATGAGTTCATAACTTATTTTGGAACGGAACAAGATGCAAGAAACACGGTTAGTAATGCAGGTAAAATTCCAGATAGTCTACTCGAAAATTTTGAGGTTACTAGTAGATCGGTATGGGCAAGAGTATTCTATAATGGCTGCTATAAGTTTGTGGAATTAGACCTGCAAGTCCACCCATTACCAGAATATAATTTACCGGAAAATTTAGAATTTTGTAACGATGGAAGTACCATTGACCTGTCCATACAATCTCAAATCATTCTTGGGGGAATGAATAATCCTGAAAACTTAAGTGTAAGCTATCATTACAGCCAAGAGGACGCTACCAATGGAAGTAACGCTATTTCGGAGTTAAGAACTGACGAAATAATCAATGGGCAAATGATTTTCTTTATTCGCGTTGAAAACAGCATTTCTGGGTGTGTGGCAGATTATTTTGAAGCGTTTGAAATTATAACAAACCCCTTACCAGAATTTGAAATCACGAGCCCGATTGTCTTTTGTGATGATGCGGAAGAAATAGATGTTTTCATAGATCAAGAGGATTCAAATACTTATACTTACACCTGGATAGGCCCAGATGGAAACACGGTTAATAATATCAATTCAAGAGGAACTCATGTAGTTTTGACTAAATCCGGAGAATATCTAATTATAGGAACTAACCCAGAAACAGGATGTTATACTGAGAAAGTTTATTTTGCTGAAGTTTCAGAAGTTGCCGAGGTATTGCCTGAACATATCATAATTGAGGAGAATTTTGGTTCTCATTCCGTTCAAATCCGTAAAGACCTTATTGGAAATGGTATATATTTATTCGCTATTGATGATCCAAATGGTCCCTATAACGATACAGGGTTCTTTGACAACTTGACTCTAGGAAATCATGTGATATACATAAAGGATAGTCTGGGTTGTTCAACCTCACAGGTTGAAGTTACCGTTTTAGACTTTCCGAAATTCTTTACGCCTCTACAAAGCACTAATAATAGATGGAATGTTAGAGGGATTTTGGATAATGATAAAATACCAGAATTTCAAAATGGTGAAATCGATATTTTTGATCGTTACGGTAAATATATAACTACGATTAATATTTATGAAGAAGGCTGGGATGGAACCTTTAAGGGTGCACTTTTATTGCCAACAGATTATTGGTATCATGCAAAATTCATTGATCAAAATGGCACATTAAGAGAATATCAAGGACATTTTAGTTTGATTAATTAATGTATTTTTGTTGAATGGAATTCAACATCAAATCAGATTTTCAGCCCACAGGAGATCAACCTCAAGCAATTAAAGAATTGGTTGATGGAATTGAAAGTGGGCAAGAATATCAAACTTTAGTGGGTGTAACTGGTTCCGGTAAGACATTTACGGTAGCAAATGTTATCAAAACTGTTCAAAAGCCTACGCTTGTCCTTGCTCATAACAAAACCTTAGCCGCTCAGCTTTATTCAGAGTTTAAAGAGTTTTTTCCCAATAATGCAGTTGAATATTTTGTTTCCTATTATGATTACTATCAACCCGAAGCCTACATACCGGTTACTGGAACGTATATAGAAAAAGATTTATCTATAAACGAGGATATTGAAAAGATGAGGATTAGCGCAAGTTCGACTTTACTTTCAGGAAGGCGTGACGTCATTGTGGTTGCCTCTGTATCTTGCCTATATGGTATCGGAAACCCAACAGAATTCAAAAAGAATGTAATTACTATAGAGCGAGACCAAATAATTGCTCGAACTGCTTTTTTAAAAGCTTTAGTTGCTAGTTTATATTCAAGAACTGAAGTAGAACCAAAAAGTGGAAGTTTTATGGTAAAGGGAGATACCATTACCATTTATCCATCCTATGGCGAACATGCCTACAGAGTTCATTTTTTTGGGGATGAAATAGAAGAAATAGAATCCTTTGACCCCAATACTAATGCGATTCTTGAATCGTTCGACCAATTAAATATATATCCAGCAAATCTATTTGTTACCTCGGCTGATGTTTTACAAGGAGCTATTCATAAAATCCAAGATGACCTTGTCAAACAAATTGATTTTTTCAATGAAATAGGAAAACCTCTTGAGGCAAAGAGAATACAAGAAAGAACTGAATTTGACTTGGAAATGATTCGGGAGTTAGGCTATTGTAGTGGGATAGAAAATTATTCTAGATATCTTGACGGAAGGCAGGCAGGAACCCGTCCTTTCTGTTTATTAGATTACTTTCCTGATGATTATTTAATGGTAATAGATGAAAGTCACGTTACCATTCCACAGACTCATGCGATGTATGGAGGGGACCGTTCTAGAAAAGAGAACTTAGTGGAATTTGGATTTAGATTGCCTTCTGCCATGGACAATCGCCCTTTAAAGTTCGAAGAATTAGAACAACTTCAGAATCAAGTCTTATACGTGAGTGCCACCCCTGCAGATTATGAACTAAAACAATCAGAGGGAATTGTAGTTGAGCAAATAATTCGGCCAACGGGCTTGCTCGATCCCATTATTGAGGTTAGACCAAGTGAAAATCAAATCGATGATTTGATTGATGAAATTCACAAGAGAACTGAAATTGATGAACGGGTATTGGTTACAACTTTAACCAAGCGAATGGCAGAAGAATTGACCAAGTATTTAAGTAGAATTCAAATCAGATGCCGATACATTCATTCTGATGTTGATACCCTTGAACGAGTTGAAATCATGCAAGATTTGAGAAAGGGCTTATTTGACGTATTGATCGGGGTAAATTTATTGAGAGAAGGTTTGGATTTACCAGAAGTCTCCTTAGTCGCTATTATTGATGCAGATAAAGAAGGGTTTTTGAGATCTCATCGTTCTTTAACTCAAACAATAGGAAGAGCTGCGAGAAACGTCAATGGAAAAGCCATCATGTATGCCGACAAAATTACAGATAGCATGCAAAAAACCATTGATGAAACAAATTATCGAAGATCAAAACAAGAAGCCTATAATAAAGCGAACGGATTAGAGCCAAAGCAAATAAAGAAAACCATTAAATCATCACTTATAAACAATACAGAGAGAGAACTTATTTTAGTAAGTGAAGATAAAAGTGATTACAGTTCAGAAGACAAAGTGAAATTGATCAAGGAACTCACGAAAAAAATGGGAGTCGCGGCTAAAGAATTAGATTTTCTCAAAGCTGCTGAATACAGAGATGAAATTAAACGCTTAAAGGAATCCCTATAAATAGGTAAAGAAATATTCCCTTTATAGGAGGTATTGCAGGAGGGTTCAAAAGCTTCTATATTTGTATTATTAGCAGTTAATAACAATATTACCCCACGTAGTCACCCCATTACGGTTGTTATTAAAAAAGGATAGAATTGAATATTTCTTGGCGGAAAGTAAGTGTAAGTCCCCTGTTAATACGATAAGTTTCAATTCCTTATTAAAAAAAAAGAGTCGTTAACCTCCAGACTCTTTTTTTTTTGCTTTAAACTAAAAAAAGCACCTGATTCAGGTGCTTTTTTTATTCGTATAATATCTATTTTGACTTAAGCCAAAACTTCTGCAACTTTATCTGCTGCTTCTTGGAATTCTGTAGCCGAAATAATCGCCATACCACTATCATCTATTAATTGCTTAGCTTCTTTAGCATTTGTTCCTTGTAATCTTAAAATGATCGGTACATTAATGGCATCCCCCATATTCTTATATGCGTCAACCACACCTTGTGCAACACGATCACATCTAACAATACCTCCGAAAATGTTCACCAAGATGGCTTTTACATTTGGATCCTTTAAAATAATTCTAAAAGCTGTTTCCACACGCTTAGCATCTGCAGTTCCACCAACATCTAAGAAGTTGGCTGGATCACCTCCTGCTTGTTTGATTAAATCCATAGTACCCATTGCAAGACCTGCACCGTTAACCATACAACCAACATTTCCATCCAAATCTACATAATTCAATCCTGCAGCTTTAGCCTCAACCTCAATTGGGTTTTCTTCTCTTAAATCACGCATCTCTGCATAATCCTTGTGACGGTATAGCGCATTTTCATCAAGACTAACTTTAGCATCAACCGCTAAAATTTTATCATCTGAAGTTTTTAATACTGGGTTAATTTCAAATAATGATACATCAGAAGAAACATAAGCTTTGTACAAAGACATTACAAACTTTACCATATCCTTAAAAGCAGCACCAGAAAGACCCAAGTTGAAGGCAATCTTACGCGCTTGGAACGGCAACAAGCCTTGTGTAGGATCAATTTCTTCTGTGAAAATTAAGTGGGGTGTTTTATCAGCAACCTCTTCAATATCCATTCCTCCTTCAGTAGAATACATAATCATATTTCTACCTGTAGATCTGTTTAAAAGTACAGACATATAAAATTCAGAAGTTTCTGATTCTCCTGGGTAATATACATCTTCACAAATCAAAACTTGGTTCACTTTCTTTCCCTCAGCTGGAGTCTGTGGAGTTTTAAGCATCATCCCAATAATATTCTCAGAAAGTGTTTCAACTTCCTGCAAATTTTTTGCAAGCTTCACTCCTCCACCTTTTCCTCTTCCTCCTGCATGAATTTGAGCTTTAACTACATACCAGCTAGTTCCTGTTTCTGAAGTTAATTGTTTTGCAGCATCAACAGCCTCTTTGTGGTTGTGAGCAATTATTCCTCTTTGAATTCTTACTCCAAAACTGTTAAGTATTTCTTTTCCTTGATATTCGTGTAAATTCATCTGGTCACCTTTAAAAATATGCACAAAAATAGCAATCCATTTTAATTAAAGTAATTCTCTAGATAAAAAGATTTGAAAAATATTTAAGAAATTGTTGAATAATGGATTAATGTTTAACGTTTTTTTATGATTTCATTAAGTTATCTCTTAATACTTTCGTTCTGTCGACAACCAAAACACAATCCTTTGATGCGATTTTTACTCGCCCTGATAATTTCCCTTTTGAGTGTAACTCTTTGGGCCCAAGAAAAAAAGACTTTAGAAGCCCTTAGAATTGATGGGCAAATAAAAATAGACGGAAAACTCGATGAAGGGTTTTGGCTTCAAACCGATATTGCAAAGGATTTTGTAATGCTTGAACCTGGGACTGGTGATTTGGAACCTGAAAACCAAAAAACAGAAGTTCGTGTGCTGTACGATGATGAAGCAGTATACATAGGAGCTTTTATGTTTGACGATGATCCTTCTTCTATTCCTAGACAGTTTACTCAACGTGATGAATTCGGTCAATCCGATTTCTTTGGCGTAGCCCTAAACCCAAATAACGATGGTCAAAACGAATCAGGATTTGTTGTGATGGCCAGTGGAACTCAAGCTGATCTGAAGGTGAATTTAGATAATGATGACCTCAACTGGAATGCCGTATGGGACAGCCAAGTGAGTTATAATGATCAAGGATGGGTTGTGGAAATTCGAATCCCCTATGCCATGTTAAGGTTTTCGAACGACCAGGTGCAGACCTGGGGAATCAATTTTTTTAGAAGTATGCAGGATTCTAGAAGTACCTATACTTGGAATTTCATTGACAAAACAAAAGGTTATGGACCTCAATATGCCGGATTACTAACAGGAATAAAAGACCTAAAACCACCAATTCGTTTAAGTTTTTATCCTTATGCATCTTTGTATAACTCCTTAGACAGTCAGGGAAACAATGATTTTTCTGCCAGTTTGGGACTAGATGTAAAATATGGTGTAAGTGAAGCCTTTACTTTAGATGTCACCTTGATTCCTGATTTTGGTCAAACAAAATTTGATAATGTGGTACTGAATCTAGGACCATTTGAACAGCGCTATGATGAACAACGTGCTTTTTTTACAGAGGGAACAGATTTATTTAACAAAGGGCGGCTCTTTTACTCGAGAAGAATTGGAAATACTCCAGTGGGTTATGACGATGTAGAAGATAATTTAGGTTCCAATGAAGTTATTGTCGACAACCCTGACTCGGTAAAAATGTTGAACGCATTAAAACTTTCAGGACGAGATAAAAAAGGTCTGGGAGTAGGTGTATTTAATGCAATTACAGAAAAAACTTATGCAACAGTTGAAAATACTGAAACAGGAGACACTCGAGAGGAGCTTACTGAGCCCTTCACGAATTATAATGTTATGGTGGTTGACAAGCAGTTTGGAGGAAATTCATCTGTTGGTATTATAAATACAAATGTTTTGAGACAAGGTTCTTTCAGAGATGCCAATGTCACGGCTGCCTTATATGATTTGGCAAATAAAAGGAATACTTATAAAATTGAAGGAAATGCGAAGGTTAGTGTTGTAAATGACGAAGGGAAAACAACAGGATATTCAGGCTATACCTCCATAGAAAAAATTGCAGGAAATATACAAGCACGCGCAGCTAATTTTTGGGCAACACCTGATTACAATATTGTGGATTTGGGCTTTCAAAGAAGAGTCAATTACAATAATTTCCGATCTGATATTTCTTATCGGATTTTTGAACCTACTAAAAATCTCAATCAGTTCCGCGTAGAGATAGGGGGACGATTGGATTATTTATTTGATCCAATGATCTATACAGGAAACAATGTTGAATTAGATGTTTTTGCAACCAATAAAAATAACCTGTCTTTTGGAGGGGGTATTGAAGCTAATATTGGTGAAAGATATGACTATTTTGAACCTAGAACAGATGGAAGGTTTGTAGTCCTCAATCCTGATGTAGATTTAAGGGGATTCATTTCAACGGATTATAATAAGTTATTCGCATTAGACTTAAGAGCGAGTTATGTCAACAGACTATTTGAAGAAAGACAAGAATTTGGACTTAGCGTTGCTCCCCGGATAAAAGCGAGCAATAAAATATTGTTTATCTATGAATTGGAATGGTTTAAGGGCGATCACATGTTAGGCTATGTAACCACCGAGGATAATGGAAGCATTATTTTCGGAGATCGAAATTTAAAGAATGTAACTAATGGCCTGACCGTTAATTATAATTTTAATGCTTTGGCAAATCTGTCATTGGCCTTTAGACATTATTGGGCTCCAGTTACCTACGGGGATCAATTTTATCAGCTGGATGAAGATGGGTATTTAAGTCCCAATGACTACGATGAAAATGAAAATCTAAATTTCAATATTTGGAATATTGATTTGAGTTATAACTGGCAGTTTGCACCAGGTTCAAATATTGTAGCTCTTTACAGAAACTCCATATCGAAAGAAGATCAGTTATCAGAACTTCCTTTTACTGAAAATTTGAAAAATTTATTAGAACAAGGAATGAACCATACCTTTTCCCTTCGAATAATCTATTTTATTGATTATAATAACCTCAAAAATTAATTGTTCAGCATAAGATAAAAGCTTAATTTTAGCTTCTATGATTATTGCAAAAAACATTCATAAATATTACGGAGATTTAGAAGTCCTTAAAGGGGTCGATCTGCATGTTGAAAAAGGTGAAATCGTTGCTATCGTTGGACCATCAGGAACAGGAAAAACGACCTTGTTACAGATATTAGGAACTCTCGATAGACCCAGAAAAGAAGAAGACTATAGTTTGGTGATAAATGGTCAAAACTTGCACGATTTATCGGATAAGGCTTTGTCCAAATTCAGGAATCAAGAAATAGGGTTTATTTTTCAGTTCCACCAACTTTTACCAGAATTTACGGCCCTTGAAAATGTGAGTATACCTGCTTTTATTGCCGGTAAAAAACCCAAAGAAGTAGAAAAAGAAGCGAAAGAACTTTTAGATTTTTTGGGACTAAGTGATCGTTATAATCATAAGCCTTCGGAACTTTCGGGAGGAGAACAGCAGCGAGTCGCGGTAGCACGTGCACTTATAAATAAACCGGCTGTCATTTTTGCTGATGAACCTTCAGGGAATTTGGACTCAGTAAGTGCAGAGCGCCTACATCAGCTATTTTTTAAGTTAAGAGGTGAATTGGGACACACTTTTGTTATAATAACCCACAATGAATCCTTAGGAGAAATGGTTGATCGAAAAATCAAATTAAAAGATGGACAAATCGTCTATTAGGCCGATAGGTATTATGAGCGCAATGCTCGAGGAAATTTCTTCCATCATCGAAAAGATGAAAATAGAATTTACCGAAGAAATTGGGGGGCGTCAGTTTCATATTGGCACCCTTTATAATGAGCCTGTTGTTGTGGTTTTTTCACATTGGGGCAAGGTTGCTTCAGCTATGACAACTTTGGAACTCATTAATAGATATCAGGTTGAACGTTTAATATTCACAGGCGTGGCTGGATCTATAGATCAACAGGTAAATATTGGTGATTTAGTTCATGCCACTGAGCTTATCCAGCACGACATGGATGCATCTCCCCTATATCCGAAATTTGTTATTCCTTTAATCAACAAGAAATCTTTCGTGACTTTTAAGGATACCAAATGGGATAAGGCCCTAATCGAAACAAGCAATGAACTTGATGTTAAGGTTCATAGAGGACTAATTTTAAGTGGAGATCAATTCATTTCAAAACAGACCCAAATCGCTCCTTTAAAAAAAGCGTTACCAGAGGCTTTGGCAATAGAAATGGAAGGAGCTGCAGTAGCACAAGTTTGTTTTGAGTATAAAATTCCTTTTAATATTCTCAGAATTATTTCGGACAAAGCAGATGACAATGCAAAAATTGACTTTCCTAAATTTGCCAAGCAAGTTGCATCGAAAGTATCGCTAAATTTTTTTAGAAATTTACTCAATGCCTAACATTTTACTATATTTGTTCAAATTGTAACCAATTATAAATGAAATCTACGCTAATTAAAGAGGCATTAATCTATGACCCCTCAAGTCCTTTTCATCGTCAGCGAAAAGATTTATTAATTGAAAATGGTGAGTTTGTAGCGATTAAAGATCATATTGAAACTTCACCTGAGTATCGTGTTATTGAATACAAAAATCTCCATATTTCTCAAGGTTGGATGGACGCTTCTGTAAGTTTTGGAGAGCCGGGCCTTGAAGAAAGAGAAACTCTTGTTCACGGTTGTGAGGTAGCTGCCAAAAGTGGATTCACTAGAATAGGACTTAATTTAGATACTGCGCCATCCGGAGATCATCAAGCCACATTAAATTTTGTTATCAATAAGACTCAAAATTCCACAACTACGGTGCATCCAATCGGGAATTTAAGTAAGTTTGGAAAAGCTGAGGAGCTGGCTGAATTGTTTGATTTAAAAAACAATGGAGCAATTGCTTTTGGGGACTATAATCAACCTATTTCAAATGATCTTTTGATGAAGATATGTTTGCAATACGCGCAGAATTTTGACGGACTTATTATGAGTTTTCCTCAAAATAAAAGTATTGCCGCCAATGGACTTGTCAACGAGAGTGAGGAATCAATACAATTAGGGATGAAGCCCAACCCTATACTTGCAGAAACCATGCAAATTAGTAGAGATTTGTTTCTTCTAGAATATACCGGGGGTAAATTACACATCCCGACAATAAGTTCAAAAGAATCCTTGGAACTCATTAAGTCAGCAAAAAACAGAGGTTTAAATGTCAGCTGTTCGGTCGCTGTTCATCATTTATTTTTGAATGACGGTGAAATTGCCAGTTTTGATTCAAATACAAAGGTAAATCCACCACTGAGATCTGAACAAGACAGGAAGGCTTTGGTTCAAGGAATAAAAGATGGCAGTATTGATTTCATTGTAACGGATCACAGACCCATTGATATTGAGCATAAGAAAGTAGCCTATAATCAAGCTGATTACGGTAGTATTGGACTAGAATCTGCATTTGGAGCATTAAATTCAATCTTAGAATTATCAGAATTTCTTCCAAAAATCACCTCTGATGTCAAAAATAGATTGGGATTACGAATAAGTCCTATAGACTTAGGACAAAAGGCAGAAATCAGTTTATTCAATCCTGAAGGGAAATCAGTGTTCAGTCAAACAGACATATTGAGTACTTCGAAAAACGCAATATTCTTGAACAAAGAATTAAAAGGGGAAGTTTATGGAGTTATCAATGCAGGAAAAAGCACCTTAAAGTAAATGCAATTAGAATTTCTCATCAAGGAGCCATCCTCTTCAGTTAAAGCACCATTATTAATCTTACTTCACGGGTATGGGTCCAACGAACAAGATTTGTTCAGTTTTGGCTCAGAATTACCTGATAATTACCGTATTATTAGCCTTAGAGCCCCCTACAATCTAGGTATGCATAATTCCTTTGCATGGTACGCAATAAATTTCGACGCCGATCAAAATAAATTTTCGGATACGGATCAAGCAAAGTCCTCAATGGAATTACTAAATAAAACCGTTGTAGAACTTCAAGAAAAATATGGTAATCACGCTGAAGACACTGCTTTAATTGGCTTCAGTCAAGGTTGTATTTTGAGTATGGCCTTCGCACTAAACTATCCTAAACTAGTCAATAATATTGTTGGTCTAAGTGGCTATTTAATTCCAGATCTACTGCCTACTCAAGATGGAGATTACAGCAATTTACATATTTATAATTCTCACGGAACTATGGATGGTGTAATTCCTCTCTCATGGGCGCAAAAAACTGAGGATTATATGAAAAAACATCATATTGATTATATTTTTGAAACCTATGCCGTTGGGCATGGAGTTCACCCTCAAAATTTCTACTCGTTTAAGGCTTGGTTAGAGACTCACCTAGACACTAATCTTTAAATTGTCATAGGCAACATGCACCCCTTGAGGCATGAGCTTTTCAATTTCTTTATGGAAACCAAATAAATGACTTATGTGTGTAATGTAGGTCTTTTCAGCTCCTATTTGATCAATAAGTAATTTTGCTTCCTCCAAATTAATATGAGTAGGATGAGGTTCTTCTCTAAGACAAGAAACCACTAAAGTTTTAATCCCTTTTAATTTTGCTAATTCACTAGATGAAATTGTTTTTACGTCGGTCAAATAAGCAAAGTCTCCTATTCTATAACCAAGAATAGGTAAATTTCCGTGTTGAATCTGAATAGGAATAATCTCCAAGTCTCCAACAACAAACTTCTCGCTTTCCACCTGATGAGGATCAACTGCAGCTGCGCCTGGATATCGATTTTCCTTAGCAAAAATATAGGCATAACGTTCTGATAGACTCTTTATCACTCGTTCTAACCCATAAATGGGCATTGGGCCTATTCTAAAACAATAGGGTCTAATATCATCTAAGCCAGCAATATGATCACTGTGTTCATGAGTAAATAATATTGCATCAATCTTCGGTGTTGGATTTTTTAAAAGCTGACTTCTAAAATCAGGAGAACAATCCACCAAAAGAGTAGTCGAATCACTTTGAATTAGAATAGAACTTCTAAATCTTTTATCCCGAGAGTCATCAGAATTACCTACAGGATGATCACTCAACAACATAGGGACCCCAACAGAAGTTCCAGTACCAAGAAATGTTATATTTAAATTCATCCTAATTTGCTTAAATCAAAAATAGCCAATCCTACTGAAAATCCTTACATTTGTATTATTAATTTAACGAAAACCTATGGCTGTTACATTGAAGGGAGATAAGGAGTTTAGTATAATCCCAACGACAAAAAACAAGGCTTTAAGAATAAACTTAAACAATCATATCTACGGAACCTTTGCTGAAATTGGTGCTGGGCAAGAGACCGTTAGGAATTTCTTTAGAGCAGGTGGTGCATCTGGAACCATAGCAAAAGCCATGAGTGCTTATGATAAAGATTTCTCTGATGCCATCTATGGAATTGAAGAAGACAGACGTTATGTAACAGAAAGTCGTCTTAAAAAAATGTTGCATTACGAAATAGATATTATTGAAGAGCGTTTGAGTAGAAAAAAACACTCTGACAAAATATTCTTTAGTTATGCCAATACGGTGACCACTATTGATTTTGCAAAAAAATTTAAAGGTCATGGCTGGGTTGGAATTCGTTTTCAATTGGATCCCTTAGAAGATTATAACGAAATTGTATTACACCTTCGATTTAAAGAAACCGATGCCAAGTTGCAACAAGAAACTCTTGGTAAACTAGGGGTAAACCTTATTTATGGTGCCTATTATTTAAATGACAATCCAAAGGAATTACTAAAATCCTTTTATGATAATATCGAACAAGATCAATTAGAAATTGATATGATTAATTTCTCTGGTCCTCGATTTATGTATGTGGATAACCGATTAATGAGTTTACAGCTTGTGAAAAACGGCATGACCAACGCGGTAATGTTTGATCACAATGGGAACAACTTACTTCCTGCTCAAGAGTTATACAAAAAGAACATCCTTGCCTTGCGTGGTAGTTTTAGACCAGTTACCAAGGTGAACATGGATATGTTTGAGTTATCAAAAAATTTATTCATCAATACAAATAAGGTTGATGAGAAAAACACCAAAATTATTTTCGAAATCACCCTTGCTAATCTCAGGTCAGAGGGAGAGATAAATGAACGTGATTTCCTTGATAGAGCGGAACTTCTTTCTTCTCTTGGTCAAAGCGTGATGATTTCTAACTTCCAAGAATACTATAAGTTAGTTGAATACTTTTCCGAGTTTACAAAAGAGAGAATGGGACTTGCAATGGGAGTTTATAGTTTAATTCAAATTTTTGATGAAAGATATTATCGTGATTTAAGCGGAGGAATATTAGAGGCCTTCGGTAAATTATTCTATAAGGATTTAAAAATATACATGTATCCTCTTCAAGATGACAATCAATTAATTACATCTGAAAACCTAGAAGTACATCCACGTATGAAAGAATTGTACAAATTCTTTAAACACAATGGTAAATTAATTGATATCACCGGGTTTGATGAAAAGAGTTTAGATATTTTCTCAAGGAAAGTGTTGAAAATGATCAAAGCAGGTGAAGCGGGTTGGGAAGATATGCTTCCCGAGGGAATTGCTGAAAAAATCAAACAAGAAAAGTTGTTTGGATATAAACCAAAGCGAAAATTCACATTAAAAGAATAAACTCAAACTCCTTACTAAATCACGGTAAGGAGTTTTTTTTATCCATAAATTAAACCTAATTCAATAAATTTAGTCTAATTACAAAAGTACTTTAATTGAGTGACCAAGAATTAATACAAAAACTAAAAGACCCCAATCATAGCAATGGGGCTTTTCGATACTTGATAAGAAACTATCAAGAGCGTTTGTATTGGCATATCAGGAAAATTGTACTTAAACATGAAGATGCAGATGATATAGTACAAGAAGTATTTATAAAGGTTTTTAAAAACATCGATAAGTTTAAAGGGGAGTCAAGTATTTATTCATGGATGTATCGAATCGCGACTAATGAAAGCTTAAGTTTTTTAAAAAGAGATGCTAGAATGAAAAAACTTCCTTTTGAAGAATATATGTATGACAAAGCCAGTGCTCTTCAAAGTGATGTTCTCTATGATGGGGATCAAATACAACTTATGCTGCATAAGGCTTTGGCAAAATTACCAGAACAACAACGCTTAATCTTCACAATGAAATATTTAGAAGACTTAAGCTATAAAGAGATATCAGTACTGTTGGATAAGACCCAAGGAGGCTTAAAAGCAAATTACTTCCATGCAGTGTCGAAAATTAAAGAATATTTTAAATCCAATGATTGGTTGGATCAAGTTGAGGAATTGAAAATGGAAGCAGTGTAGTGAAGAATGAGAATTTTAAAATACCAGAAAATTATTTTGATGATTTGAGCGATCGAATTATTCAGAAACACGGCTTTGATCAAAATGAAGTTTTCAAAGTAGAAGATCACTATTTTGATAAGCTCGAGCATCGTCTTTTGGATCAACTTCCAAAGAAGAAAAAAGTAATTCCCTTTCCTATTGCGTTGAGAATAGCGGCGGCTGTATTAATAGGTTTATTATTGATTCCATTTGATCAAAACGAATCGAGAACTGAAACTATTTACAATGAAGAAGTTATTACCGAATTTATTGATTTTGATTTATTCAATATCGATCAAGAACGTTTATTGGAAGATGCTTTAAACCTGAATCAACTCGATCCTATGGATTTTATTACTGATATAGATCAGGGTGAAATACAGACCTATTTTAATGATGAAGAATTTGAATACTACGACTATGAATACTAGAATTTTTATTTGCACCATAGCACTAATGATACTTGGTTTATCTACTCATGCTCAAGACAAAAGAAAACAGCGTTATGAACAAGTCAAGGCATTGCAAACTGCCTATATAACTGATGAACTCGAATTGAGTCCCGAACAAGCTGAGTCCTTTTGGCCAGTTTACAACAAATACGATAAACTAAAGCATGAAAACCGTAAGGAAATGTCTCAACTCATGCGAAATCTAAAGCAAGATTTAAGCGAAGAAGAAGCTAAATCTTTAATTGAAGATCTCGAGAAATTGAGAAAAAAAGAATTAAAAATAGACCAAGATAGGCTGAGAGAAATCGCAAGCCAATTAGGGTATAAAAAAACATTAGATTTAATGTTAGCGGAAAGGAGCTTTAATAGGCAATTAATTAGAAAAATGAAATTTGAACGAGAAGGACAAAATGCTCCTCCTCCTTCACTTAAGTAAAAAAAAGGGTCCTTTTTCAAGGACCCTTTTTTTTATTTATACATTTTCTCTCTTAACTCTTTGACCTTAGGGTCAGCCAAATAATCATCAAAAGTTAAATACCTATCAATAATTCCATTTGGAGTAAGCTCGATAATTCTATTTGCCACAGTTTGTAAAAACTCGTGATCATGTGTAGTTAACAATACTGTACCCTTAAAAAGTTTCAAGCCGTTGTTAAAAGCCTGAATAGATTCTAAGTCCAAGTGATTAGTCGGCTCATCTAACATTAAGACATTGGCTCTCTTCATCATCATTCTAGAGGTCATGCATCTCACTTTCTCTCCCCCAGAAAGTACATTACATTTTTTCAATGCTTCTTCCCCAGAGAAAATCATTTTTCCTAAAAATCCTCGCAGATGAACTTCTTCTCTCTCTTCTTCTGTTTGAGCATACTGTCTCAACCAATCTACTAAAGTCAATTCTTCATTAACAAAAAACGAGGAATTATCAAGCGGCAAATATGATTGTGATGTTGTTACCCCCCATTTGAAGGAACCGGAATCAGCATCCATATTTCCATTTAAAATCTCATAAAACGCAGAAGGTGCCTTGGAGTTTTTTGAAATTACAGCAACCTTATCTCCCTTATTCAAATTGATGAAGACATCCTTAAACAATACCTCTCCATCAACAGAGGCAGATAAATTATCAACTTCTAAAATTTGATCACCTGCTTCACGGTCCTGTTCAAAGAATATCGCTGGATAACGTCGAGAAGAAGGCTTGATTTGTTCAACATTAAGCTTATCAATCATTTTCTTTCTAGAAGTGGCTTGTTTAGATTTAGCAACATTTGCAGAGAATCTTCTAATAAACTCTTCCAATTCTTTCTTCTTATCTTCCGCCTTCTTATTCTGTTGAGCGCGCTGTTTAGCAGCGAGTTGACTCGATTCATACCAAAAGGTATAATTACCTGAATAATGTGTGATTTTTCCAAAATCAATATCTGATATATGGGTACATACCGCATCCAAAAAGTGTCTGTCGTGAGAAACAACAATTACAGTGTTATCATAGTTAGCAAGAAAGTTTTCTAACCAAGAAATAGTTTCAAAATCTAAATCATTGGTAGGCTCATCCATAATCAACACATCAGGGTTTCCAAAAAGTGCTTGAGCCAAAAGAACTCGCACCTTAGAAGTACCATCCAATTCACTCATTAAAGAATAATTTAAATCTTCCTTGATTCCAAGAGAAGATAACAAACTCGCTGCATCTGAATCAGCAGTCCAGCCACCCATTTCCTCATAAATAATACCAAGGTCCCCTGCTCGAATACCATCTTCCTCAGAGAAGTCAGGCTTGGCATAAATCGTATCCATTTCATGCTTTATTTCATAAAGCTTCTTATTACCTCTAAGAACTGTCTCAAGTACTGGAAACTCATCATAGGCATAGTGGTTTTGTTCCAAAACCGACATTCGCTTACCAGATTCCAAACTCACTGAACCTGAGGTAGGGTCCATTTTACCCGCAAGAATTTTTAAAAACGTAGATTTTCCAGCACCATTAGCGCCGATTATCCCGTAACAGTTTCCTTGAAGAAATTTAGTATTTACCTCATCGAATAAAATTCGCTTACCAAATTGAACAGATAAATTAGAGACGTTTAACATAAAATTTTTCTTTATTTAATTTTGCTGCAAAATTAGAAAATATTTATGTCATAAAAACCCTGAATTTCATTTAATTGAAACCTATTTAAATTTACATTTAACAAAGCATTAACATTCTGTAGCTAAGTGAAAACTTACATTTGTTTTCAGGACTTAAACTATTATGTTTACCTATCGATGAAAACAACACTAACGAGCCTTTTATTAGTGCTCATTTTATTTACCGCATGTCAACAACCCCGGTCATTCGACAATCCTACTTACTTAGGAGGTCAGATTATGAACCCAAAGGCGGACTATGTCTTGTTTTCAGAAAATGAAGAAATTCTAGATACTTTATGGTTAGATCAAAAAGGACGTTTCATTAAAACAATCCCAGTTTTTGAAGATGGCCTTTATACCTTTAAGCACGGTAATGAATATCAGTACATTTTTTTACAACCCTCAGATAGTCTAATTTTTAGGCTTAACACCTGGGATTTTGATGAAAGCCTTGTTTTTTCGGGTATTGGAAGTGCCAGAAATGAATATTTAATAGATTTATTTATTCAAAACGAAAAGGAAGATGCTCAGTTGCGAGCTCTTTTTAACCTTCCTCCTGAAGATTTAAAAGAAGAGATTGAAGGAGTTCGTCAAAGAAAACAAAGAGATCTCAACGATTTTCTTTTAGAGTCAGAGGAACAAAACAACCTCTATATACGTTACGCACGTGCTGCCATTGATTATCCTCTTTATCGAAAAATGGAAATTTATCCACTTGCACTCAGAAATTATTTAAGATCCGAAAAGATACCTGAGGTTCCAGTTGATTTTTATGATTACCGCAAGAATATAGATTTAAATGATCCTGTTTTAGCCAATTTTTACAGTCATCGAAATTATGTTTTGAGCTATTTGTATCATTTGGCCTATGAAAAAACTATAGATAACAAGGATAAGGGAATTAACACCTACCTTATCGAATATGTTAATGACAGCATTAATGAACTGAATTTAAAAGAGTCTCTGTTAACTTCAGCGATTTACGAAGAATTCTTTACAGGAGCTACACTTAATTTAAATCAAGAGGTAACTACGGCATTTTTCGAAACTTCTACAAATAAGGAACTCAATGACAAAGTTTCTAACTTAATTGCCGATAGTCAAAAAATCGCCAACGGCAGTAAGTTAAAAGATTTTGAAGTTTTAAATCAAAAACTCAAGCCATACTCAATTAACGCTCTAATTAAAAATAGAAACACCGTGATCTATTTTTGGTCAGAACAAGAAATTGAGGCGATAAAGCTAGCCGGTAAAATAAATTACCTTCAAAAGAAATATCCAATGTTACTTTTCATTGGTATTAATTTAGATTATGATGAACATCATCCCCTGAACATCAATTCATTAAAATACATTAATGAGCAAAATCAGTTTGCTCTTCCATCCCATTCTATTGCGAATAGTTACAATACAAGCGGATATACGAGGACCCTTTTGGTAAATCGATATGGCTATGTAATTGACAATTTTGCGAATATTTCCTCACGTTATTTTGAAAAGTCTTTGAAGTTTTTAGAAAAAAACTAAGATTAATCTATGTTTAGACTTTAATTAAACGTAAATTTGCAAACTTTTTAACCTGATTTACTTTAGCAGATTACTGTTTGTAAATCAACAAATTACATAGATGATAAAATTTTCCGACCTTGGATTAAAGGATGAGATCATAAGGGCTCTAGACGACTTGGGCTTCGAATCTCCAACAGAAATTCAGCAGAAGACCATTCCGCACTTAATAGACTCTACAGATGATTTAAAAGCCTTTGCCCAGACTGGTACAGGAAAAACTGCAGCGTTTAGTTTACCTTTAGTACAATTACTAACTGGTAGTGAGAAAAACGTACAAGCAATCATATTGTCTCCAACTCGTGAACTAGCGGTTCAAATTGGTAACAATATTAATGACTTTACAAAGTATTTACCAAAAATCAAAACGGTTACCGTTTATGGTGGGGCAAATATCGAAGAACAAATACGTGGAATTAAAAGAGGGGCTCAAATAATAGTTGGGACTCCTGGACGTACGGTAGACCTTATTAAAAGAGGTGTACTAAAATTAGAAGGTGTTCGTTGGGTAATTCTTGATGAAGCAGATGAAATGTTGAATATGGGATTCAAAGATGAACTCGATGCCGTTTTAGAAGCAACACCGGTTGAAAAACAAACGTTGTTGTTTTCAGCTACATTTCCACGCGAAGTAGAGGCTATTGCCAGAAACTATATGCACAACCCTGCAGAATTAAGCTCTGGAAGTAAAAATGCAGGATCTGATAATGTAGAAAATGACTATTATGTCATTAGTGACAGAAACCGATACAAGGCTTTAAAGCGTATTGCAGATGTCAACCCTAACATTTACGGGATTGTTTTTTGCAGAACTAGACGTGAAACAACGGAAGTAGCAGACAAGTTAATTCAAGACGGTTATAATGCTGATGCACTACATGGTGACTTATCTCAAGCTCAGCGTGATATTACCATGCAGAAATTTCGTAACAAAACGATTCAAATCTTGGTTGCGACTGATGTGGCAGCAAGAGGTTTAGATGTAAACAGCTTAACACATGTAATAAACTACAAACTTCCAGATCAAATTGAAACTTATACGCACAGAAGTGGACGTACCGGTAGGGCTGGGAATAAAGGTATATGTATTACCTTACTTACAAAGCGTGAAGTAAATAAATTAAGACCTATTGAGAAACGAATTGGAAAGAAATTTGCAGAAAAGCAAGTTCCTACAGGAACGGAAATCTGTAAAATTCAACTTATGTCGGTTATTGACAACATCAATTCCACGGAGGTTAATGAAACAGAAATAGCTCCATTTTTGGAGCAAATTTTTGCGAAATTAGAGGATCTTGATCGTGAAACTTTAATTAAAAAATTCGTTTCAGTTGAATTCAATAATTTCCTTGAATACTACAAAGGAGCAGATGACATTAATGATGGAGGAAGAGAATCCGTAAGACATGTAACGGATGAAAACATGCAGCGTTTCTTTATCAACTTGGGTAGAAAAGATAAATTGACTCCACCTCGATTAATGGGCTTAATTAATGAGCAGCATCAAAAGAGAGATATTGAAATCGGTCAAATTGAAATACTAGACAAATTTTCTTTCTTTGAATTAGACGCAGAATATGCTGAGAAAACATTAGAAGTTTTTAAAGGTTCAGAATTTGAAGGACGCCGAGTAAGCGTTGAGTTTACCTCTCCTAAAAAATCTGGAGGACGCAGAGAAAGACGTGGAGATAGAGATCAAGGGCGAAGCTCTCGCGGAAGAGGAGATCGACGATCGTCTTCAAAAAGAAGCTCATCAAATAGTGCTTCTGAAGGTTTTGGAAGAAAAAGAGGACAAAAAAGTCGCGGACATCGCGGAAGAAGATAAAAAAAGCCGATTCTTAAAAGAATCGGCTTTTTAATTTTTATATCTAGAAAATCTTATGCATTTATCGCTTCTGCCATTTTCTTATACACTCCATTTTCAAGTTTCTCTCGAATCGCAGAAAATGCAGTTATAGTTTCATCTACATCCTCCAAAGTATGCGCTGCTGTTGGAATCAATCTCAAAATAATCATTCCTTTAGGGATCACTGGATAAACAACGATTGAACAGAAAATTCCATGATTCTCTCTTAAATCATTCACCATCACCATAGCCTCAGGAATATCTCCTTTAAGATAAACTGGAGTCACACATGTATTTGTAGTTCCGATGTCAAATCCTGCGTTTTTTAACCCCCCTTGTAATGCATCAACGTTCTCCCAAAGCTTAGCTTTCAATTCAGGCATAGAACGCAACATGTCCAAACGCTTTAGCGCTCCTTTAACCATGGCCATAGGCAATGATTTTGCAAACATTTGAGAACGCATATTGTACTTTAAATATTGAACAACGTCTTTGTCACCTGCAAAGAATGCACCGATACCAGCCATAGATTTGGCAAAAGTAGCAAAATAGACATCTATTCCATCCTGAACACCTTGCTCCTCACCTGTTCCAGCTCCCGTTTCACCAAGAGTTCCGAAACCATGTGCATCATCAACAAGTAATCTAAAGTTATATTTTTCTTTAAGAGCTACAATTTCTTTAAGTTTTCCTTGCTCTCCACGCATTCCAAACACTCCTTCAGAAGCCAAAAGAATTCCTCCATTGTTCTTTTGAGCTACTAATGTCGCTCTCTGAAGGTTTTTCTCTAGAGATTCCACATCGTTATGACGATAAACAAAACGCTTTCCTGGGTGTAATCTTACACCGTCAATAATACAAGCATGCGTATCGACATCATAAACAATTACATCGTTTTTTGAAACTAATGCATCAATTGCAGAAACCATACCTTGGTAACCAAAGTTAACCAAGTATGCAGATTCCTTACTTACAAAATCAGCACATTCTTGCTCTAATTGTTCATGGTATTTTGTATGCCCCGACATCATTCTAGCTCCCATTGGGTAAGCCATTCCGTATTCAGCAGCTGCATCTGCATCTGCTTTAATAACATCTGGGTGAGATGCTAAACCAAGGTAATCGTTGATACTCCATGTAACAACTCTTTTACCATTGAATAACATTCTATTTGAAATAGGTCCTTCTAACTTTGGGAACACATAATATCCTTCAGCCTTATCAGCCCAGTTTCCTATATGTCCTTTATCGTCATATATCCTTTCAAATAAATCCTTCATAACTATTGTTCTATTGTTTTTTTATCTTTTAAACTAAATTGTTGATCTTCCATCCATTGATCACTGTATACCTTTGATAAATACCTTGATCCATGGTCTGGAAAAATCAATACAACTACTGAATTTTCATCAAAATATCCCAAATTGGCAAATTGCTTCATCCCTTGCATTACAGCACCAGAGGTATAACCAGCAAATATCCCTTCGCTCTTTAACAAAGCTCTAGCCTCAATTGCAGCATCCTCATCCGAAACACGCTCATAGTGGTCAATTATTGTAAAATCAGTAGCTGAAGGAATTAAGTTTTTTCCCAATCCTTCAATTTTATATGGTTTGGCATCTTCGGGATTAATGGCTCCCGTTTCATGGTATCCTTTAATTACGGACCCAACAGCATCAACGCCTAATATTTTAACATTAGGATTTTTCTCTTTTAAATATTTTCCAGTCCCTGATATGGTACCTCCCGTTCCACTGGCAGCAACAAGGTGAGTAATATTTCCTTGAGTTTGCCTCCAAATTTCTGGTCCAGTACTGTGATAATGAGCTTCAATATTCAATTCATTAAAATACTGATTAATATAAACAGAACCTGGACGTTCCTTATGTAGTCTTTTAGCAACTTCGTAATACGATCGCGGATCTTCTGGTGGCACATTTGCAGGACAAACATGTACTTCCGCTCCCATAGTTTTGAGCATTTCTATTTTATCAACAGACGATTTTGAAGTAACTGCCAAAACACAATTATATCCTTTTACCAAACTGATCATCGCCAAAGAGAATCCTGTGTTTCCTGAGGTAGTTTCAATAATCGTTCCTCCAGGCTTAAGCAAACCATTTTTCTCCGCTTGATCTATAATGTAATTAGCTATTCTATCCTTTGATGAATGGCCAGGGTTCATTCCTTCTAATTTGGCAAAAAACTTACCGGGGTACGACGCTGTAACTGATGGTAATTTCACCATTGGAGTATTCCCAATCAAGTCAAGTACAGAGTCTTGTATCAAATTATCGTTTTCCATTCTAGAATTCTCAAATATCGGCAAATATACACTATTTATTTAATTCATTTTCGAGTAAAAGTAAAAAGGAAAAATCTCTCGCAGTTTCCTTAATCGCATCAAATCTACCAGAGGCTCCACTATGCCCAGTTTCCATATCGGTGTGCATAATCAGTAAATTTTTATCTCGCTTTTTGTCACGGAGCTTCGCCACCCATTTAGCGGGTTCCCAGTACTGTACTTGTGAGTCGTAATAACCCGTCGAAACTAACATATTAGGATATTCTTTTTCAGAAACATTATCATAAGGTGAATACGATTTAATATAATGGTAATATTCCTCATCATTTGGATTACCCCATTCATCGTATTCTCCTGTGGTAAGTGGTATACTATCATCAAGCATGGTTGACACTACATCGACAAAAGGAACTTGAGCCACAATACCGTGATATATTTCAGGTTTCATGTTTACTATAGCTCCCATTAATAAACCTCCGGCAGATCCACCCATTGCATACAAGTGCTCTGGAGAAGTATATCCGTGCTTAATTAAAAACTCAGAACATGAAATAAAATCCGTAAATGTATTTTTTTTATTTAATAACTTTCCATCTTCATACCAAGGACGACCCAAGTATTCTCCTCCTCTAACATGAGCTAGCGCGAAAATAAATCCTCTGTCTAACAAACTCAATCTACTGACACTAAAACTATCATCAACAGTGTAACCGTAAGATCCATATGCGTATTGTAACACTGGTGTCTTATGACTAATCACGGTATCTTTGTGATAAACTATGGATAAAGCAATCTTTTTACCGTCCGAAGCTGTCACCCATAATCGTTTTGATTCATAATCTTTAGAAATAAAACCACCAGGGACTTCTTGTTCTTTCATAATGGTTTTGTTCCCCGTAACTACATCGAAATCAATCACTGAACTCGGTGTGGTCATACTATTATAACCATACCTAACAATACTAGTCTCAAACTCCGGATTTGAATACACATAGGCAGAATAGGTTTCTTCCTCAAAAGGCAAACGAAAATCTCTGCTTCCATTCCAATATTTAAATCGAATGTGATTTAAACCTTCTTCTCTTTCTTCTAAAACCAAAAAATCTTGAAAAATTGACACGTCTTCTAAAAGAACATCATTTCTATGTTCAATAACATCAGTCCAATAATTTTTTGAGGTTTTATCTATCGGAGTCTTAACGAGCTTAAAGTTCGTAGCTCCATCTGCATTAGTCAGTATGTAAAAATAATCTTTGTAATGGGTTAGACTATACTCTAGATTATCAGTTCTTTCTTGGACTATTTTAAACTCAGCTTTAGGATGGTCTGCTGATAAGACTCTATACTCAGTAGATAAAGTAGAATAGCTCCCAATAACAATAAACGCTTTGGATTTAGTACTGGATACAAAGGTGTTAAATGATGCATCTTTCTCTTCAAAAACCAGAACTGGATCATTCGTCGAAGTTATAACATGCCTAAAAATTTTATTACTGCGCAAGGTAGTTACATCATTTTGAGTATAAAAAAATGTATTGGAGTCCAAAGCCCAAATGGCTCCACCAGTGGTATTCCCAATATTGAGATCTTTGATTTCTCCTGTTTCTAGATTTTTTAATTTAAGTTGATATTGCCTTCTACTTACTGTATCCTCTCCATAGATGACCCACTTATTATCGGGACTTATACTTAAACCACCTATTTTGTAATAGTCAAAACCTTCTGCCATTTTGTTTACATCAAACAAAATCTCCTCTTTAGCCTCAAGGTTCGATTTTTTTCGAGTGTAAATTGGATATTGTCTTCCCTTTTCATATCTCGTGATATAATAATACCCGTTTTTAAAGTAAGGCACAGAGGAATCATCTTCTTTTATTCTCGATTTAATTTCTTCAAAAAGCTCCTCCCTAAGTGGTTTAGTATCCTGCATTTTTTGGTCGAAATACTTATTTTCGTCCTCCAAATAATTTAGAACTTTTGCCGTTTTTAAATTAGACTTTCCTTGTTCTTTCTCCTCATCGCTTAGTCGCATCCAATGATATGGATCTACTCTTTTATCACCATGAGCCTCAAAAATTGTTTCGGCTTTTGAGGCTACAGGTGCATCTATTTGTTTTTTATTCAAAGTCTCTTAGTGTTTTAATGATAATCCCTACACAATCCAATAATTGTGATCGATTCATAACTAAAGGTGGGGCAAAACGAATAATATTACCATGGGTTGGCTTAGCCAATAAACCATTATCGCGTAATGCCATACAAATATCCCAAGCGGTTGTACTTTCAGGGCTGTCGTTTATCACGATTGCATTGAGCAAACCGCGGCCTCTAACCAAACTCACAAGATCAGAATCTTTAATGTATTTATTTAGTTCAGCTCTGAAAAGCTCCCCCATTGCTCTTGCATTTTTTGCCAATTCTTCTTCCTCTACAACTTCTAATGCAGCAATAGCAACACGAGCAGCAATTGGATTACCTCCAAAGGTAGAACCGTGAGATCCTGGGGTAATAACCTCCATCACCTCATCATTTGCAAGTACTGCAGAGACCGGATAAGAACCACCGGATAAAGCTTTACCTAAAATCAAAATATCAGCTTGAGCATAGGTCTCTTGTTTTTCACATCGATTTCCACAAGAACAGTCTCCACAAACAGCCAATAAACTTCCAGTTCGTGCAATTCCTGTCTGAATTTCATCCGCCATAAAAAGCACATTTTTCTCCCTACACTTCTTCGCTACATAAGGTAAAAAGTCATCGGCTGGAACATTTACCCCAGCTTCACCTTGGATTGGCTCGATAAGAACACCAATAACATTGTCTAGGTTCAACGCAAAATCAAGCGCCTCTTTGTCGTTATAATCCACAGTTATGAATCCAGAAGTAAATGGCCCAAAGTTTTTTCGAGCATCCTGATCAGATGAAAATGAAATAATCGTGGTTGTTCTTCCGTGAAAATTTTGGTCAAATACAATTATTTGGCCTTGATCTGCTTCAATTCCTTTTTTCTCATACCCCCATCTTCTACATATTTTAAGAGCAGTCTCTACTGCTTCGGCTCCAGTATTCATTGGAAGAACTTTATCAAAACCAAAGTATTCACTCATATACTTTTCATAAGTTCCTAATTGATCGTTGTAAAAAGCTCTTGAGGTCAGGGTTAGTTTTTTTGCTTGGTCTGTCATAGCCCCAATGATTTTTGGGTGGCAATGACCTTGATTAACCGCTGAATAAGCACTCAAAAAATCATAATAGCGTTTTCCTTCTACATCCCAGACGAAGACTCCATCTCCCTTTTCCAAAACTACAGGTAGTGGATGATAATTATGAGCACCATAACGGTTCTCTAATTCTATAGCTTGTTTGCTTAAGTTTAGTTCAGTTGACATCAATAAAATTGTTAAAAAATTAAATAATTCAAAATTCCTTCTTATTCCGGAGAGAAATCATCCTTTAGAGTGCCAATTTACTAATAAAAATCGATAAATTTGTTAAGAACGCTAAAGCTAAATTATATGAAAATCACTTACTTATTTGCCGCCCTTTTTCTCTCCCTTCTCGTAGCATGTGGAGGAAGCGAAAAAAAGGAAAAAAAAGCAGCACCTGCTGCTAAAAAAGAAACAAGTTTAGATGGAAAACAATTGTTCAGTGACAATGCTTGTGTAAGCTGTCACCAAGAACAGACTAAACTTATTGGTCCTGCATTGAAAGACATTGCAGCAAAATACAATGAAACGGGTAACGACATGGTGAAATTTCTCAAAGGAGAAGGAGAAGCAATTGTCGACACTGATCCTGGTCAAGTAGCTATAATGCAAGCCAATTTTGCAGTTACCAAAACTTTGCCCGATGAGACGCTATTAGCAATTAGCGAGTACATTAAATCAGTAAAATAATCCTAGAGCAGGTAAGGCTTTTTTTTATGAAAAGCCTTATCTTTGCGCTCATGGGAAGAAAGAAAAAACCGCAAATTTTTGAGCAGGTTGAGGTATTCGATGCTGCTGCGCGTGGTAAGTCGGTGGCAAAAGCACCAGATGGACGTGTAATCTTTTTAAACAATGCGGTTCCAGGAGATATTGTAGATGTACAGACTGGAAAAAAAAGAAAGGCCTATTATGAGGGTAAAATCATAAAATTCCATAAATATTCTGACAAAAGAGTCGAGGCACCTTGCCAACATTTCGAATATTGCGGTGGTTGTAAATGGCAAAACATGGATTATCAATGGCAGCTACATTACAAACAAAATGAAGTATCAAATAATCTTACTAGAATTGGCCATTTAGATCTTCCAGAGGTAAGTCCAATCCTTGGATGTGAAGAAATCTATTTCTACAGAAATAAGATGGAATTTTCTTTTTCTTCAAACAGATGGTTAACTCCAGAGGAAATACTTTCACAAGATGAAGATTTAGGATCAAGAAATGCATTAGGATTTCACATCTCAGGTATGTGGGATAAAATTTTGGATATCGAAAAATGTTATCTTCAAGAAGATCCATCAAATCAAATCAGAAATAATATCAAAGCCTTTGCTGAGAAAAACGAACTTAGTTTTTATAACCCAAGAAATCAAGAAGGTTTATTAAGGACTATGATGATCAGGATAAGTTCCACAGGAGAAATTATGCTGGTGATTCAATTCTTTGAAAACAATCAAGAAAAAAGAGAACTTCTACTTGATCATTTAATAGCAACATTTCCTCAAATAACTTCTTTACAATATATAATCAATTCAAAGGGCAATGACAGTATTTATGACCAAGAGGTTGTTTGCTATCACGGAGAGGACCATATTTTCGAGCAAATGGAAGGACTTAAGTTTAAAATCAACGCAAAATCCTTTTATCAGACAAACTCGAAGCAAGCCTATGAGCTTTATAAGCTAACTAGAGAATTTGCAGATCTTACTGGAGATGAATTGGTTTATGACCTGTATACTGGAACGGGAACTATTGCTCAGTTTGTGGCAAAAGCTGCCAAAAAAGTAATTGGTGTAGAATCCGTACCTGAAGCTATTCAAGATGCTAAAGACAATGCAACAAATAATAAAGTTGACAATGTAGAATTTTATGTCGGAGACATGAAAGAGGTTTTTACCTCCGAATTCATAGCAAAGCACGGTCAACCGGATGTGGTAATTACCGATCCGCCACGAGATGGGATGCATAAAAAAGTGGTTGATCAACTCTTAAGTATTCAAGCAAAAAGAATTGTTTATGTCAGTTGCAATTCAGCAACTCAAGCAAGAGACTTAGCTCTAATGAAAGAAGATTATAAAATCCTTAAAACTCAAGCAGTTGATATGTTTCCTCAAACCCATCATGTGGAAAATATCGTCCTTCTTGAAAGAATTACTAAATTGTAATCCTAAACATCCAGCACGTGCGAAAATTTTCAATTGTATTCTTTTTTGCTTTAATCTTTTTATCTTGTGAGAATGATGATATCTGTCTTCAAGAAGGAACTCCTAAAGTAATTATGACTTTTTACGATGCTGAGGTACCTGACGTAAGGAAAACCGTTGAGGACCTCACTATTTTTACAGAAGAATACGGTCCAGTTTATGAGGGAGTAACAACAGATTCCATAAGTCTGGACATGGACTTAGCTAAAAATTTGACCTCTTATCACTTTGATCAAGCTGACTTTGACGATATTTTGGATTTTTCTTATGCCAAAGAAGATGTCTATGTTTCGAGAGCATGTGGATTCAAAACCACCTTTTACGCTTTTGAGGCTTTGGCTAGAAGTAATAGCTGGATACAAGGAATAGAAATAATTAATAATGAAATTACAGATGAAACTCAGACGACACTTCATATTTTTCATTAGTCTATTTCTATTGAGTACTACCTTGCATGCTCAAAAAGATAGTATTGCAGTTGATTCCACGAGAATTACCAATTGGGGACTTCGCGTCGGAATAAACCTTATTCCAAGTGTTCAGGGTTGGATTGATGGGGATAACAGTAGTTATGAAGCAGTAGTGGACTACAGAATCAAAAAGAGCATCTACCTCGCTGCTGAATTTGGAATCGAAAATCATTACCAAACGGAAGACTTCTTCGACTATCAAACCAATGGAGGGTTCGTTAAAATTGGCGCTAACTATAACGCTTATAAAAATTGGTTGGATATGAATAATGAAATTTACGTTGGGGGTCGTTTCGCCTATTCAAATTTCACTCAACAAGTCAACCGAATTACGGACTACAATCCTGGAAATTATTTCCCTGCATATACATACTATCCTGACCAAGGCAAAAGTGACCCTTTAAATGCCTATTGGCTCGAATTTGTGGCTGGGCTCAAAGTAGAAACCTTTAAAAATGTTTTTTTAGGAATGCAGGTGAGCTTCAGTAAAATTGTAAGTGAGACCGAACCTGAGGGATTTGAAAACCTATATGTTCCTGGAATAGGAAGGACTGCTGTAAACAATATTGGAACATATTTCAGCTATACCATATCTTATTTAATACCATTTCAAAAAAAATAATTATGAATGCAATTCCAAGTGTTAATTTAGAAGATTTCCTTTCGGGAGATCCAAAACGAAAAGAAGCTTTTGTTCAAGCCATTGGGAAAGCTTATGAAGAAATAGGGTTTGTGGCCCTAAAAGGACATTTTTTAAATGAAAAACTGACAGATTCTTTGTATGAAGAAATTGCCAACTTTTTTGCTTTAGACGATTCAATAAAGAAGAAATATGAAATACCTGGCATCGGCGGGCAAAGAGGTTACACTTCTTTCGGAAAAGAGAGCGCAAAAGGTAAAAAAGAAGGAGATCTAAAGGAATTTTGGCACTTTGGTCAATATGTTGAGGACAACCCTAAACTCGAAAAGGAATATCCTGAAAACGTAATAGTAGAAGAATTACCAAAGTTTAATGAAGTAGGAAAAGAAACTTATAAACAACTTGAGCGAACTGCAAAATACGTTTTAAGAGCATTGGCATTATATGTTGGTTTAGATGAGTTCTATTTTGATGATTATATCAAAAACGGGAATAGTATACTTCGACCAATTCACTACCCTCCCATTCAAAATGAACCAAAAGGCGCAGTTAGAGCAGCTGCCCATGGAGACATCAATTTAATTACACTCCTGATGGGAGCGCAAGGAAAAGGACTCCAAGTACAGAATCACGAAGGAGAATGGATTGATGCAATTGCAGAACCCGACGAACTGATGATTAATGTTGGTGATATGCTTTCAAGGCACACCAATAATAAATTGAAGTCTACTATACATCGCGTAGTGAACCCCCCAAAAGAGTTATGGGGTACTTCGAGATATTCTATTCCATTTTTCATGCATCCAATCAGTGAAATGCCTCTAAATTGTCTTGAGGGGTGTATAGACGAAAATCATCCAAAACTGTATGAAGATATCACCGCCGGAGAATTTTTGACTGAACGACTTATTGAATTAGGCTTAATTAAAAAAGATGAGTAAAACTGCGTTAATTACCCTTTTTGCTGGGGTTTTATTGGTAGTCATTGGATTAATCTTAAGGTATTTTGAGAATAATCTGGCTACTGGGTTCTTAGGACTTGGACTAATTTTGGAGTCATTTGCTTTCATGAAATACGCTTGGAATAATATAAAAAGAAAGTAATGGGCAAAAAAAAGAAGTTAGGAGGATTCTCTGAACTCGGAGGTTTTGTGTTTTCAACTAATGATGATTTCAAACCAGAAGAGAATCAGGAAAATGAGTCTCTTAAACCAAACGAACAGCTCTTAGAGGCACACTTCTCAAATAAAGGAAGAGGAGGTAAAACGGTTACCTTGATAAAAGGCTTTGAAGGAAGTAATGAAGAGCGAAAGGCACTTTGTAAATTGTTAAAAAATCAGTGTGGTGTTGGGGGAAGCGTCAAGGATGAAGACATCATAATTCAAGGTAAAGTAAGAGACAAAATCATTGAAATTCTAAAAAAAGAAGGATATCGCGTGAAGCGAGTTGGTGGATAAACCTTAAATTTAAAGTATGAGAAGAATACCTGAGTCAGAATTGATATTAAATGAAGATGGGAGTATCTATCATTTGAATTTAAAACCTGAACATATTGCAGATCATGTGATTTTTGTTGGTGATCAGTATAGAGTTCCGCAAGTAGCTGAAAATTTTGATACGATTGAAGCTGATATACAAAAGCGGGAATTTCGTACCATTGTAGGCCATTATAAGGGTAAAAAAATTACGGTAATGTCCACGGGAATAGGACCTGATAATATCGATATCGCACTGAATGAATTAGATGCCCTTGTTAATATTGATTTCGAAACAAGAACCATTAAACCCACTTTAAAGTCTTTGAACATTGTCAGAATAGGAACTTCAGGATCCCTTCAAAAGGATATTCCAGTTGATTCTTTTTTAGTATCCTCTCACGGTTTGGGGCTGGCAGGAATGATTCATGCCTATGATTGCGAATCTTATTTTGATAAAGATATTGAAGATGCATTTATCAAACACACCAACTGGAACATGAAACGCGGTCGTCCATATGTTGTTAAGGGTAGTGAATACTTGATTGACAAACTTCATCAAAATGGTAAAACGGTTTCTGGAATTACAGGAACAGCAAATGGCTTTTATGGTCCACAAGGTAGAGTACTGAGGTTGCCTTTGGCGAATCCAGATTTGAATCACTTGATGGATTCTTTTTCTTATAAAAACTTTAGAGTGACAAATTTGGAAATGGAAACCTCGGCAATCTATGGACTTTCTGCTCTTTTAGGGCATCAAGCTTGCTCTATTAATGCCATTATAGCGAATCGCGCAAATGGAACTTTTAGTGAAGATTATCAAAAAACTGTGAAGGAACTAATACAGTATACTCTAGACCAACTAGTTAAATAATTTTTTTGGTTTTCTTAACATTTTTTGTTTCTTTGTGGTAGTTACCCCGCCGAGTATTATAACTAAAAAAACCATTATGAAAAAGTTCATCTTTTTAATTACACTTACTGTTTTTGCCCTTGGGTCTTGTGCATCAATCAATGATCATTGCGGACTGGCTCAAACTGATATTGACCACTCCTATGAACCACATGAGCCAATTGAAATCGTAGCAGAGTAATTTCGCTACCACTCTATTGGTAATTTATCTCGCTTTTTAAGATCACAATTAACTTGTGTAAACTGGTTAATGTCAAACCAATATCCTCTATTAGCACTTAATGGAGATGGATGACCTGTTTTTATGATTAAGTGTTTAGAAGAATCAATTAGGGTTTCTTTTTTATGGGCCTGGCCGCCCCAAAGCATAAAAATAACACGACTATGGTGCTTGCTAATACTTTGAATGACATAATCGGTAAATTGTTGCCAACCAAATGATTTATGTGAATTTGCTTGATGGGCTTCAACGGTTAATACTGTATTGAGCAAAAATACTCCTTGATTAGCCCACAAACTGAGCTCTCCGTCAATTAGACAACTATCAATACCTTCCCTTTTGAGTTGCTTATAAATGTTTTTTAACGAGGGAGGTAAGGGAACTCCGTGATTTACCGAAAAAGCTAATCCATTTGCTTGATTGAGCCCATGGTAGGGATCTTGACCTAAGATAACAACCTTAATATCCTGAAAGTCACATAATTCAAAAGCCCTAAAAACCTGGTCTTCTGGGGGAAAAATAACAGCCACTGCCCTAGCCTGATCAACGCGTTTTTCTAGCCTTTTAAAATAGTCCTGTTTTACCTCTGTTTCAAGGTAAGGAAGCCAATTTTTAAGACCAGTCATATCCATAAAATAATGTATTTTTGAAGTGCTAAACAAAGATACGTTTATGAGTAAAATCTCAAAGAAAATCTTAATTGATTTAGAATTCCCTTCTGTGATTGAGCGCATTCAATTAGAATGTACCACTTCTATGGGTAAAAAGGCCTTACACAAACTTCAACCATTCAATAATAAAGAAAAGGCAATGGATGAAATGCTTAAGGTCAATGAGATTTTGCAATCCTTTACCACAGAAAATCATCTTCCCTCCCTTCATTTTGAAGAGGTCACTAAAGATCTTGATATGATTCAAATCGAAGATAGCTTTTTGACTCTTGAAGGTTATGAAAGAATAAGAAGTTTGTCTGAAAACTGTTTTGAATTACTAAAATTCTTTGAGAAATTTAAAGAGCAGTTTCCAAATGTGTATCGGCAAGCGTCTAAATTAGAGCAAAACAACAAAGCTCACCTAAGTATTAGTAAAATCATCAACAGCTATGGTGAAGTTGATAACAAAGCCTCTTCGAGTTTAAAAAATATAAGAAAATTAATGACCCATGTAAGAGGTCAAATTGGTGACAGTTTTAATAAAGCTTTGGGGAAATATAATTCCTATGGGGTTTTAGATGAGATTAGAGAATCAGTACTTGAAAACAGAAGAGTACTTGCGGTTCAATCTATGCACAGAAAAAAAGTCAAAGGAACGGTAATAGGTTCTAGTAAAACTGGATCCATCGTTTTTATAAGTCCAGAATCCACATTAAAACTTGAACATGAGCTTCAAGATCTCAAGTTTTCCGAGAAGCAAGAGATTATAAAAATACTAAAAGAATTAAACAATGATTTACGTCCGTATGTCCCTCTATTGAAATCTTATCAATTATTCCTAACCTATGCGGACACCCTAAAAGCAAGGGCTCGATATGCAAAAAAAATAAACGCTGAATTGCCAGAGTTTTCAAGCAATAAAACCATTAATTATCGAGAAGCGTATCACCCACTGTTATTAGAAAAAAACAAAAAGGAAGGTATAGAGACCGTAGCTCAAAACATCACCCTAAATAAAAAGGAACAAATTATAGTGATTTCCGGGCCAAATGCAGGGGGTAAAAGTATCACACTAAAAACGATAGGCCTTCTTCAGGTTATGGTTCAAAGTGGTATCCTCATTCCTGTAAAAGAGGGTTCTAGTATCCATTTTTTCGACCACATACTTACTGATATTGGAGATAATCAATCCATCGAGAATCAATTAAGCACATACAGTTATCGTTTAAAAAACATGAGGCATTTTCTTAAGAAGTGTAACGATAACACCCTGTTTTTGATTGATGAATTTGGAACAGGTTCTGATCCAGAGCTTGGAGGGGCATTGGCGGAAATATTTTTGGAGGAGTTCTACGAGAAAGGAGCCTATGGTGTGATCACAACACATTATTCTAACCTAAAGGTCCTCGCTGATGAATTAGAGCACGTTCAAAATGCCTGTATGCTTTTTGACCAAAAAAGCCTTAAGCCACTATATAAATTAGAAATTGGTCAAGCGGGAAGCTCTTTTACTTTTGAAGTCGCTCAAAAGAACGGAATTCCTTTTAGTTTAATTAATCGAGCTAAAAAAAGGGTGGAAATGGAAAAGGTTAGACTTGACAAAACCATTTCTAAACTTCAGGATCAAAGAAGAAAACTTCAAAAAGCATCAGATGAATTAGTTGTTGAGAAAAAACAAGCGGTCAGTACTCAAGAAGTATTGACTGAAAAAGAACAAAAAATCCAAGATAAACTCGAGAGTTTTCAGGCATTGTACGATGAAAATCAAAAAATGTTAGTCCTGGGAAGAAAAACAAACGATTTACTGAATAAATACTTTCAAACCAACAACAAAAAGGAGTTGGTTACTGAATTTAACAAGTGGGTACTGCAAGAAAAAACTAAACATACCAAAAAGAATCCACCTAAAATTGACCAAAACAAAAAAGCGAAAAAGCAAGAGAAAGAGCTTCAGAAAAAAACTCAGCAAATAAAAAAGGAACAACTCGCAAAAACGGAGAAAGAAGTTCTCGAAAAAGTGGTCAAAGTTCGAAAAGAAAAGAAAAGAGAAGCCCAAATTCAAGCCAAAGAAAAAGCGAATTACGTCTTTAAAGTTGGTGATAGAGTGCGATTAATTGACTCTAAATCCGTCGGTAGCATTGACAAAATAGAGAAAAATAATATTATCATTAATTATGGGCTTTTTACAACAAAAGCAAAGCAATCTCAAATAGAGCTGGTTGAAGCCAAAAAAAATTAATTCAGGCCTTCGTAGGCCTTCATTTGCTCATCATAAAATTCACCTGCAGCTTCAATTAAGTCTCCAAGTTCTTGCTCCATAGCTTCCTGATCTTGACTTGTGAGATCTTCTAAAAGCTCGACCTCATCATCTTTAAGATTTATAATGAATCTTGGAAAATCAAGATGGATTACAAATATATCTTCTTGAAGATCACTGTGATCTCCCAATAAAAACTTAGGTAGTTCCATGGTTCTTTTGTATTAAATTTTTAGATAATTTATTAAATCTATACATCAACATTACCGCTGAAGCACTTAACCCTATTAGTAAGCCCAACCATATACCGTTGGACTTCAATCCAGTATGCAACCCAAGATAATAACAGCTCGGAAAACCAATTATCCAGTAGGCTACGAAGGTAATATACATGGGTTTTGTTACATCCTGTAACCCTCTTAAGGCACCCAATACTACTGACTGAAGACCATCCGACAACTGGAACAAAGCCGCTACAATTAACAACTGAGCTGCTAAAATAGTAACCGCAGGATCATCAATATAAATCAAAGGTAACCAAGAGTTGAAAATCATAAAGAATGCGGCAAATACTACATCAATCAAAATCATTAATAAAAATATTGAAAATGCAATTCTTCTTAAACTTACATAATCCTTTAGGCCTTTTTGATTACCAATACGTATGGTAGCTGTTACCCCAAGTCCCACCGCAATCATATAGGTCATCGACGAAAGGTTTAGAGCGATTTGGTTGGCAGCCTGTGGTATGGTGCCCAAAACCCCTGAGAGCAAAACAGCAGAGGCAAATACTCCCACCTCGAATAACATTTGTAACGAGGTTGGTAGTCCAATATTAAAAATGCGCCTTAACACATCTTTATTCAATATCTTCAAACCAAACCCTCCGCTATATGGAGAAAATTTAGGTCTATTTTTAAATAAATACAAAAGCATGACCACCATAAATATTCTGGCAATCAAGGTTCCATAACCCGCTCCTATAATTCCCATTTCAGGAAAAATCCAAATACCATAAATAAGTAAGTAATTAAACCCTATGTTAACCACATTGGCCCATAAAGTAGCACGCATCCCATAACGAGTAAGAGACAAACCGTCTGAAAACTGTTTAAATGCCTGAAATAACATTAGTGGAAAAATAGAAAAACTGATGATTCTATAGTAAGGAATTGCTAATTCAATAACTTCTTCAGGTTGATCCAAATAAAATAATATTGGTTCAATAAAAAGCAGGCCGATATAAAGAAATAAACCGAGGGCTAAGCACATAAAAATACCATTCTGTAAGTAACTCTTTCCCTTTACCGTATCCCCTTCTCCATCGGATTCCGCCACAAGGGGAGTAATCCCTAAAGAGAAACCTATCCCTAAACTCATAGCAACAAAAACGACAGAATTTGCCAATGACACAGCGGCTAAAGGCGCTGCACCTAACTCACCAACCATGATGTTGTCGGCAAGATTAACAATAACATTACCCAATTGGCCCATCATTACTGGCAAAGCAATAACTAGGTTCTTTTTAAACTCACTTGTATAATAGGATAAATTCAAAGTCATCTTTATTCATGTAAAGATACCACAAATAATGTCCTTGTAAAATTTTTGCTGTAAATTAGAGGATATAAAAATTGGGGAATTGTTAAGAACACTAGCTACATTTTGGATATTACTGTTTGCTGTTAATGCATCAGCTCAAATTTTTTCAAAAGAGCGAATAGATAGTATATTTACAAACCCCATGCATAATGATTCTTTGTATATAAAAGAATACCACCAGCAGCTGAATATTAACTTTAATATCAGTAATGATTTTAGTTCATACCGAATCCCTGTTGACGGTTTCGATGGAGTTGTAAAACCAAATGTGCACTTGAGATATGCACTGGATTTCAACTACAAATTTGCAACACTAAGGTTAGGGTTAAGAACCAAAGGTTCTGAAAAAAGCAGGGAAGAAAAGGGAGAATCTGATTATTTGAGAATCCGACTACAATTCATTTTCAAAAATTGGGCCCATAATTGGCAATTTAATAGAATAGAAGGTTATTATTTATCTAATTCCGATGATCTACTCAATAGTGATTCATCCACGAAAATAACCTTTCCCAACATGACTTCTTATATTTTTCATGGGCAGAGTTATAGAAAATTAAATCCACGATATTCTATTAAGGCAGTAAGTTCTCAGACCGAAGCTCAATTAAAAAGTGCCGGAACCTGGATGCCTCGTTTCGAGTATTGGTACTATTTTATTGATGGCCTTGACCAGTACAGACTTCCGGATGGCACAGAAGTGGATCAGGAAAACTATCAGAGTACCAATGGATTTTCGCTATTGAGCTTCTTGGGCTACCACTATACTTTTGTTCGCAAAAAGTTTTACGCTAACGCTTATTTAGATCTCGGTTTTGGCTATGATTACAATTATAGAAAACAATATGAAAATAATGTAAGTACTGGTGGTATGAAACAAAATGATTTTGTCTATAGCACAAGAAGCGGTCTAAATTTAGGATATAATTCAAGTAGCTTTTTCTTCGGAGGAAACGTGAACTCCAATGTTATTAAATACGCGGGTGACTCAACTAGAAATCGAATTCTATCAAATAATATTTCTTTTAATATTTTTGTGGGGCATCGATTTAAAGCCCCTAAAAAAGTAACTCAAGGAGTAGATTTTATAGAAAAAAATGTTCCCTTAATTCATGATAATAATTAATGAACTACATTGAAACTCAACAAAAGACGGCACAGCAAGCATTAATAAAAAGTATTCAAGCCAATTTTGGGCTTTTTTTTATAAAACTAATAAGTGGGATATTTGGTCAATCATTTGCTTTGGTGGCTGATGCGATAGAATCTTTAAGTGATGTTGTCTCTTCATTATTAGTTCTTTTTGGTCTTAAATACGCAAGTAAACCCGCAGACAAAAATCACCCCTACGGGCATGGTAAAGCTGAACCAATAGTCACCATGATAGTAGTCTTATTTCTGATTGGTTCTGCCACCTTGATTATAATTCAGAGTATAAAAAACATTGGTACACCCCATGAAAGCCCGAAAAAATTCACTCTTGTCATACTTGGAATCATTATCATCTCCAAAGAAATACTTTTTCAATTTATGAAAAACAAAGCCAGCAAGACAGGAAGTAGTTCTCTTCTTGCTGACGCCTGGCATCACCGAGCAGATGCTATCACTTCCGTCGCAGCTTTTATTGGAATTTCCTTTTCAATATATATGGGAAAAGGGTTTGAATCCGCAGATGATTATGCTGCACTTTTTGCTGCTATCGTCATTGTTTTTAATGCAATTAAACTTGCAAAACCTGCAGTTTCAGAAATCATGGATGAAAATAACTATCCTGATTTAATGAATCAATTAATTGTACTCACCGAGAAAACTCCAGGGGCTATTGAAGTAGAAAAATGTTTTATTCGTAAACACGGAATGACTTATTTTGTAGATATGCATTTGGTAGTTGATGGGAATATTAGTGTTCGAGATGGTCATGAGATCGCTCATTTGGTCAAGCGTAATATTCAACATGATTTGCCATATATTACAGAAATGATGATTCATATAGAACCCAATTAAAATGAGATTTTTTATCGTATTTATTTTCTTGTTAAGCTCTTGCTCAAATACTGACCCTGCAAAATTGAACAACGAACTCAAGGCCCTATTTAATAATTTCGACGGCGATGTCAGTATTTACGTCGAACACTTAGATACAGGTTTTGTTTATAAATTTCGTTCCGAAGAACTTTTCCCAACCGCTAGCATGATTAAAGTACCCATAATGATTAGTATTTATCAAGCGATTCAAAACAAAAAGCTTGAATACCATCAATTGTTGACCTATACTGAATCCCGAGCTTATCCGGGAGTTGATTTATTGGCTTCTTTTAAAGACGGGTCAAAGATTCCTCTTTCTGAGATTATTTTTTTAATGATTGCTACTAGTGATAATACTGCAAGTATTTGGGCACAAGAGCTTGCAGGTGGAGGCGGAAGTATAAATAATTTAATGGCAGAATTCGGTTTTGAACATACACGAGTAAATTCAAGAACACCTGGAAGAGATTCTGATTACGAAAATTATGGTTGGGGTCAAACCACTGCAAAAGAAATGACTGAAATTTTTAAGGCAATTTATGAGAACAAAATGGTTAGTCCTTCTGCTTCAGAAGATATGTATCGTTACTTATGCAATCAATATTGGAATGGTGAAGCGCTTTCTCAAATTCCACCATTTGTTCAAGCAGCCTCAAAATCTGGAGCGGTCAGTCATTCAAGATCAGAAACTGTTTTGGTTAACGCTCCCTCTGGAGACTATGTTTTTTCAATAATCACAAAAAATCAAAAAGATCAATCTTGGAAAAGTGATAATGAAGGTTTTGTGCTAATCCGTGAAGTTTCTAAAAGTCTTTGGAACTTTTTTGAACCAGATCATTCATGGCAACCGCCGAAAAATGCTGAAGAGTTTTATAAATAATTACTCTTCAATCAATTCATAATAGCGTTGATAAGTCCTGTTGATTTTTTTTATATAATTAACCGGCTCTGCGCCTCGACAATAACCATAAACTATTTCTGGCTTTTTATAGTATTCAGGTAAGGATAATTTAACTAAATTTTCCTCAACCGCTACCCAGTTTTTGGGGTCGTCATTATTCAATTCTGTTAATTTCAATGCATCTTTAACATGACCATGACCAGCATTATACGATGCCAATACAAAAGGAGTTAAATCGACAGATTCATCTTGAAAATAGTTCGACCAATAATCTTGTAACCACAAAATATGCGCTACCCCTGCATTGACATTTTGCTCAGCGTTAAATGGATTCTGGACTCCATAAGATTTATAGGTATTTGGCATTAATTGCATCAATCCATGGGCTCCGGCCCAACTTTTTCTTTTAGGATCAAAATTCGACTCAGTTTGAATCATTGCCGCTAAATAACGCCAATCCCACCCTAAAGTATCACTAGCTTTTTTTAATAACTCATCATATTGGGATAGGATATTTCTTTGATCTTCAATGGAAAAGTTTTTTACCTGATTTCTAACCAAGCGGTTATTCCCATAATAACGATTATAAATAATGTTTAAATCAGGTTTACGTCTAATCGCATTTATTCCAGCATTCAGGGTATCCAGCCATTTTTGTGCTCCTTTAGAAACTCCCCAAGCAATATTCTGCTCAAAACTCAATGCCGTTTCAGCATCTAAATCAGGATATATCTGAGTATAAAGTTTTCCTACATTACTATCAACCGCAACGTATTGGATAGAATCCAATCTGACCCAATCTAATAGTTGCTCCGCAGTAAAGTGCCTTGGAGCTTCGCTAACAATTATATCTGCCCCAATTTCATCAGAGAGATTATTTAAACGTGACTTATGCGCTGAATTATGAACTACAAATACCTCCTCACCAGCCAGCTCTGTAGTTTTTCTAATTAACTTTTTTTCCGAAACATGCCAAGGTTTTTTACGCCAGTCATTGGGTTTCTTCTGTACCAAAACCTGATGAATTTCATATATAGGTTCAGTGAATTCTAAATTTTGTTTTCGACTTTTAGTCACCGTAAGATTATAGGCTAATAAATCTGCATGGCCCTTTTCTATTAATTCAATTGCCGTATCAATATCATCAACTACTTCAAATTTTAAATCTAAATCAAAATACTTAGAAATCTTGGATACCAATTCGTATTCATAACCCATAGGTTGACCTCTATAAATAAAGTAACTCGTTGGTGCATTTTTAATTACAACTCTGAGTTCACCTGAATTTAAAATTTGATCCATATCTCGAATCTTGAGCGATTCAACAACTAAAACATCTTTAGCTGAAGGCTGGTTTTGCTTCTTAACATCTGTTTTACAGCTTATTAAAAAAATAGATATAATTAGAAAGGCTAGTCTCATAAATGCTAATCTAAATCATTTAAATAGGAGTCACAAATACAATTTAATTTTTGTTTAATATTTTTAGTTTATGTTTAAACAAAACGACAATTTTGTTTATCTTTGTCTCAAAATATTAGCTAAACCCATGAATTACCTCAAAATTATCACCCTTGTTATAATCACAGTATTTTCTGCTTTAACTGCTTCAGCCCAAACTGGAAGTATTAAAGGGCGAGTTTTAAACAAGATTAATAATGAACCTATACCCTTTGCTAATGTCATAATTGACAGTACTAGTATTGGGGTAACTTCCGATCTAGATGGAAATTATCGTATAGACAATCTCAAACCAGGCTTGTATAATGTTAGTGTATCATTTATAGGTTTTCGATCCGAATCAGTATATGAATTGCAAGTTTCTTCAGTACGTCCAACCACTTACGACTTTTTACTAGTTGAAGAGGCCTCTTCACTTGACGAGGTTGTTATTTCGAGTACCCAGTTTAAAAAAACACCTGAAAGCCCATTGTCAAAACAAACAATTGGAGTGTCAGAAATATATCGGAGTCCAGGGGGGAATAGAGATATTTCAAAGGTGCTTCAAATTCTACCTGGAGTTGCTTCCTCAGCATCCTTTAGAAATGATATTATAATCCGAGGAGGAGCACCTAATGAAAATCGATTCTTTTTAGATGGAATTGAAGTTCCGAATATAAATCACTTCGCTACCCAAGGATCTTCTGGAGGGCCAGTAGGGATGTTAAACGTAAATTTTATTAAACAAGTAGATTTTTATGCAGGCGCGTTCCCAACGAATCGAGGCAATGCTATGAGTTCTGTTATTGATTTTGAGCAAATAACAGGTAATGATGAAAAATTAAGGGGTACTTTTCAATTAGGGTCTTCGGATGTTGGACTTACACTTGACGGTCCAATGGGAGAGAAATCAACCTTTATCTTATCCGCAAGACGTTCTTACCTACAATTTCTTTTTGCAGCATTAAAATTGCCATTTTTACCAACTTATAACGATTTTCAATACAAACAAGAGATCAATATCAATCAAAAAAACACAATTACCATTATTGGGCTTGGTGCAATTGATGATTTTGAATTGAATACAGAGGTTAATGAGGGTGAAACAGATCCTGAAAAAATTGAAGAAAATGAATATTTGTTAGGTAACCTGCCCGTAAATACCCAATCCAATTATGCAATTGGAGCAAAGTGGAGGCATTTTAGAGAAAACTCAAATCAAACATTAGTAGTATCACAAAATTACTTAAACAATAAATCAATCAAATATCAAGATAATATTGAGGAACCAGACAACTTACTCTTGAATTATAGTTCCAAAGAGATTGAAGAAAAAGTGAGGTTTGAATCCAACCACTTCAAAGATAGTTGGAGAGCTAATTGGGGGGCTGGATATCAAAGAGCCCACTATACTAACGATACCTATAATAAAACTGAAGTAAACGGTGAGGTGACGACAATTGATTTCAGCTCTGTTTTAAATTTTAATAAGTATGCTCTTTTTGGTTCGTTAAGTAAAAAGTTTTTTAAAGAGCGATTAAATGTATCCTTTGGATTGAGAACAGACTTCAATGATTATTCTCCGGAAATGAGTAATCCATTAGATCAACTATCTCCTAGATTATCCTTTTCCTACTTACTGACAGATAAATTGACATTTAATGGTAATGTTGGAACTTATTATCAACTCCCTGCCTATACAGTAATGGGTTATAGAGATTCTGATGGTACTTTGGTCAATAAAGAAAATAAAATCACATATATACAGTCTAACCACATTGTTGCGGGATTCGAATTAAACCCAACACGTTATTCTAAATTGAGTTTAGAAGGATTCCACAAAACTTATAGTAATTATCCATTTTTAATCAATGAGCAAATTTCATTGGCAAATTTAGGTAGTGATTTTGGAGTTATTGGAAATGAACCTGTTACTTCTACCTCACAAGGAAAGGCATATGGTATAGAATTTTTAGCTCAACAAAGAGTCTCCAGCTCTGTTTATGGAATCTTGTCCTATACTTTTGTTAGAAGTGAGTTTCAAGACGCTAATGGGGTCTACATTCCTTCTGCATGGGATAACAAACATATTTTGAATCTAACAGCAGGTAAACAATTTAATAAAAACTGGGAAATTGGGGCTAGATTTAGAATGTTAGGGGGTGCACCTTATACCCCTTATGATGTGGCACTCTCTTCTCAAAAGGATATTTGGGATGTCACAGGACGAGGGGTTTTAGATTATTCTAAATTAAATACTGAACGCTTAGCACTTACACATGGGCTCGATGTTCGAGTTGATAAAAAATGGTTTTTCGAAAAATGGGCATTAAATGCTTATATTGATATACAGAATATTTACAATTTTCAATCTGCAGCCCCTCCTTATTTGGATGTGGTTAGAGATGATCAAGGAAATCCGGTTACTGACCCTAATAACTCAGATTCTTATTTAACAAAAGAAGTTCAAACCGTTGCTGGAACGGTGCTTCCATCAATCGGAATAATGGTAGATTTTTAAAAACAAACTATGAATATACTACTCACAGGTGCTACTGGATATATTGGGAAGAGATTACTTCCAGTGTTACTTGCGAGTGGGCATGAGGTGTTTTGTTGCGTTCGGGATCGGGCTCGATTTCATCCACCCAAAACCTTTAAAAATAAGATTCATATTATTGAACTTGATTTTTTAAAACCGGAAACCCTAGAAGGACTGCCTAAAAATCTCGATGCGGCTTATTTTCTTATGCATTCCATGTCTGCCTCTGAGGATTATGATATCCTAGAAAAGCAAATGGCAATAAATTTTAGACAAGCCATTGAAAAAACCGAAATCAAACAGGTAATCTATCTCAGTGGAATTGTTAATACCGAAGAGCTATCAAAACATTTAGGTTCTCGAAAAGTAGTTGAAGAAGAACTTTCAAATTCCTCCTTCCACTTAACAACATTACGAGCTGGTATAATTATTGGAAGTGGAAGCGCTAGTTTTGAAATCATTAGAGATTTAGTAGAAAAATTGCCAATTATGGTCACTCCTATTTGGCTAAAAACTCGCTGTCAACCCATAGCAATTAGAGATGTGATGGCTTTCCTAAAAGGAGTCTTAGGAAATCCAGACACTTATGATCAAAATTACGATATAGGGGGACCAGATATATTGAGTTACAGAGAAATGTTAATCGAATACGGAAAAGTAAGAGGTTTCAAGCGATATATATATGTTGTGCCAGTGATGACCCCAAAACTATCCTCTTATTGGCTTTATTTTGTGACTTCAACTTCCTATATGCTTGCAAGTTCTTTAGTTAACTCCATGAAAATCGAAGTTGTATGTCGTCCTAATAACCTTGCAAAAGATCTTGGAATACACCCACTGTCCTATACTGAGGCTCTGGAAAAAACTCAAGCAAAAATCAAAGATGACGATGTGATAAGCTCCTGGAAGGACTCGATGGTAAGCGGTAGATTTACGATTTCATTGAGTGACTTTATTGAAGTACCTACATTTGGATGTTTTATTGATAAGAGAAAAAGAAAGTTCAAAAATAAGGCGGATTGTATAGAGAAAATTTGGTCTATTGGGGGTAAAACAGGATGGTACTATGGGAATTGGCTCTGGAAAATAAGAGGCTTCTTGGATCAACTCGCTGGTGGGGTTGGACTCAGAAGAGGACGAACGCAAGTTCATGATATAGATTCAGGAGATGCAGTTGACTTTTGGAGAGTTATTTATGCTAACAAAACAGAAGGAAGATTATTACTCTTTGCTGAAATGAAACTTCCAGGAGAGGCTTGGTTAGAATTTCAAATTAAGGGTGAATATTTAGAACAAACAGCCACTTTCAGGCCTCGAGGGGTTTTGGGGAGATTGTACTGGTATTCAGTTTTACCTTTTCACGGTTTTATTTTTAATGGAATGCTGAAAAATTTGAGTTCATGAAATTGAATGTTTTTTGGTTTAGACGGGATTTAAGAATAGAAGATAATACCGCTTGGAAAGCAGCATTGGACAGTGAAGCACCGCTACTACCTATATTTATTTTTGATGAAAATATTTTAGAGGAATTACCAAACGAAGACCCTAGAGTCAATTTTATTTATGAGCGCTTAGAATTAATTCACAAAGAACTTCTTTTCAAGGGGCATTGCGGAATACGTGTTTTTAAAGGAGACCCTCTTGAGGTTTTTAAGGAATTATTTTCAGTTTATGAATGTTCGACCCTTTTTTTAAATGAAGATTATGAACCCTATGCGAGAAAGCGTGATTCAAGTATTTCTGAGCTTGCAACAGAGCATTCAATCGAATTTAAATCATTTACGGATCATGTATTTTTCCATCCAGATGAAATACTTAAAAAAGACGGAACTCCATACACAGTTTACACTCCTTATAAAAACAAATGGCTATTGGCCTTTGCTGATGCCGAACTTAGTATTGAGAAGAGTAATAAGAAAATTAATTCGCCCTTTCAAAAGAAGTTTGATTTTCCAACGAAGTCTTCACTCAATATCCTAGCCTCTAAAATAAGTATTCCAGAAGTGACCTTATCCAATATCAAAAAATATGATCAATTCAGAGATGATCCTGCAAGAGATGCCACAACTTATGTAGGTACTCATTTACGTTTCGGAACGATCGGAATCCGAACTTTAATCACACAGGCATCAAAAGAAAATGATATTTATTTTTCAGAATTAATTTGGCGGTCATTTTTTATCCAAATTTTATACCATTTTCCCCATACTGTAAATCGTTCGTTTAAGTCAAAATACGAGAAAATACCGTGGAGAAACAATCCTTCTGAATTCCAAGCTTGGTGTAACGGTGAAACTGGGATAGATCTTGTAGATGCTGGCATGAAGCAATTAAATAAAACTGGGTTTATGCACAATCGAGTGAGGATGGTTTGCGCGAGCTTTTTAACCAAAAACCTTCTTATTGATTGGAGATGGGGAGAAGCGTATTTTGCAAAAAAATTATTGGATTTTGAACTTGCCTCAAATAACGGAAACTGGCAATGGTCCGCAGGAACGGGTTGTGACGCATCACCTTATTTTCGCGTTTTCAATCCAGATAGCCAAGCAAAAAAATTCGATCCAAAAAGAATATACATTCAACGTTGGTTGGGGGACAGCTTAAGACCTCCTGCTCTAGTCGACTTGAAAGAATCAAGAAAAAGAGCAATTGAAACTTATAAAATTGCTCTAAATAATTAAATATTTTGTTACTTGGCAGAAAAATTTAGCCAAGCATGAGAATATCATTTACCATTCTATTTTCACTATTTTCATTACTCAGTTATAGTCAAAAAAAAGTCAATTCTATTTCATATGACAGTGTAAAAGATGATAAAGATTATGGGCGGTTTAGGTATTTAGAATTTAAAGCTCATTCAGGTTTTCATATTTATTCAGGAGAAACACTTTCCGAATTTTTGGATCAGGGCTATGGTAGTTTTGAAGTACGCCTAGGATGGCAGCCCTCAAATAAAGAAAGTTGGGCTAACCAGTACGGATATGCCTCTTATGGGGTTGGTTTCTATTCAGGATATATTGGTGATCCGCAAAAATTTGGGAATCCAAATGCTTTATTTGGTTTTGTGAATTTCCCAATGAGTCCCAATAGACCAGGAAAAAGAAATTACTTTTTTTTGAGCCCTGCGGTTGGTTTAACCTATAATTTAATCCCATATAACCCTGACACAAACCCTACTAATGATGCCATTGGCTCCAAAGTAGCTTTATATTTTAATGTAAATTTTGCCGGATATTTAAGGATGAATCGTGAGCTTGACTTTACCTATGGAATAGATTTCACCCATTTCTCCAATGGAAGAACTTCGATGCCTAATTATGGACTGAATATGTTTGGTTTAAATTTTGGAGCAAAGTATAATTTTAATGCGGATCAAAGAAAGGTGAATAATAACCCTTTTACCCACGAATTGCTTCAAGCACGATACAATAGACCTGAAACTAAAGCTCAAACGAGATTTCACAAAAGCTCTATAAACATCAATGAAGCTGTTGGAACCGTGCAAAACATGGAGGATGCCGGCACATCAAATCGCTATATGACAAATTCATTTGTTATTGACTACCGTTATCGATTTTCAACAATGCACGGAATTACAGCTGGGCTTGACTGGTTCTATGACGGAAGTTTAGTGACCGAATATCCAGACGACCAAATGCTTTACGGAGTGCATGCAGGATATGATTTTATGTTTTGGAAATTCGCCATACGAGCGGCTCTAGGAACTTACCTGGGAGATGACAAAGGAAAAGATCCAGTTTTTGCTCGAGTAGGATTGAATTACAGTATCAACTCCTATTTACAAGCTCAAGTTGCATTAAAAACAAAAAATGGTTTTGCCGCAGATTGGGTTGAATATGGCGTAATTGTTAGGCCTTTTAAATGGTAATTAAAAGATTAAACACACAGGAGCTCCGAGTTCATAATTTTGCTTAAAACTTAAACTACCATCAGTACCGATTGCAAAAACAGTAATATTATTAGAGCGTTGATTCCCAACCAGGAGCCATTTTCCTGAAGGGTCAATCACAAAATTCCTGGGCCAATCACCATGTACATCGAAAGTTTCTTTAAATTCCAGATGGCCATTAGATTGTCTTGTGAACAAGGCTATGCTGTTATCACCACGATTTGATCCGTAAACAAAGGATCCATTGGGTGAAATATGAATATCTGCACAATAGCTATCCCCTTGAAAATCCTTATTTAAAGTACTTAATTTTTCCAACACATGTCCCGATTGGTTAATAAGACTAATAGTGTTCTCATACTCCGTAATGGAATAAATTTGCTGATCTCTTATATCAAAATGTCGAGGACCTGCTTTAGCTTCAAAAGTTACCCAATGATCGGTTTCAAGTTCAAATCCATGATCAGACTTCTTATACTTAAAAAGTGTATTTCTTCCCAAATCAGAAACAATCAGGTGATTCTCAACAAACATTGAAAAATGTGCATGAGACTTTTCATTTTCTCCATTTTGATCGAAAACTTGGGGGTTTTGGTTTAAAATACCTGATTTCTCAACACGGTAAAGTGCAACATTCCCTCCACTGTAATTAGACACAGCAACATAGCCCTCATGATAAGTAACATGACATGGATGGGCTCCATAAGTTGAGAGTTTTTGAACCAATTCATACCCACCGTTTTCACTTGTCCTCTTGAAAACACTTATCGTTCCTTGCTCTTCCTCATTCACCGCATATAAAATACTCCTATCTCGTCCGAAACTTATAAATGAGGGGTTGTTCGAGGATACCATTAACTCTTCATTAGACAACACTCCAGTTTCAGGATTGAAGTCCAGGGTATAAATCCCCTTAGAAGTAGTATTCGTGTAAGTCCCAACATATAATTTTTGACTACTGAGTTGCATAAATGAAAAAATAATTAGGCTAAAAAGAATGTGTTTTAACATGAATTTGAATTTATTCGAAATATATAAAATACTAATTAAAACCCTCGATTTTTTCATTGCTACTATTGAATAAAATCTCTCTTTTTCCGCTAGTTTTTTTTTATCTTTACCTCTTATAAAAACACAGCCATGGCAAATATTACTTTAAAGGGAAACCCTATTCAAACAGCTGGAGAGTTACCAGCATTAAATACACAAGCACCTAATTTTGACTTAGTCGCAAATGATTTGAGCCATAAAAGCCTTAATGATTATAGCGGAAAACGAATAATACTAAATATATTCCCTTCTTTAGACACAGGAACTTGTGCTGCCTCTGTAAGAAATTTTAATAAACTAGCTGCCGAATTAGATAATACGGTTGTTTTATGTATTTCAAGAGATTTACCCTTTGCTCAAGCCCGTTTTTGTGGAGCCGAAGGTTTGGAAAATGTATTTACCTTATCCGACTTTGTTTCGGGTCAATTTGGTAAGGACTATGGGTTGTTGTTTGCAAATGGTCCGTTGAAAGATTTAGATTCAAGATGTGTATTAGTTTTAGACCAAACACATAAAGTTATTTATAGTGAACAAGTATCAGAAATAGTAAATGAACCAAATTATGAAGCAGCTATAGCTGTACTTTCTTAATTTATATGGCAAAAAAAAACAAACTAAATAATCCAGATAAGTTTCAAAACAAAAGGGTAATATTCGCAGTAATAATTGCTTGTTTTGGAGTTTTTCTATTGTTCGCGTTTAGTTCCTATTTGTTTTCTTGGAAATACGACCAAAGTATTCTGAATTCATTTAGTGATAGATCTATTGAAGCAAAAAATTTATTAGGGAAAATTGGGGCTTTTGTAAGCGACTTTTTTATATTCCGTGGCTTTGGACTTGGAGCTTTTGCACTTCCAGTTATTCTTTTTCAAACCACTTTGGCTTTGTTTCATGAAAAAAGTAGTTTCTACATAAGTAGGCTCTGGACAAAGGGGATTTTAAATGGTTTATGGGTGTCGCTTGTTTGTGGTTTTTTACCCTCAAATTTGAGCATTCTTTCAGGAATATCAGGTTTGGAAATAAACCTATATCTACAACATTTTATTGGCAAAACAGGTTTATCCATTGTTCTTGTCGGTTTATTACTTATTAAGTTAAGTATTAAATACAAGTGGACCTCAAAATCAATTCTGAACTTTTTTCAAAATTTATTCAAAAAACTGACTAGCCTCAAGCCAAAAATTGAGCCAAAAATCGCAGTTAATGAATCAGAAAATAATCTAGAAGAAGAAAAAGAATTGAATGAGAAGGAAGCTGCACCAAGTATTATTCAACCTTCAGAAATTGACTTGCAACCTACCATTTCTAACTTTTCAGCGACAACAAAAAATCCCCCTAAGGTTAAGGAAACTGCTCCAGAAATCGTTGAGGAGGAAGTTGAAATTGATTTGACCAAGGTGGCAGAAGAAAAACATGTGACAGAAAATCAATCGAATAAGTTAGTGGAAAACTTTGGAGAGTTTGACCCGACTTTAGAATTGAGTCAATTTAAATTCCCTACACTAAACCTGCTTAAAGATTACAAAGAATCTATTTCCGTTGATCAATCGGAATTAGAAATCAATAAAAATAAAATTGTTGAAACCCTTAACAATTATAAAATTGGAATTGCCCAGATTAAGGCCACAGTTGGACCAACCGTTACCTTATATGAAATTGTTCCGGAGGCTGGAGTAAGAATATCAAAAATCAAAAACCTTGAGGACGATATTGCATTATCTCTATCCGCATTGGGAATTAGAATTATTGCCCCTATACCTGGGAAAGGAACAATAGGTATTGAAGTTCCCAATAGAAAACCAACAATAGTTTCGATGAGATCTGTCATTTCATCTGAGAAATTTCAAAAATCTCATATGGAGCTCCCTGTGGCTTTGGGAAAAACCATTTCAAATGAAACTTTTATCGTCGATCTAGCCAAAATGCCGCATTTGCTTATGGCAGGTGCCACAGGTCAAGGAAAATCAGTGGGTTTAAATGCAGTGCTTAGCTCCTTATTATACAAAAAACATCCTGCAGAGGTTAAATTTGTCTTAGTTGACCCTAAAAAAGTAGAATTGACACTGTTCAATAAAATTGAACGACATTATTTAGCAAAACTCCCCGATACTGAGGAGGCCATCATTACAGACACCACTAAGGTTGTCAATACGCTTAATTCACTTTGTATAGAAATGGATGATCGTTATGAGCTTTTGAAAAAAGCCATGGTGAGAAACATCAAGGAATACAATAAGAAATTTAAAGAAAGAAGGCTTAATCCTGAAGAAGGTCATCGCTTTCTACCTTATATCATATTGGTAATCGATGAATTTGCAGATCTCATCATGACTGCTGGTAAAGAAGTTGAAACTCCAATTGCGCGTTTAGCTCAGCTGGCAAGAGCAATTGGAATTCATTTAATTGTTGCAACTCAAAGACCTTCTGTAAACGTAATCACCGGATTAATCAAAGCAAACTTCCCTTCTAGGATTGCCTTCAGAGTGACTTCAAAAATCGACTCAAGAACTATTTTGGATGCTTCAGGAGCTGATCAATTAATTGGAAAAGGAGATATGCTCTACGCGGCGGGAAGTGAAATAACACGTATTCAATGCGCATTTGTAGATACTCCTGAAGTTGAAAAAATCACGGATTTCATAGGATCTCAAAAAGCATACCCCGAGGCCTATCAGTTACCAGAATACGAGGGAGAAGACGCTGGCACAAGTCTTGATATAGATATTAATGACCGTGATAAATTATTTGTAGATGCGGCTCAGGTAATTGTTGGAGCACAACAAGGTTCAGCTTCACTTCTACAAAGAAAATTAAAATTAGGATACAATAGAGCAGGAAGATTGATTGATCAACTTGAAGCTGCAGGGATTGTCGGTCCTTTTGAAGGTAGCAAGGCGAGACAGGTTCTGGTTTCAGACCTAATGGCTCTTGATCAATTATTAGAAAATGAGAAAACAAACTAACATGAAGAAAATTCTTTACACCATCGTTTTATTTGCTGGCATAGTCAGTGTAAACGCCCAAGATAAATCAAAAAATTTATTGGATAAAGTTTCGGCAGAAATCGCCTCGTATACTACGATGAGTCTAGAGTTTGATTACAGTCTAGACAATGAAGCTGAAGGGGTTCATCAAGAAACAAACGGTACTGCCTACCTAAAAGGAGACAAATACCATATTGAGTTTTTGGGTTCAGAATTTATCTATGACGGAAGTCAAACCATTGTTATTATTCCTGATGATGAAGAAATAAATATTACCGAAGGCAATATGGATGATGACGGAGTAATGACTCCCACAAAACTATTGAGTTTTTATAAAGAGGGCTATACCTATAAATGGGACATAGCGATGGCGGAGGATGGAAAAAACATTCAATTCATCCAATTGATTCCTATTGACAGTAATTCAGAATTAGGCTCAATGCTTCTCGGAATTGATATTGATAAAAATCAAATCTATAAACTTATTGAAACAGGAAAAGACGGTGTTGTGACAACATTCAAAATAACTTCATTTATCAATAATGAAGATTTGAGTGATGAATTATTCACTTTTGACAGAGCTCGTTACGAAGAGCTTGATTATATCATTAACGACACTGAATAATTAAAAATTGAAAGTCTTAGACCGATATATTATAAAGAGTTTTTTACTCCCTTTTTTTGCAACCTTTTTTGTTGTCCTTTTTGTATTTGTAATGCAATTACTTTGGATGGCTTTCGATGACATTGCTGGTAAGGGAATTGATTTTATTTTCATTCTAAGGTTTTTATTCTATTCCACCCTGACCCTAACCCCAACTGCCCTTCCAGTAGGAGTTTTGTTATCGTCAATAATGGCAATGGGGAATTTTTCTGAGAATTATGAATTTGCAGCAACCAAATCTGCAGGAGTTTCTTTACTCAGAATATTAAGACCTTTAACTATAATGGTGCTTGTTTTGAGTGCAGTGAATTTTGTATTCCTTAACAACGTCTTTCCATATGCCTCCCTAAAGCAAAAAAATCTTCTTTTAAATATTAAAAAGAAGAAGCCTTCTGTTGCACTTATCGAAGGGGTCTTCAATACAGAGATTCCAAACTACATGATCAAATTTGATCGAAAATATGGTGAGGAGGAAAACCTATTAGACAATGTACTGATCTATGATCTGAGTGGTAATAGAGAAAACAATAAAATTATTACTGCTGAACACGGTAAAATTCTTTCAGAAAATGGCTCAAGATATATGACTCTTGAGTTGGAAAATGGAAACTATTTTGAAGCTCATTACAACCCTAAGGCCTCCTTTCAAGAAAAAAAGAAAATGCCTTCTTCTCAGGCAAATTTTGATATCTACAGAGTAAATATTGATATTTCTAGCCTGAACGATGATAATTTAGAAAGTGAAACTTGGAAAAATAGTCATACCATGTTTAGCCTTCAACAATTAGACCAGGAGCGTGATACTTTAAAATTGGCCTATAATGACTTTTTGGAAGCTAAAGCGAGAAATATCCTTGCCGAAACAAAAGGAGATGATCTTAAACCAAAACCTGACACCCTTACAGTTGAACTTGCACCGGAAGTCTTAAATAATTTTGACGTAGCCAATCAAGTTATCATCTTAGATAATGCGCTGAATTCTGTAAGCAATGGGATTCGTATAATGGACGGTTATAAGAACAACTACAGGCAACGTAGAAAAAACCTAAATAATTTTGATTACGAATATTTCCATCGAGTAGCTTTTTCACTCTCGTGTCTCGTATTATTTTTTATCGGTGCCCCACTTGGCTCCTTGATTAGAAAAGGGGGATTTGGTTTGCCGATGATTATGGCAATCGTTATTTTTGTCATCTATTATTTAATAAACACATTTGGAAAAAATTTGGTCGAAGAAAGTTCAATTCCTGCCGTGTTTGGAGCTTGGCTTTCCACATTAATCCTTTTACCTGCAGGATTATTATTAACCAGAAGGGCTGCAAAGGATAAGGGTGTATTTAACTTAGACAATTACTTGAAACCATTTAGAACATTTTTCACTAAAATAGCAGGTCTTAAACGAAAATGATGAACGATAAAATAAAATTAAATAGCATTCCGGAAGCCATTGAAGCTATCCGTCAAGGAAAAGTAGTTATCGTGGTTGATGATGAAGATCGTGAAAACGAAGGTGATTTCGTTGCTGCTGCAGAATTGGTAAACCCTGAGATGATCAACTTTATGGCAACTCACGGGAGAGGCCTCATTTGCACTCCGTTAACGGAAGATCGATGCGATGCTTTAAAGCTAGACATGATGGTCGACGCAAGTTCAGACCCCTTACAAACTGCCTTTACAGTATCGGTTGACTTGAATGGAAAAGGGGTTACCACAGGTATTTCGGCGAGTGATCGTTCTATTACAATCAAGGCTTTGACAGAAAAAGAAACCACCCCTTATGATCTGCGAAGACCAGGACATATTTTTCCACTAAAGGCAAAAAATGGTGGGGTTTTAAGGCGAACCGGACATACTGAAGCTGCAATTGACTTAGCGCGTTTAGCTGGCTTGCAACCCGCCGGTGTTATCGTGGAAATCATGAATGAAGACGGTACGATGGCGAGGTTACCAGAATTGGTGAAAATTGCTGAGAAATACGATTTAAAATTAATTTCTATTGAGGCATTAGTAGCCTATAGAATGAAGCACGATTCATTAATTGAAAAAATTCAGGATTTCAATTTAGATACTCGATTTGGGACATTCCGATTAAGGGCCTATAAACAAACAACTACAGACCAAATCCATTTAGCGCTAACTAAAGGAAGCTGGACAAAAGACGAAGATGTACTTGTTAGAGTAAATGCACATGCTCAAGGAAATGATGTTTTAGGTGCCTTACTTCAAAAGAAGGAGGATAAACTTTCAGAAGTCATGGATATGATTAACAAGGAAGGAAAAGGAGCTATAGTGTTTATAAATCAAGAAAAACAGCGTTTTAATTTAGAAGACCGCTTGAGGTATTTAAAAGCCATACAAAAAGATACAGATGCTCCTAAACCTATAGCATCCATGGATGATAAAGATTTTGGGGTCGGAGCACAAATTCTTCACGATTTGGATATCACCAATTTAAAATTAATCACCAAAAGTGACCAAAGCATCAAAAAACGTGTAGGAATTCAAGGTTACGGCTTATCCATAAATGAATATATCAGCTATTAATCACTGAATTAACAGCTAACTCATAAGGCTTCTTTTCTTGCTCAAATACCCGGGCGGATAAGGAGCCTTTTAATTTAATTTCACTTCCTTTTACCGACAACCAAGAACCTTCTCTTAAGCCGATAACTGTTTGTTTATTGAACTTGTGAAATTCTTTTATTCTGGTCTCACGAGTTTCCCCTTTATGTGTGGACGAAGGGTCTGGGTCTAAATAATGTGCATTTATATTGAAGGGAATTAAACCTGTAGCCTCAAAGCTTGGAGGATAAACAATGGGCATATCATTCGTTGTTTTCATATTTGGTCCGGTGATATTACTCCCAGCACTTGTTCCTAAATATGGAGTACCTGCTTCTACTCTATTTGTCAAAACCGACATCAATCCTAGTTCGTGAAGCATCTTGACTAATAAAAACGTATTACCGCCACCAGTAAAGATTCCCTTAGCCTGAGTCAATCCTTCAATTGGATTTTCAAATTCGTGAAGCCCACGAACACATATTCCAAGAGGAGTAAGAGCATTTTCCACCAAATCGGTGTATTCATCATGACTTATTCCCGATGGTCGAGCGTAAGGAATGAATACAATCTCCTCAATGTTATTATACAATTGATCGATATCATCTAATAAATATTCTAAGTACTCTGATCCATGAATCGTAGAAGTACTAGCAATAATCATCTCTTTCATATTTTTTTATACCTTGGTGTTTTTCAAATTTATGAAACAAGCTGCCATTGTCCTAGTTTTACTAACAAGTCTTTTTGCAAATGCCCAAGAAAAAAAATAAAAGGTCAAATCAAGGCTTTTGATAGTATTCAAGTAATGGATTATGGAGATTCATTTTTTATCAATGTAATACAAATTGAGAAAAAGGAAATACCCGGTTTTTTTAATTATTGCGATCCTGATATAATTTTAGAGCTTTATATAAATAATAAAATCTTCCAATTAACTGAATACTTCATTATTCACAGAGAATCTTATCAACTTGTTAAAAATTAGTTAGAATCTCTAAGAGCTTGATTAATTTCTGTTTATTTGTAAAAAAATAAGCAATGAAGCGTTTAATTTTATTTGTGACTTTATTACTCTTAATGAGTTTTTCGTTACACAAATACTATATTTCTCTTACCCAGATTGAATATATCGAAGATCAAAAAAGTTTACAAATCATAAGTAGTGTTTTTATTGATGACCTTGAACTTACTTTTCAAAAAGAATTTGATTCTGATTTGAGAATTGGAGAGCAAAGTAATTCGTATTTAGATAGTCTTTCTCAAATATATCTAGACAAAAACCTATTGATCAGCATTAATGACGAGCCCCTTAGGCTTGAGCTGATTGCTAGTGAGGTTGAAACGGATGAAATATTTTTTTATATCGAGGCGTTAAATGTTGAGCCTTTTAATGCAATGACGGTTAGAAATACCATTTTATTTCAAGAATTCAAAACTCAAGAGAACATAATCAAATCTAAAGTTGGTTCAAAAAACAAAAGCGTCATTCTCACCAGAGCTAAGACGGAATCAACCTTAAATTATTAGTTAAAATTTTAGTAAATTCACTACTTTGAAATTTCAAAGAATAAACACAAACAATCAAATTCAAATGAAAAAATTATTCTCAACCCTATTTTTGGGATTGTTTTTCGTGGCTAGCCCAATGCTTGCCCAAGAAAATGACGTTCAGGAGGAAAAGCCTCAAGGTCATGTAAACACTAATAAATTCCGTCAAATGAAGGATTTATTGGCAACACCAAATGATCAACACACTGCATCTGGAGCTCCAGGTTGGAATTACAGCCAACAGAAAGTGGATTATGTCATGGACTTGCGTATTGATGAGGAAAAAAATCGTCTTTACGGAGAAGAAAAGATTACTTATCACAACAATTCTAAAGATCATTTAGAATATCTATGGTTACAATTGGATCAAAACATGAGAGCCGCGGATTCTAAAACACCACTAGCGAATGGTTCAGGACCTCAACCTCTTTATAACCCAGGACAATTTGTAGATGAATTTATGGGAGAGAAATTTGATGGTGGATTCAAAATAGAATACGTGAAGAAAGCCGATGGTTCTCCGGCCAATTACAAAGTGAACTGGACCATGATGAGAATTGACCTTGATCAGCCATTAGCTCCAGGAGCAACTTATGAGTTTTCAATCAAATGGTGGTACAACATCAATAATTACAGAACACAAGGTGGTCGATCAGGTTTTGAAGCCTTTGAAGATGGAAACAACGCTTATACGATAGCTCAATTTTTCCCAAGGCTTTGTGTTTATGACAATGTTGAAGGATGGCAAAACATGCAATTCTGGGGGAGAAGTGAATTTGCCTTGGAATTTGGTGATTATACAGTAAACTTAACTGTTCCTGCTGACCACGTTGTAGATGCAACAGGTAAACTTACTAATGCTAAGAAAGTCTTGAGCAAAGAACAACAAAAAAGATACAAGGAAGCAATGACTTCATTTGACGATCCAGTAATGATTGTTACTCAAGAAGAAGCTGAAGTTGCCGAAAAAGGGAGATCAACTAAGGAAAAGACTTGGTCTTACTATGCAGAAAATGTAAGAGATTTTGCATTTGCTTCATCTAGAAAATACATTTGGGATGCAATGGCTGTTGATATCAATGGTCGCACAGTTATGGCTGTTTCATTATATCCAAAGGAAGGGAACCCTCTATGGGAAGATCATTCTACTAGAGTAGTTGCAAATACTCTTAAAGTTTATTCTAAATACACTTTTGACTATCCATACCACAAGGCGATTTCTGTAAATGCTGAAGATCAAGGAATGGAATACCCTATGATTTGCTTTAATTACGGTCGTCCTAACCCAGACGGTTCAATTTCTGAGCGAACTAAAAATGGAATGATTGGAGTTATCACTCATGAGGTAGGTCACAATTTCTTTCCAATGATTGTAAACTCTGACGAACGTCAGTGGACTTGGATGGATGAAGGTATTAACTCTTTTGTTGAAATTTTAGCTGAAATTGAGTATGACCCAAATTTCGATACGGGGAATTTACCAAAAGATATCGTGAGATACATGGGTGGAGATCAATCATACCTTTCACCTATTATGTCTAATGGTAATAATGTATACCAATTTGGACCAAATGCATATACTAAACCTGCTGCAGGTCTATATATGTTAAGACAAACAATTATGGGACCTGAGTTATTTGACGCGGCATTTAGAACGTATTCTCAAAGATGGATGTTCAAACACCCAACTCCTGCAGATTTCTTCCGTTCTATGGAAGATGCTTCGGCAATGGATTTAGATTGGTTCTTTAGAGGTTGGTTTTATACAACAGATTACACAGACATCGCAATTAAAGGAGTTGACAAATTCCACGTAACTGATCAGCCTACTCAAGAAGTAATAGAATTAGCAGCACGTTATAATGTGAGTGTTGAGGATTTAGGACCGAGATTGTATTTAACAAAAGAAGGTGAAGCAACAGATACAAAAGAAGTACCAGTTTTAAAGGACTACCTTACTGAGAAGAATGAATCGGACCTAAAGGCACCTAATTTCTTTTATGAAATCGTATTTGAAAAGCCAGGCGGTTTAGTAATGCCAATCATTGTAGAATATACTTATGCTGATGGAAGTACAAAAAGAGAAATGTACCCTGCTGAAATTTGGAGATTTAATGATAATGAAGTGAGCAAACTTGTTGCCTCTGAAAAAGAAATCGTTGGCATCCAAATTGATCCAGATCTTGAAACAGCAGACATTGATGTTTCGAACAATTCTTGGCCTAAGAAAACGGAAACGAAATTTGACGAAGTAAAAAACAAAGTCAAAGGATAAATTATTAAAGCCATCTTCGGATGGCTTTTTTTATTCTTGCACCCTTGGTAACAAAAATGTATTTTGTGCCTTGAAATAAATAAAACACCCATGAAAATTAAAAACACTATTGGTTTAGCCTTTATCGCAGGGCTAATGATGTTTTCAGGATATGCGCAAGAGCGTGAACCGGGACATGTTAACACCAACAAATTTCGTCAATTATCAGACGTACTTCCGACTCCAAATGAGCAACATACTGCATCTGGAGCACCAGGAAAACTGTATACACAGCAAAAAGTAGATTATAAGATGGACATCATTTTAGACGACGAAAATCAACGTCTCTACGGTGAAGAATCCATCGTATATCACAACAATTCAGAAGATACATTAAAGTATCTTTGGGTTCAGTTGGATCAAAACATGAGAGCTGCTGATTCTAAAACTCCAGACATTAGAGAAACAAGAATTAATGCTGCTAGTACCGAAGCAAGATTTGATGATCAATATGTAAATCCAGCATTTGATGGAGGATTCAAAATTCAATATGTCAAGGATGCAAATGGTAAAGATTTAGCTCATATTATTAATCGTACCATGATGAGAATCGAATTACCTCAGCCACTTGCAAAAGGTGGGCAGTTTGAATTCAGCATTAAATGGTGGTATAATATCAATAACTATGTTGAACAAGGTGGTCGTTCAGGTTACGAGCATTTTGAAGATGGCAATAACAATTATATAATCGCACAGTTTTACCCTCGTCTTTGTGTATATGACAATGTGGAAGGATGGCAAAATATGCAATTTTGGGGAAGAAGTGAATTTGCTTTAGAATTTGGTGATTTCCAAGTTAATATTACCACTCCTGAAGATCACGTTTTGGCTGCAACAGGTGTTTTGACAAACCCTAAAGACGTAATGACCAAAACCCAAATTAAACGTTTTGAAAAGGCACAGAAAAATTTTGATGACCCTGTGATGATTGTTACTCAAGAGGAGGCAGAGGAAGCGGAAAAAGGGTTTTCGAAAAAGACAAAAACTTGGTCTTTTGATGCCAAAATGGTAAGAGATTTTGCTTTTGCAAGTTCAAGAAAATACATTTGGGATGCTATGGCAGTAGATATTAACGGAACTACAGTTATGGCACATTCTTTATATCCTAAAGAAGGAAATCCTTTATGGGAACAACACTCTACAAGAGCCGTAGCTCAAACACTTGAAACCTATTCAAGATATACATTCGATTACCCTTATCACAAAGCCATCTCTGTTCATGCAAAAAGACAAGGAATGGAATACCCACAAATCTGTTTTAATTTTGGTAGACCAAATCCAGACGGGACATACTCTGACCGCACGAAATACAGAATGCTAGGGGTTATCATACATGAGGTTGGTCACAACTATTTTCCAATGATTGTAAATTCTGATGAACGTCAATGGACATGGATGGATGAAGGTTTAAACTCATTTGTACAAATCTTAGCAATGCAGGATTACGACCCTAATTTTCCAATTGGAAGAGGTCTTCCTAAGAATATGGTAAGATATATGGGAGGAGATCAATCAAACCTTGCACCAATTATGTCTCAAGGAGATAATGTTTATCAGTTTGGTTCAAATGCTTACTCTAAACCAGCCGCTGGTTTATACATGTTGAGAACTACCATTATGGGAGAAGAGTTATTTGACTACGCCTTTAAAACATACTCACAGAGATGGAAATTTAAACATCCAACACCAGCAGATTTCTTCCGTTCAATGGAAGATGCCTCTGCAATGGATTTAGACTGGTTCTTTAGAGGTTGGTTTTATACAACGGACTATACTGATATAGGAATTAAAGGGGTTAAAAAATACTTCGTAAGTAACGAAGCTACCGAAGCAGGTAAGGAATTTGCTGAGCGTCGTGGAATGTCAGGAGAACTTGTTTATTTTGTAGAAGATCAAACCCCAGGTTCGGCAATGAGTGAAACTGCGCTTAAAGCTACTGAGGAAAGAAAAGGAGATAAGTTTTTCTATGAGGTAACCTACGAAAAGCCAGGGGGACTAGTAATGCCTGTATTAGTTGACATCACCTATGAAGACGGCACAAAGGAAAGAAAGGTTTATCCTGCACAAATTTGGAGATTGCACGACAAGGAAATCACCAAAGTAATCAGTTCTTCTAAACCTATTAAATCTATTGTTGTAGATTCCGAAAACGAAACTGCCGATATTGACATGACCAATAACGATTGGGGACTAGAATCCAAATCAAAATTTGAACAAGTCAAAGACAAGGTAAAAAGCTAAAAAAACAAGCCCTCATTTCGAGGGCTTTTTTTTATCCTAATTGTTCATCGGCTTCATCGTAGCCGATAATCACCAATTCTTTTGCCGATTTCAAATCTAAGGTTGGAAATACGCCATATAAAGAAGGGTTGATTACATAATCTGCATGTTCCAATCCGTATTCCACAGTATTTGCAACTGCGATGTTAACAATGCGTTCTGCGATATCACCCATTCGTTTTAACGGGTTCAACCTGTAATTATTCACATTTACCGCAATAACTGGATAATCGTTCTTAATCAGGCCTTTTACAGGAAGATTATCAGTAAGGCCACCATCAGCATACAATTCACCATCAATGTATTGAGGCTCAAAGACGATCGGTATCGAACAAGAGGCAATAACAGATTTGACTAAATCTCCCGACCTAAGATAATGAGCCTTTTTGGTATTTAAATTCGTTGAGCAAACCGTCAAAGGAATTGTAAGTCCTTCAAAAGAATTGTGAGGAATTATTCTCAACAATAATTTACGCAAGCCCCTAAGATTAAAAAGAGACATACGTCTCCAAGGGCTCGCTTTCATGAAGTTTTTTATTTCTGGGCTAGTCATCAATTTCAAAATTTCTTGAGGACTACAACCAGCTGCAATTAAACAACCGACCAAAGACCCTGCTGAAGTACCAGCAACTTGCACAATCTCATAATCATTGTCCTTTAAATACTTATAGACGCCTAGATGAATAACGCCTCTGGCCCCTCCACCACTGAGAACTAGATTAACTTTTTTCATATAATATCCTAATATTTTTTTAGCTTCATTACAATCGATATTAAACAATTCAATGTAACTCATTCCTGATTCGATCACAAGACCTATTAAAAATCCCAACATGAATAGCTCCTCTAGCTCCACCTCCACTGAGACATAAGGCAATTTCTTTTGACATTATTAAAAATTTTAATTCGTAAATTTAAAGTTACGAATTTATATGCTTCATAATGAATAAATTGAAAACAGGTATTGTCTTGTCTGGAGGGGGAATTAAAGGGCTCGTTCACATTGGAATGTTCAAATACTTAGAAGAGATCAATTTTAGACCTGATGTAATTGCAGCGTGCTCTACTGGAAGCATAGTAGCTGCTTTCTATGCTTGTGGTTATAGTAACGAGGATATTTATAAGTTCTATACAAGGGCAAAACCCTTTGCGCGAAAATATTGGACTGGTAGCAGAGGGATTATGAAAACTGAACGCTATCAAGATTTATTCAAAAAATATTTGGGTGACCGAAAAATTGAAGATCTCGACGTTGAGCTTAAAATTGTGGCCACAAACCTATTTAATGGGACTGAAAAGGTTTTTACTGAAGGCTCACTCGTTCAGGCCGTGCTTGCGAGCTGTTCCTTTCCTGGGGTATTTCAACCCATGAAAATCGATGGTATTTTATATTCTGATGGTGGAATTCTTAATAATTTTCCGGTAGATGTCATAAAAAATGATTGTGACTATATCATTGGTATGCACCTGAGTCCTAACAAAATAATTAATGAGGAAAACCTTAGAAACACAAGAGATATACTCATGAGAGTTGTAGCCATTCAAGGGACCTTTTGGGACCACGAAAAACTCAAGGATTGCAACATCGGTTTGATGCCCATTAAACTTGCAGATTACAGCAGTTTTAGCATGAATGAAAAAACCTATAAACCCCTGTTTAAATTAGGTTATGATGCAATTGAGGAATATAGTCATGCTTTAAAAAATTTAACCCCCTAACAGCGTTAGAGGGTTAAATTTAAATTCCAGTTTTGGTATCTAATTTAATGTAATCCAGAAGTTCCTTCCTCACTTCTTTTTCTTTGAACTTACCACCGTATTCTGCAGTAACTGTAGAGCTTTCAATATCACGAATACCACGTGAATTTACACATAAGTGTTTCGCATCAATTACACAAGCAACATCATCAGTGCCAAGTGCCTCCTGTAAAGCTTGTACAATTTGCATAGTCAAACGCTCCTGTACTTGCGGCCTTTTAGCAAAATGGTCTACTATTCTATTCATTTTAGAAAGACCGATTACTTTGCCCTTTGAAATGTAGGCAACATGTGCACGCCCTACTATAGGAAGTAAGTGATGTTCGCATGTTGAGTAAACGGTAATGTTTTTTTCAACCAGCATCTCACCGTACTTGTAATTGTTATCAAATGTCGAAAGCCCTGGCGCTTTGTCAGGATTTAATCCACCAAACAATTCTTTGACATAAGCTTTGGCTACACGCTTAGGTGTACCCTTTAAACTGTCATCATTTAAATCCATACCCAAAGTTTCAAGGATGTCCTTTACACTTGCTTGAATTCGTTCAATTTTTTCTTTGTCACTAAGTTCAAATGCATCTGCTCTTAATGGCGTTTTTGCGGAGGTTCCCACATGGTTATCTCCTATATCATCCGTGTATTCCATTCACTGTTTCTATTAACTGATCCAAACTAACTTCAGTTTGAACTCCTTCATTCATATTTTTAAGCGTATAGCTATTCGCCTCTATCTCTTTATCGCCTACCAAAACCACAAAAGGAATTTGGCGTCTATTGGCATAATTCATTTGCTTTTTCATCTTCACAGAATCTGGATAAAGCTCAGATGAAATTCCAATTTTCCTCAATGTCATTACTGCCTTTTGAGAAAACAAAGCTTCTTTTTCCCCAAAATTAATAAACAGTACCTCTGGTCTTGGAAGCGCAGTGTCCTTAAACAAGTCCAATTCTTCCATAACCAAATAAATACGGTCTAAGCCAAATGAAATCCCTACACCACTGACATCTTTCAAGCCAAAAATACCCGTTAAGTCGTCATAACGACCTCCACCACCAATTGATCCCATTTTAACCTCTTGAGGTGCAGAAACCTCAAAAATTGCTCCAGTGTAATAGTTCAATCCTCTAGCAAGTGTTACGTCAATACCCAAAACTGAACTCTGTAAGCCCAGTTGTTCGATTTGACGGATGATAAAAGCAAGCTCTTCTACACCTTTTAAACCAATTTCACTAGTCGAAAGTAAGTCTCTCAGCTTACTTAGTTTTTCTTGATTATCACCGTCAAAACTAAATAAAGGCTGTATTTTATCTATGGCCTCTTGACCAATACCTTTTTCAAGCATTTCTTTTTCCACTCCAGCTTGACCAATTTTATCCAACTTATCAAGCGCCACAGTGAAATCAATGAGTTTATCAGTCTGGCCTATTATTTCTGCAAAACCCAAAAGAATTTTACGATTATTCATTTTAATAAGGGTTCCTTTGAGTCCTAGGCTAGAAAACACATCATCATAAAGCTGCACGAACTCGACTTCCTGCCACAGTCCTTTTGACCCCACGACATCCGCATCACATTGGTAAAATTCCCTAAACCTTCCTTTTTGAGGACGGTCTGCTCTCCAAACTGGTTGAATTTGAAATCTCTTAAAAGGAAATTCTATATCATTTTGATGCTGGACAACATATCTTGCAAATGGAACTGTCAAATCATATCGCAAGGCCTTCTCTGAAATGGATGAGGTTAATGTGGTTGAATTCAGTGACTCTAGGGCATCTTTATTGGCCTTTTTTAAGTAATCTCCTGAATTCAGAATCTTAAAAATCAGACGATCTCCCTCTTCCCCGTATTTACCCATCAAAGTACTGGAGTTTTCAAACGAAGGTGTTTCGATTCCTTGAAATCCATACTTTTTAAAAATAGATTTTACCGTATTGAAAATGAATTCTCTTTTCAATAACTGCTCAGGCCCAAAATCGCGGGTTCCTTTAGGTATACTAGGTTTCTGTGCCATAGGTTTTTTTTACAGGCTGCAAATATCTTAAAAAATCTTGTCATTTTCAGTATTTGAACGCTTTTTTAGCCCTAAAATACTCGCATTTAGCTCATAACCTAGAAGTAAAATAATACTGTTCAACCAAATAAATAACATGATTATGAGTAAGGTTCCAATAGAACCGTACAGTTCGTTATAACGAGAAAATTTATCAATATAAATTCCAAAAAAATAAATGGTTCCTATCGACAACAATGTAGTCATGACTGATCCAGGTGAAAAAAACGGCTGATGCTTTCCTTCCTTAGTTCCAAAATAATAAAGAATCGATACCGTTATCAGTACTGATAGCAAGAATATCAATTGCTGACCGAGATCAATCCAAATTTTCACATCGTCTAACCAACCGTGATCCTTGAAGTAAACCATCAAGTATTGAAGCGCAATAATTCCAGTAACTGTAATGATTAGAATAAAACTCATCAACAAGGAAATCCCAAGAGCAATAAGATAAGATCTAAAAACATTTCTAGCATTTACATCATGATAGGAATATTCAAAAGAACCAAAAATGGCATTAACTCCATTGGCCATTAAAAATATTGATCCAAAAAAACCAAATGATAATAATCCACCGTACCTATTGTTAATAATATCGGAAATAACCCCTTGAACAGCATCATATGTTTTGGGTGGTAGTACTTGTTCAATAAACCCGATAAAGTTAGACTGAAAATCAACGATTGGGATATATGGAATCAAGGTTAGAATGAACAGTAAAAACGGAAAAATTGCCATAAAAAAACTAAATGACACACCGGAAGCCCTTGTGGTCAATGCGCCTCTTATTATACCAACAATATAGGTTTCTAATAAATCGTATAGAGACATTCCCCGAAACCCAGGGATCTTAAACTTCTTCAATACAATTAGAAGTTGCCTTACGATGGGTAAGTTTTCCAGTTCAAATTTCATTAGTCGACGGCTTTCAAACTTAAATCCATATTGTAAATTGAATGAGTTAATGCCCCTGAAGATATACAATCTACCCCACAAGCTGCATAGGAAGCAATTGTTTTCTCATTGATGTTACCCGAGGATTCGGTTTCACAAGAATCTCCAATAAAGGCTACAGCTTGTTTAGTTTGATCATAATTAAAGTTATCCAACAAAATTCTGTGAACCCCACCGGATTCAATTATTTGTCTAACTTCCTCCATATTTCTAGCCTCAACTATAATTTTTAGATCAAGATTGTTGGCTAATAAATAATTCTTAGTTTGCTGAATCGCTTGAGGGATACCTCCACAGAAATCAATATGGTTATCTTTTAACATAATCATATCATATAAGGCGAATCTATGGTTTTCACCTCCACCTATTTTAACCGCCCACTTTTCGATTGCACGAATTCCAGGGGTTGTTTTTCTTGTATCTAATATTCGTGCCTTAGTCCCTTCTACCAATTTCACATAAACTGTAGTTTTAGTTGCTATAGCACTCATTCTTTGCATGGCATTGAGTACTAAACGTTCTGCTTTCAAAATGGACTGAGAACTTCCGCTTACTGTAAAAACCACATCCCCATGAGTAACCGCACTTCCGTCGGAAATAAAAACGTCAACCTCTAAACCGGGATCAACATAATTAAAAATTTGCAAGGCAAAATCTACTCCAGCAATAATGCCTTCATCTTTAACCAATAACTTGGCTTGACCACGAGCTTCAGCCGGGATGCACGAAAGAGATGAATGATCCCCATCCCCAACATCTTCGCGAATTGCATTTGAAATTATTAACTCCAGTTCTTGATCAAATTGTTCCTTACTTATCATTTACTGATATTTTAAAACAAATTTACTGAATTAATTACAGCTAACAAGTCTTCAATTTTTATCTTTGAGTAGAATAAAATATTATGAAAATTAAGCTACTCGCCATTGGAAAAACGGATGATAAGCAATTGGAGGTGCTTATGGACGTCTATCAAAAAAGACTTAAACACTACATAAAATTTGAATTGGACATTATTCCAGACCTCAAACAAAGGAAAAAATTATCTGAAGGCGAGCAAAAGATAAAAGAAGGAGAGCTGATACTTCAAAAAATTAAGCCAGGTGATTTTTTAGTCTTACTGGATGAAAAAGGAAAACAGTTTCGATCAATAGAGTTTTCAGAATACATTCAAAAAAGAATGAATTCTGGTATTAAGCAATTAATTATTGTCATTGGAGGGCCTTACGGTTTTTCGGAATCAGTTTACCAAGCAGCCCAAGGCAAAATATCCTTGTCTAAGATGACCTTTTCACATCAGATGATCCGACTGTTTATTATTGAACAATTATATCGTAGTTTTACCATACTTAAAAACGAACCTTATCATCACGAGTAATGAATACACTTGTTTTTGCAACACACAACCCAAATAAACTCAGTGAAGTTCAAGCATTATTGCCCAATTATAAAATCATTTCTCTAGAAGACCTAAAACTTACTGAGGAGATTCCTGAGACGGGACAGACGCTGAAAGAAAACGCATTGATTAAAGCTAAATATGTTTATGATAAATTTGGTTTAGACTGTTTTGCAGATGATACTGGCCTAGAGGTTGATGCCCTTGAGGGTGCTCCAGGGGTCTATTCTGCACGCTATGCTGGAGTGCCTAGTGATTCTGAAAAAAACATGGAAAAGCTACTAAACGCTTTAAAAGGGAATCCAAATAGAAGCGCTCAATTCAAAACGGTAATTTGCCTAATTCAAAATGGGAAAACACTATATTTTGAAGGAGTTTGTCTTGGGGAGATATTAATTTCCAAAACAGGAACAGCTGGTTTTGGTTACGATCCAATATTCAAACCAGCACAAAGTAACTTAAGCTTTGCTCAAATGAATCAAGAAGATAAAGGAGTCATATCTCATCGTGGGTTAGCGATAAAAAACCTTATTAATTATTTATGCAAATAAGAGGAAAATTCCAATTGCTCATATTACTACTTGTACTCATGATGCTCATTAGCCTGAGTACAGGATCTGTCATGTTCAGCATAGAAGAATTATTCCAGCCAAATCAAGGTCAATCATTTATTTTATGGGAATTGAGGTTTCCAAAAATGATATTAGGTCTTTTCTCAGGTGCAGGATTGGCAATGAGCGGCTTGTATATGCAAAGTGTATTTAGAAACCCACTAGCAGGTCCTTATGTTTTGGGAATAAGTTCTGGAGCGAGCTTAGGAGTTGCACTTGTGATACTTGTTACTTCCTCAGCAAGTTTACTGTTTTTCAATATTCCATTTGCAGCAATTCTAGGAGCGTTTATAGTGATGTCTATGGTAATTCTTGCTTCAAAATATATTAAAGATTCTTTATCGATTCTTATCATAGGACTAATGGTTGGTAGCTTTACTGCGGCAATTGTAGCTTTATTAAGTTATTTTGCTCCTGAGGCCAACCTCAAAAAATATTTGATCTGGGGCATGGGTAATTTAAGTGCCGTTCCCAAATACTTAATTATTGCAGTACTTATCAGTACGGTAATTGGGCTATTGATGGGCCTGAAAAATATCAAGGGTTTAAACGTATTTCCTATGGGAGAGAATAGTTTAGTAGCCCTTGGATTAAAATCAAAGCATATTCGCTTTGAGCTATTCCTGGTCACTTGTCTTATGACTGCAAGTATTACCGCTGCAGCAGGTCCGATTGCTTTTATTGGTTTAGCTATGCCACATGTTGCTAGATTGTGGTTTAAAGTATCAGATCACAAGGTTTTGATTCCCGCGAGCGCTCTTATTGGTGCCATATGCTTGCTAGCTTGTGACATCATTGCTGGAGTACCAGGTTCGCAGTTTATTCTTCCAATAAATAGTATTAGCTCTCTTATAGGAGCTCCATTAGTTATCTATTTAATGCTTAAAAAAAATAGATTGGTCCTATGATACTAAGAAATTTACAAGTGGGCTATGGAAAGAGTCCTATAGGCCCCAAATTAAACTTAGAAATTCCGCAAGGAAAATTCATCGTGGTTTTGGGTAGAAATGGAATCGGTAAATCGAGTTTGATAAGAACATTAGCTGGTGTCCAAAATGCAATAGACGGGTCAATTGAGCTTAATAATCAAGATTTAAGTGAACTTCCGGTTAGAATTAGAGCAAAGCAAATCGGTCTTGTTTTAACCAATAAGGTCCCTTTGAGTCAATACACCGTTCGAGATTTTGTGGCTATGGGACGCTACCCCTATACCAATTGGCTGAATAAATTAAATATAGAAGATATTGATATTATAGATAAAGCCTTAGCGCAAATAGGAGCTTTAGAATTAGCAGATCGCCAAATTTCAAAATTAAGTGATGGTGAGCAACAAAAAGTTCAAATTGCGAAAGTTTTGGCTCAAGCTTGTTCATTTATCCTTCTTGATGAACCCACAGCACATTTGGATATGCATCACAAAATTCAATTATTTAATTTATTGAAAGAGCAGGTTGTCAAAGAAAACAAAACTATAATTATGGCCAGTCACGAGGTGAATTTATCGCTTCAACTCGCTGATGATTTATGGGTGTTATTGGGAGATGAGTCTCATTATGGTTCTAAGAGCGAACTCATTGAAAAACAGGTGGTTCAAAAACTATTTAAAGATGAACTTATTCGCTTTGATGAAAATTTAGGACAATTTATACTTGCAAGCTCGTAGGAATAATTTATTTTGGCCCAAATTTCAAAAAAATATTATGTTTAAACACGTTTTAGTTGCTGTATTAGCAGCAACTGCTATTTCTTCATGTGGGACAAGTAAAACTTCAGAAAAGAAAGACCTTGCACTTCAATATTCCAATTCCATTCAAGTGGATGACTTAAAATCTTACCTATACACTTTGGCTGATGATGACATGGAAGGTAGAAATACCGGGGAGGCTGGACAAAAAAAAGCAGCAGAATACTTAAAGAATTTTTATGTTGAAAACGGAATCGAAAGTCCGCTTTCTGGAGATGATTATTTCCAAGAAATTCCAGCCAGTTTTCTAAGAGGAAGAGCTAAGGCATCGGAGAATGTTGTAGCTTTTATCAAAGGAAGTGAAAAGCCAGAAGAAATTTTGGTGATTTCGGCACATTACGATCATGTCGGAATGAAGGGAGATGCTATTTACAACGGTGCTGATGACGACGCTTCAGGAACTTCTGCAGTTATGGAGATTGCTCAAGCCTTTAAAATGGCTGAAAAAGACGGAAACGGACCGAAAAGATCGATACTTTTTATCAATTTAACTGCTGAAGAAAAAGGATTATTTGGCTCTAAATGGTATGTTTCTCACCCCATTTTCCCTTTGGAGAACACAGTAGCTAATTTAAACATCGATATGGTTGGTCGTGTAGACAAAGCCCATGAGACTAAATCGAATTACGTTTATTTAATTGGTTCTGATAAACTCAGCGCTGAACTGCATAATCTTTCTGAACAAGCGAACAAAAAGTATACGCACTTAGATCTGGACTACACTTATAATGACGAAGAAGATCCAAATCGTTTTTATTACAGGTCAGACCACTACAATTTTGCAAAAAACAATATTCCAATTATTTTCTATTTCAATGGAGTCCATGATGATTATCACCAACCCTCTGATACTCCTGATAAAATTGACTATGTTTTGTTGGAAAAGCGTGCAAAATTAGTGTTTTTCACAGCATGGGATTTGGCAAACCGAGAAACGGCACCAGCATTAGATTAGTGTAAAATTTTAAAGATCAAGGTTTTTATAAGCACACTTGAATCTCTTCCATTGGCACCCACGCCTTTTAGTTCTAGGTCAGTTTGTCTTAAATAACCGATTATTTGAGAAACTTTTCTCATTGGAAAATTACTTGAAGCTTGGGCGTAATCATCAACAAAATAGATGTTTACTCCTAAGCTTTTTGCTACATTACCTTTTGATTTATCTTTTAGCCCGTGGTATTTCAGCAATTGGGTGAAATAACTCTGAAGAGAAGAAATCGTGAGCACTGCTGGGTGACTTTTAGGGTTTTGACCAAAATACTGAACGATACGATTACTTTTGACCAAATTCTTTTGCCCCAAACTCTTTCTTAGCTCAAAAGTGTTGAAATCCTTAGATATCCCTATATGCTCTTCAATATCCTCAGGATTGATAATACTTCCCTCAGGTAAAATAAGCATCAATTTTTCGAGTTCATTCATGACCTTAGTCAGTTCTGTACCAAGATATTCCACCAACATAAAAGCAGCTTTGGGCTCAATTTTATAATTTCTGGCAGACAATACCTTAGGAATCCAGTCTTGAACCTGATTGTCATATAATTTTTTGCTCTCAAATAATACGCCTGTTTTGCCAACTGCTTTTGAAAGCTTTTTTCGCTTATCTAATTTTTTATACTTGTAGGCCAAAACCAATACTGTAGTCTCTTGAGGGTTCTCTGCATAATCGGCTAATTGCTCTATGGTTCTTGACAAATCCTGAGCTTCCTTTACAATTATCACCGTCTTTTCCGCCATCATAGGGTAACGTTTCGCTTCAGAAATAACAGTTGCTATATCCGTATCTCTTCCATACAAGACCATTTGATTAAAAGCCTTTTCTGACTCGTCCAGAACATTTTGTTCGATATAATCTGAAATCTTATCGATATAATAAGGCTCCTCTCCCATTAAAAAATAAATAGGCCTAACCTTACCTTTTTGAATATCGTGGACGATTTCTTTAACCTGATTCATGAATAAATTTATACTTTAGTGCTATGCAAAAACTGAATTTCCCAAACTATCCGTTTCGAATCAAAAGTAGGGAAAATAAATTGTTCATTTTTGATCCCATCAGAAAAAAAGAGGTGCATTTAGCTCCTGAAGAATGGGTGCGTCAGCATGTAATTTCTTTTCTTTTAGAATCAGGCTATCCAGCAAGCGCGATGAGTATTGAAAGACAAGTTAAAATTAACGGAATGTCTAAACGCAGTGATGTCCTGGTATATAATAAAATGGGTGCTCCATTTTTAGTGGTCGAATGTAAAGCTCCAGAGATTAAGATAGACCAGGCTACTTTTGATCAGATTGCTCGGTACAACATGCAATTAGATGCCCCCTATTTAATGCTAAGCAATGGATTAAATCATTATTTTTGTACCATGAATAAAGAAAATTCATCCTATGAGTTTTTGAAAAATTTACCTCCATATTTATGAAAATTGCTGTAGCCATTCTTAATTATAACGGGGCCTCTTTATTGGAGACTTTTCTTCCAAGTGTAATTAAATACAGTATTGGGGCGGAAATCATTGTTATTGACAATGCTTCTACAGATGAATCTATTGAAGTTTTAGAAAAAAAATTCCCTGAGGTTACGACCATTTTACTCAAAGAAAATTTAGGCTATGCGGGCGGATATAATGAAGGTTTAAAAAGCATCAAATCTGATGTTTTGGCTCTTGTAAACTCAGACATTGAAGTAACGGAGAATTGGCTATTACCTATAGAGAAAGCTTTCCGAGAAGATCAAAGTCTAGGAATGGTTCAACCAAAAATTAAAGATTATAAAAACAAAGACTATTTTGAATACGCTGGTGCAAGCGGAGGGTTTCTTGACAAATACGGGTTTGCCTATTGTCGTGGAAGAATCTTCGATGAATTAGAAGTAGATCGCGGTCAGTATGACACAGTCATGGAAATTGACTGGGCAAGCGGAGCATGTCTATTTATTAGAACGCCGCTATTCTGGGAATTGGGAGGTTTCGATTCTACGTATTTTGCGCATTTTGAAGAAATAGATTTAGGATGGCGCGCAAGAAATGCAAACCGAAGTATTAAGGTCATTCCTCAAAGCTTAGTCTACCATGTGGGTGGGGCGACTTTAGAAGCCTCAAGCCCATTTAAAACCTATTTGAATTTCAGGAACAGCTTGTACACCTTAATGAAAAATCTGCCCTCACGTGTGCTTTTTCCAAGATTGTTTATTCGAATGATATTTGATGGTGTTGCTGGAATTCAATTTCTGATACAAGGAAAAACCTCACATTTTAACGCTGTAATTAAAGCACATTTTTCTTTTTACAAGCAAAGCGTGAGTATGTATAAGAAAAGAAAAGACCAAGTCATTAGAAAAGACGGTTACTATCAGCAATCTTCAATTGTGAAAGATTATTTTGTTGATGGGAAAAAAAAATTCTCAGATTTACCTTAAAGAATACTGAGGTCTCCTTTACCGTGACGAATAATTTCAACTTCACCTTGTGATAGATCAACAACAGTTGAAGCTTCATTATCTCCATATCCACCATCAATGACCAAATCTACCAGGTTTTGCCATTTCTCAAAAATCAATTCAGGATCTGTGGTGTATTCAATAACACTATCCTCATCGTGAATTGAAGTTGAAACTATTGGATTTCCCAGTTCTTTAACTAAATCACGTGCAATATTATTATCAGGTACTCGTATTCCTACGGTTTTCTTCTTTTTAAAAACCTTTGGAAGGTTATTATTACCTGCGAGAATAAAGGTGTAGGGACCAGGTAAAGCGCGTTTTAAAATCTTAAATTCTGCAGTATTCAACTGCTTGACATAATCCGACAGATTACTCAAATCATAACAGACAAAAGAGAAATTTGCTTTATCTAGTTTCACTCCTTTGATACGGGCGATGCGCTCCAGAGCCTTAACATTGGTAATATCACAACCCAGACCGTAAACAGTATCGGTTGGATAAATTACCAAACCGCCATTACGCAATATCTTGACTGCTTTTTCCAAAGCTTTCGGATTTGGATTTTCCTCGTATATTTTTAAATATTCTGCCATAGGTACAAAATTAAAAAAAGGTTTTGTCAAATCTTAGACAAAACCTTTTTTAAAATACTATTGATCTACCAATCGGAAGCCTTCTCCGTGGATATTAATAATTTCCACATTCTCATCTCCTTTAAGGTACTTTCGCAGTTTCGCGATATATACATCCATACTTCGAGAAGTAAAATAATTATCGTCTCTCCATATTTTTGTAAGTGCCAATTCCCTTGGCATCAAATCATTTTTGTGAACAGCCAATAGTTTCAAAAGCTTATTCTCTTTTGGAGATAGCTTTTGAGGCTCTTGACCCTCTAGAGTTAAATAACGGAGTTTGGAATTTAAGTGGTACTTTCCAATCTCAAACTCAAATCTATCATCATCAACTTTTTTCTCATTATCCTTACGTTGAAGAATAACATTGATTTTGTATAACAAAACCTCAGAATCAAAAGGCTTATTCAAATAATCGTCCGCACCCACTTGATATCCTTTTAAGACATCTTCTTTCATGGTTTTGGCTGTTAAAAAGATAATAGGCACACTTTTATTAGTTTCTCTAATATCTGAAGCTAATGAAAATCCATCTTTTCGTGGCATCATCACATCTAAAATACATAAGTCGAATTCATCATTCTTAAACATGATCAATCCTTCCAAGCCGTCTTTAGCATGTGTTACTGTGTAATTGTTTAAACTTAAATAGTCCTTTAAAACAATTCCAAAGTTTGGGTCGTCTTCTACTAAAAGAATTTTTTTGTTTTCCATATGACTGGTTTTATATCAATTCTAATTTTATTGTAAAGGTACTTCCTTTACCCTTTTCACTCTCTACAAAAATCGAACCATTGTGTCGGGTAATGATTTGCTTTACATAACTTAACCCGAGACCATGTCCTTTTACATTGTGTATGTTCCCACCACTTTCTCTATAAAATTTGTCAAAAATGTTCTTTTGAACCGTTTTCGACATCCCAATTCCTTGGTCTTTTACAATCAGTACAAACTGATTCCCTTCATTGAGGGTATACACATCTATTTTAGGGGCATCTGGGGAGTATTTAATGGCGTTTTCAAGAATATTCACACACATGTTCGTCAAGTGAAATTCGTTTCCGTAAACTTCTGTCTGCAAGGCTTCGAAATGCGTTTTTATCTCACCTTGTCTATCACCCACTAGGAGCTCAACATGGTGAATCGCATCATCAATAATATCTTGAAAATCTACTTCATCTTTTGTAATATCTAATTGGTTCTTCTCCAATTTAGAGATTCTCAATACATTTTCAACCTGTTGATGCATTCTAACGTTTTCATCATTAATCATTTTCACATAACGCAAAACCTTTTCTTGGTCTTCAATTATTTTTGGATTTCGAATTGCATCGGTGGCCAAATTAATTGTAGCAATCGGTGTTTTGAACTCATGCGTCATATTGTTGATAAAGTCCGTTTTAATTTCAGAGATCTTGCGCTGTTTGATCATTTGATACAAAGAACTTGTAAAAACGATAACTATAATGACAATAAAAAAGATAGACAACATCAAAATCCTTCCAACCGATTCTAGAATCAGCCGATTCTTTTGAGGGAAATTAACAACTAACTTATACTTATCATTATTAAACAGACTTACATAATAGCTTCTATTCTTTTCTAATCTAAAATATCCAGATTTCACGGATGTTGGAAAATCACCATCATAAACCGCAAAACGGAAATCTGTATCTATTCCTCTATTTTCTAATTCCTGTTCAATATTAACTTCAATTTCATTCCTATTGGTTCTTCTATTAATCGGAATACTATCATTTTGATAGTCTATTGAAGCCTTAAGCCATTCTCTTTCGGCTGAGGTCAATTCTTTGTATACCTTTCTGGTCTTAACCTCCTGCTCTCGTTGTAAATCACTATCGATTTGAGCAGACCTTATTTCAGTTATTTCATCTTGCGAAAAAATACGCTTTAAAACGGTCGTATCTTGCTCAAAGAAATCACTCGGCACCTTATAATTATCCTCCAACAAACTCGTTGTATAACGGTAAGTTGTATTATTCTCTGGATTATACCGTTCATATAAAAAGGTTTGTAAATACCCCTCTATTTGAATTTCTTTTGCATCTGTTGTATCAAGAATTTGCTTAAAACGTTCATAGCTCTCTTGCTGCTCTCTGGAATAAATATTATCCGCCACCTTTGAAAGCGCATAGCTCACATCATCTGAGAACTGCTTGTCATTAGTTTTGATAGCATTTTGCACCCAGAAATACTGTACTGAAACAATTCCGATAAGCGAAATACTCATCAAAATTACAATGAGCACAAACATTTTTTTATTCATACATCAAATGTAGAAATTCATAAAGCTAAAATTAGTTAAATTAACCTATATTAACAAATTTGATGACTGCTTAACAAGAATTTAACTAAAAAAAATGCGATTCATTAATTTTTTAACAAATCTAGGGTTTTAAGAACTTGGGGTTGTAAATCCGTCTTTCCGTCATTCTCAATAAGGTAATCAGAAGCCTCAATGATCCGTTGATCGCTGACTTGTTTTTCCATTCGATGCTCCACCTCAATTTTACTCAAACCATCTCTAGACATGACTCTTTTGAGTCTAATGTGTTTTGGTGCAATCACGCCGATAAGTTTGTCGTAAACTCGTTTATTTGTACTTAAAACCAGTGCGCTTTCATACACAATGACGGGACTTTCTGCATGATTTTTGCAAAAAATTGTAAAATCCTCATATACTCTGGGATGTACTATTTTGTTTAATTGCCCTAGCAGTGCTGAATCCTTGAACACCAAATTAGCGATTAACTCTCTATTGAGACTTCCATCTTTATTGTATGATTTTGCTCCAAATAGTGCTTTGATATCGGAAATTATGCCCTCGTTGCTAATCATTAAATCCTTTGCGCGATCATCCGCGATATAAATTGGACAACCCATTGATTCAAAAATTTTGGCTACAAAGGTTTTGCCACTCCCGATCCCACCAGTTATCGCGACAATCATTTTTTACTGATTAAGAATTCTACTTTGTTTGGTTCACAACGCAAAAAAGAAACTGCATTAGATTGACTTTTAACCTCCAATTCCATGTAATCGATACCTAATTCAGCGGCTTTCTGATAATCCGCAATAATTTTAAAATCTTCAATTTTAACAGAATTAAATCGAGATAAACTGGTTTGGTAAAACAATTTGACAGATTTCGGGAAAACGGACAAAGAAATCCCTTTTGGGATGTTAATTATGGAAACTGGAAGTTCAAATGATCCTTCAGTGTATTTCTCAACCACCGCTTCTACGTGCACCGTTTTAGGGCTTACTTCAATACTATTTTGGTCGATATTTTCAAGATTTAAAGCTAAAAATGTTGAAATTGTATCTGCAACATTATTCATGCTCAACTGTATTGTATTTATTTTACTCAACTGCTCAACGTATTTTTGAGGACCTTTAACTCGAACAGAATCTGGCTTAAGATGATAAACTCCATCGTGATGAAACCCAGGTTTAAATTCGATGTTCTGTACTAATGACACTGGAATTTTCTTCTGGACCAGTACACCAAAATCCAAATGAAGCGTGTCTTTTAGAATATTTTGAAACTGCACCGACCCTCGTTGAGCCTCCAAGGAACCTAATTGAGAACTGGGCTCAAGAATATAGTAACCATCCGCGCTTTCAAAGGACCTTCCTGCATCTACATAAAGTGTTCTTTGAACTAATTTCTCGCTTAAAATTCGATAACCAGTACCTGAAACAATGACTTTGATTTGATCGGTTGGCTTATTTTGAAGAATTTTATCATTCGGAATACCACGATAAACCAAATCATAATTGACTACTGAACTATAGCTATTACTCAATTTTATCAATAACCAAAATATGGTACTCAATACCAAGAAAAAAACAAATACATATGCTTTTTGTTGATTCTTTGGTTTATTTGCTTCTAATGGATTCATAAGGTAAATGTACAAAAAAAGGCGGGTCAATTAGACCCGCCTTTTCTTATCGATTTTTGATGTACTATTTTTTAGGCGCATTTAATTTTGTGCTCAATTCCGCAGAAATAGCAGATCGCTCCATTTTTAATTTACCAGCACTTGTTTCAATAATCACGGTATTATCAGAATCAACGATATCCATAACTTTACCATGAATACCACTAGTTGTAACAATTTTAGTTCCTTTTGCTAATGACTGCTGAAAAGTCTTTTCTTTCTTTTGACGTTTCACCTGAGGGCGAATCATAAAGAAATAAATTACTACGAACATTAACAATAAGGGGAGCATGCTCCCTAAACCTTCTTCCATCTTTTATAAATTAAATTATTATTTAGTCTCAACAAATCCTTTGATTTTCACCACTTCTCTTCCGTTTGCAGTGTTAGTCATCAAAGTAATATTTTTAGATTGTCTTCCGCGCTTACCTCTCGAGTTAAACTTAACAACGATTTCTTCCGAAGCTCCTGGCGCTATTGCTTCTTTTGGCCATTGAGGCACTGTACATCCACAAGTAACTTTGGCATCCAAAATTTTCAAATCAGTTTTTCCTGTATTTGTAATTACAAAGGTTGTTTCTACGATATCTCCAGCTTGCATCGTACCGAAATCATGTTCCAATTTATCAAAGCTCGCAACAGCTGCTCCTTTTGCCGCTTCAGCATCTCTTTTTTGAGCGGCTGCAACTTTAGAGGCATCCACCTTGGCTGCTGGGTTTTCATTTTTACATGAGGTCAATCCTATGAACATAGTCATAGCAAATAAAAGTAGGGTAGTTTTTTTCATCATTCTATATTTTAATTCAGCTAATATAAAAATTATTGTAATCCTCTACCTATTTTGTTCAATCTTTTTGAACCTGCAAAATCTTTTTGAATTTTATCGAGAACTCCATTTATAAAATATCCTGACTTCTCTGTAGAATAGTCCTTGGCAATCTCTATATACTCATTCATGCTTACCCGAACCGGTATAGAAGGAAATTCCAAAAACTCAGCAATTCCCATTGCAATCAAAATCAAATCCATTTCTGCGATTCTATCGATATCCCAGTTTGGAGTTTTCTTGACAATTTCTTCCTGATATTTTTCTTGGTTCAAAACCACTTTTCTAAACAACTCAACTCCAAAAGCTTCGTCCTCCTCGTTCTTGTATAAAGCAGGTAATACGTAAACGTGCTTAGGATTAAGATCTCTAAGAGTCTTAAGTACCCAAGTGTTTACAAAAGGTAAATCATCTACCCAACCAATAAAACTGTCTTCATAAAATTCATCCAATTTATCATTGGGGGCAATTATTTCAGAGAACAACTTTTGTACAAACTTATGATCTTCAGCATAGGAACTGGTCTCACTATTCATGTACGCAGCATAATCACTCGACTCAGTCATTAAATCATAAATGATTCTGACATATTCGTCGTGGTCTTGCCAATAGTTTAAATGGTTTTCTTCAATATAAGTAGATAAGGAAGTACTAGATTCTAATATCTCAATAGCCGAATTCTGAACAAATTTTGCGTTTGGCATATCAGATTGACCGGTTACTTTTCTATTCTCAACTGAAACTTCATACAGTTTCTTTGCCAATTTCTTAAGCTCAACCAAAAGCTGCAATTCTAATGCGTAAAGTTGGTACATTTTATCGATACTCGATCGAATAAACTTTTCCTCTTTCACTAAATCATCGCTGTGCTGAGTTTGCAGAGCGTAAACAGATTGCATCACTTTGATTCGAATATGTCTTCTACTTATCATTATAAAGAACTTAAAATTAAAAAGAGCGTCAACACTTGTGCTAACGCTCTGCAAAAATACTAATTATTAAAAGAATAATAACTTATTTATTTGAATTTATACGTTCCTCTGCAATTTTCAAAGCTGCTTGAAATGGAGTCAGGTTTTCGCTAGAGGATTTTTCAAATACATTTAAAGTTGTCGTGAAAATATCCTCTGTTTTAGATTGAATTGTAGCCCTATCATATTTTGCTATTTCGGCATACACATTAATAATACCACCAGCGTTAACAACGAAATCTGGTGCGTATAATATACCTTTATCTTGAAGCATTCGACCGTGCTTGATTTCATCTGCCAATTGATTATTCGCAGCTCCCGCAACAACCTTTGCTTTTAACTCAGGAATACTTATATCGTTTAAGGTAGCTCCAAGAGCACAAGGTGCGTAAATATCTATTTCTGTTTTGAATAGTTCTTTACCAGGAATTATTTCAGCATTATAGGTCTTGGCCAAACTCAGAAGCTTTTCCTCATTAATATCACTAATCATAAGACGAGCACCTTCTTTTGATAAATAATCAACAAGCGCCTCTCCTACATGACCAACTCCTTGGACCAATATTTTTTTTCCTGAGAGTTCTTTTGTGCCAAAACCAACTTGAGCCGCAGCTTTCATTCCCATATAAACTCCGTAGGCAGTTACTGGAGAAGGGTTCCCTGACCCCCCAATCGATTCAGAAATTCCTGTTACATAAGGAGTAACTTCACGTATGACATCCATATCCCTTGTTTCCATTCCTACGTCTTCTGCTGTAATATACTTACCGGATAGACTGTTTACAAACTGACCAAATCTACGCATTAGCGCATCATTTTTCTGAGTTTTAGCATCTCCTATAATCACAGCTTTACCACCCCCTAAATTCAAACCTGCTACTGCTGATTTATAAGTCATTCCGCGAGAAAGTCTCAACACATCGTTCAAAGCTTCTGCCTCATTAGCATATGACCACATTCTTGTTCCTCCCAAAGCTGGTCCTAAAACTGTATTATGGATTCCAATTATTGCTTTTAAACCCGTATCTTCGTCCTGGCAAAAAACAATTTGTTCGTGATCATTAAAGGATTGATTGGAAAATACAAGTCCGTGTTTTTTTAGATCTTGCGCTTCCATAATTTCTGAAGTCATAATAATTTTGTTTAGTGTTAACGTTTTCACATAATGAGACGCACAAAAATATAAAAACTTAAATTTTAGCCAAAAAAAATGGTTAATAAATACGAATATTTCAATAGATGAAAGCCCTTAAATATCTTAACAAATATTTTTTCAAGTATAAATACTACTTCCTAATTGGAATTTTTATTACTGTATTTTCAAAAATTCTAGCACTTGCTTGGCCGGGAATCGTCGGTGATTCTTTAGACGTGGTCGATGACTACAGACTACATCAGAGCATCACCCTTGAAGAGTTAAAACATGAACTGTTGATTAACTTTTTAAAAATTGTTGGCTACGCAATTCTTTCGGGTTTCTTTACTTTTTTAATGCGTCAAACCATCATTGTATCATCAAGGAATATTGAATTTGACCTCAAAAATGAAATTTACGACCAGTATCAAAGATTGAGTTCTCGTTTTTACAAACAAAATAGAACAGGAGATTTAATGAATCGCATCTCCGAAGATGTTTCAAAAGTAAGGATGTATTTTGGACCTGCGATTATGTACAGCATCAACTTAGTATTATTGTTTGTCATTGCATTTACCAAAATGATTAACATCAATGTAAAGCTGACTCTTTGGACTATTGCTCCCATGCCAATTTTATCGATTTCCATTTTCATTCTAAGTAAAGTCATCAACGAAAGAAGTCAAATTGTGCAAAAGTACTTATCAAAACTAACGACTTTGACTCAAGAGGTAATGTCTGGAATCAATGTTATCAAATCCTATAATTTAGAAGACCACAAAGAATCGGATTTTGATTTGTTGGCAAATGAAACAAAAAATAAAAATATAAACCTTTACAAGGCCCAAGCCTTATTTTTTCCTTTGATGGTTCTATTAATTGGAATCTCTAACCTTATGGTGATTTATATTGGTGGTATGGAATATATTAAAGGTGCCATTGGTATTGGTGTTATTGCTGAATTTATTATTTACGTCAACATGCTAACATGGCCAGTTGCGGCATTGGGCTGGGTGACATCGATTATTCAGCAAGCGGAAGCCTCCCAACAACGCATAAATGAATTTCTTGAAGAAGTCCCTGAAATAGCAAACGGCAAGCAAGATAAGAGTAGCATTAAAGGAGCTATTAAATTTGAGAATGTAAGCCTTGTTTATCCTGATACGAATATCAAAGCTTTAGATAATATCAACTTAAACATTCCTGAAGGTCAATCTATTGCTATTTTAGGTAAAACAGGAAGTGGAAAGTCATCTGTACTTCAATTAATCGCGAGGTTATATGACGCCAGCAGCGGAACCGTTTATATTGATGATGTTCCAATCAAAGATATTAATCTGTACGACTTGAGAAATCATATTGGAACCGTTCCTCAAGAACCTTTTTTATTCTCCGAAAGTATTGCTGACAATATTCGATTTGGTAAAGAAGATGCAACGATTAAAGAGATAGAAAATGCTTCGAAAATGGCTGCCATTCACGATAATATTATTGGTTTTAACCAAGGGTATGAAACTATATTAGGAGAACGAGGAGTAACATTATCTGGTGGGCAAAAACAGCGTGTATCCATAGCAAGAGCATTTATCAAAAAACCCGAAATATTATTACTAGATGATAGCTTATCGGCGGTAGATACCGAAACAGAGGCTCAAATTTTGGAGGGGATTAAACTGATTAGTAAAGGACGTACAAGTGTCATTGTCTCACATAGAGTATCATCTGCAAAAAATGCAGATTATATTTACGTTTTAGATCAAGGTAAAATTGTGCAAGAAGGGAATCATGATGTGTTGATAAAAATGCAAGGATATTACAAATCTTTGTACGAACAGCAACTATTAGAAAAAGAAATTTAAGGTTTCTTTATGAAAAGTTAATTATTTTTTTAGTTTTGTTGAGGAATCGATTAACTAACCTAAAAAAAGATTATGAACGAAACAGAGAGAGTTGAACAAGAAGAAATATTTTCTCAGGTTTTAAGAGCAGGAAGAAGAACTTACTTTTTTGACGTAAGATCTACCAAAGCAAACGATTATTACCTTACTCTGACGGAAAGTAAAAAATTCACTCATGAAGATGGATCTTTTCATTATCAAAAACATAAGATTTACTTGTACAAAGAGGATTTTCAAGAATTTCACGAAAAACTTAAGGCTGCAACAGATTTTATTGTAGATGAAAAAGGATCAGAAGTGATCAGCGAGAGACATCAAAAGGATTTCAAAAAACAATCGGTAGACAGTTATACTGATGTTAGTTTCGAAGATATTTAAAATAAAAACAGCCTTTTAAGGCTGTTTTTTTTTAAGCTATTTTAACCCACATTCTATCGTGAGTTCCAATTTGATCTACCTCAAACTCTTTTCCTTCGCGTTTAAAGCCATTATTCTCGTAGAATGAATAGGCTCGCTCCCGAGCATTACACCATACGAATTCATACCCCAAGTCATGCAACTTAGACAATGCATCTTGTAACAGTAAAGACCCCAAGCCTTTTCCTTGAAGTTTTTCGTCCACAGCCATGCCTCTTAATTGAATTTGTTTAGAGGGCAGTTCATTCATTCCTTGAGAAACAAAACTTACAACAGCTAGAACTTCATTTCCTTCCTTCAACCCAAAATGCAGACTTCCTTGATCCGAATCTCCTTGGAAAACATAAGGTAAAGAGATACCTTTACGCAGTACACGTTTTCTTAAAGGATGGGTTTCCTCTTTTAAAATTTGTTCTACAATCATGATATAAATTTATAGAAATGACTCCAATTAAATTCCAAATTATAGAGAAAAAGGATATTCTTAACATAATTCCCTTATTATCTAAATTAAATCAAAAAACCCCAAAAGAGTTGTTAAAGACTCGCGTTATCGAAATGAGCCATCAGAATTATGAGTGCGTTGGCATCTATGATAATCAAAAATTAATAGGCATTTGTGGCCTTTGGTATATGACACGCCATTACCTGGGGAACTCAGTAGAACCTGACCATGTTTATATCAACGAGGAATATAGAGGAAGAGGCATAGGGAAAGAATTGTTTGAGTTTTTAGAGAACTACCTAAAAACGAAAGGGATAGAAGCATTGGAATTAAATACCTATACCGAGAATCGAAAATCACATAAATTCTATTACAATGAAGGTTATGAAATTTATGGCTATCACTTCGTCAAGATAATACGTGAAGACGGAAAATTTTATTGATTAATTCTTGAAATTACTAAAAAAGCTTTTATATTTGCATCGCTTTTAAAGCGGGAGTAGCTCAGTTGGTAGAGCGTCAGCCTTCCAAGCTGAATGTCGCCGGTTCGAACCCGGTCTCCCGCTCAAAATTGCATTAAATTAAACCTTTACCGCGGGAGTAGCTCAGTTGGTAGAGCGTCAGCCTTCCAAGCTGAATGTCGCCGGTT
>JBMYVY010000008.1:0-98599 GCA_049606855.1 Flavobacteriaceae bacterium | reverse complement strand
CTAAGATATTTCGCTTAGCGGATGCAAATATACAACCCATTTCCTTTCCCACAAGGCTTTTTGTTAAAAAAGTTCGTGTTTTTTTTCAAAAAAAACCTAAACCTCTCTTGACATGATATTTATGAAAAAAAATAAACCTATTGGCAAACTACAGACAAAAACAAACCTCTAGAAAACAATTAAAAATTCACTATCTTTATACTGATAGCCAGTATATTATGAAAAAAACTCTTCAACTACAGTCAATCCTAATTCTACTTATCCTTCTAGGATGCAAAAAGGATACAAAAAAACAAGAACAGCAAGAAAACTCTCCTCAAAAAGAAGTTGTAGAATCCAAAAAACCTGATAAACCCCTAAAAATAAGCGAGAAGCAAGCTGAAGCACTTTATGATTACGCATATCCTTTGGTTATGATGAAAATCAGTCAAGATGCAATGCTCAGCTCTCCATTGAGAAAAGACGACCACCTCAACCAATTTATAATGTTCAAACAATTGGCTCAACCTGAAAATACAGCCGTGGTTTTAGGAAATCGTAATACCCTATACTGTGTTGGATGGGTAGATCTTAGCCAAGGACCTGTATTATTTGAAATCCCAGACATGAACAAAAGATATTACGTCATGCCTTTAATTGATGCATGGACAAATACCTTTAAAAGTTTAGGATCCCGAACTACCGGACAAAAGGCCCAAAAATACATTCTAACCTTACCTAACTATAAAGGGGAATTGCCAAAAGACTACACTCAGATTGAGTGTCCAACAGCAATGGTATGGATTACTGGTAGAATTCAAGCTGACAATGACAAAGACGCCTTAAAAGCAAATGCTCTTCAGGCGCAATATGTCTTAAAATCCTACAATTCAGACAACACACTGAACCAATACAAGCCTCAATTTAAGGCCATGGAAGTAAAAAAACCTGTACCCTTCTCATTAACAATGGGAGCCGAAGAATTCTATAACACCTTTTTTGCTATGCTAAAAAACAACCCTCCGGCTAAAGCAGATTTAAAATTCTTAAAGCCTTTTGGAATGGATAAAAATCCTTTCCCAAATAGCTTTGAGCAACTATCAAAAAGTAATCAAGAATCGTTAAGAGCAGGCCTAAAAACTAGAGAAGCTTACTACAAAAAAATCTTTTACAAAGGTAGCGAACAGAAATCTGCATGGGACTTCAAAATTGAAGACATGGGAGACTGGGGCACCAATTACGAAAGAAGAGCTTATTTTGCAGTTTGGGGGATAGGCGCGAATATTCCTCAAGATGCAGTTTATGGAGTATCTCAACTTGATGGCAACCTTAAACAACTAGATGGGTCAAACACTTATAGAATATCCTTTCCAATTGACGGAACTCCAGAAGTAGGTGGGTTTTGGTCAATTACAGCATATAACAACGAAGGCTACCTCGAACACAATGATCAAAACAGATATGCTACTGGCTCAAATATGCCGATACAATTCAATTCAGATTATAGCCTAGACTTATACTTATCAGCAATCAAGCCGAAAGGAGTGCCTAAATACAACTGGATACCCACTCCTGACGGAACCTTTAAAATTTTATTTAGAATGTATTGGCCTAAAGAATCTATTTTGGATGGCAGTTACACCTTACCTAATATCGAAAAAATCGACTAGTTATGAGAATCCGTTTATTTCTACTTGCATTAATTTTATTTATCCTTGCTCCTCAAGCTCAAGCTCAGAAAGGACATTTTAGAGACACTACATACTCCATGGACGACTATGATATTTTTGACGGTCTTAGAAGGGCTAAAGCAAAAAAAATGGCCGCCGAGGGGGACACGATTAAAAAAGTCAAAAAAGAGAAAAAGACATACACCATGGCATTACCAGTCGTGGCATATAATCCATTCACAGGACTTGTATTAGGGGTTGCAGGTATTTCTTCTTTTCGACTGGGAGATGAAAAAACCACCAGACTTTCATCTGTAGTCCCATCGTATACATGGACCACCAACAATCAAAACATCTTCAGGGTAAACAGCTCAATTTACACCAACAATGAAGATTACTATATTTTTAATTCAATGATATGGTCCGTATCTCCTCAAGCCACTTATGGAGTTGGAGGTGACACCAAGAATGAATGGGCAACGTCTATTGAACCATCAACAATCGGAATTACCTTGAGAGGGTACAAAAAGATTGCAAAAAACTTTTATGTAGGTATAAACTATAGGCTTGATCGCAAATATGAATTAGTAGATCAAACAGCACAAAAAATGCAAGGGGTAATCAATGACGGCAGAACTTCAGGACAAACTGCTCAAGAAGTACAAACCACCTTGGAAAGCGAATTTGGAACAGATCGTTACGACAGTTTTTGGGAAGAATATAGCATAAGCCAAGACGGCTTTAGCAATGACTACAATAATAATGTGGATGCAAGCACCCTGCAACAAGAATACTTCACCACACCATTTGGATACTACCCATACGGAACAACAAACGGAGGCTATACTTACAGCGGAATGGGAATAAATGCATTATTTGACTCAAGAGACAATATCAATACTCCTTATCAAGGAAGTTATGCCAATCTAATTGTCAATTTGTACCCAGAGTGGCTTGGAAGTTCAACAGAATCATCCCAAATCTACATGGATTTACGTCATTATTTCAAACTAAAGCCAAACGCCACTCAAATTTTAGCCGTTTGGGCTTTGGCTAATTTAACTTTTGGAGAAACACCTTATGTTAGCTTGCCGAGAATTGGAGGAGATGATTGGTTTGCCAGTGGTAGAGGTTATACCGCTGGGCGCTATATAGGAGAAAAACTCTTATACTTTGAAGCGGAATACAGAATGAATGTTTATAAGTGGTTCGGAATAAACCTATTTGCAAATGCTACAACAGTTTCTGAGCTTGAAGGAGGATTTGAATATCTAAACCCAGGTTACGGAATTGGATTTACATTAAGAGCAATAAAAAAATCACGCTCTACAATTAACCTGGATTTAGGTCGCGGTAAAGACGGATCTTCCGGAGTTTATATGAGATTTATTTCCGCTTTTTAAACTCTTCTGGAACCATAGCCCCAAATCCATCAGGGACAGGAATTTTATAATAATCAAAGTCGAGTTTAGAAGGCTGCAATTCAATTTGACCTCGATTATCAGCCCTTTGAAGGATGTCTTCTATCATGTAATCTTCGAAATCCGATTCAGGGTGATATTCCTCTTTGAGCGAAAGTTTAAAAACACCTGCAGTGGCATTGTACCAGAAAGCACGCCATCCTGAGCGATATTCTTTTACCACATTAAAAGTAGTATTTCCTGTTTGTCGATAAACTAATTTAATAAGTACTTGCCCTTCCATCCGAGTAAGTTTTTTCAACTGAGGTGTGAATTCTTCTTCGAGATATTTTTGACGTTTTTTGACATATTTGCGTTTTGCGCTCTTTTTAGAAATCATTTCGAGCGTATCGTTCACTGCGTTCAACTTATCTGCTGCCAAAACCGCGTAGGGATACGCTTTCAATACTTTTTTTCTAAACCAATAATAATACCGCTTACTGTCATAGTCCTCAAACTCAAGTTTGGGAAGAATTTTAACCTCTTCTAGACTAACAAATGCCGTATCTCCGCTATAAAGAAGATAATCACCTCTATAAACCGTAGTATCTTTTACTACTTTTTTTCCCACTTGAGCAAAAACACTCATGGTGGTAAAAAAAACTAAAAAAAATGTTATATGTAGGTTAATTTTATTCATTTCGCCCTCAAAATTAAGCATTTGCAAAATCCTATATTCGCAATATTCTGTTAAAAAAAAGAATGCTTATTTTTGATACAAATTATAAACGATGCGTAAAAATAGAATCCTTAATGAGAATTCAATAGAATTTTTAGAAAAATATTTAAATAATGCCTCTCCAACCGGTCACGAAAGCGAGGGTCAAAAAATTTGGATGAATTACCTAAGTCCGTATGTAGATCAATTTATTACCGATACCTACGGAACAGCGGTGGGGGTGATCAATCCAGAATCAGAATTCAAAGTAGTAATCGAAGGTCATGCAGATGAAATATCATGGTACGTAAACTACATCAGTGCCGAAGGTCTTATATATGTAATACGAAATGGAGGAAGTGACCATCAAATCGCTCCTTCTAAAAGAGTAAACATACATACAAAAAAAGGCATTGTTTCGGGAGTGTTTGGTTGGCCAGCAATTCACACTAGAAAAAATGAAAAAGAAGAAACCCCTAAATTGGATAATATTTTTATTGATGTAGGTTGTGAAACAAAAGAAGAAGTTGAAAAACTTGGAGTGCACGTAGGCTGCGTAATTACCTATCCTGATGAATTCTTTATACTAAACGAAAATAAATTTGTCTGCCGTGCTTTAGATAATCGTGTGGGAGGATTTATGATTGCAGAGGTCGCTCGCCTTTTAAAAGAAAATAACGTGAAATTACCCTTTGGGCTTTATATCACAAACTCGGTTCAAGAAGAAATTGGATTGCGAGGAGCTGAAATGATAACACAAACCATTAAACCCAATATAGCGATTGTTACCGATGTTTGTCATGACACCACAACCCCAATGATTAACAAAAAAGTCCAAGGCGAAACAAAATGTGGTGCTGGACCAGTAATTTCCTATGCCCCAGCGGTACAAAATAATCTACGAGAGCTCATTGTTGAAACTGCAGAAAAAAACAAAATCCCATTTCAACGTTTAGCATCTTCAAGGTTCACTGGAACTGATACAGATGCTTTTGCATATTCAAATGGTGGAGTTCCTTCAGCATTGATAAGTCTTGCTCTAAGATATATGCACACAACGGTAGAGATGGTTCATCGTGATGATGTAGAAAATGTAATTGATTTAATCTATCAAACCCTACTAAAAATAGAAAAAGGAGAAGACTTTAGTTATTTCAAATAATGGATGAATGGATTGATTTAGTGGATTCCAAAAATCAAATCTGTGGTAAAGCATTAAAAAGCGAAGCGCATAGAAGAGGTTTGGCCCACAGAAGCATTCATCTGTGGCTTTGCAATGAAAATTTCACCGAATTAATTATCCAAAAAAGAAGCATTAATAAGGACAGCTACCCCGGTCTTTGGGACGTATCGGTAGCTGGCCATATTAGCACTGGAGAGAACCCATCGCAAGCTGCCTTTAGAGAAGCTCAAGAAGAACTTGGAATTCAAATGAAGGAGCAAGATCTCAAATTTTTAGGCATCAATCATAAACAAAAAATTCATGGTCCAAATTTTATAGACCATGAATTTCAGTACATTTTTCTTTGCTCATTCAAGAAAGATCTAGAAGACTTAATACTTCAAAGCTCTGAAGTAAGCCAAGTTCAATGGATTTCCACTGCAAAACTTTTTGAGTCTCTTAAAGAAAACCCTGAATCATTTGTTCAAAGAAGCTCAGATTATATTTCCTTAATTAAACAAGAGCTCCGTTCTTAATCTCATCCACAACCTCAGGGTTCAGTAAAGTAGAAATATCTCCTAAATTTGAAGCATCGTTTGAGGCTATTTTTCTCAATATTCTTCTCATAATTTTCCCAGATCTTGTTTTGGGTAAACCAGAAACAAATTGAATCTTATCTAATTTAGCAATTGGACCTATCGTATTCCCAATCAATTGGTTGATTTCAACTCTCAATTGATCTTCGTCATCATTTGCATCATCGTATTTGGTCACATAAGCGTAAAGAGCATTTCCTTTAACATCGTGAGGAAAACCAACAATAGCACACTCAACGACTGCATGATGTTCATCTATTACGTTTTCAATTGGTGCAGTCCCCAAATTATGCCCTGAAACAATAACAACATCATCAACTCGTCCTGTGATTCTATAATTACCCATGGCATCCCTATAAGCTCCATCACCAGTAAAATAATAACCTTTAAAGGCTGAGAAATAAGTTTCTTTATAACGTTTATGATCCCCGTAAATAGTTCTTGCTATGGAAGGCCAAGGTTTTTTAATTGCCAACCTACCCTCTGTTGGACCATTTGGATTAAAAGTTTCTCGTCCATTTTCATCCATCAACACTGGAACAACTCCTGGTAAGGGCTGAGTAGCGAATGTAGGACGTAACGGCGTTATACCAGCAAGTGGAGAAATCATTATCGCTCCTGTTTCAGTTTGCCACCAGGTATCAACTATCGGGCAAGTCATTTGACCAATATTATCATTATACCAATGCCAAGCTTCTTCGTTTATTGGCTCACCAACTGTACCTAACACTTTTAAACTTGATAAATCGTGTTTTTCCACAAAACTCAATGGATGTTTTTCGAGAGCTCTTATAGCCGTAGGAGCCGTATAGAAATGAGTTACTTTTAATTTATCGACAATTTCCCAAAACCTCCCAAAGTCAGGATAAGAAGGAACACCTTCAAACATTACCGTGGTAGCTCCTGCGCATAGTGGACCGTATATAATATAGGAGTGGCCAGTAATCCAACCTATATCAGCAGTACACCAATAAACATCATTTGCTCCCATTTGAAATACATTTTCGAAGCTATAAGTTGTCCCCACCATATATCCACCTGTGGTATGCACCATTCCTTTAGGCTTACCTGTAGAACCAGAGGTATAAAGAATAAATAACAAGTCTTCTGCATCCATCTCCTCTGCCTGACAATCACCATCGACACGTTGAAGTTCATCGAACCAAAAAGTATCTCTTCCCTCAACCATCTCGGTTGGCTCCACAGTTCTGCGATATACTATGCATGACTCAATGCCTGGAGTTGACTTCAAAGCTTCATCGCAAACTGCTTTAAGATTCACCAATTTTGTACCGCGATACACCTCATTGGCCGTAATAAGCATTTTACATTCTGAATCGTTAATCCTGCTGGCTAAAGCTGTTGCTGAAAACCCCGCAAAAACAATAGAATGTACCGCACCGATTCGGGCGCAGGCAAGCATTGCAATTGCTAATTCTGGAATCATTGGCATATAAAGACAAACGCGATCTCCTTTTTTAATCCCCTTAGCCTTGAGTACATTTGCAAATCGAGATACTTTTACAAACAGCTGTCGATAACTAATATGTCTCGACTCTTCATCGGGATCGTTTGGCTCCCATATAATAGCCGTTTTATTTCCAAATTTATCTAGATGACGATCTAGAGCGTTTTCTGTAATATTTAACTTACCTCCTTCGAACCAGGCAACTCTTGGCTCCTCAAAATCATAATCAAGGACCTTATCCCATTTTTTCTTCCAAGTGAAATGAGAGGCAATTTCTCCCCAAAATTCTTCTGGATTATCAACACTTTGTTCATAGTGTTCTTTATATTCTTTAAATGACTTAATCTGTAAAGACATAATAATAAGTTTGTTTTTAGTTTTTTAGCTTCTTCGCAATATAATATTATTTTTACCTAAAAAAAATATGAGTCTAGAGAGCATTTGGCTAGTCTGTCTTCTCTTTTTCACCATCTCTACTTTATACAGTAGTGTAGGCTTCGGAGGGGGGTCAAGTTATATTGCTTTACTATCGTTGAGCTCCTTAAGTATAATTGAAATTCGCTCCACTGCATTACTTGCAAATATTTTGGTGGTGACCATAAATCTTCTTGTATTTTCCCAAAATTTTAAAATCCCATGGAAAGCGGCAATACAATTGTGCTCTCTTTCCATTCCGCTGGCTTTTTTCGGAGGACTCATTCATTTAACGAATAAAATATTTTTCATGCTCCTTGGCTCCATACTTATACTGGCAGCCCTTAGTATGTTTTTGCAATCCATAAACACCTCGCCAAAACCATTAATCAAAAAGTCCAATAACTTTTTGGTGAGTGGGTTTATTGGATTTATAAGCGGCTTAGTGAGCATAGGCGGAGGAATCTTCCTGTCACCCTACCTGTATTTAAGTGATTGGAACAAACCAAAACAAATTGCCGCTACTTCAAGCTTATTCATTCTTGTTAATTCGATTGCGGCATTTACAGGTTTAGCCATAAGAAACTCAATTGAACTTGACCCCCACCTAATATGGCTTTTACTTTCAGTGACGACTGGAAGCTTTTTAGGCAAAAAAATTACCCTTTCACAAGCCGGTCCCCGTGTACTGAGAGGTCTTACAGCACTTCTTGTTTTTGTTGTTGGTGTTAAGATATTTTTAACACTGTAGTGATATTTATACAATATTTTCACGTTTTTAACCAAATGATTGATAATAAAACATAACTACAACGTTTTCGTTAAATTATTTTCACATTCTTCACTTTTAGCGAATTCTTAAATTTCATATAATTTTATACATACCCCTCATTTTTTAGGGTTAAAAATTTCAATTAATTAAAATATGACAAATATACCCTATAATTTTTAGGGGTTCTTGGTTTATAATATACTTTTTTGGAGAATACAGGTTTTAATATTTGAGGTAAGCAACATAGTTTTGTACTGAACAACACAACTAACCTTAAATTTTTAATTATGAAAAAATTATTACTCTTCAGTCTACTGATTACTATTGGTAGCAACTTAATGGCTCAAACAAGCGAAAACCTAGAATTCAGTGGCTCTGTGGATACTTATTTCAGAACAAACTTCAATGCAGATCGCAGCGAAGCACCCAACACTTCATTCGCCAATCTACCAGGTTTTTCTTTAGGTATGATAAACTTAGTAGGGAGCTACAGTGGAGAAAAAGTTGGTTTTGTTGCAGATTTGGTTTTCGGACCAAGAGGAGAAGAAGCAGTTTTCAACTCAATAGGGTCTTCAAATATCGTTAACCAATTATATGCATACTGGAATGTTTCGGACGCACTTACCTTAACTATAGGTAATTTCAACACCTTTTTAGGCTATGAAGTTATTTCTCCAGCATCGAACTTCAACTATTCAACATCATACATGTTCTCATACGGACCTTTTTCACACACGGGTCTTAAAGCAGACCTTGCATTATCTGAAGACCTATCAGTGATGTTAGCGGTGCTTAACCCAACAGATTACACCGAATACAACGTGAATGGAACTATCACTTTAGGAGCTCAATTAGGCTTTAAAGGTCAGTACCTAAATGTTTTATATGGAGACCAAACAGATGACGAATCTACTGGAGCATTATTCCAAATTGACTATACAGGTGGATTCGATTTATCAGACAGCTTTTATGTGGGAATTAACACCACTTATAACACAACAGAAGTTGAGGCAGCTGATGCTACTGGGTTTTATGGAGCAGCACTTTACCTTCAATTAGCTACAGGAGAAAAAACTGCATTTGGTATTCGACCAGAATATTTCTCTGAATTTGGAGAGTTCGGTGCATTAGGGTACAGTGACATGTCTGGTAAAGGAGATGTTTTAGCCGTTACCTTATCCGGAAACTTTGAAGTAGCTCAAGGATTAAAGTTTATTCCTGAATTCAGATACGATGTGACCTCAGAAGAAAGCTTTGCTAACGATGGAGCTTTTCAAACTGGATTAGGAAGTTTCATCCTAGCTGCTGTTTACGCATTTTAAGAATATTAACTAACTATTTATATCATGAAAAAAATCGAAGCTATAATCCGTCAATCAAAATTTGAGACGGTAAAGAAAGCACTGCATGAAGTAGGAGTAAACTTTCTTTCTCATTGGGAAGTTACCGGTCAAGGTAATGAACAGCAAGGAAAAGTTTATAGAGGAATCACCTTTAGTACCGCTGACATAAAGCGAGAGTACATCTCAATCGTAGTAAACGATGATTTCGAAGATATCACAATCAAAACCCTTCTTGAATCTGCAAGAACAGGTGATATAGGAGATGGAAAAATATTTGTCTCTGAAGTTTCGAACGCTTACAGAATTAGAACAGGAGAACAAGGAGGAGAAACCCTTAAATAAAATAAAAAATTATTATTATGACAACTGACGCAGTATTTGATATTTTATGGATTCTAATATGTGGGATTTTAGTATTCTTCATGCAAGCAGGATTCACTTTAGTAGAAACAGGATTCACACGTTCAAAGAACGCCGGTAACATTATCATGAAAAACTTAATGGACTTGGTTATTGGTTCTTTAGGATTTTGGGTAATAGGTTATACCGTAATGTATGGATCAGACATAGGAAGTTTTATTGGGATGCCAGAATTATTCTATGATGACAAAGCAGACATGCACAACTTATTTTTTCAAACAGTTTTCGCAGCCACAGCAGCAACTATTGTTTCTGGAGCTGTAGCAGGAAGAACGAAATTCACCACTTATATTACCTTCTCTCTGATTATGACCATAATTATTTACCCAATTTCAGGACACTGGGTATGGCAAGGCGACGGTTGGTTAACTGACCTTGGATTTATTGATTTCGCAGGTTCGACCGTAGTACACTCTTTAGGTGGATGGGCTGGATTAATTGCAGCTGCAATGATTGGACCTCGTATTGGAAAATACAAAAATGGAGTATCACAAGCGATACCAGGTCACAATCTCTTACTTGGGTCTTTAGGGATATTCATTCTTTGGTTAGGATGGTTTGGATTCAACGCCGGATCTCAGCTAGCAATCAGTGGAGATAACAGTATTGCCGTTTCAGGAATCATTATAACAACAAACTTAGCCGCAGCATGTGGAGCTTTAGCCGCTTTAATCTTGACATGGGTAAGATATGGTAAGCCTGACATCTCAATGACTTTAAACGGAGCACTTGCTGGTTTAGTTGGAATTACAGCTGGATGCTCAGTAGTTAGCAACGAAGGAGCTGCAATCATAGGATTACTAGCCGGAATCACTGTTGTATACTCAATTGAGTTTATTGATAAAAAGTTAAAAATTGATGATCCTGTAGGAGCTGTATCCGTGCATGGTGTAGTTGGTGCCTTAGGAACATTGTTAGTGGGAGTATTTGCACTTGAAGGAGGATTAGCTTACGGAGGTGGATTCAAACAATTAGGAGTTCAAGCCATAGGTGTGCTAGGAATTGGATCATGGGCAATGCTAACAACGTTTATTGTTTTATTTATCTTGAAAAAAATCATGGGACTACGAGTTTCTGAAAAAGAAGAGATCGAAGGACTTGATATTCATGAGCACGGTATAGGAGTTTATAACGACTAACCAGAAATAGTTAGACTACTGAGAATGCAGATTCTCAGTAGTTTTTTACTTATAAAATTCACATCGATTACGTTTTAAATTAAACAATATTCAAACGTTTTCCGTGTTTTGTTGCGTTTATTTCATTGATTTTTCTATTTTTGTAGAAACAATTCAACGAAATATGAAATACGGTCTATATTCTTCAAAATTTGAGCACGAGAATTGCGGAGCAGGGTTTATATGCAATTTAAATGGGCATAAGAGCAATCAGATTATCCACGACGCTCTAAATATACTTGTGAAATTAGAGCACCGAGGAGGTGTTAGTGCAGATGGAATTACCGGGGATGGTGCAGGGATTTTGTTTGATATTCCTCATGATTTATTTACAGCTACTTGTCAATTTGATATTCCTGAAGCAGGTCATTACGCAGTTGCTATGGCTTTTCTTCCTAAAAACCCCAATCAAAGAAAGTTCGTAAAAGACATCTTTGAAAAACAAATTTCAAGACAAAACTTAGAGGTTCTCGGTTGGAGAAAAGTTCCGGTAAACAAAGAGGTACTTGGGCCAATTGCTACTGAGAAAGAACCTGAAATAGAACAATTATTTGTAGCGAGAGCTCCTGAATTAACAGACCTTCAATTTCAAGCAAAACTTTTAATCGCAAGAAAAATAACTGAACACAAAGTCTTAGACTCGCGAATTGCTGAGAATCACTTATTTTATGTTTCAAGTTTTTCCACCAAAATCATAATCTATAAAGGAATAATTACTCCGGAAGACATCAACAGATACTTTGTCGATTTAAACGACGAGCGCTTAAAGAGTAAACTAGCAATCGTCCATCAAAGATTCTCAACAAATACTTTACCTTCCTGGGATCTGGCCCAACCCTTTAGATACATGTGCCAAAACGGGGAGATCAATACTTTACGCGGAAACATCAACCGAATGAGGGTGAGAGAGGAACTAATCAAAAGCGAACTCCTTGATGGGTTTTACGATGAGTTTTTCCCCACAATTTTAGATGGTAAATCGGATTCAGCCTCAATGGATATGGTAATTGAACTTTTATTATTGACCGGAAGAACTTTACCAGAAGTAATGATGCTTATGGTACCTGAAGCATGGGAAAAGAACCCAAATATGTCGCCAGACAAGAAGGCTTTTTATCAATATCACTCAAACATCATGGAGCCTTGGGATGGACCCGCTTCTATACCTTTTACCGATGGACATTATCTAGGAGCATTATTAGATAGAAATGGTCTAAGACCCTCAAGATATACCTTAACTAAGGACGGAACCCTAGTTATGTCATCCGAAATTGGAGTTTTAGATATTGAAGATGAAAACATCAAGTCTCATGGTCGTCTAGAACCAGGGAAGATGTTTTTGGTTGACATGGAAGAAGGGAGAATCATCAATGATGAAGAATTGAAAACAGAAATATGCGCAAAACACCCTTATCAAAAATGGCTCGAAAAAGGTCAATTGGAATTAAAGGACATACCGTATACGGATCGTTTATCGGTAGAAACTGAAAGTTTTAATAACAGAGAACGTTTATTCAATTATACTATAGAGGAAATTCAAGATATTATCACTCCAATGGCCCAGAACGCTAAAGAAGCGCTTGGCTCTATGGGGAATGATACTCCGCTTGCGGTTTTGTCGGATCAAAACCAACTTTTACCTAATTATTTTAAGCAGCTTTTTGCCCAGGTAACCAACCCGCCTCTTGACGGTATTCGCGAAGAGATTGTTACCGATTTAGGACTGAATCTTGGTAAAGACAACAATATATTTACTATCAACAAGGAGCAATGTCAAAAACTCCATATCTCAAACCCAGTGATCTCGAATGCCGATATGGAAAAAATTCGTCAACTCGATCGACCTGGATTAAAAGCTATAACTCTAAACATCACCTACGAGAAAGCAAGGGGAATGAACGGTTTAGAGGATCGGTTATTGGCTTTGGTTAAGGAAACAAAGGAAGCGGTTATTAATGGATATACTTTAGTTATACTGTCAGATAGAGGGTGTGGAAAAAATTGTGCACCTATACCTCCTCTTTTAGCAGTATCGTACTTACATCACAGTTTACGAAGAAAAAATTTACGATCAAGGTTTGATTTAATTGTAGAATCCGCAGAACCTCGTGAACCGCATCATTTTGCCTGTTTATTTGGCTATGGTGCCTCAGCTGTAAATCCATATATGGTGAACGAGCTTATTAGACATCAAGTAAATGAAGGATTTATAGAAGGGTTGACCGAAGATCAAGCAGTAGAAAATTTCAACACGGCTATTGGAAAAGGATTGCTAAAGATTATGAATAAAATTGGTATTTCTACCTTAAACTCATATCGAGGATCTCAAATCTTTGAAATATTAGGATTCAAACAAGAGTTTGCGGAGCGATTCTTTCCTTATACCCCTTCTAGAATTGGCGGTATCGGACTTTATGAAATTGAAAAGGAAATTTCAAAACGTTATGAATATGCCTATCCTGAAGTTTTAATCAAAAATAGATTAGGGCTGAAAATTGGAGGGGACTATCGCTGGAGGAGAAATGGTGAAAAACACCTCTTTAATCCAAATACTGTAGCAAAACTTCAACAAGCAGTTCGCTTGACGGACCAAGATAGCTATGACACTTATGCTGAATTGATCAATGAGCAAAGTAAGCATTTAATGACATTAAGAGGACTCATGGAATTTAATAATTTCAACCCTATCCCTCTAGATGAAGTAGAGCCTTGGACAGAAATTGTAAAAAGATTCAAAACTGGAGCGATGTCTTATGGATCCATTTCAGAAGAAGCTCACGAAAATCTGGCCATTGCCATGAACAGGATTGGTGGCAAATCCAATTCTGGTGAAGGAGGAGAGAACAAAGATCGTTTTGAAAAAGACACCAACGGTAATTGGAGAAATTCAGCTATCAAACAAGTGGCCTCTGGAAGGTTTGGGGTAGATTCTCATTACCTAACCAATGCTAAGGAAATACAAATTAAAATGGCTCAAGGAGCTAAACCCGGAGAGGGAGGACAACTTCCCGGAGAGAAGGTTTTGCCATGGATCGCAAAAGCGAGAAACTCGACTCCATTTGTAGGGCTTATCTCCCCCCCACCCCATCACGATATATACTCTATTGAGGATTTAGCTCAACTCATTTATGATTTGAAAAATGCTAATAGAGAAGCGAGAATAAATGTGAAATTAGTTTCTGAAGTAGGTGTTGGAACCATAGCTGCAGGAGTAGCAAAAGCAAAAGCTGATGTAGTATTGGTTTCTGGATATGACGGAGGAACAGGTGCCTCGCCTTTAACCTCACTTAAACATACCGGTTTACCATGGGAATTGGGAATTGCAGAAACCCAGCAAACTCTTGTTAAAAACGACTTGAGGTCGAGAATCGTTGTCGAATGTGACGGGCAACTCAAAACAGGTCGTGATGTAGCAATTGCTGCGCTTTTAGGAGCTGAAGAATTCGGATTTGCTACCGCACCACTTGTTGCATCAGGTTGCATTATGATGAGAAAATGCCATCTAAATACCTGCCCTGTTGGAATTGCTACTCAGGATTCTGAATTGAGAAAAAACTTTAAAGGAACCCCTGAACATGTGATTAACTTTTTCTATTTCTTGTCTCAAGAATTAAGGAAAATCATGAGTCAGCTTGGATTCAGAACGGTAGATGAAATGATTGGACGCGTTGATAAATTAAACTCCAAAGAAGCCATCCGTCATTACAAAGCGAAAGGCCTCGATTTAAGCCCTTTACTAGACTCAAGTCATATTGAAGAAGGTGTGTCATTGAGAAAAACACAAGATCAGGATCACAACCTAGAAGGAGTACTTGACTTTGAAATTATCAGTGCATCACACCCTGCTTTATACAGGAAACAAGCTCAGGATTTATATTATCCAATAAAAAACACAAATAGATCTGTAGGAGCAATTTTGTCTAACGAGATTTCAAAAATCTACGGCCAATACGGTCTACCGGAAGACACCTTAAACATACATTTTAAAGGAAGTGCAGGGCAAAGTTTTGGAGCTTTCACAGCTGCCGGGCTAAGTTTCCATCTCGAAGGAAATGCCAACGACTATTTAGGTAAAGGGTTATCTGGAGGGAAATTAATCGTCAAAAAACCAGCAAAAGTTGATTTTAAGGCTCACGAAAATATTATAACAGGAAATGTCAATTTATTCGGCGCAACTAAGGGATACGCCTATATCAATGGGATTGCTGGAGAACGATTTGCTGTTAGAAACTCTGGAGCTCATGCTGTAGTCGAAGGAGTTGGTGACCATGGTTGTGAATACATGACCGGTGGATTAGTAGCAGTTCTCGGTGGAATAGGCCGGAATTTTGCTGCCGGAATGAGTGGTGGAAAAGCCTTTTTATACAAAGGTAAAGATTCGCTAAACCTTATTAATACTGGAACGGTTGATCTAGAAACGCTAGACGAAGAAGATCGCGCACAATTATACACCTTAATTCATCAACATGCTGAATACACTGACAGTCAATTAGCACATGAAATTTTGACCAACTGGGAAGAGGAAGTAGGGAAATTTATTAAAGTAATGCCTCGTGAATACAAAGCGGCATTAGAACGAATTAAAAAAGAGAATTTAGTATGGGAAAGATAACCGGTTTTTTAGAGTTTGATCGCCAAACAGAATCAAACATCGCTCCAGAAAAAAGGAAGGAAAGTTTTGAAGAATTCACCAAGAGAATGTCCGATCAAGAATTGACAACTCAAGGCTCAAGATGCATGGATTGTGGAATCCCATTTTGTCACGGTGGTTGTCCTCTAGGAAACTTAATCCCTGATTTTAACCATATGGTGCATCAAGGAGAATGGCAAAAGGCAGCGTGGTTACTTCAATCCACCAACAACTTCCCAGAATTTACTGGAAGACTTTGTCCGGCACCTTGCGAAAAGGCATGTGTTCTAGGCATCAATAGTGATCCTGTAGCGATAGAAACTATAGAAAAAAACATCATTGAAAAAGCTTTCGAAAATGGTTGGGTTAACCCACAACCCCCTACAAGTAGAAGTGGGAAAATCGTAGCGGTAGTTGGTTCGGGACCTGCTGGATTGGCAGCGGCGCAACAATTAAATCGAGCTGGACACCATGTAACAGTTTACGAAAAAGCAGATGCAATTGGAGGTCTTTTGCGGTATGGGATTCCAAATTTTAAATTAGAAAAGCAACTGATCGATAGACGGATTGACGTTTTAAAACAAGAAGGAATTCGATTTGTTTTAAATACTGAAGTAGGAAAAGATTTATTAAAAAAAGATTTGGAGCAATTTGATGCTATAGTACTTTGTGGAGGAGCAGAAATTAAGAGAACACTACCTCAACTAGAGGGGGTTTCAGGAGTGCATCAAGCAATGGATTATTTAACTGAACAAACCAAGAACCTCTTTGATCCAAATGAAAAAATCAATATTCACGCAAAAGGCAAAAATGTTATTGTTATCGGTGGTGGTGATACAGGTTCAGATTGCGTAGGAACCGCAAACAGACAAGGCGCGGCATCTGTTACAAATTTTGAAATAATGCCAAAACCTCCAAAAGAAAGAAGCCCACAAACCCCATGGCCGTACTGGCCTCTTCAATTAAAAACAAGTTCATCTCATGAAGAGGGTTGCGAAAGAGATTGGTTAATAAATACCAAAGAAGCTATTCTAGATGAAAATGGGAATTTAAAAGCCTTGAAAACGGTAAAAGTAAATTGGGAATTCAAAGAAGGGCGTTATCAATTAGAAGAAGTTGAGAACAGTGAGCAAATTTGGCCATGTGAACAAGTATTTTTGGCTTTAGGATTTACGGGACCTCACCAAACTATCGCAAAAATGTTGGATATCCCTCTAGACCCTAGAGGAAACTATCAAACAGAAAATTATCGCGTAAAATATTCAAATATCTTTGTCGCAGGTGATATGAGAAGGGGACAATCCCTTATCGTATGGGCCATTTCTGAAGGCAGGGAAGCTGCAAAAGCAGTGGACAAATACTTAGAACATCAATCCTTTCTTAGCACAAAAGGAGAAGGAGATCTTTTAAGAGCTTAGCCTAGGCTAAGCTCTTTATGCTTTGTTCAACATGCTCAAAAATTCGATTTTCTAAATCAGAAGTATCTCCTTTTACGAATTTATCCCCTGTGATTTTTTCATAAAGTTCAATGTAACGTTCTGAAATCTCAACAATCTTTTCATCACTAATTACAGGAATAGACTGACCTTGTTTCCCTTGAAATCCATTTTCAATCAACCACTGACGTACAAATTCTTTTGACAATTGTCTTTGAGGTTGATCCGCATCTAGCAATTCTTGATAAGAATCTCGGTAAAAGTATCTCGAAGAATCCGGCGTATGAATCTCGTCAATCACAACAATTTCTCCATCTGATGTTTTCCCAAACTCATATTTAGTATCCACCAAAATCAAGCCTTTATCCGCCGCCATTTCAGTCCCTCGTTTAAATAATTTTTTCGTGTAATCCTCAAGCATCAAATAATCTACCTCACTTACAATACCCTGACTCAAAATTTCCTCTCGTGAAATATCTTCATCGTGAGTTCCAATTTCAGCTTTCGTTGTAGGAGTAATTATTGGCGCTGGAAATCGTTCATTTTCTTTCATTCCATCAGGAAGTTCAACACCGCATAAAATGCGTTTTCCAGAACTGTATTCTCGCCAAGCATGACCGGTTAAATATGCTCGGATAACCATTTCCACCTTAAAAGGTTCACAACGAACTCCCACGGTAACATTTGGATCAGGCACATCCACCACCCAGTTTGGAACCAAGTCCTTGGTAGCTGCCAACATTTTTGAAGCAATCTGATTCAAAATTTGACCTTTGAAAGGAATTTGTCGTGGCATAATAACATCAAATGCAGATAATCGATCAGAAGCAATCATTACCAAATAGTTATCCCCTATTGAATACACTTCTCTTACTTTTCCTTTATACACAGATTTTTGATCTGTGAAATTAAAATTCGTTACGTTTATCGTTTGATCCATTTTAATCTGTTTCTATGCTTTTGTATGCGCTAATAATTTCTTTTACTAATCGATGTCGAATGACATCTTTATCATCTAAATGAACAAAGCTAATCCCTTTAAGGCTTTGAAGGGTAAGCATTGCTTCTTTTAATCCTGAAACTTGTCTTGGAGGCAGGTCAATTTGACCGGGATCACCGGTAATAATAAATTTTGCAGAAGGCCCCATTCTAGTCAAAAACATTTTCATTTGTGCATGCGTTGTATTTTGAGCTTCATCCAAAATAACAAATGCATGATCCAATGTCCGACCTCTCATAAATGCCAATGGCGCAATCTCTATGGTACCCTTCTCAAGAAAACTAGCCAACCTTTCATGAGGAATCATATCTCTTAATGCATCGTATAAAGGTTGCATATACGGGTCCAACTTCTCTTTCATATCCCCTGGAAGAAACCCTAATTTCTCACCGGACTCAACGGCGGGTCTTGTCATTACAATCCTACGCACCGTTTTATCTTTCAAGGCCTTAACTGCCAAAGCCACTGCCGTATAGGTCTTACCTGTTCCAGCTGGCCCAATGGCGAAAAGCATATCGTTTTTCTTCATTGCCTTGACCATTTCCTTTTGGTTTTTGGTTTTGGCCTTAATCCTTAATCCACCAACACCATGAAGAAGTATTTCACTGTTTTTTTGATCGTCTAGCAACTGTTTTCCATCCTCTAAAATTAGACGTTCGATACTATTTTCGTCCAATTTATTATAACGATTAAAATAACTGACGAGCATGTCCATACGCTTCTCAAATTCATCTAGAATTTCCATTTCTCCGAAAGCTTTAATTTCGGATCCACGTGCAATAATTTTCAGCTTAGGAAAAAAAGCTTTAATTTGATTCAAGTTTCGGTTTTGTGGCCCGAAAAAATCCGCTACATCAATTTCAGAAAGGGTTACAATTCGCTCGTTCAAAAAAATTATTTTAATTAGTTTTGCTTAACAAATTTAGTAATAAAATTTCAGCCTCAAAGAAAAGACCAAACGAATGCCAATAATTACTCTTACGACAGATTTCGGAACAAAGGATCACTTTGTCGCAGCAGTAAAAGGGGCGATTTTGACTGAAAATCCCGATGCTAAAATTATAGACATCAGTCACGAAATTAGACCGTTCAATCTTACTGAAACTGGATATATTTTAAAAAACGCTTATAAGAGCTTCCCAAAGGGTAGTATCCATATTGTAGGAGTAGACTCTGAGCTTACACCGGAAAACAAGCACATAGCCCTGAAGGTAGATGACCATTATTTTATTTGTCCAGACAATGGAGTACTTTCATTTATCACAAAAGACGTGAATGCCTCAGAAATTGTGGAAATAAATATTCATGATAGAATAGAAACCTCGTTTCCCGTTTTAGATGTTTTCGTGAAAGTAGCCACACATATAGAAAGAGGTGGGAAATTAGGAGTAATTGGTAAGCCACTAAATAATATTGTAGAAATATCACAAGCTCATCCAAATATAAACAATGAAACCGGGTCAATTGTAGGTCATGTGATTTATATCGACAATTATGGCAATGTTGTAACGAATATCTCAAAAGAAGTATTTAATGAAGTAGGAGCTGGCAGATCCTTTGAAATTCAAGCAGGGCGATTTAAGATTAATAAAATTCGCCAAAACTACAGTGATGTTGTTGACTTTACCATACCGAAAGAAAAAAGACAATTTGACGGCAGTAAAATTGCTCTTTTTAATACCGCAGGGTATTTAGAAATAGCGCTTTACAAAAGTGATTTGGTCTCCGTTGGAGGAGCATCTACTTTACTAGGCTTGAGTGAAAACAGCTCGGTGAGCATCAATTTTAATCAGCAATGAAAGCATTGATTCACAAGGACTTTAGTCAATTCTTCCTTAACGGTTCTGGAATTGTAATTCTATGTCTATTTTTATTAATTAACAGTTTGATTTTATGGGTTATTCCCAACCCTTACAATATTCTTGAAGGAGCCTACGCAGATCTTAATTTCTTTTTTGAATTATCCCCTTGGCTATTTGCCTTTTTAATTCCTGCTATTGGCCAAAAAATAATGGGAGAAGAAAAACAAAACGGAACTCTTGAAATACTTCAAACCCTGCCTATCAGTTTTGAAAATATAATTGCTTCAAAGATTATTTCGATAATTCTGTTATGTATACTAGCATGCAGCCCAATAATCGTTTACGTGATTTCATTACTTCAGCTAGGCCAGATGGATTTCGGTGTTTTAATTGGCTCCTTCTCTGGGCTTACTTTAGTCGTTTTGGTGATGAGCTGCCTGAGCATTGCAATTTTCAACCAATCAAAAAACTCTTTAATCGGTTTGATTATAGCTGTTTTGGTAAATTGCTTAATCTATTTTGGATTTGAATTCATTTACCCTTCCCTTGGGCTTTACTCCCACTATATTAGCATTTCAAGAGGCGTTATCCACCTTAGCGATATTGCCTTTTTTATGACTGTTTCAATTGTGGTTTATTCAATCACGGTAAAAACCTTAAAATGGAAATGGTTACTTCCCTTTATTGTTCTCTTTATTTTTAATGGAAGCATCGATATTACGGAAGACAAAAGATATACTCTCAAAACTGTTTCAAAAAACATCAGTTTAGAAATTACCAGCCCACTGAGTATCACAAATTATTTAGGGGGAGTATTCCCACCCGAATTCCAACGCTTAAAAACAGAACTTGATGAAATTGTTGGGCAATATCAATCGATTAATAAAAACATTAGATATTCAAGTGAAGATCCTCAAGACCAATTCCAAGTGCTCATAGAAAAGGGCATGGAAGTCAGTAGCTTGACCATTGAAAAAGATGGGGTCCTGAGTGAACAGTATATAGTTCCCTTTTTACTCATTGAATATCAAGGAAGAGAGCTCGTGGTCAACTTATTAAAAGACACTGATGCAAGCAATCAAATTCAACAATCCGTTAGAAATTTAGAATACGGAATTACAGATGCGATTTATAAACTGACTCAACAAAAAAATAAAAAAATTGCTGTATTAGCCGGCAATGGTCAGAGCCCAGATTTGATCCTATATGACCTTCTTCAGCAGCTGGGATCACAGTATTTCCTTGCAAAATTCACCTTGGACTCTGTGCAATCTAATCCCCAAAAAACACTTAGAGAACTTAGCCAATACGATATCGTTATTAATTCAAACCCTAAAGAGGAATTTACAGAGTCAGAAAAATATGTCCTAGATCAATATCAATACCAAGGAGGGAATAGTTTATGGATGGTAGATCAGGTCAGCATGGCTCTTGATAGTTTGATGGTTGATGGCCAAAGCCTCTCTTTTCCAAAAAACTTAAACTTAAATGATCTTTTCTTTGCCTATGGTTTCAGAACTCAAAGCCAATTGATCAAAGACTTCTATTCTTCCGAAATACCATTGGCTACAGGTCAGATTGGAGAACAGACACAATACCAATTAGTCAAATGGCCCTACAATATTCTATCAAAAGGAAATGAAAAGTCTCCAATTTCCACAAATTTAGGTTTTGTCAATTTAGAATTTGCAAACCCTATTGAATTTATCGAGAGTCCTTTAATCCAAACTCCCTTATTATTCAGCTCCCCGCAGTCCACAGCTCAAAACGCACCAAATCTGATTGGTCTTGAGCAATTACTCGGTGAGGATGCGAAATCCTTTAAAGGAGGCCCCTATATGGATGCATTAATGATCGAGGGACGCTTCCCGTCTTCATATAAAGATCGTACTAAACCCTTTATTAACGACAAAATGATTAACCAAAATTCAAAGTTAATCTATATCGCAGATGGAAATTTTGGAGAAAACAAACTTGATGATGGACAACCCCTCCCTTTAGGTTATTTACCTTGGAGTGATCAGTTATTTGACAACAAAAACTTCTTACTTAATTGCATAGATTATCTTGCTGGTCAAGAAGATTTACTCATATTAAGAACGAAAAAAGTGGACCTTTTTCCATTGGACCAGCAAAAGGCCTTTGAACAAGGGAATTACTTTAGAATACTTAACACAATTGTCCCTATCCTTATATTTATTTTGTTAAACTTTAGTTATAGAATGTATTATAAAAAGGTTTACCAATAAAAAATATTTAACTTCGAGGCAAACCAAACCAAATTTTAAAATGAAAAAATTATTATTAGGAGTTATGATTTTGGCTTGCAGCCAAATTTTTGCTCAAGTCGCCACACCTCAACCAAGTCCATTTTCTAAAACGGAGCAAATGGTAGGGTTAACAAAAGTTAATATCGACTATTCAAGGCCAGCCGCTAGAGGAAGAGCTATCTTCGGAGAACTTGTTCCTTTTGGAAAACTATGGAGAACTGGAGCCAACGCAAACACGGTTATTGGATTTTCTGATGATGTGAAGATTGGTGATCAGGAATTAAAAAAAGGTAATTATGCCTTATATTCTGTTCCGAATAAAGACTCATGGGATTTAATTTTTTATACCGATACCAGTAATTGGGGAACTCCAAGAACTTGGGATGATTCAAAAGTAGCTGCAAAAATCTCTGCTAAAAGTCAAGAAATCCCTTGGCCTATGAACAGTTTCACAATTATGATTGACGAGTTAACAGATAATTCAGCCATGGTAAATATCATGTGGGAACAGACCATGGTTCAATTTTCAATTTCAGTTCCAACTGAACAGAAAGCAATGGCAAGCATCGAACGCGAAATGAAAGGACCAAGTGCTCAAGATTACAATGCTTCTGCTGCCTATTTACTAAGTGTTGATAAAGAGCTTGAAACGGCTTTAGAATATTCTGAAAAAGCAGTTGAGTTGAACCCTAATGCCTATTGGATGGCGAGAACACTATCGTTAATTCAAGCTAAATTAGGTAAAAAGAAAGATGCAATTAAAACAGCAAAAATGAGTCTAGAGCTTGCTGAAAAAGCGGGCAACCAAGACTATGTTAGAATGAACAAAAACTCAATCGAAGAGTGGTCTAAATAAACAATTAATGAAAAAGGCAGCTGAAAAGCTGCTTTTTTTTACAACATTATATGATGAAAAACCTCCTTTACCTCCTTATCATTTGTCTAATGGCCTCCTGCCAATCAGAGCCTACAGATTCTCCTATCGACCCGGATACTATTGAACCAGTTCCAGAAGAGCCTCTTGAATTAGCCTCAGAGGTTGAAGTTTATAATGAGGATTTAATCGATTCAACTTCTTTGATTTTTGGCGTAGATAATGGTCAAAAAAGATGCTTTTTAATAAACAAGCAAGGAGAGCTCTTAAAGGAGTGGAATTTTCACCTGTCCTTAGGTAACGATATATTTCTTGAGAGCGACGGAAGTTTAACGGGTATGTTCAAACCTGAAGCTACACCACCATTCAACTTCGGTGGTTATGGAGGAGTTATACAAATCATAAACCCAGATGAAAACGTGCAATGGTCTTATGAGGTTCATGATGAAAACAAATTAGCTCATCACGATGTAGAACGACTACCAAATGGTAATGTAATGTTCTTGGTATGGGAAAGGACCAGCATCGAACAAGCCTCTGAATTGGGGGAAACAACTAATTATGATTTATTTACAGAAAGTATTTGGGAAGTAAATCCTCAAAACAATGAAGTAGTATGGAAGTGGAATTCAATTGATCATATTGTTCAAACCGATAATCCAAATCATCCAAACTATGGAGACCCGGAATCAACACCTGAAAAAATAAATTTAGGCAGAAATGACATTGACTCTGGGGATATAATGCATGCCAATGCATTGTTTTATGATGAAAAAAACGATTTAATATATATATCCGTTAACTTTTATGATGAGGTATGGGTTATTGACCATTCTACAACTACAGAACAAGCAAAAGGATCAAGTGGAGGTAATTATAATTTAGGTGGAGACTTAATATACCGATTTGGAAATGGTGTATTCGACAGGAATCATCACCCCAACATTGTGGCAGAGGGATTTCCGGGATCCGGAAATATTCTGACCTATAGCAATGGGAATTCCATTCAACAATCAATAATTTATGAATTAGAACTCCCTGCAAACTACCCAACTGCAGAGAGTCCTAAAATAAAATGGTCATTTACAAATTCAGAAATATACTCAGGTATTGTTTCTGGTGCAACTCGACTAAAAAACGGAAACACCCTAATTACAGAAGGAGATTATGGTTTCTGGGAGGTTACTCCAAACTGGGAAGTAGTGTGGAAATACAAAGCGAATGAAAAGTTACTCTGGAGGGGGTATATATATTATCCTGAAGATGAAGTAATTCAAAGTCTTAATTTAAGATAAATCACACCACCTTCTTTTTCAAGCATTTATCCGTGGAGCATATCGGAGTATCTTTGCTGCTCAGATTTACCCCGTTTTGAAAATGCTTAAAAAGAATCTCAACAAAAAAAGGAAAGAGAACACTCTTTCCTTTTTCTTTATTCCTATTCTGCTTTTTCAAGCATTTATCCGTGGAGCATATCGGAGTCGAACCGATGACCTCTACGCTGCCAGCGTAGCGCTCTAGCCAGCTGAGCTAATGCCCCTAAACTAAATCTAAAGTAAGCTAATTATTCAATTTTTTGAAAAAAAGATTTGAAAAATATATGCAAACATCATCACGAGTAAACAACCTATTGCATTCAGCCATAAATAAGCCAAATCTATATATTCATATCTATCCAAGAGAAACAAAATAACTACCAATAATTCAGCCAGTATAACCGCAAAAAATGCAGCTCTGGCCTTAATCTTTTTCATAAAGAAAGCCAATACAAAAACACCAAGAATTGCACCGTAAAACAAGGATCCTATAATATTTACAGCTTCAATCAAATTATCAAAAAGAGATGCTGTAGTAGCAAAAATTATAGCAAATACCCCCCACATGAATGTAAACCATTTGGACGCGATCAAATAATGATGATCAGATTGTTCAGGTTTAATAGATCGCTTGTAGATATCGACTGAGGTAGTTGTCGCCAACGCATTCAACTCAGACGCTGTTGAAGACATCGCAGCGGAAAAAATCACCGCCAAAAGCAATCCAATAACTCCAATTGGTAACTGCGTCTTAATAAAAGTAAAAAAAACATAGTCGGTATCTTCCAACTCTACATTTAAATCCTGTTCCACAGCAGCTTGTTCGATAAGACTCTTTGCCTCTGCTCTAAGCTCACCTTCATGAGAAATATAGTCCTTAATAGGTAAATAAGCCTCTTTATTTTTGAGCTGATCACTTTCAATTATCTGCTCCAACTCAATTTTTTTTGCCTCATAATTGGATTGATAATCTTTTTTTAATTTTAGATACTCCTCAGAATAAGATGACTCTAGAACTATTGATTCATTATAATTATTGAAGTGCATTGGAGCTTCATAAAATTGATAGAACACAAATACAAAAACTCCAACCAATAAAATCGCGAACTGCATTGGCACCTTAAAGAACCCATTGAAAAGGAGTCCCAACCTGGATTCGGTCAGACTCTTTCCACTGAGATAGCGTTGGACTTGTGACTGATCCGTCCCAAAATAAGACAAAAACAAAAATGTTCCTCCCAGCATTGCTGTCCAAATATTGTAGCGGCTTGATAAATCAAAATCGAAATCAATGACCTTAAACTTCCCTAAATTCCCAGCAATATCACGAGCACCATCAAAGCTAAGTCCTGCAGGTAATTTGTTTAGGAGAATTGTAAATGCAACCGCCATTCCAACTAAAATAACAAGCATTTGCTGTTTTTGTGTTTGAGATACTGCATTTGTCCCGCCAGAGACGGTATAAATAATCACGAGCACCCCAATAATGATATTTGTATAGGTCAAATTCCAACCCATTGCTGCGGACAATATAATAGACGGAGCATAAATGGTAATTCCGGCGGCTAATCCTCTTTGAACCAAAAATAAAAAAGCCGTAAGAGTTCTTGTTTTTAAATCAAATCTATTTTCCAAATATTCATATGCGGTAGTGACCTTAGCTTTGTAATACAAAGGCAGAACAAAAACCGACAAGAGAATCATGGCTAATGGAAGTCCTAAATAAAACTGAACAAAACCCATCCCATCCAAATAGGCTTGTCCTGGTGTTGATAAAAAAGTAATTGCAGAAGCTTGGGTTGCCATAACACTTAAGCCAATGGTATACCATGGCATAGTCCTACCCCCACTTAAAAACTCATCAGAATTACTAATATTTCTAGTTTTATACAGTCCATAAAAAACAATAAGAACTAATATTCCTATCAGTACAATCCAGTCTATAGTATGCATTAGTTATATAAATTTGTGAGGTATGCAAAATAAACGACCAACAAGAACTGACTAATTATCAGCAGAGTGTAAACCAATTTCCAAGATTTAATTTTCGTCATAACCAAGGGATAAAAGATTAGCAAATATTCTATAAGCTCCAACTACTCCTGCAGGTAATTCTCTAAACCAAGAATAGCCTGTATAAGTATAATAACCTTCACCGTATTTGGTAATTAGTAACCCTCCGTTGCGTGAAGGCTCTCCAGGATCATTGGCACCAAATATAGCTTCGTAATTCTCATCCCATTCATTGGGGAAATAGAGTCCTCGCTCTTGAACCCAACCTTCAAAATCTTCAGAAGTTATTTTGTTTGGATAATTCATTGATCGGTGATCAGGCTTCAAAATACGAACCTCGGATTCTTCAACTGTCACTCGATCTCTAGACAAAGAGATCGGGTATGGAGCAAAATCACTTACCTTAACGCCTCTACTTGTATTGTATTGAACAATTACATTTCCACCTTGAAAGACATATTTTTCAATCAATTGCATTTTGTAGCGAAGATCTTCTCGTACATTAAGCGCTCTAATACCCAAAACTACCACATCGTATTTTTTAAGATTTTCAAGCGTAATTTGATCCGATTCAAGTAAACTAACTTCATAACCCAATTGTTCTATTGCTTTGGGAACTTCATCACCTGCTCCCATAATATAGGCTGCTTTAGATCCTTTTGTCTCAACCTTTACTCGCGCTAATTTTTGGGTAGCAGTAAGGTACATATACTGCTTTGGAATATGATCATAGGAAATCTCGGTTACTGCAGTCGCATTTTTGTTTTTATAGTCGACTCTCAGGTAAGCCTCTTGAGAATTTTGAGGCGGAGTCACCTCAAATTCTACACTTATCTCTTCTCCCTTATTACTAATTTCAAATTCTATTATTTCAGGACTTACCTTCCAACCTTTAGGCATATCAAGACTCAAATGACCCTTCAAATCACTCCTGCCCGCTCTTAGGTTTAAACTTAACGTTTTTGCATCTTCACTTGCAAAAATAACTACGGATTCATCAAAATTAACACTCAGTTCTGGAACGACATGAAAAGGATCCATAACCTCTCCTCTTACAGGGTCAACAAATCGGTGCTTTAATCCTCTATCAATAAAAATATCTTCTCCCTCGATATTGAGAATAAAACTGGCCTGAATAACAGAGGCCTCTTCAGGTTTGCCGATTTTTTTATAATCATCAACCTGATAATTTCCCTTTAATGGTGTTTGTTCTAACCAATATGAATTAGATCTACTCATATCCATTGGCAGCTCTAGAATCAAATCTTCATTATAAACGGAGTTTGCATCCAAACTTTCATTTAGGTCTGCCACAAAATCTTGAATACCTGTTTCCGTTTCCAATTGAATTTTATACCCCTTAAAACTGACCTTGGAAGAGCGTGACACGATTTCAAGTGAAGCTTTTATTTCACTACCTGGACTAGCAAAAGACTCCGTGGTCTCAAAACTCAAATAAAGACCAGCAGCTTGAGTAATAATTTGATTTACCTCTTTTAATTTTTTAAACTTCCAATGATGATCATCCAAAGCCTCGATTGCTTTTTTAAGTTCAATCAACCCCTTAAGTGAGTTTTCCGGATGCTCAATACTATAATTTTCAATAAGCTCACTTACCATTTCTGTAATATGACTTCCCCCTGGCACCCTCGACCATGTCGTGTTAATTCCAGCGAACAAATCACCTCTATCCTCAGAGGGTTTTCCCTCAAGCAATTCTAAATATTCATCTGTATCACCTCGCTGTTGTCTAGCACCGAAACCCTGAGATTTATGCATACTTCTTGATTGAGCTGCTATCTCATTATTTGAATACCCATTTTCTGGATAATAGGTCCCTACATTTACTTCATACAAATTTGTTTTATCCGCTTTTTCAAATGCTTTTTGTCCTCCATAAAACCATGGAGAGGTATTAAAAAACAAACGTTTTACTTGCCAAGTAGAAACGAGTTTTAATTGATCTTCAAAAGCCCCAGAGTCAGCAGCTAAATCATAAACCTCCGTAGATACGATAGCAGACGAGGTATGATGACCATGAGTAGTGCCTGGAGTCCTGTGATCAAATCTATTTATAACAATATCGGGCTGAAAATTTCTAACAATCCAAGTAGCGTCAGAAAGAACCTTTTCCTTGTCCCAAATACTAAAAGTTTCTGATGGGTTTTTTGAATAACCAAAATCATTTGCTGTAGAAAAAAACTGACTTCCATCATCGGTCCTTCTCGCTTGTAAAAGTTCCTGAGTCCGAATCAAGCCTAGACCTTCTCTTATTTCTGTTCCAATCAGGTTTTGGCCTCCATCTCCTCTAGTCAAGGACAAGTAGGCAACATCTGCTTGAACCTCTGAAGCCAAATAAGAAATTAATCTGGTATTTTCATCATCGGGATGGGCCGCAAAATAAAGAGCACTTCCCAGAAAATTAAGCTTTTTAATTTGTTTGTGTATCTCACTTGAAGTCCATCTTTCAGCATGCTGAGACCAAGACTTTGAGGAGCTTGCAAACAGGATCAATAGGATGAAAATCGGGGCAAATTTTTTATTATAATCTGTCATATATTATCTATATATTTGTACAAATGTGCAGTTGGTTAGTTAAACAAAGAAAGTTTTATTAAGCCAATTTACCAAATAAGAAAATAAATATACCAAATAGAACTATCCATGAAATTTATTGTATCAAGCGGACAACTCTTAAAGCAACTTCAAATTCTAGGTGGAGTCATAAATTCGAACAACACCTTACCAATATTAGATAACTTTTTATTTGAGTTAGCTGATAATGAATTAAAAATTTCAGCTTCTGATTTGGAAACTACAATGAGCTCTAAAGTGGAGGTTGAATCGGATTCAAATGGTAGTATTGCGGTCTCGGCTAGATTGTTACTAGATACCTTAAAAACTTTCCCAAACCAACCATTGACCTTCAAAACTCAAGACTCAAATACTATTGAGATTTCTTCGGATCAAGGGAAATATGATATGGCTTATTTTGATGGTGAAGAGTTTCCTAAGTCGATTTCCATTGACAACCCTAGTGCAACTGTGATTCCAGCTGAGGTCCTTTCAACGGCTATTTCAAAGACGATATTTGCTGCAGGTAATGATGATCTTAGACCAGTAATGTCAGGGGTTTTCTTTCAGTTCTCAACTGAAAATTTAACTTTTGTTGCAACTGATGCTCACAAATTAGTGAAGTATTCAAGAACAGACATTCAAGCTGATTCAACGGCAGAATTCATCATGCCCAAAAAACCATTAAATCTTTTAAAGGGAATTCTTTCCGGTTCAGATCGCGAGGTAACGATTGAGTACAATGATGTAAATGCAAAATTCACCTTTGACAACGTCGTTCTAATCTGTCGATTAATTGACGGTAAATACCCTAATTATGATGCGGTAATACCAAAGGAAAACCCAAATAAATTAACTGTTGATCGTTCTTCATTTTTGAATTCAGTTAAACGTGTTTCTATATTCTCATCTAAATCTACTCACCAAATTCGATTAAAGATGGCAGGAACAGAATTAAATATTTCTGCGGAGGATATTGATTATTCTAACAAGGCAGACGAACGTTTGAATTGTGATTACCAAGGAGATGATATGCAAATTGGATTTAATTCAAGATTTTTAACAGAAATGTTATCTAACCTGAGCGCTTCAGAGGTCTTAATTGAAATGTCGTTACCGAATCGCGCAGGAATACTGACACCAATAGACGGAATAGAAGAAGGAGAAGAAATTACAATGCTGGTTATGCCAGTGATGCTAAACAATTAAGAAAAGCGCCCTTGAGGCGCTTTTTTTTCCTATGAACTTTCTAGCACATATCTACTTATCTGAGGAACTGAATGACTTGAGCATTGGTAATTTTATTGCTGATAGCATTAAAGGCAGTCAATTTCAATATTTGCCTGAACAAATTCAAAAAGGGATAATAATGCATCGAGCTATTGACACTTATACCGATCAGCACCCCGTTCACAGAAGATCTAGAAAGCGATTAGACGACAAATATGGTCACTATAAAGGGGTAATCATCGATATTTTTTACGATCATTTCCTAGCAAAACACTGGCTAAAATACCATCAAACCCCTTTAGCCGAATTCAGTCAAGAGTTTTACCAACTTTTAGAACGTCGAAAGGAAGTTCTTCCTGAAAAAATCCTTCATCTAATGAATTATATGATTCCTCAAAACTGGCTTTATAACTATCAGTTTTTTGAAGGACTTCAACAAGTCATGAATGGAATGAACAGACGGACTAAGGGCAAATCAAAAATGGATGAGAGTATAGTGGACCTCAAATCACATTATGTGGAATTAGAACAAGATTTTTTCGAGTTTTTCGAGAATTTAATTACCTTTTCCTCTCTAAAACTAACCGAACTCAATAATGAATAAATATCTATTAATTGGTATAAGTTTATTTTTCTTAGCCTGTGAATCCCCTAAAGAAAGAGGATTAATTAGTCAAAATGCCATGGTGGTTTCAGCTCGCGTAGAAGCCTCTGAAATTGGTACTCAAATAATGAAACAAGGTGGAAATGCTTTTGATGCCATGATTGCAACCGATTTAGCTCTTGCTGTAACCTATCCCAGGGCAGGTAATCTTGGTGGAGGCGGTTTCATGGTGTATCGTAAAGCGGACGGCACCACAGGTGCTATAGACTACAGAGAAAAAGCACCTATGAAGGCAACAAAAGACATGTATCTGGATCAGGATGGTAATATCATCAAGGGCCTTTCTACTTTTGGAGCAATGGCCAACGGGGTCCCTGGAACTATAGCTGGATTATTTGCGATTCATGAAGAATTTGGTTCTTTAGCTTTTAAAGACCTCATTCAACCTGCAATTGAATTAGCCGAAAATGGATTTTTATTAACCGAAAAACAAGCCAACACCTTTAATCGATACGTTGAGGACTTTGAAAAAGCCAACAATAGAAAAACCCTTTTTTCTGACAAAAAATGGACGAAGGGAGATCGTTTAAAACTCCCAAAATTGGCTGAGACCCTCAAAAGAATCCAAAGAAATGGTCGCGATGAGTTTTACCAAGGGAAAACTGCTGAATTACTCGTTGCATACAATAATGACCTTGGTGGAATTTTGAGTTTAGAAGATTTAAAAAATTATAAGGCAACATGGAGGTCCCCTGTAGAATTTGAATACAGAGACCATAAAATAATTTCAATGACCATGCCCTCTTCAGGAGGAGTTTGTCTCGCTCAAATTTTAGGAGCTGTAGAACCGTATAACTTGTCTGAAATGGGACATAATAGTGCAGAATACATACAAGTGCTTACAGAAGCTGAAAGAAGGGCCTATGCTGATAGAAGTTACTACCTCGGGGACATGGACTATGTGGAAGTCCCAATCAAAAAACTTATTGACAAGGAATATATTGCTGAACGTATGTCCAATTTTGACTGGAATAAAGCGACTAAATCCTCAGATATAAGCCACGGAACGTTAGATCAAACGGAAAGCACAGAGACCACACATTATTCCATTGTGGATCAAAATGGCAACGCGGTGGCTGTTACTACTACTTTAAATGGAAATTTCGGATCGAAAGTTTATGTTGAGGAGGCAGGTTTTTTCGTCAATAATGAAATGGATGATTTTTCTTCAAAACCAGGAACACCTAATATGTTCGGGTTAATCGGTGCCGAGGCCAATGCTATTGCTCCCGGAAAACGCATGCTTTCTTCTATGACTCCAACAATTGTGGAATCAAACGGAAAATTAAAAATGGTCGTTGGGTCTCCAGGGGGTTCGCGAATAATAACCTCTGTTTTACAAAACATATTGAATGTCATTGAATTTGATATGAGTATGCAAGAATCAGTATCATCATCTAGATTTCATCATCAATGGCTTCCTGATCTTATTTTCATGGAAGAAAAAGGCTTTAATTCGGGGGAAATCAACAAATTAGAATCAAAAGGATATCAAATATCTAAAAGTAAAGCCGTAATTTTAGGAAAAGTTGATGCAGTATTAGTTTTACCAGACGGTTCCCTGGAAGGAGGAGCTGACCCTCGTGGTGATGATACCGCAGTCGGATTTTAAAAAAACGCACCATGACATCAAAAGATTTATCATCAGGAATTATCAGGGCAGTTGCCTATATCACAGGGATCGTTGCACTTATTTGGTTTTTAAATGAAACCTCTACAATTATTACCTATATCCTAATTGCAGCGGTGTTGAGTTTAATTGGAGTTCCTCTTGTTGAATTTTTGGAAAATCGCTTAAAATTCCCACCAACCGTTGCAGTAATTTCAACTATTGCAATATTTATTTTGGTGCTTTTTGGACTTATTTCCTTATTGGTTCCTATAGTCGTGGAACAAAGTCATAATCTTTCATTATTGGATACAGCCCAACTCAAAGAGAATCTAAAAGCCGTAACAGTTGAGCTCAATAATTTTCTAACCAAACGCTCTATTGATTTATCTCAAGAACTTAAATCCATGGATCTTTTTGGTGGCTTAAAGCAAATTCCTCAATTATTGAATGGAATTATTACCGGCGCAGGAAGTTTTAGTGCTGGCCTATTTTCCGTTTTATTTATTGCTTTTTTCTTTATGAAGGATAAAGGTTTACTCAATGAAGCAATTGTGACTATTGCTCCTAAAGGTAAAGAAGGTAAATGGGAGCATTCCTTAAAATCAATCAAGCACTTATTGTCCCGTTATTTTTTAGGCCTAATTCTTCAATTGACCATATTGTTCATCATGTATACCATTGCTTTTTCATTGGTCGGATTACAAAACGCGATTGGAATTGCCTTTATCTGTGCGGTTTTAAATTTGGTTCCCTATGTCGGACCGCTGATTGCTGGAATACTAGTCGTTATATTAACCATGACCAGTTTTATAGAACAAAGCTTTGCTGAAGTAATGCTTCCCAAAACAATTTGGGCGCTTGTCGGTTATATGGTGGCGCAATTTGTAGACAATACCTTTAGTCAACCGCTTATTTTTTCTAAGAGTGTGAACTCACATCCTCTAGAGATCTTTTTAGTGATCTTGATTGGAGGAACAGTTTTTGGAATTGTTGGGATGGTTATCGCGGTGCCTGCTTACACCGCTATTAAAGTAATCCTCAAGGAATTCTTATCAGGAAATAAAATTGTCGCTTCTTTGACGAAAAATCTGGAATGATTGAACTATTAGCTCAAGCAGAAGTGCAGGATTTTATTTTAAAAAACCAAGATAAAGATCCGAGAGAACTTGCCTTAAAAAAATCTTCTTTTCAGGGATTATCCATGTCCGAAATTGCAGCTCAAATCGCTGCAAGACAGCGAATAAAAACAAAGCTCCCTCACTGGTATAATAAAGTGGGATTAATTTTTCCACCTACACTTAATTTAGAGCAAAGTTCCTCTGAATTAACTGCTCAATACAAAGCAGACTTAATATCAAACACCTTAGAGGTGGGACTTGATATGACTGGAGGTTTAGGTATTGACAGTCTAGCTTTTTCCAAAAAAATTAAAGAATTTACCTATTGTGAGCTCGATGACGAGTTGTTCCAAATTACTCGATATAACTTCGGAATATGGGAACAAAACAATATAAAAGCCGTACTCGCATCCTCCATTGACTTACTCGAAAATTCAGAATCTAACTTTGATTTCATCTTTGTAGATCCATCCCGAAGAAATGATAAAAAAGGAAAGGTTTTTTTACTTGGGGATTGTTTACCCAATCTTATTGAACACAAAGCATTGATCAAATCAAAAACCAAGAGACTTCTCATAAAAAACTCTCCTATGCTAGATATTGATCAGAGTCTTAAAGAACTTGAAGTCTCGGCTCATGTGCATGTCATTGCCATTAATAACGAGGTCAAAGAAGTACTTCTAGATGTTGATTGGACGGAAAATCATACGATGACTTGTATTAATTATACCAAAACCGAAAAACAGGTTTATTCTTTCAAAAAATACGATCAACGCAGTACAGACTTCAGTTTGCCTCAGACCTTTTTATACGAACCTAATGCAGCTATTATGAAGGCAGGAGGTTTTCAATTTATTGGAGGTGATTTTGAACTAAACAAGATCCACCCAAATTCACATTTATTTACTTCATCAAAAATGATTGAGGATTTTCCAGGGCGAAGATTTGAAATTATCGATCAAAGTCAAGTGAATAAAAAATCCTTAAAAAAATTAATCCCAGGGCAAAAAGCAAATATCAGTGTTCGGAACTTTCCTATGAGTGTCTCCCAAATCAGAAAAAAAACGGGATTAAAAGACGGTGGAGAAATTTATGTATTTTGTACTACATTAATTGATGAGCAAAAGAAGGCTTTAATTTGTAAAAAAGTTTGATATGGATACCATTTACGTACAACCCCCTGTCAAATTCACAGGCATAAAAAGAAAACAGGTCCCTACCAAGGCAGCGGGTCTAGGAGGAGTGACACATGCTTTGGAGCATGTGAATAAGGAGATGGGAATTAGACGGGGATTCAGCGCCTTGTATAAGATGAATCAATTCACAGGTTTCGATTGCCCGGGTTGTGCTTGGCCCGATCCTGACACCAAAAGAGCCTTTCTAGCTGAATATTGTGAAAATGGTGCCAAAGCAATTGCTGAAGAAGCAACCACGAATCGTGTTAGTCCTTTATTTTTTGCTACCCACAGTATTTCACAACTCTCAGCCTGGTCGGACTATGAATTGGGCAAATCTGGTCGAATTACACATCCAGTAATTAAGCGACCTGGAACCGATCACTACGCCGAAATTTCCTGGCATGACGCTTTCCAACACATTGCAAATGAGCTAAATGATTTAAATGACCCAAATCAAGCTATATTTTACACCTCAGGAAGAACTTCCAATGAGGCTGCGTATCTCTATCAACTCTTTGTCCGACAATTTGGAACGAATAATTTACCGGACTGCTCTAACATGTGTCATGAATCAAGTGGAGCGGGCCTTGGAGAAACCTTGGGTATAGGAAAAGGATCGGTCACTTTAGAGGATTTCGACAAGGCGGATTTAGTTATTGTCATGGGGCAAAACCCCGGTACCAATCACCCAAGAATGCTGAAGGCCTTGAGCGGCACGAAAAATAATGGTGGAAAAATCATCGCAATCAATCCTCTTAAGGAAGTTGGTCTTGAAGCATTTAGTGACCCACAAAACCCCCTCGATTTATTAGGTAAAAGTACCTCCTTAGCTGATATTTATCTTCAATTAATGATTAACAGTGATGTGGCTTTGCTCAAAGCCATAATGAAGGAATTGATAAAAAGAGATGCCATTGACCATAAATTCATCGCAGAAAAAACACACAATATAGAGGGGCTTATTCAAGATCTTGAAAAACAGGATTTCAACGAACTGATAAATCAAACTGGGCTCACTTCGGAATTAGTTTATCAAGCAATTGATTTAATTGCAGCATCAGAAAATATCATCATTTGCTGGGCAATGGGACTCACTCAACAAGTCAATGGTGTTGACAATATTCGTGAGGTAGTGAATCTACTACTTTTAAAAGGCAGTATCGGTAAGCCGGGAGCTGGAACTTGCCCCGTTCGGGGGCACTCCAATGTCCAAGGAGATCGAACTATGGGAATTTGGGAAAAACCCAAAGAGTCATTTTCAGCCGCTTTAAGTAAACGTTACAAATTTGAGTCTCCAAGAGCTCATGGCTTTGATGTGGTAGAATCGATTTTGGCCATGAAAAATGGTCAAGCTTCCGTATTTTTTGCTATGGGAGGGAATTTTTTGTCGGCAACTCCTGATACGGAACTTACTGCAAAAGCTTTGCAAGCCTGTAAACTAAGTGTCCAGGTTTCCACAAAATTAAATCGAAGCCATTTAATTACTGGGGAAACAGCAATTATTTTACCCTGTCTAGGACGCTCCGATATAGATTTACAATTAGGCAAGCCTCAGTTTATAAGCGTAGAAGACTCTATGGGAGTAGTTCATGCAAGTCAAGGAAATCTGCAACCAATAAGTAAGCACCTGAAAAGTGAAGTGGAGATTATTTGCAGGTTGGCCTTAGCAACTCTGAAGAATTCTGAAGTGGGCTGGGCAGATTTATTTAATAATTATGATTTAATTCGAGATGAAATTCAGGCTGTAATTCCAGGGTTCAAGGATTATAATAAACGCGTTCGAGAAAAGGGTGGATTCTATTTACCAAATAATGCAAGAGCGGCTGACTTTTCAAAACTTCCATATGGAAAGGCTTTATTTACAGTAAATAAAACTTCGGAAATTAAAAAAAGTGAAGATGAGTTCATCATGATGACCATAAGGACGCATGATCAATTCAATACCACTATTTACGGCTTGGACGATCGTTATCGAGGGGTACTTTCAGAACGAAGAGTGGTTTTCATAAATCCAAAGGACTTAAAAAAAATGAAACTTAAGGAAGGTGATATTGTAGATCTAAGTTCCCACTACGACCACATTAGAACTGTTAAACAGTTTATCTTGGTAAGCTATAATATCCCTCAAGGTTGTGTTGCTACTTATTTTCCAGAAGCCAATCCCTTGATTCCCATAAACCTAAAAGCTCGAATAAGCAATACTCCAGCTTCAAAGGGAGTACTGGTCAAAATCAATAAGCATGCAAAAAGCTAGCGACACTTATCAAGCCTTAAAATTTGTTGATGGGGAAACCGCCTCTGTTGAAGACCAAATTTTAATTGAGGCTCCTTTACAAATCGATATTAATGGTGAATCATTTACCGTAGTAATGAGGACCCCAGGGGCAGATCGAGAATTGGTACTTGGATTACTATACAGCGAGGGAGTATTAAAAAAAGACGTATCCTTCGAACTAAACTTTCCTGAAGACAACAGAGCTTGTATCGAGATAGAAAATTCTGATTTAGGTTCTGGTTATCTAAACTCCAGGTCATTATTATCAGTTTCTTCTTGTGGGATCTGTGGCAAAAAGAGCTTAGAGGATATTAAAATTTTAAATAACCCTCCCCTGCACCACATCAATTCACCAATTCAGAGTTTTGAATTTCTTTTTGATCAAGTCAGAAATAATCAAGACCTATTTGAAAAAACAGGAGGTTCACATGCCGCAGCGCTTTTCGATGCAAATGGACAGCTCTTATATCTATTTGAGGACATAGGCAGACACAATGCAGTGGATAAGATTACTGGAGCAATTTACTTGAACAAAACCTGGAAAAAGGGGCAGTATCTTGTGGTCAGTGGAAGAGTTAGTTATGAAATAGTCTCCAAGGCTTTTTTCTCGAAAATTCCTTTTTTGTTATCTGTATCTGCATGCTCCTCTATGGCCATTGATATGGCTAAGGAATTGGGCATACATTTAGTCGGTTTCAACAGAGGAAATAAGGCCACCTTTTACAATTAATTATTTGGCATAATAATGTAAAGAGGCGATTTGATCTTCCTTATTGTATTTGATATATAATTTTCCAAAAGGCTGTTGATCTTCGTACACCTGAAGCACTACTGAGCGAAAAGGCTTATGACTCTCATATTGCTTATTGTAATTACTTGCAACATCTTTTATTTGATCACCAACTTTTAGTTTTAATTGCTTCAATTTGACATCACATAAATCCGAATACAAATCAAATCGAACCAATTGGTCATTCTCCGCATCGAATTCAAAATTATTACCATCAACTCTCAATACTCTTAACGCTTTCTCCAATTGTTTATCATAGGAAGAAGATTTAGAATCTAGGGTAGATTTAAGTCCATCATGAGAAACCTCCATTAGACTCAGATTATTAACCTTTAAATCTGCCAAACGAATAAACGATGCTGTTTTTTGGGCTTGAATGGACAAACTCAAAAAAAGCATCGCTAATAAAATAGGATTAAATCGTTTCATAGGGGTAGCTATTTCTATTCAATATGCGACATAATTGAACGTCACACAATCCCCTATTGAAGTGAAATTTAAATTATTGGATTTTTTGAAAATCTACTGATTCGAAAACTGCTGCTATGTAAACATTATTAAGCGATATAATAGGTATTGAGACTTATTGTCTCTTTTTACTTGATATCTTTGGGTTTAGTCTAAATCTATCTACTTCATTTTAACAGTTTTTTTGAGTTGTTTTGTTTAACAAAATAGTATATTTGTTAAACAAAACAATTTGACAATGGCTAAGAAGACTAAATTTGACAAAGACACCTTACTGAAATACTATATGGAATACCGCTTAGAGGGGCATTCTAAAGATTATAACGTCTTTGATTTTTGCAAAAATAAAAACATTGACGAACAACAGTTTTACAACTATTTCGGAAGCCTAAAACCCTTAGAGCGCTATGTATATGAATTTATGCACCTAAGAACTTTAAGTCTGCTCTTAGAAGACCCGGACTTCGACACTTACGATTCCAAGTCAAAGCTATTGTCTTATTATTATACCATTTTTGAGTTATTTACAGCGAATCGTTCCTTTGTTTTAATGGATTTAGGAATTAAAGAAATGTCTAAACTCAAGGACATGAAAACCGGGTTCTTACAATTCATCAATACGCTAAACTTAGAACCTTTTGACATTAAAGAGAATAGAATTACAAAACTTCAAACCAAGGCTGTTGGGGAGAGTTTCTTTAGTCAATTTTTGATGACCCTAAAGTTTTGGATGGATGATGAATCGGCGGGGTTTGAGAAAACAGATCTTTACATTGAAAAGTCAGTTCAAGCTTCCTTCCAAGTCCTTGGAAGTTTAAACCTAGAACATGTAATGGACTTCGGCAAATTTTTATTTAAAGAAAAATTCCAAGATTGAAAAACATAAACTACATTCCTAAAACCAAAATTGCCAGGGCTTCTAAACTTGTAGAAACAGGTCTAAAAGTCGGTGGGAATTATATTAAATATTACGGGAACCAACTCAGTGGTGATTCGCAGGCCAAAGAAAAATTAGATGCTGATAATGCTGAAGATATTTACGACGGTCTCAAAACCATGAAAGGAAGTGCCTTAAAGGTTGCTCAAATGCTGAGTATGGAAAAAAACATCATGCCCAAAGCCTATGTAGAACAGTTTTCCTTGGCTCAATTTTCAGTTCCTCCCCTCTCCCCTCCACTAGTACGTCAAAGTTTTAAAAGGTATTACGGGAAATATCCGGAACAACTTTTCGATCGCTTTGAAAAATCCTCTCGATTTGCTGCCAGTATAGGGCAAGTGCACCAAGCGGAAAAAGATGGAAAGAAACTTGCGGTAAAAATTCAGTACCCTGGCGTTGCCGATAGTATTGGTTCTGATTTAGCTCTGGTCAAACCTTTTGCACTTAAATTATTTAATATTCGAGGTAAAGATTCTGACCGATATTTTCAAGAAGTAGAGCAAAAACTCTTAGAGGAAACAGATTACAAAAGAGAGTTAAATCAAAGTCTTGAAATCAAAGAGGCTTGTAAAAACATTAAAGGGCTCAAATTCCCTGAATATTATCCAGAACTTTCTACAGATCGAATTTTAGTCATGGATTGGATCAGTGGAAATCACTTGTCTGAACAAATGAACTTAAGCCAAGAGCAACGAAACAAGCTAGGGCAAACCTTATGGGATTTCTACATGTATCAGATCCATATATTGCGTAAGGTACATGCAGACCCACATCCTGGTAACTTTTTAATTGATAAAAACAAGGATCTTGTAGCGCTTGACTTCGGCTGTATGAAAGAAATTCCAGAAGAATTTTATGTGCCCTATTTTGATTTGGTGGACCCTAAGGCAATTGCCGATGATCAAATATTTGATTCCAAATTAAAGGAGTTGGAAATTCTTCGTCCAGACGACTCTCAAGCAGAAATAGCTCTTTTCACGGATTTGTTCAGAGAAATGTTAAGCTTATTTACCCAACCATTTCAACATGAAGAATTCGATTTTTCTAATGATGATTTTTTTGAAAAAATTGCCTCTCTTGGAAAAAAATATGCTGCAAATAGCCAGCTAAAGGAAGTCAATGGAAATCGAGGGTCAAAACACTTTATATATATAAATAGAACATTTTTCGGGTTGTATAACCTGATGCATGATATAGGAGCTCAGAACGTCGAAATCAACACTTTCAAACTGAACTAGGTTCCAAAAAAAAGACGATTCAATTGAATCGTCTTTTTTGTTTGGTGCGGGCGGAGAGACTCGAACTCTCACACCTTGCGGCACTAGATCCTAAGTCTAGCGTGTCTACCAATTCCACCACGCCCGCATTTTGTGCGTGCAAATATACATCTTATTTGGAATTCCCAAAACATAAACTATCCTTTTTTTGTATTTTTACTCAAATTTATTTTAAACTATGGACACTATCAAAAACTATATTTCAAGCGAAAAAGATCGCTTAATTCAGGAACTTATTGATTTACTGAAAATTCCATCAGTAAGTGCTGATCCTGCTTATCAAACCGATGTTTTGGCCACCGCAGACGCCGTAAAAGAAGCTTTAATTAAATCTGGCTGTGATGCTGTAGAACTCTGTGAAACCCCAGGGTATCCGATTGTCTATGGAGAAAAAATAATTGACCCGGACAAACCTACAGTTCTTGTCTATGGGCATTATGACGTTCAACCTGCTGATCCAATTGATCTATGGGACAGTCCTGCGTTTGAACCTGTGATTAAACCAACCAAAATCCATCCGGAGGGAGCCATCTTTGCACGAGGGGCTTGTGATGACAAAGGCCAAATGTTCATGCACGTCAAAGCCTTTGAATACATGATCAAAGAAGATAAATTACCTTGTAATGTGAAATTTATGATTGAGGGTGAAGAGGAAATCGGATCTCCTTCTTTGGAATGGTTTGTAAAGCGAAATCACGAGAAACTGAAAAATGATGTTATCCTAATTTCGGATACAGGAATGATTTCTAACGAGCAGCCCTCTATTACAACAGGATTAAGAGGACTCTCTTATGTTGAGGTGGAGCTTACTGGGCCGAATAGAGATTTACATTCAGGACTCTATGGAGGAGCTGTAGCCAACCCTATTAATATTTTAGCAAAAATGATTGCTTCTTTACAAGATCAGGACAATCGTATTACCATTCCTGGCTTTTATGATGGCGTTGAAGAATTGAGTACTGAAGAGCGTGCAGACATGGCAAAAGCGCCATTTTCATTGAAAGATTATCAAGAGGCTTTGGATATAGAAAGTGTGTATGGTGAAAAAGGATATACCACAAACGAGCGTAATTCAATTAGACCAACGCTTGATGTAAACGGTATTTGGGGTGGATATACTGGAGAGGGAGCGAAGACCGTTATTGCTTCCAAGGCTTATGCAAAAATTTCTATGCGTTTAGTTCCTGGCCAAAACCCTGATCGTATTACTGAACTTTTCTGCGAGCATTTTGAATCCATTGCTCCAAAAGGAATTAAGGTAGTGACTAAACCTCATCATGGAGGGCTTCCATATGTTACTCCAATTACCAATATAGGATATCAAGCGGCCAATAAGGCATATACAAAAACCTTTGGGGTTCAAGCAATTCCTCAACGTTCTGGGGGATCAATTCCTATCGTGGCACTTTTTGAACAAGAGCTGGACAGCAAATCAATCTTGATGGGATTCGGATTGGATTCGGATGCGATTCATTCACCCAATGAGCATTTTGGGGTTTTTAATTATTTAAAAGGTATTGAAACCATACCTTATTTTTACAAATATTACAGCGAATTGGCTGAGTAAAAAAAATCCGACTGCATGGTCGGATTTTTTTATTTAAATTCAATCTAAATAAAAACAACTTCATATATTTGTCAAAAATTTAGAACAAAAATGAAGTATAAGTTCACTAGTCGTAATCTCCACAGAGATGTTGCCTATTTTTATTTTGGATTAATTATTGCCTTTTCACTTTCGGGAATTATCTTAAATCACCGTCAGGATTGGTACCCAATGGATTATACAGTAAGTGCTGAATCCATCGTTATCGAGAAAAATATTGATGCCGAGTTTTTTGAAAATCAAGAAGCCGTAAAAGCTTGGGCGGAAGATTTAGGTGAAGATTTGACCTACCAAACCTTTAGATTAAGAGAAGAGCAATTGAGAATTTACTATAAAGAAAATGCAATTGCCGACATTAATTTGTCCAACGGTGAAGGTGAACTAGAATACAAGCGTAAAGTTCCTATTATTGGCCACACAATGTACCTACACAAGACCACTAATAAATCTTGGATTTGGTACTCTGATATATTTGGAGCCGCCATGCTTTTGATTGCAACAACAGGAGTCCTTATTCCAATTGGAAGAAATGGATTCAAAACAAGAGGTTGGAAACTGGCACTTGCCGGAGTCATTTTCCCTCTTATATTTTTAATTTTCTTAGGATAGTTAACGATTCACCCTAAAGGCATCGATATTCATGCTTTTGGGGTGATCATCTATTAGTTCTTGCACCAATTTTCCTGTAGCAGGTCCCAAACTCCAACCCATCATCGCGTGACCACTTGCAATCGTTAAATTATTTAGTGGCTCAGCTTTTCCTATAAATGGAAGTCCGTCAAAAGAAACAGGGCGCATCCCAAAAGCAGCTTTTTCCACAGCATAGCTCGGTACTTTTAATTCCTTATAAAAAGCCTCAGCTCCATTTTTAATGGCATTTACACGTTCTTTCCGAATCTGCGAATTCATTCCTGCAATTTCCATGGTTCCAGCAAATCTTGTAAATCCATCCATGGGGCTTACCGCCATATTTCTTTCTACAAGAATAGCAGACATATTGATTCCTGTATTTTCAAAAACATCCAGCCTATAGCCTTTCCCAGCCTCGATAAGTAATTTTATATTTAATTTTTTTGCCAATTTCGGTGTCCAAGCCCCAGTACACAAAACAAACTCATCTGCCTGATAACTGCCGTGATTGGTGTTTAGTTTTACCACCTTGCCTCCTTTTACTTCGAAGTCCTCTACGCTAATTTTATGTTCTAAATTAACACCAACAGATTTAAGATAAGTTTTGAATTCCCTCATAAATTCTCCAGGAGTCATTTGTCGATCACATGGATAGTGAACGCCTCCCAAAATATTCATTTCAATATGTGGCTCAAATTTATCCTGTATTTGATTTTTGTCGTAAACCCTTGTATCAATTCCAAAAAGACGATTGGCTTGCTCAGCCAATTTAACTTCATGAGCTTTGGCCTCCTCAGTTTGAAAATACATCATCAATCCCTTGGCATCAAACTGAGAAACTATCCCTGTCTCTTCGAGGATTCTAGAATAGAGATTTCTCGACAAGGTATTGATCTGATAAATTGGAGCCATCGATGCATGTAAATGCTTTTTGGTTGAAGCTTTAAAAAAGCGAAACGACCACTCTAAAAATCCCAGATCCAAACGAGGTTTCATATAGAAAGGACTTGATGAATCAAACATGTATTTTAACCCTTTCGAAATCATTCCAGGAGCAGCAAGGGGAATAAAATGACTGGGGGTAATATATCCAGCATTCACATAGGATGCTCCTTCTTCCTTATCGGATGCATCTAAAACAGTAACTTCATGTCCTTGCTTCTGCAAAAAATAAGCGGTGGATAAACCAATGATTCCTCCTCCAATGACGATACACTTTTTCATAACTAAATTACTTGAAATCCATGTGCAAAAGGGTCTTCCTCCTGATCGATACTTATGGTATTATAACCGTATTGCTTAGCCCATCCACTCACCATAGGAACAATAGCTTGGAAGTCACCAACATGAACTCTATCCACAATCTGAGCATTAAACTTTGATCCAATAATACTTTCATGAACAAAATTTTCTCCAATGTCGAGCATGCCCTTTGCGGCCCATTGCGCAAGTCTTGCTGAAGTTCCGGTTCCGCAAGGAGATCGATCAATGGCTTTGTCCCCATAAAAAACAGCGTTCCTAGCCGTAGAATCGGGATCAATTACATCTCCCGTCCACATTAGGTGTTTCACTCCATTAATTTCATTGTGTAGAGGATGAACTGCGAGTTCATTATAGCGCTCATTTATTCTTGGCCTTACTTCTTGACTCAAAGCAATCAATTGTGATGCAGAAAAATCCTGTATACCGCTGAAACTCTTTTGAGGATCAAATATGGCGTAAAAATTTCCTCCATATGCCAAATCAAAATTTAGTTCAGTCTTCAATATGTTGCTATAAACCTTTAAATCTTCCGCTGCGAGAAACGATGGAACATTGACTAGACTCACCTCTAAGACTTTCGTTCCTTCTTGGCGATAAGTCACCTCAACTAACCCTGCTGGAGTCTCCATTTTTAACTTCCCAGCAACCTTGGGGGTGACCAATCCTTCTTGTAAAGCCATTGTGATAGTACCAATACTCCCATGTCCACACATCGGTAAACAACCCGAAGTTTCAATAAATATAATCCCGAAATCATTGTCCGGATTCGAAGGCGGATATAAAAATGAACCACTCATCATATCATGTCCACGAGGCTCGTACATTAAGCCCTGACGGATCCAGTCATAGTGCTCCATAAAATACAAACGCTTTTCTGCCATGGTTTTGCCCGGCAAAATTGGTGCTCCTCCTGCTACAAGGCGAACAGGGTTACCACAAGTATGACCATCTATGCAAAAAAATGTTGACTTCATATCATTTTACCATCTTCACGTCTTAAAATTCCTAAAGGATTGTCATCCTGCAAAGCATCAGGTAGCAATTCACTTGGCCAACCCTGATAAGAAAAGGGTCTAATCCAACGTTTTACCGATTCGATTCCAACAGCAGTAAATCGAGCATCTGAAGATGCCGGATAAGGCCCTCCATGCACCATTGAGGGGCTAACAGCCACTCCCGTTGGAACTCCATTAAAAATAATTCGCCCAACTCTTCCTTGAAGTGCCACTACGGTATCACTATAATCCACCAAATCCAAATCACCTGCCAAAATAGTTCCAGTTAATTGACCCTCCAGTCCTTTTATTATTTGATTTAACTCCTCACGGTTAGCACATCTCACCACTAAGGAAGATGGACCAAATACCTCAGTATGAAGATTTGAATTCTTTAAAAAGTCTTCACCAGAACACTGGAGTAAATTAGCTTGTTTATCTTCTTGAGTCAATTGAATCACCCCATTTTGAGAACTCAATAATCTTCTGTTATTTTCGTAATTAGAAGCGATGTTTGGATGCAACATAACTTGATCTTCCCGTTTGTTTAACCCTTCCGCTAGTCCAGAAACAAAACCCTCTAATCGATCGCTTTCAATGGCCAAAATAAGTCCGGGATTCGTGCAGAATTGACCCGCGCCAAGCGCAATTGAACCGACGTATTCTTCAATCCATTTTGAACGATCATTATGTAAAGCTGAAGGCAGCACAACAACTGGATTGATCGAGCCCATCTCTGCAAAAACTGGAATTGGTTCTTCTCGAGTTGCCGCTAAATTATACAATGCACGTCCTCCTGCGATAGAGCCCGTAAAACCAACACCTTTAATTCCAGGATGTAAAACGACCTGCTGACCAACCTCGATTCCTGTAGAATTCAAATTAGAAAACACTCCTTTTGGCATGCCTGTTTTTTCAGCTGCACGAGTAATCGCCCCTGCGACGAGGTTTCCTGTTCCAGCGTGCATGGGATGAGATTTAACAATTACTGGACAGCCTGCAGCCAAAGCTGAAGCAGTATCTCCACCTGCAGTAGAATAAGCCAATGGAAAATTACTAGCCCCGAAAACAGCGATAGGTCCAATAGGTATCATCATCTTTCTTAAATCAACATCTCCGCGATCGATACTTGCCTCGACATAAGATCCTTCTTCTATGTGATCGGCAAAAGTTCTCAATTGAAATACCGTTCTTGCACACTCTCCTTGAGCTCTACCTTCTGGTAATCCAGATTCTGCACAATAACGATTGAACAAAGCATCTCCTAGTGCTTCAATTTCTTCAGCAATAGCTCTTAAAAAATCCGCTCTTCTCACTGAAGGAATGTGACGATATACCTCAAAAGCTTCCTGAGCCTTTTCAACAGCTAAATCAATTTCAGTAGCAGTAGCTTCTGTAAATACTCCATCCAATTCCTGAATTAACTTTGGATTAAAGGTTTTGAAAGTTTTACTTCCTTGAGCACTTAAGTCTCCTGCGATATAATTTGATGTTTCCATATTAGTTTTTATAATCAGGTAATAGTGGTCTTGTCGCTAATGAACTTTCAATGATATTTTTAACCAATTCCAATTCTGCTCCAGTAAGCTCTTGTCTTGGTCCTCTAACATTAGGACTTCCAATACCTGTATAGTGTTCAGCTAATTTAATGTTTTGAACCAACTTAGGGTTGATATCTAATTCTAAAAGTGGTAAAAACCATCGGTATATTTCTCTAGCTTGTTTAAATGCTTCAAAATCTTCTTTTTGAATCAATTCATAAATACAAACTGTTTCTGCCGGAAAAGCACATACCAAACCAGCGACCCAGCCGTCTGCCCCCATCGCCAAAGACTCCATGGCAAGGGTATCTACCCCGCAAAGTATGGTAAATCGATTTCCAAAAAGGTTTTTCATACGAGTTATATTAGAGATATCTCTAGTAGATTCCTTTACTGCGATTATATTTGGACAATTCTCCGCCATATAGGCAAACATGTCAAGAGTTACTTCGATTCCATAATCCACAGGATTATTATAGATCATAATTGGAAGATCCGTAGAATTGGAAATGGCTTCAAAATAAGCTAGGGTTTCCGCTCCATCAGCCTTGTATCGCATTGGAGGCAAAAGCATTAACCCAGCAGCACCGTCTGCTTTTGCTTGTTGAGCGACTTGAATGGCATCTGAAGTTCTACTCTCTGCAATATTCAATACAATAGGAACTTTTCCTTTTACATAAGAAACCGTAAAACGCACCAATTCGCGCTTTTCATCTGAGGTTAAGGTTGAGGCCTCTCCCAGAGTTCCTCCTAAAATTATTCCATGAACTCCTGCACCCAGTTGTGCATCTATATTTTTTGCAAACAAATCTAAATCCAACGCTCCTGTTGAATCAAATTTTGTAGTCACTGCGGGCATTACCCCTTTAAAGATATTGGACATATGAGTTTTTTTATTCAAATATAGGAGCATAAAAAGGATAAAATTTATCTCTAATTAGCCAAAACAAATGAAATATTATCATATTTTATTTAATTTTATATCAAAATGAGATAATAAATGAGAAAGATAATTGATTTTCACATCCCAAAAAGCAAAAAAGATAAAATCATCTATCAGGTTGACCATTCTGCTTTTTATCCTTATTACCACCGGCATGATGAGATTCAAATATCACTGATCTTAAAAGATTGTAACTATATTATAGCCGATCAAATTGGGAGCTTAAGTCATGGAGAGATTCTAGTAATTGGATCCAATATCCCTCATCTATTTCAAGAAGAAGAATCTCCGCTTAAAAAAGAAGAATTGATGTATAGCATTTTTATCCCTGCTGTAGAAATCGAGGAACCTCTGTATCAACTCTCTGAATTTGAATTTCTTAAAACACTCGTCAAGCAGAGTCACACACCATTTATAATTTCAAATCATAAAGAGTTGTATCAGTCCTTTAAAATACTTTTTCAAAAAACCGACCCGCTGCGTTTTATTGAGAGTTTAGGACTATTATTTCAACTGACCAAAGCAACAAAACAAAACGTCCCTATAAGCAATCGACCAAAAATGAATGAAAAGGAAGGGAAAAGACTGAACCAAATCATCTCATTTATGATGGATCAAATTGAACGCGATATTTCGCTTGAAGAGATTGCTTCAGTCGCTCACTTGAGTCCTACGAGTTTTTGTCGATTCTTTAAACAACATACCGGACAAACCTTTCAGGATTTTTTCCGAAGGTTAAAAATGCAAAAGGCTGCTCAAGATCTCTTGAACAGCCCAGATAGTTCTATAAACTCCATTGCCTTAGGCCTTGGCTACTTTAATCAGTCTAGTTTTAATCGAAATTTCAAAAACGTCTACAAAATGAGCCCATCTAAATATCGAAAATCAAAAACCTAATTCAGTGCGTTCCTTTTTCGTCATTTTAGCCACAACTAAATCATAGGAATGATCTATTAATTCCTTTAATAAATCTTGTGGAACTTCTTCCAAGTAAACCGTGTTCCAATGTTTTTTACTCATGTGATACCCCGGAGTAATTCCAGAATAGGATTCCCGGAGCTCTAGGGAGCGTTCAGGATCACATTTTAAATTAATGGCCCGGGGAAAGCGTTCCAAAGCAATAAGCGCAAACATCTTACCACCTACCTTAAAAACCAAGGTATCTTCATCAAATGGAAAGCTTTCGCTAACCGCTCTTTTTTGACTAAGAAAAAAAACGAGCTCCTCCAGATTCATGCTAATCCAATGTTTGAAACTCAATAGATGAGCTATTGTACACCGTGTGGGTTTGAGTTTTGAAATCTGATTTATCCGCCTTATAAATATTATCTACATAGGTTTGCGGATTCAAATCAATTAAAGGAAACCAAGTAGATTGAACTTGAATCTGCATTTTGTGCCCTTTTTTAAAGGTGTGATAAACATCTTGTAATTGCAGCTCTACGCGGGTCTTTTTATTTGGAACAAAAGGCTCGGGCTGAGAAAAAGAATTTCTAAACCTACCTCTCATCACTTCTGAACGAACCATTAAATGATAGTTACTCATCTTTAAATGATCTTGCATTTTATCATTAGTCTCTTCTGCATCTGCTGGATGAACATCGATTACCTTGACAATCCAATCGGCTGCTGTTCCTGTTGTTGCAACATCTAAATGCGCTAGAACATCCCCAACAACTGTTAAATCCTCCTCCAATACTTCGGTTTCAAAAACCAAAACATCTGATCTTCTCGAGGCAAAACGTTGATCGTCGGTCATGTATTTTCTAGGGGTAAAAACGGTTTTAATATCTTCTGAATACGGTACAGGTTTATTCACATCAGAAATAAACTGCATTTTAGCTGGACGTCCTTTTTTCTCTGTCAAACTTTGGTTGGCTGAAAGGTACATGCTTTGATCCTTAGAGTTTACAGGAGGCCAAACATCAAAAGAAGACCACTCTTTTTTCCCAGTATCATAAACCAAAGCCTCAGGAAGTCCTGAGTTATGATCTCCACTACCTTTTAAAAAGTGAGCAAAAAACTTAGACTCAACTTCCTTTTGGTAGTTCAAGGAAATAGAATCTCCAAAATAATAATTTCCTACCGCATTCCTTGGATTAGAACTTGCCCACTGTCCATGAGACCACGGTCCAAAAACCAGGGTATTATAATTTTCTTTATTGTATTTCTCAATATTTTTATAAGCCTCTAGCGGACCGTATAAATCTTCGGCGTCAAATTCACCAGCAACAACCATAGTAGCAACGGAAGGTTTGACGTTTTTCAAATGCTGGATAAGGCCTTTTGATTGCCAAACCTCATCGTAATTTGGATGTTCTACAATTTCCTTCCAGAAAAAATCATCTATGCGATCCGGATTAGAAGCAATGGCTGCTCCTTGATCCAACTTCTCATCTTGGAAATACTTATTTAAACTTTTCAAAGGTCCGGCATCCAAAAAGAATTGGTATTGGTCTTGAGTATTCATACTCGGTAGCTTGTACCAAGCCGTATCCGTCGGTTGATCTTTATAAGTTCCAAATAAGCGAATTGCTCTAAAATAGCTCAATAAAAAAGCTCCATTGTGATGAAAATCATCAAAAAAGAAATCTCCAATTGCTGCCTGAGGTGAAGCTGCTTTAAGTGCTGGATGCGCATCAACCACGGAATAGGTGGTATAGTACCCAGGATAAGAAATTCCCCAGGTTCCCACTCTTCCATTATTATTTTCCACATTGTTTACCAGCCATTCAATACTGTCGTAAGTATCTGAAGATTCATCTACATGACTGTCCTCAGTTTTATTGGGAATATAGGCGCGCATATTGTCATAAACCCCTTCACTCTTCCATCTTCCTCGCACGTCTTGATAAACCACAATATAGCCCTCCTCCATCATCAATTTATTCGGTGCGATCCTAGACCTAAATTTATCTTCTCCATAGGGTCTCGCACTATAAGGAGTTCTTTGAAGCATAATTGGATAGGTTTGGGTCGTATCCTTAGGACTGTAAATGCTTGTAAACAGTCGAGTTCCATCACGCATGGTAATGTATACTTCTTTTTTCGTGTAGTTTTCAGCTACGTAATTACTTACTTCCTCCTCTTTTGGCTCTTGAGTAGAGCACGAGATTACTAATAATCCCACGAGGTAGATCAAAAAATTTTTCATGATTCAGTTTTATCTAGTTGGTATAGTATTGGGCGAGATGGACTCGCATCGTTTTCTATTGGTGCAATTTGCAAGTTGAGTAAATAAAAACCATCCTTTATATCATCCTCAACAAATATAAATTCAGTAATACTTGCTGAAACGCGAATAGGGCCTTGACCGGTCAATCCCCAAAAGGTTTTGTGAGCAGTTAGTGCACCCCCATCTTTTTCCTTATCTACAGAGGGTAAATCAATTAATAAATGCTCAATGCCTTGATCTACGATATATTGCATAGCCTCAGCAGAGAAATATGGAGGATTGGTATGGTCGTATTTTTTAGTCAACTTGGTTTCTGGATTTGGCAGGGTTCTAACCACCAAAGCCTTGATGTATTTTAGTAAAGATCTTTTTTCTAAACGGGCTTTGATCTGGCTTAAACCAATAATCAAATCCCCACTTACTTCTGTGGGTTCAACAGTAATTAAAAAACAGGGGAAGTTGAAATTTTGTACTTGCTGATTTACGGAATAAAACTCCTTAGTAATATGTCCAAGACACTCCGTATGGGTCATATGAGCGTGAGGATTAAAGCAAATCTGATTGAAATTTGTGCTTCCGCCTTCAGCAACTGATGCTTGTTCCGCCTTAAATACGGGAGGGTCCACATACCAAGCTGATGCCGACGAGGTCTTGGATTTCAGAGAAATGCTCAGGTCTAAAGGATGGTCTAAATCCAACTGATAATCCTCTCCTCCAAAATTCACACGTGCTTTCATACGCTAAATCTACTATAAAACTACAGCCAAAACAAATCAGAAGCTATACCGTCTGCTTTAAAACGTGCCTGATGCGACAAAAGGAACACCTCTTGGGTTTCAATAATTTCCCCGTGCACTCGATATTTCTCGCTGTCTTTAAGGAATTGATTCAGTCCTTGAGTACCAAAATTTTCTTGAAGGTATTTTTTAGATACCCCATAATCCGTTCTCAATCCAGTCATCATATATTCATTATAGCGATCCTTAGGACTTAGAATTTCTTGTTCTTGACTTAAACGCCCCTCTTTCAAAGCTTCAATATACTTTGAATTATTACTGATATTCCACGACCGAATTTCACCATCGAATGAATGCGCTCCTGGACCGATTCCGACATAATGAGCTCCTAACCAATACGAACTGTTGTGCTGAGATCGATAAGGTTCTTTTGCGAAATTTGAAATTTCATAGTGGCTAAAACCCTCTTGGTTTAGTCTTCGAACCAAATGATTAAATTGACTTTCAGCCTGTTTTTCATCGAGCGGCCTCACCTTTCCCGATTTAATAAAATAATCCAAAGCCGTTTTAGGCTCCACAGTCAAAGCATATGCAGAGATATGGGGAATACCCAATTTCAATAATTGTTCAATATTATTATCCCATTGCTCCATAGTGAGTCCAGGGGTTCCATAAATCAAATCTGCTGTAATATTATCAAAATAGTTCCGTGCCAGTTGTAATGAATCAAAAGCCTCCTTTGAATTATGGGCTCTATTCATGAAGTCCAAATCTTCTTGCTTAAAGGATTGAATTCCTATAGAAAGACGATTAATTCCCTGTGATTTCCAAAATTCCAACTTAGATTGATCAATGTCATCTGGGTTGGCCTCAAGAGTTACCTCGACCTTATCGCTAACATGATAATGTTTTTTTACGGACTTAAGTATTATTGATAGTTCATGCTCTGTCAATATACTCGGAGTTCCTCCGCCGAAATATATTGAGTGGATTTCTTCTTGATTGCTTTTCATTTTAAGCTCCTTACACAAAGCCTCAACCACCTCTTTTTTATTAGACAATTTAGTGGAAAAATGAAAATCACAATAATGACATGCTTGCTTGCAAAAAGGTATGTGAAGATAAATACCAGCCATTTATTTGACTATTTTTTTGGGGTTTTGCGAGACAAAACTCGACCAACCTGAATAACTCTTTCCACCTACGATTCGTCCCGAATTATAAAAATGACATACTGCAGCAGCCAGACCATCAGTCGCATCAAGATTCTTTGGTAAACTTTTCAAACCCAATAAACTCTGAAGCATTTTAGCGACTTGTTCCTTGGAGGCATTTCCGTTTCCTGTAACGGCCATTTTAATTTTTTTTGGCAAGTATTCCGTTACTGGAATTTCTCTTGATAAGCCAGCAGCCATAGCAACTCCTTGGGCCCGACCTAATTTCAGCATAGATTGAACATTTTTACCAAAAAAAGGAGCTTCAAGCGCAATCTCATCAGGGTGAAAGGTATCAATGAGTTCGATTGTACGTTCAAAAATCAATTTCAACTTGATATAGGGATCTTTGTATTTGGTCAATATTAACTCATTCATTTGGATGAATTCCATACTTTTTCCTCGTATTCGAATCACTCCGAATCCCATGATGGTCGTTCCCGGATCTATCCCTAAAATTATGCGTTCTTTAGCCAAATTATTCACTTATATTAGCGAAGATAATAAATAATATAAGGCTTGAATAGAACCCTGAAACTTTCCCTACAAATAATCTTGACCCTAGGTTTGATCTATTTTTTATGGACCCGTGGTGATTGGTCATTTTATCCCTTTGAGTTTCCTGATGGGTTTTGGTTTATAGTTCCAGCGATTCTCCTTTTAACTGCTCTTAATTGGTTGCTCGAAAGTGAAAAGTGGAGGCAGTCTAATTTAAACATTGTTCCAATAAACCGAAGGCGTTCCTTATCAGAAACCCTGCAAGCACACTCTATTGCTATCGTTAGTCCACTAAAATTAGGGGAATACCCAGTGAAACTTAGCTTTTACGCAAAGTCTCAAAGAACGATCTTGGCCAAAAACATTTTTTACAACAATTTATTCCAAGCCTATGCCACCGTATTGTTTGGAAGTTTAGCCGCTTTATTTTTTTATCGAACTCTTTTCCCTGTAGATCCCTTATGGTTTTTGATTGCGCTGCCTGTAAGCATATTTCTTCTCCACAAATTGTGGAAGCTACCCCAATTCTGGAAGCTGAGTTTAGGCCTTAGTATTGGGAGGTATTTAATATTTTCCAGCGCAATGGCTCTATTAATTCATGTTTTCCAACCGGAGACCAGTCTATTTGAAATTTACTTAGGGATTGCACTTTCCTATTTTATTTTGACAATCCTTCCTGTTCTTAGTATTTTTGACTGGATAGCGAAGACCGCCGCATTCGTTTATATATTTAGTTTTATCGGAGTTCCCAAAGAAGTTATCAGCATTTGCGTTGGTCTGATGTGGGTACTAAACTGGGCCCTTCCAGCGGTATTGGGCGCTCTATTATTCTATCGCAAATGATTGTATTCTACCTGCTTGTCCCCTATACCATACTGATCATTTTCCTGATTTGGGGAATTGAAAAAAACACCCATTCCCCAGATCCTAAATCTGGTGGGATTTCAGTTTTAATTCCCTTTAGAAATGAAGCTGACCGAATTCAAGGTCTCCTGAAAAGTATTCAAAACCTTAAGCCCACCTCAAATCCTATCGAATTCCTATTTATTGATGACTATAGCCAAGATGACACTGTGAAATTAATAGAAAACCATCTCAGTGGAATCAACTTTAAAATACTTTCGAATTCAAAAACCCAAGGTAAGAAACAAGCCATAGAATGCGCTATCTCCCAAGCTGAGTATCACTGGATTTTTACTACAGATGCAGATTGTCAAATACCCGCTGACTTCTTTAGGGACTTCGAACAACAAAGTCCCATGGGCGACCTGATTGCAGGCCCTGTCTTAAGTTTTAATTCTTCTTCATTTCAAGGAATGAATTTCCTGAGTTTATCAGCCTATGGTGATGCTTCCTCTTACTACGGCCAACTTAAGAATGTAAGTGCTGCCAATTTATTTTACAAGAAATCAATTTTTGAAGCGCTCAATCCCTATGCTGATAATATTGAAATACAGAGTGGTGATGATGTTTTCTTAGCCAAAGCTTTTTCTAAAGCAAACAAAAAAATGGTCTATTGGTCCAATCATAATCATGTGATTCGAACCACTGAAAAAAAATCATTCCAATCATTCATTAGCCAACAATACAGATGGACTTCGAAAACAGCATCAGTCAGAAGCGGAACAACCTCCGCAGTGGCCTTGATTGTTTGGTTGAGTAATTTGATTTTAATAATTAGCCTGTTTATCTTAGACTTGGAACTTGCCGCGTGGTTGTGGTTGAGTAAAATAGTCCTCGACTATATTTATTTCAATCGTTACTATCATAAAATTAAAGAGGCAATTTGTCTTCGGAAATACCTGCTAAACGCAGTGATTTATCCTTGGTTTGCTAGTGTGCTAGGATTTATGAGTCTAAAAATGAAGAAAAAATGGGATTAGGAGAAAAACGCAGTCACCAAGTCATCCATTTTGAAAAATAAATAAATCACGAGAAACAACAGAAACACGAGTATCAATCCCTTTATTTTATTTTTTCCTTTATTTCTCTTAAATCTTCCTATTTCCATATTATTCAGGTTTTGTCCCACGAAGCATTTCTCTTTTTCCAGGAGGGCCAGGTAAGCGTTCTACATCCAGTCCTACTGCAGCCATGGCTCTTCTCACGGATCCTTTTGCTGAGTAAGTTACTAATTTTCCACCTGGTTTGAGGGCAAGAGCCATTTTTTGAAAAATTTCTTCAGTCCACAATTCAGGTTGAACGCGAGCTCCAAAGGCATCAAAATAAATCAAATCAAAAGCAGATTCATCGTGCACATTGTGTATAAACATTTGTCTTTTGTACAATCGAAAAAGGTCTGTTACATCTTGCCATTTTTCCCAAGGGTACAGGTGCATTTCCTCAAACTTGTGAGATAAATTTCTACAGTCCAATTCATTTACAAAATTTAGGCGTAACAATTCATCCTCCTTAATGGGGTATGCCTCTACTCCAACATAATTGATTTTTTGAGCTTTTAAATCAGACTCAAGCAATGTAATCAATGCATTTAATCCGGTACCGAATCCGATTTCCAAAATATCAACCTCATCTTTTTCTATCCCCTCGAGTCCGTTTTTTATAAAGACATGATAGGCCTCTTGAATGGCTCCGTGCTTAGAATGATACTGCTCATTCCAAGCGGGAATATGAAGGGTCGTGGACCCGTCGGATGTTATGACAATTTTTCGTTTCAATACAAATGCTTCATTTAAAGTGCAAATATAGACAAATTCAAAAATTGAAGTTTATGGATTTGTGAATTCTTTGTTCCCAAAAAAGTGAAAAATTGAGTACTTTTGTAGGAAATACGGAAATTCAACTATGAGTATTACGATCAAAAAATCAACTGAAACTAAAATCGATGGAGTCGATTTTGAAAACTTGGCATTTGGAAATATTTTCACAGACCACATGTTTGTCTGTGATTATGAAGATGGAAAGTGGGTCGATCCTAGAATTGAACCCTATGGGCCGTTGAGTTTAGATCCTTCAGCAAAGGTTTTTCACTACGGTCAAGCTGTATTTGAGGGAATGAAAGCCTACAAAGACCAAGAAGATCAAATTTGGTTATTTAGACCGGAGGATAATTTTAATCGTATCAATATTTCCGGAGAAAGACTTGCAATGCCTGCTTTTCCTAAAGATTTTTTCTTTGAAGGATTAGAGGAATTATTAAAATTAGATGCTCAATGGATTAAAAAGGGAGATGGGAATTCTCTTTATGTTCGTCCTTTTGTAATCGCTACAGAATCCGGAGTATCTGCTTCGCCTTCTAAATCGTATAAATTTATGATCATCTGTTCTCCAGCACAATCCTACTATTCTGGTGAAGTTCGAGTTTTGATCGCTGAGAAATATTCTCGTTCTGCCAATGGTGGAGTTGGTTTTGCAAAAGCAGCTGGAAACTATGCCGGACAATTTTACCCAACTAATCTAGCCTTGGCCGATGGATTTCAGCAAGTAATCTGGACGGATGCCAATACCCATAAATACTTGGAAGAAGCAGGTACGATGAATGTATTTGTGAAAATTGGAGACAAATTAATTACAGCTCCAACCTCAGAACGTATTCTAGACGGAATTACAAGAAAGAGTTTGATCGACCTTGCAAAATCTGAAAATATTGAAGTAGAAATAAGAGCGGTGAGCGTAGAAGAGCTTGTAAATGCAGCTAAAGATGGAAGTCTTAAAGAAATGTTTGGGTCGGGAACCGCTGCAGTTATCAGTCCTATTTCGGGGTTTTCATATCAAGGAACCTATTACGATATTCCAAAATCAGAAAATGGAACAGCAGCTCACTTAAAAAAGAGATTGACCGATATACAGCAAAACAAAGCTGAGGATAAATTTAACTGGACACATAAAGTATCTTAAGATGAGTACACCTACTTTAGAACAAGCCAAATCAAAACTCAATGAGTTGGGTTATTTAAATCTAGCAACTCCCAACGTGGATTACGTTGCAGAAATTAACCGATTAAGAAAGGAAAAAAATGCGGTTATTCTTGCTCATTATTATCAAGAAGCAGCTATTCAAGACATCGCAGATTTCGTTGGTGATTCATTGCAATTGGCCCAAGAAGCTGCCAAGACAGACGCTGATATCATCGTTTTTGCAGGGGTGCATTTTATGGCAGAGACTGCAAAGATTTTGAATCCGGAGAAGACCGTGGTTCTGCCAGATCTTCATGCAGGATGTTCATTAGCAGATTCCTGTCCTCCGGAAGATTTCGCGAAATTTAAGGCGGAACACCCGGATCACATGGTAGTAACTTATATCAACTGTTCTGCAGATATCAAAGCACTCTCTGATATTGTTTGTACCTCGTCCAATGCTTTAAAAATAATCAACTCCATTCCAGAGGACCAGCCGATTATATTTGCGCCAGACAAAAACTTAGGAACTTACTTAATCAAAGAGACCGGGAGGGACATGTTATTATGGGAAGGTGCCTGTATTGTTCATGAGGCTTTTTCAATAGAAAAGTTGTTAGAAGTGGCAGCTGAACACCCTGATGCGGAAATTATTGCCCACCCTGAATCACAAACACATATTCTTCAAACAGCCTCTTATATCGGTTCGACTGCGGGCTTATTAAAGCATGTTAGAGAAAGTAAGAAAACTAAATTCATCGTAGCAACAGAAGCAGGGATTCTGCACGAAATGCAACAGCAAGTACCTGACAAAATACTTATTCCAGCTCCAGCAAAAGAAGACAATACTTGTGCATGCTCGGAATGTGCATACATGAAGATGAACAATATGAAAAAATTGTACCTCTGTTTAGAACATGAACTACCCGCTATAGAAGTAGATGCTGAATTGAGCAAAAAGGCTTTAGCTCCAATAGAGCGCATGTTAGAATTATCAAAATAAATGATCAAAACGGATTTCTTAGTCATTGGTTCAGGAATTGCTGGACTATCTTATGCCTTGCGAGTAGGACAATACTTTAAGGATAAAAAGGTTTTAGTGATTACTAAAAGTGATGAAAGTGAGTCCAATACAAAGTACGCTCAAGGAGGAATCGCAACCGTTTTTGATAGAGATGTAGATTCCTTTGAACAACACATTAAAGACACCTTAATCGCTGGTGACGGTCTCTGTGATGAGTCCGTCGTGAAGATGGTTGTAGAAGAAGGACCTGATCGCTTGGAAGAACTCATCAATTGGGGGGTGCAATTCGACCAAAACCCTGAAGGAGATTACGATTTAGGCATGGAGGGAGGTCACTCTCAGCACAGAATTTTGCATCACAAGGATATTACTGGTTATGAAATCGAAAGAGCCTTGTTGGCCGCTATTGACAAAAAGCCAAATATTCAGATTTTACCCAAGCATTTTGCCATTGACTTCATTACCGAACATCAAACACAGCGCAAGAATCCCGATCGTTACAAAAACATTCATTGTTATGGAGTTTATGCTTTAGATATTGAAAGTGAAAAGGTCATTACCATTGGAGCCAAAATTACCATGTTGGCCTCCGGTGGATCCGGTCAAGTATATCAAAACACAACAAACCCAGTAATTGCAACTTCTGATGGGCTTGCGATGGCTTATCGTGCCAAAGCAAAGATTGAAGAGGTGGAATTTGTTCAATTTCACCCTACCTCTTTATACCAAATCCCAAAACAATCTCCATCCTTTCTAATTAGTGAAGCGGTGAGAGGTTTCGGTGGCATTCTTCGAGATCAGCGAGGCATTGCTTTTATGGAGAAGTATGACCCTAGAAAGGAATTGGCTTCAAGAGACATTGTTGCTAGAGCTATTGACAGTGAGCTTAAAGCCTCTGGAGAGGACTTTGTTTATCTGGATTGTAGATCACTGGATTATGAAGAATTCACCAAACACTTCCCGAATATCACGGAGAAATGTGCAAGCATCGGTATTGACATTAGAAAAGACATGATTCCTGTGGTTCCTGCGGCGCATTATTTATGTGGTGGTATTGAGGTAAATACTAGTGGGCAAACCTCCATCAATAATCTTTTTGCTTGTGGGGAATGCACCAGAACAGGCTTGCATGGAGCAAATCGATTAGCTTCCAACTCTTTATTGGAGGCTTTGGTCTATTCTTTTAACAGCTTTATCAAAGCAAAAACTGCCTTTAAAGACATTGCTGAAATCCCACAACTTCCCGATTGGGATGATTCCCATACAGAAAAAAATAAAGAAGAGATTTTAATTACTTATGATCGTGTTGAAGTTCAGCGAATCATGAGTGATATGGTTGGTATAGTTCGATCTAATGACCGCTTAAAACGAGCTTCAAATCGACTAAACATCTTATATCAAGAAAATCTAGATCTCTATAAGAAAGCAACGGTATCCCTGCCTCTATGCGAATTGCAAAATTTAATTACGACCGCCATGCTTATTACCCGCGCATCAAATGCTAGAAAGGAAAATAAGGGAGGCTTTTTTAATAAAGATTTAGCCTAGTATTTTTGCGATATCTGGCTTAAAATAATTGGGTCCCTTAAGCACTTTTCCATCTTCTCTGTAAATGGGTTTACCGTCCGCTCCCAGTTTAGACATATTACTGCGTTGAATTTCAGAAAACACTTCTTCGATTTTCTCTTGCATCCCATGCTCTATAATCGTTCCACAAAGTATATACAACATGTCCCCAAGGGCATCTGCTACTTCGACCAAATCCCCTTGTTCTGCCGCTTCTAAATACTCCTCGTTTTCTTCCTTCATAAGATTAAAACGAAGTAAATTTTTGGCATGACCTAAATCGGCAGTAGGTTTGTGTTTAATCCCTAACCCAAACGCTTTATGAAAGGCAGATACGTCTTTAATTTTATTTTTCATCTGATTGTTTTTGGCTACTTTTGTCTAAAATAGAAAATTATGTTTTCCAAAGGTCAAATTATCTTCGGTATTTGTTTTGCAATTGCTTTTATTGGTTTGATGATATATTCTTATTCAAAAGACAAAAAGCTTCATCAAACTCATTACAAAAAAGGAGCGATCAAAGCCGGGATTTGGATCGCAATTGTACTTACCTTTTTCTTTTTGATTCGATTCATGTCTCATTAATGGGAATCGTTCGACTCAAATCCTCATGATCAACTAATAAATATCCGTGTTCATCATATTGATATGATTGCACAAACTGCCTATTCAACTCCAGGTCTTCATTAGAATATTGTCTGAGTTGATACACTTGCTGGGCATAGGCATTGTCGTAGTATTTAACCATTATATAGATTTCAAAATCTGTAGTAGGTAATTTCTCTTCTTCAATTCCATATAGCGGAGAACTCTCCTCAATCTCATGAACGAGTGTCCACATGCTCGGTAAATAGTGAATTTTTGAAATATCTAATTTCACTTGAAAAAACTGACGTGTAATTTCGCCTTTTTTATTCTTTTTATGAAGGGCGCAGGTACAATTTACCTCTGGTTCAATCATTATAGAACTTCTAGAACTCATCAATCGAAACATCAAGGCTTTGCCCTCCTTAAAGGGACGAACCAATAACTGTTCTGAAAATTCAACACCTGCCCGAGGCCTTGAAAATCTTCCATAGAGCAAACCTGTGATGAATGAAAAGCTCAAAAGACCAATCAAGGCTTCAAAAGAAGAAATTAGACCCGACATCACCCCTCCTGGAGATATCGCTCCATACCCTACTGTTGTGATTGTTTGTGCAGAAAAATAAAAGGCATTTACAAAATCTTCTAGAAAAGAATCACTGGGAGTCATGAGTTCTTCAACCCCAACCAGCATATAAAGACTGGCAAAAACAATGTTTAAAACAATATATCCTATGGTTACCCAGAGAAAAAACAATCCCCAGGAGATTTCAATTAAAAATGAATACAAGGAATTCACTCCCCTAGGTGCATTTTTAAATACTACATTACTGCTTCCGTCCTTATTGATAAAGGGACGTGCACCTTTCTTTGCTTTCAGTCCTATTCCGGTATCCTGAATCCGTTTTCTTCTTTTCACACTCATACCTGATGATGTCTAAAACAGTTTGTGTAATGATCATTTACCATTCCTGTAGCTTGCATATGAGCGTAAACTACAGTCGATCCTACAAATTTAAATCCTCTTTTTTTTAAATCTTTAGATAAGCGATCCGAAATTTCTGAAGTAGCTGGAACCTCTGATCCATTTTTAAATTTATTTTGAATGGGAGTGCCATTAACAAAGCCCCAAATATAATTATCAAAACTCCCAAATTCTTTTTGAACCTCCATAAATCTGTTGGCATTATTAACAGCCGCTTCAATCTTTAGTCGATTTCGAACGATACCAGCATCAGCTTTAAGAAGCTCAATTTTCTCTTGATCGTAATTTGCAATCTTTCTGTAATCAAAATCATCAAAGGCCTTTCTGAAGTTTTCACGTTTTCTTAAAATGGTGATCCAACTCAATCCCGCTTGAAAAGTTTCAAGGGTCAAGAATTCAAATAATTTTTGATCATCGTGAACAGGAACTCCCCATTCCTCATCGTGATATTTTAAATACAAAGGATCCTCCTTTGGCCAATCGCATCGCTGCATAGTTCTAGTTTTACTTAAAAATACAAAAAAAGGGACAGCCGTGGCCATCCCTTTAAACTCTAAAAAACTACTAAAATCAAATCGTAGGTCCTCCGGCAAGAATGAACTCATCTGCGAGATCCTCAAATTGATTAAAATTCTTTTTAAACGAATACGCTAAATCCTTCGCTTTTTTCGTGTATGCTTTTTTGTCACCCCAAGTATTAATTGGATTGAGCAAAGCCTCAGGTACCCCTGGGCAAGACATCGGCATATTCAAACCAAATACACTGTGCTTGTGAAAGCTCACTTTCTCCAATTTACCATCTAAAGCCGCATTTATCATGGCTCTTGTATATTTTAAGCTCATTCGATGACCTATACCATAAGGTCCTCCTGTCCAACCTGTATTTACTAGCCAAACATTGACACCAGCTGCCTCCATTTTCTCGCTTAGCATCTTTGCGTAATAAGTTGGGTGCAAGGGCATAAATGGAGCCCCGAAACAAGCAGAGAAAGAGGGTAAGGGTTCATTCACTCCAGCTTCTGTTCCTGCTACCTTAGCTGTATACCCTGATATAAAGTGATAGGCCGCTTGTTGCGCATTCAGTTTGGAGATCGGAGGTAAAACTCCAAATGCATCTGCTGTAAGGAAAAATACATTTTTAGGATTCTTTCCTATAGAAGGAACCATAATATTATCAATGTGGTTAATCGGGTAACTCACTCGTGTATTCTGAGTAATTGAAGTATTCGCGAAATCAACCTTTCCATTTTCATCCATCACGACGTTCTCCAAAATTGCCCCCGTTCGAATGGCGTGATAAATATCCGGTTCTTTTTCTTCATCGAGGTCGATAACTTTAGCATAACAACCTCCCTCAAAATTAAATATGGTATTATCTGCAGTCCATCCGTGTTCATCATCTCCAATCAATTTTCGATTTGGATCTGCGGAAAGTGTAGTTTTCCCCGTTCCGGAAAGACCAAAGAACAGAGCAGTTTCTCCATCCTCTCCCTGATTGGCAGAACAATGCATGGAAAGCGTATCTTCAAAACTTGGATATTCAAAATTCAGCGCTGAAAAAATCCCTTTTTTAATTTCCCCAGTGTACCCCGAACCACCAATAATTGCAATCTTTTTAGTAAAATTCAAGATAGAAAAATTCCCTTGACGCGTAGCATCGACTTTTGGATCTGCATAAAATCCTGGCAAATTGAGTACCACCCAATCTGGAGCAAAATTCTCTAATTGATCCTCAGTTGGACGAATAAACATGTTATATGCAAATTGATTCGACCAGGGGAATTCATTGATAACCCTGACCTTAACTTGTTTACTAGGTTCAGCACCTGCCAAGCAATCTCTAGAATACACTTCCTTGTCTTTAATGTACGCTGCCATTTTATCGTACAAGGCATCAAATTTATCCGGATCAAAGGCTTGGTTAATATCAGACCACCACACGCGATCTTGTGTCATTGCATCTTTAACAATAAATCGGTCCTTTGGGGAGCGTCCCGTAAACGTGCCGGTTTCAATTGCCAAAGCCCCATGTTCATCTAAACGACCTTCTTCTCTGGAAAGGGTTGCTTCGACTAATAACTCTGGTGGCAGTTGATAGTGGTTTTGTTTTGGAAACAGTCCTAAATCTCGTAACGAAATCGATTTCGTAAGTTCAACTGTTTTTTTCATGTTTAGTGTTTTTGTTGTTTGTTTAAAGCCTTATTTGAGTTTATAAAATTGATAAGCAAGTAGAAACCAGCCTGCGATTAAAAGTAAACCGCCCAATGGTGTTACGAACCAAATACTTTTGGCACTCACCGAGCTGAGTTTAATCAAATAAATCGAACCGGAAAAGAACAGTATTCCCAGACCAAATAGCCAATTCAACTGCCTCAGTGCAGCCTCATCGACAAGTCCAAAACTGTTTATGATTAGTAGTACAATGACGTGGAAAAATTGATAGAGAATCGCAGTTTGATAACTTGACAAATCTTCAGGAGATAATTTGCTGCTCAAAGCGTGGCTGCCTAATGCTCCCATGATCACGGTTATTCCTCCTAAAATAGCGATTAATATCTTTGCCATACTACCTTTGAAATAATGAATAAAGATAAAGGGAATAATTTATTTACCAAGCTTTTTTTTGTTTAAAATTACACACTTAATATTATTATTGTTTTATTTCAAACATTAATAAATTTTGCTAATTTGCGAACATGAAACAAATTTTACTCATTGGGGCAGGTCGATCAGCAAGCAATTTAATTCAATATTTAATTGAACAATCCAACAAACATGGATTTAAAATATGCATCGCAGATCGCGATATCGATCATTTGCAGTTTGATTCGAGCATCAAGACTGTTGCTTTGAATATTGAACATAAAGAGCACCGTCAAACTTTAGTAAAACAAAGTGATGTCGTAATTTCCATGCTCCCAGCACATATGCATATTTCCTTAGCAAAGGATTGTCTGGAGTTTAAAAAGCACCTCGTCACAGCATCTTATGTATCGCCAGAAATGAAGTCTTTGAATGAAGAAGCCCAATTTAAAGGCTTGGTCTTTATGAATGAAATAGGCTTAGACCCTGGTGTTGATCATATGAGCGCAATGAAAGTCATTGATCAAATAAAAGCTGAGGGCGGAAAAATGGTGTTGTTTGAATCCTTTACCGGGGGCCTTATTGCACCAGAATCTGATAATAATCTTTGGAATTATAAATTCACGTGGAATCCTAGAAATGTAGTTCTTGCAGGACAGGGAGGTGCAGCAAAATTCATTCAAGAAGGAAAATACAAATACATCCCTTATCAAAAATTATTTAGAAGAACAGAGGTTTTAAATATTCAAGGAGCTGGTAAATTTGAGGGCTATGCAAATCGTGATTCTCTGAAATATCGGGAACTCTATGGTCTTGAGGATATTGAAACCTTATATAGAGGAACCATTAGACGATTGGGATTTTCTAAGACTTGGGATTTAATCGTTCAATTGGGAATGACCGATGATTCCTATATCATGGAGGATACAGAACACATGAGTTTTAGAGATTTCACTAACTCATTTTTGGCCTACAACACAAAAGATTCTGTTGAATTAAAGCTGAGATCTTATTTAAAAATTGACCAAGATGATTTAAGGTGGGACAAACTCATGGAATTGGATTTGTGTAATCCGAAGAAAATTGTCGGGCTTAAAAAAGCAAGTCCAGCTCAAGTTTTGGAACATATTTTAAAACAAGCCTGGTCCTTAGAAGAAGATGACAAAGACATGATTGTAATGCTTCATAAATTTGGTTTTGAATTGGCTGGAAAAAAACGCCAAATCGAGTCGTCCATGATGGTTATTGGTCAAGACCAGACATACACTGCCATGAGTAAAACGGTAGGACTTCCTGTAGGGATAGCAGCGGTTAAAATTCTTTTGGGAGAAATCACGCGACCTGGTGTGCAAATTCCAGTTCATCCTGAGGTTTACCTTCCGATATTGGAAGAACTCGAAGACTATGGAATAATTTTTAAAGAAGTTGAAGTTCCTTATGAGTTGAGTCTAGAGGTCTAAATAAAAATCTTTTACAAGGTTTTTATAATCATCGGTATACTGATGACGGTCTATTTCAATAATCAAGGACTCGTTTACTGTCTCAAGCGGAGTACTTGTTTTGATAAACTCATACATGATTCGTTTAACCTCAGCAGCTTCATTACCGCGAACAAGACATTTGCGCTTTAATTGCAAGCCGGTCACTTTAGCGAGCACTTGAATTCGCTCATCCACCTCGGCCGGGAGTATGAGAGCCAAAACTCCTTGATTGTTTAAAAGATGAGCCGATCCAGAAAAAAGTTGATGAAAAGGCAAAGAAGCCTCTTCACGAGCCAAAAACCGGGCTCTATCCTGTGAAGGATTGCTACTTGTATAAAATGGAGGATTGGATATGATTAAATCATAAGGCTCATCCATTTCATTAATGAACTCCTGAAAATCAGCGTGGTAGCAAAACAGTCGATCTGCCCAAGGACTGTTTTCAAAATTGTAAACCGCCTCTTCATAGGCCCCATCTTCAATCTCCAAGGCATCTATTAATTCTGCATTGCTTCGCTGAGCCATCATCAGCGCAATTAATCCAGTTCCGGTACCGACATCAAGTATGGTATATGCTTTATTTAAATTTACCCAGGACCCCAAGAGCACTCCATCAGTTCCAATTTTCATGGCACTTTGCTCCTGTTTAATTTGAAACTCCTTGAATTTAAAAAAACTCATCTTAATTGTTTTGACCTTTATAAAAATCAATCAAACCATCAGGGGCTTTCAAAGTCAATTCTTTTTTTGTTCTATCCAGGTGAATGATAAATTCATCCAACATTGGAATAAGCAATTGTTGATCACCATTTTCAATCTCAAATAAAGGTTGGGCTGTTGCCTCATTGATTCCAGTGAGTATACCGAGATACCCGTGCTCTTGATCGTAAACAGCTCCTCCGATCACCTCGTGGTAGTAAAATTGATTGCCTTCCAATTCAGGAAGTAATTCCGCGGGCAAGTATAAACCTGCTTTTAATATGGCTTCAGCATCCTGCTCGTCGTCTATTCCTTCGAATTTAATTCTGAGCTGGTTTCCTTTTTGAAGTAAACTATCTTCAATAAAAAATGGAACCAAGTTATTGCCGATATCGACAAAAACTGATTCCATTTCCGTATAAATTTCAGGGTCATCCGAGTCTAACTTAGCTACGACCTCTCCCCTAAAGCTGTGTTTTCTAACGATTCTGCCTAAATAAAAACAATCTTCTTTACGCATATCGATAGATTAATGAATTACTCAGCAGCCTTCTCTTCTTCAGATGCAGCTTCTTCAGCAGGTGCTTCTTCAACCGCAGCCTCTTCAGCAGCAGCTTCAGCTTGTGCAGCAGCTTCCGCTTCAGCAGCAGCAGCCATACGCTTTTCGTTCACTTCTTTTTCAGCAGCTAATTTCTTTGCCTTTTCTTCAGCTTGTGCAGCAGTAAGACCTAATTTTTTAGCATCAACAGCAGCTTCTTTCTCAGATACCCAAGCTTGGAATTTCTCCTCTGCTTGCTCCTCAGTTAAAGCTCCTTTTCTCACACCACCTAATAAGTGGTTTTTCAACATGGCACCTTTATAAGATAAAATGTTACGAGCCGTATCAGTTGGCTGCGCTCCATTTTGTAACCATTTTACAGCTGAATCCACATCAAGGTTAATTGTTGCAGGATTCGTGTTTGGATTGTAAGTTCCGATTTTCTCTAAGAATTTACCATCTCTTTTTGATCTTGCATCAGCAGCAACGATCGCGTAAAAAGGTTTTCCTTTTTTACCGTGTCTTTGTAATCTAATTTTTACTGGCATAATAATTTAATTGTATAGGTACTCGACCTATGGTTATTAATTTGGTCTGCAAAATTACAAATTTCTTTTCGAATCGAACAAGGCTTTGGACAATAAAATACTGAAACTGAGCGAAATTAACTCCTGTTGATAAAAAAGCAAAAGCTATGTGCTAAAAAACCACTGAATTATGCTAATTTTAAAACCTTATCAATAAGCCTTGATTCATGTACTTAATCTTTGATACTGAGACTACAGGACTTCCAAAAAATTGGAATGCACCCTTGACTGACACCGACAATTGGCCACGCTGTATACAAATAGCCTGGCAATTGCATGACAGTGAAGGAAAACTTGTAGAACATCAAGATTTTTTGATTAAACCTGAGGGTTTTAATATTCCTTATGACGCAGAGCAAATTCACGGTATTTCTACAGAACTTGCAAGTCTTGAGGGAATTTCTTTGCAGGAAGGTTTAGAACGGTTTAAATCTGCCCTTGATAAAGCCTCTTTTATCGTTGGTCAAAACGTAGGGTTCGATGTCAATATTATGGGCTGCGAATTTTATCGAGCAAATATGAACAGTTCGCTTCTCGATCTTCCAGTTTTAGATACCTGTACAGAAAAAACGGCCCTGCTCTGTCAAATCCCCGGAGGTCGAGGCGGTAAATTTAAGTTGCCGACTCTAACCGAATTGCATCAATATTTATTTGGATCTGCTTTTTCTGAAGCTCATAATGCAACTGCGGATGTTGAAGCTACCACCCGTTGTTTTTTAGAGCTTGTTCGACGAGGGACCTACAGCCTTGATGAATTAAATCAAGAGCCTGGTTACCTTGAGGAGTTCAACAAATTCAACCCTGGACCAATTGGAGTAATTGGCCTAGAGCACCTCAATCTGAAAAAAGCAAGTGCACAGCTCAAAAAACAGGGAGGTTCAGCAGGCCTAAAAAAAGAGATTTCCAGTGAGGAAAAGGAGGCTTTTGAACAGGCCAAATATGCTCATCTGCACAATCACACACAATACTCTATACTTCAATCTACTATACAAATTGGAGCCTTAGTAGAAGCTGCAGCTGCAGATAAAATGACAGCTGTTGCCCTTACCGACACCGGTAATATGATGGCTGCCTTTCATTTTGTAAACGCAGTTTATGGAAAAAACAAAGCATTAAAAGAAGCTGGTGAACAAGAAATCACACCGATAGTTGGTGGAGAATTTTTCGTTTGTGAAGATCATTTAGACAAGTCGCGAAAGGACAATGGTTATCAAATGGTTTTTCTGGCCAAAAACAAAAGAGGATACGAAAATCTATCAAAGATGTCCTCCATTGCGTTTGTTGACGGATTCTATTATGTACCTCGAATTGATAAAAAGGTTGTTGAACAGTATAAAGAAGATTTAATTGTTCTGACCGGGAATCTTTATGGAGAAGTTCCAAATAAGATTTTAAATATCGGTGAAAAACAAGCTGAAGAATCCCTTTTGTGGTGGAAAGAACAGTTTGGAGAGGATCTATACATAGAGTTGATGAGACACGGTCAAGAAGATGAAGATCACATCAACGAAATCCTTTTACAATTTGCAGCGAAGCATCAAATAAAAAGCGTTGCGACAAACAACACCTTTTACTTGAATAAGGAAGATGCCGATCCCCACGATATTTTACTCTGCGTTAAAGATGGAGAAAAACAAGCAACACCAATTGGGAAAGGTAGAGGTCTGAGATACGGTCTACCCAATCACGAATATTATTTTAAGTCCACTTCAGAGATGAAAGCTTTATTTGAAGATCATCCTGAAAGCATTGTAAACATCCAAGAAGTTGTTGACAAAATCACCCCTTTTGAACTTGCACGTGATGTTCTGTTACCGGCCTTTGAGATTGGGGAAGAATTCGAAGACCCAAAGGATTTAGAGGACGGAGGAAAGCGTGGAGAGAATAATTATTTAAAACACATAACTTACGTCGGAGCAAAAGATCGTTATGGAGAAATTACTGATGATATTGCCGAACGACTGGATTTTGAATTGGATGTTATCGCCAAAACCGGATATCCTGGATATTTTTTAATTGTCGAGGATTTCATTCGTGCAGCTAGAGATATGGGCGTTTCTGTCGGTCCAGGTCGTGGATCAGCTGCCGGATCGGCAGTGGCCTATTGCCTTGGGATTACAAATATCGACCCCATCAAATACGACCTTCTTTTTGAGCGCTTCTTGAACCCGGAACGTGTATCCATGCCTGATATTGATATTGATTTCGATGATGAAGGGCGTTCATTGGTAATGGACTATGTAATTGACAAATACGGAGCCAATCAAGTGGCTCAGATTATCACTTATGGTACCATGGCGGCTAAATCGGCTATTCGTGATACCGCGAGAGTACTGGATCTCCCATTGTATGAAGCTGATCGTATTGCCAAGTTAATTCCTGGGATGAAACTTGCAAAAATTTTCTCCTTGGATGACAAAGCCCTTAAAGAAAAATTAAGATCTGATGAACTTGAGCAAGTAAATGAACTCAAAAAGATTGCTGAGGGCAATGACCTTTTAGGAGAAACCGTTCGCAAGGCACGAGTTCTTGAGGGCTCTTTGAGAAATACAGGGATACACGCCTGTGGTGTGATTATCACCCCTGACGATATTACCAAATTTGTACCTGTAGCTCTAGCCAAGGATTCAGACATGTATGTCACTCAGTTTGACAACTCAGTGGTTGAAAATGCTGGATTGTTAAAAATGGATTTCCTTGGATTGAAAACACTGACACTAATCAAGGATTCGGTGAAGATGATCAAAGCCATTCACGGAGTTGAACTCGACCCGGAAAGCTTTCCTTTGGATGATGAAAAAACGTATGAACTTTTCCAAAGAGGAGAAACCATCGGTATTTTTCAATATGAATCTCCTGGGATGCAAAAATACATGCGCGAATTAAAGCCGACTGTTTTTGCAGATTTGATTGCGATGAACGCCCTATATAGACCAGGGCCTTTAGAATATATTCCCTCGTTCATTAATCGTAAGCACGGAAGGGAAGAAATTTCCTATGATTTAGATGCTTGTGAAGAGTACCTAAAGGAGACCTATGGAATTACGGTTTATCAGGAGCAAGTAATGCTACTTTCTCAGAAGCTGGCAGATTTCACAAAAGGTGAAGCCGATGTTCTGCGTAAAGCCATGGGTAAAAAGCAACATGCTGTTCTGGCAAAGATGAAACCGAAATTCCTAGAGCAAGCCTCCGCCAAAGGACACGAAGCAAAAAAATTAGAAAAGATTTGGACCGACTGGGAAGCATTTGCTTCCTATGCATTTAACAAATCTCATTCCACTTGTTATGCTTGGATTGCCTATCAAACAGCTTATTTAAAAGCCCATTATCCCGCAGAATATATGGCGGCGGTACTTTCCAACAACATGAATGACATAAAGCAAGTCACCTTTTTCATGGAGGAATGTAAACGGGCTGGAATTGAGGTTTTGGGACCAGACGTGAACGAATCCTATTTAAAATTCTCGGTAAACAAAGAAGGAGCAATTCGTTTCGGACTTGGGGCAATCAAAGGAGTTGGCTCAGGTGCCGTTAGAGCAATAATTGCTGAACGAAAAGAAAATGGCCCTTATAAATCAATTTTTGATCTAGCCCGTCGAATCGATTTACGAGCTGCCAATAAAAAGGCTTTTGATTCCTTGGTTCTTGCAGGAGGATTCGATTCCTTCCCGGGAACGCACAGAGCTCAGTATTACGTTTTGGATGAAAAAGGAAACCCTTTCTTGGAGAAGGTCATTAAATATGGTAATAAGTTTCAAGAGGCACAAAATTCTTCACAGGTAAGCCTTTTTGGTGAAAGTACCTCTGAGGAAATGCCAGAACCTATACTTCCGGTCTGCGATACCTGGGGAACTATGGAATTACTGGCAAAAGAAAAAGAAGTGGTTGGAATGTATATTTCAGCTCACCCCCTTGATGATTTCAAAAACGAGCTTCATTTTTGCAATACGGATTTATCAGAACTCAGTGGAGATTTACAAAGATTAATTGGTCGTAAAATGAGTTTTGGAGGAATTTTAACCGTAGCCGAACACCGAGTCTCAAAAATGGGTAAAGGTTGGGCAACTTTTACTTTAGAGGATTATTCAGACCAACATGAGTTTCGAATTTTTGGTAATGAATACATGCAATTTAGACATTTCCTGGTTCCCAATTCATTTTTATTTATGAGTGCAACCATGCAAAAAGGATGGATTAATAAGGAGGGGGTTGAAGGCGAACCGCGATTAAAGTTTAATTCTTTTGCCCTGTTGCACGATGTACTTCAAGAGAAACTGGAAAAAATAACCATTAGAATCAATGTAAGAGAATTAACTGATCAAAAGACAGACGATTTATACACTTTACTCAGCCCCTTTGAAGGAGGGAAGCTCGGTTTGAGATTCAGTTTAAGAGACCCTCAAGAAAAACTTGAAGTTACCCTTCCAAGTAGAGGAATGAAATTACATGCCTCAAACGAACTTTTGTCTACCTTAGACCAACATCAAATTGACTTTAAGATAAACTAAGATGAATCAAACATTTATTGATAAAATCAAAAAACTTGATCGATTTAAACTCTTGGACTTATACCAAAAAACCGATTTATATACGGTAGAGGCTTTGAAGGAAATTGAAAAAGAACTTCAAACGAGAGAATTGGATTTTGAAGCTCATGACTACGCTCATTTACAGAAAATTGAAGATGAAGCCAACGGAATTGAGCATATCGATATCGAGAGAAACTTAGATCAAGCTGCTCCACCAATTGAATTGTATAGTCAAATTGCTATTTGGGGCTTTTCATTATTTTTCTCTGCTTTTTTTGGCGCTGTATTAATGATGATTAATTTAAGGCGATTAAATAAGCCGCAACTGGGTTATCAAGTGCTTTTGATTGGGGGTCTATACATGATTGCGAGTAATGCCCTAGTGGGGTATTTCGCCAACAATTTAATTTTAAGTTTAGTCCTTTCAATTTTAGGAGCCTACCTTATAGGGACCTTGTTTTGGAACCGGTATATCGGCAAATCAGCAAGTTTCACTCCAAGATCCATTACAACCCCATTAGGCATAGGAATAATATTTAGTTTGGTGGCGTATTATGCTTTGATGAATCTTCAATAACTTAGGCATAAAATTTGATGTATATTTATCAATAAAACCATCAAATTATGAAATATTTAAGCCTAGTCCTGATTACTTTCCTATGTTTGAATACCTTAAACGCTCAGGATTTATCGAAAAAAGAAAAAAAAGAAGCGGCAAAGGTCGAAGCATACAACGACTTGAAATCTTTAATAGAAAGTAATAATTATCGCTTTATAGCAGAATGGTCAATGCCGACAGGATCCGCCAGAAGAAATCTTATGACTACACCCAATTCTTTAGACTACGATGGAAGTGAAATGGATGTGATGCTCCCTTATTTTGGAAGCAGCCAAACAGTAAACACATACAACCATGATTCAATGGGAATTGAATTTAAGGGTAAACCGGAAAAATATAATATTAAATACGATGATGACAAGCGAGAAATTGAAATTACATTTCAAGGAAAATACTCAAGTGAGTCTTTAAATTTTAAATTTGTCATTAAAGGAACAAGTGCACGACTATATGTCAATAGTTCTGGGAGAAATTCAATATCTTACGACGGAAAAATCAGCGAACTAAAAAAAGCAGAATAAGTCATGAGAAAACTAATTTTAATTTGTACAGTAATTTTGATTGCTACTTCTTCGGCTTTTGCTCAAAGCAAAAAAGAAGAAAAGGCAGAAAAGAAAAAACAGAAGCAAGAGAAAAAAGAAGAATATTATGAGGCCTTCAAAAAGCTAATTGATTCAAAGGATTATGACTTTGAAGGAGTAACCATGTTTCCTCAAGATGGCTCAAGTATTGATATTACGGGCGAGTCGAATTACGTAAAAATAAGACATGACCAGGCCGATATTTATATGCCATATATGGGTTCTTCCCAAACCTTGAACAGTTTCACTCAAAGAGAGAATGGAATAATTTTTAAAGGAGAAATGCAAGACTATAAAGTAGAAATAAATGAAAAAAATGGGAGAATAAAAATCAGTTTCTCTGGAAAGGCTCAAGGTGAAAGCTTGGATTTTGTGATAAATTTTTACAAAAACCTTTCTGCTAGCCTTATGGTCAATAGTTCTGCTAGAGATGGAATTTCTTACAACGGTTCCTTGCTATTACCCGAAGATCAAAGAGTAGAATAATAAATCTAAATAAACGAATAAATGAAAACTAACCTTACTTACCTATTAATTTTTTTCCTAGCAATCCAAACAGGTTTTGCTCAAAAGAAAAAGCAAGATGTATCTCCTGAATTTCAGGCTTTAATCGACGTTGTTGACAATCAAAAATATCAATTTGTGCCAAAAGAAACCTCTTCTGCCACAGGAGAGAAATTTGACCTTACGATGTCACGAGCCTATTTCAGATCAACTGGAAAGGAAATTGCAGTTATGCTACCTTATTGGGGAACCCCTCAAGGAGTTACACCTTACAACAATATCGATATTTCCAATGTATTGTTTAAAGGGGAACCTACATCCTACAAAGTGAAAATAAACTATAAGAAAGAGAAGATTTACGTAAAGTTCTCAGGAAAACAAAACAGCGAAATTCTTACCTTTTCCCTGACACTTCAACCTAACACAACTTCCACCTTATTAGTGACCAGCTCGGTGCGAACAAGTGCTCGATACAAAGGGGACTTAAGACCATTTAATCCAAGTAATGACTAATATTGGAATTATAGGGGCTACCGGCTTAGTTGGTAGCCTTTTTTTAGAAAACATCCTTCAAGACAGCCGAATTGATAGAGTCTATACATTTGGTAGAAGAAAAACAGGGGTCGTTCACAAAAAACTTGTAGAGATTGAATTGGATTTATTTCAACTCGATGACTTAGAGATAAATCAGTACCAACTGAGCTCCCTTTGCTGTTGTATTGGTACTACCGCAAAAAAAACTCCCGACAAATCCCTCTACCGAAAGATTGATTTAGGCATACCAATTGATGCCGCTAAGCTTTGTGAAGCAAATAACATTCCGAATTTTCAAGTAATCTCTGCAATGGGAGCTAATGTGAATTCAAAAATATTTTACAATCGAACTAAAGGCGAAATGGAGAAAGCTGTACTTTCTAGAAAAATTGGAAAGGCTTATATATTACAACCTTCTTTAATCGTAGGCCCTAGGAAAGAGTATCGGTTAGGAGAAAGACTAGCTGGTGGTTTCATGAAGTATTTTTCTTTTTTATTTATCGGCCCGCTTAAGAACTACAGTCCAATTAAAGCCTCAGAAATAGCACAGTCAATGAAAAATCTTCTCTTCGTGGAACACCCTACTGGAAGAATAAATTCAACTGAAATTAAAAAAATCGCTAGTCTTTAAGCAATTCAGTAAACATGGATTCTAAGCCCCTTTTTTTGAGTTGAAAATTTACTATTTTCAAGCCTTGTTCAGTAGAAAATTTTTGAAGTATTTCAAACCAATTTTGATCCTTGTTTTCCAAAGTCAATTCATAAGTCGTATCATAGGTGTTTTCCACAGAGACAAACCCTTGCAAAGTTTTAAAAAAACGCTCTTCTACCCTATAGTCAAATGAAATTTCAATAAGAAGATCTTCTCGATCGAGTTTAGTCAAATCCAGTTTACCTTTTATTAATCCATTTTTGATAAAAATTACCTGATCACAAACGGCTTCTACTTCCTGCATAATGTGAGATGACAAAATCACTAAATGCTTCCTTGAATAAGACTTAATTACCCTTCTAAAGACTTGTAATTGATTTGGATCTAAACCCGTTGTAGGCTCATCTAAAATCAAAACTTCAGGCTTGTGAAGCATGGCCGCGGCAAGGCCAACTCGCTGCTTATATCCCTTCGAAAGGGATTTTAATTTTTTAACTCTTTCCCGTTCCTGAATTTCCAATAAATCACATAATTCCTCAATACGCGTGAAAGGAACTTTCCTAATTTCTGCATGAAATTTTAAGTAGGCTCGCGTGTACATTTCCAAGTATAACGGATTTTGTTCGCTTAAATAACCAGTCTTGTGTTTTTCAAACCCTATTATTTCACCCTGGTCGGGTTCATATAATCCAAGTATTAATTTCATTAAGGTAGATTTCCCAGCACCATTTGGTCCTAAAAGACCAATACATCCATATTTTGGGAAATCAAGAGTGATTTTCTGTAACACTTCCTGGTCCTTAAACGACTTATTAATATCAACTAACTTTAAACTCACAAGACAGATAGATTTTCAGGCTAATTTAGTTATAATTTAAGCTGTTCTGCATTTTTTTTACGAACTTTGTAATATCAATTGACTATGAGCTTTTTAAGAGTATTATTCGCAATCATATTTCCACCACTCTCAGTAATAGACAAAGGCTGTGGATCGGTAATTATCGTATTTTTGTTAACCCTTTGCGGATGGGTTCCTGGAGTGATTGGCGCTCTTGTAATATTGAATAAAGACTAAAATGAACCATCAGGTTAATCTTATTGATTTAGGCTTAAAAGACTATAAAGAAACTTGGGAATACCAAGAAGAGCTGTTTCAGCATATTGTTGAAATAAAAACCAACAATAGAAGAGAAAACCTCGAAAATAAAACTCCAAATTATTTAATTTTTGTTGAGCATCCTCACGTCTACACTCTTGGTAAGAGTGGAGATATCAATAATTTACTTTTGAACGAAAGTTCCTTAGAAGCCAAGGGTGCTACCTTTTACAAAATCAATCGCGGAGGAGACATCACTTACCACGGACCCGGACAATTGGTAGGTTATCCTATTTTAGATTTAGAAAACTTCTTTACAGATATTCATAAATACTTGCGTTTTTTAGAAGAGGCTGTGATATTAACCCTAAAAGATTACGGCATTGATTCTGAGCGAAGCAAAGGAGAAACTGGTGTATGGATTGGTGTCGGAACTCCGTTTGCGAGAAAAATTTGCGCCATGGGTGTGCGCGCTAGTCGCTGGGTAACCATGCATGGATTTGCTTTAAATGTCAATGCTGATTTAGGTTATTTCGACCATATCGTACCTTGTGGTATTCAAGACAAAACCGTGACATCGATGGAAGCAGAATTAGGGCGTAAAATCCCATTGACCGAGGTCGAAGAAAAAGTAAAAAAACACTTACGAGAATTATTCGGATTCGAATATCAAGTCTAAACTCAGTTGGTCCGGGAGTAATTTAAAGGTTTTTCGATGATGTTTAGTTGCTCCAAATTCAGCTATAGCTAAACGATGAGCTTTCGTAGGATAGCCTTGATTTTTTTGCCATTGATAAACCGGAAGTTCCTTTGACAACTTTTCCATATATTCATCTCTGTAGGTTTTGGCTAAAATAGAAGCTGCCGCAATATTTAAATATTTCCCATCTCCTTTTACTACGCATTCATAATCAATATCGTGATGAGACTTAAATCGATTTCCATCGACAGCCAAAAATTCTGGACGAATCTTTAATGCTGCAACTGCATTATTCATTGCCAAAATTGAGGCATTTAGTATATTAATTTTTTCAATTTCCCGCTCAGAAACAAAACTTACAGCAAAGGCCTTTGCTTCTCGCTCTATAACAACTCTTAAAAGATCTCTATTCTTTTTATTTAATTGTTTTGAATCATTTAACACATCCGACTCAAAACCTTCGGGAAGGATGACCGCTGCTGCAACAACAGGCCCAGCAAGGCAACCTCTACCCGCCTCATCAAGACCGGCTTCGACCAATTCAGACTGGAAAGAAGGCTTTAATTTCATTTTAGATATTTAGTAATTCAAAAATAACATATTTCCGTTGGAATATTTACCTTTGTTTTTATGATTAACCGCTTCAATTTCCTGGGCCTAATAATTTGCTTATGCTCAATGAGTATGCAAGGACAGATTAAAACTTCATCATCTGGACCTGGCAAAAGTACCAATCAAAATGAAAAATCGGAGCTGGTAAAAACCATCAAGGCGAATTTTAAGGATTATAAAGTGATTAACCACGCAGGGGACACTGTTGTTGTTGACACTACCTTAAGCATTGCCCATGAATACGCGTTTAATTATACACGGAAAGATCAATTCGGAAATATGGAATTTGCCAACCAAGGAAAAACTTACACAAAGTTGACCTACGAATTTGACAACCAAGAATATTTTCCGAATAATGGAACTTCAGCCAAAGAATTTGGATATCTGACCAAAGAAGATATTAAATACTATTATGTACCTACTCCTACTTCTGAAGCAGCGTATAGAACAGGGATTAATCAGGGTCAATTTCTTGATGTCTCTTTTAGTTCAAATTTCACAGAACAGTTTAATGCATCGATAAGTTATAGAGGGTTGAGGTCTTTAGGGGAATACAGGAATAGTTTGAGCTCTCAAAAAGTATTGACCACTACAGCGAGCTATCATTCAAAGAATAATCGCTACCACTTGAATTGGCATTATGCTCAACACGATTTATTCAATGAGGAAAATGGGGGGCTAACGGAGGAATCGAAATCGGAATTTGAAAACAAGGGTGATTTTGCTCAGGATAGGGGGAATCTATTGGTAAATCTACCGGATGCTACAAGCACTCTTGATGGAAAAAGACTCTATTTAAATCATCAATATAAGTTTTTAAAACAGAAACCTGATTCCGTTCAAAACCGCATGTCGAACATTGTTTTAAAGCATCAAATGAATTTTGAATGGAAAAAATTTAGTTTCGATCAGGAAACAATTTCTTCCTCAAATATTTTCGGGCCGTCATACACCGATGAAATTGAGGATCGCAACTGGGAACAAATTTTTGACAACACTTTATATCTGGCTTTTACCTCACCATATATTCTAGGAGACTTCAATATCAATGCAAGACTTACTAATTACAAATATTATTTCGATAAATCAACCATTGAAGAAGACGGGAGTATCATCCCATCAAGTATAAACGGAGATATTCTAAGTTTAGGTGCGGACTGGAAAGCTGAATTAGGAGGCTTCAATTTAGAAGCATCGATTGCAGGGGTTATTAGTGGAAATATAGACGGTAATGAAATTGATGTAAAAGCCTATTACGCAATCGACTCCATCCAAAATTTTGGGGGCCATTTATTGATTAAATCTCAAGCTCCAGATTTTAATTTTCAAATCTATCAAAGTGACCTTGTAAATTACAACTGGTACAACCCCAATTTGAGTAACGAAAACATAAGAAGTTTAAAGGTTTTCGCTAGCACAAAGCTGGGCTTATTAGAAGGGAGTTATAATCAAATCGATAATTTCACCTATTTAGAGGGAAGTGAAGATCCCATCGTAAAGCAATTATCTGATGAAACTGTAAATTACTACAAAGTATATTGGCAAAAAGAATTTAAATTTGGCAAATGGGCGCTCAACAACTCTATGGTTTATCAAAATGTCATAAGCGGCCAAAATGCCTTCCGAGTACCTGATTTAGTAACAAGAAATACACTGTATTACAGCAGTTATGTTTTTAAAGGAAATCCGATGTTTCTGCAAACTGGGATAAATTTTAATTATTTCACCAGTTATTACGCCAATGAATTTAACCCCGTCATGGGATCATATAATATTCAAAATCAAGAACAAATTGGTAATTATCCGGTACTTGACTATTTTATCAATGCTCAAGTAAGACGTACTCGTATCTTTTTGAAGATTGAAAACTTTACCTCATCCTTATTAGCACAAAATTATTATGCAGCGCCCAATTATCCTTATCGAGACTGGAGAATTCGATTTGGTTTGATCTGGACTTGGTTCAACTAAATTATGCCAAAAGAAATACAAATTAGGGTAAGCCCCCAAATTGCAAGTAATCAAGACAAATTAAAAAGCTATTTGATTAATTTTTTAGATCAGCAATCTATTTCAGATTTTGAGATATTAAAACGATCCATCGATGCCCGGCAAAAGAGTGTAAAAATCAATTTAAAGGTGAGGGTGTTTTTCCCTGGCGACCTCATAGAGAAGATTTCCTTTGCCCTACCCGATTACCCCAATGTCTCAAATGCAGAAGAGATCATAATCGTTGGTGCAGGACCTGCTGGTTTGTTTGCGGCTTTAAAACTGATTGAGCAAGGACAAAAGCCTATAATTCTTGAACGCGGAAAGGACGTTAGAGCAAGAAGAAGAGATTTAGCCGCTATTAACAAGGAACATTTGGTCAATCCGGAATCAAATTATTGTTTTGGGGAAGGAGGTGCCGGAACTTATTCTGATGGAAAACTTTATACGCGCTCAAAAAAACGAGGAGATGTTAATCGGATTTTAAACCTGTTCGTTGGATTTGGGGCAGATCCAAAAATAACTGTTGATGCACATCCTCATATTGGAACAAATAAGTTGCCAAAAATTATAGCCGAAATGAGGGAAACCATTAAAGCTCATGGTGGCGAAGTTTTTTTTAACAGTAAAGTAGTAGACCTTTCTATTACATCTGGTGAAATTAATGGAGTGGTTCTGGAAAATGGGAAACAGATTAAGGCCAAAAAATTAATTTTAGCAACGGGACATTCTGCTCGAGATATTTATGAATTACTAGACCGAAAAAACATTCTAATTGAAGCCAAACCATTTGCGCTTGGCGTGAGAGTTGAACACCCTCAACAACTCATCGATCAAATACAGTACAAATGCCCCACTGATAGAGGTCCTTACCTACCGCCTGCACCCTATTCATTGGTAAAACAAGTACAAGGTCGTGGTGTATATTCTTTTTGCATGTGTCCTGGAGGAATTATTGCCCCATGTGCCACTGCTCCTGGTGAAGTTGTAACTAATGGATGGTCGCCTTCCAAAAGAGATCAAGCAACCTCAAATTCAGGAATAGTCGTTGGCTTAGAACTCTCCGACTTTAAGGAATTTCAAAAATTTGGTCCCTTAGCCGGAATGGAGTTTCAAAAAAGTATTGAACAAAAAGCTTGGCGATTGGCAGGAGAAACTCAACGTGTTCCTGCCCAGAAATTAGCAGATTTCATTTACAATAAAAAATCTGCAAACATACCGAAAACTTCTTATCAACCAGGCACGACCTCCATTGAACTCGGAGAGGTGTTTCCTAAGTTTATTCACAATACAATCCAAGGCGGTTTTAAAGCATTTAATCAATCGATGAAAGGATTCGTTACAAATGAAGCTATCGTCCATGCTACAGAATCTAGAACCTCTTCACCCGTTCGGATTCCAAGAGACCCTAAAAGTCTAGAACATCCTCAAATCAAAGGAATTTTCCCTTGTGGCGAAGGAGCTGGTTTCGCTGGAGGTATTATTTCTGCCGCAATAGACGGTGAGAAATGTGCCGAAAAATGTCTTTAAGCAAGCTTTGCAGTCAAGCGTTTAATTTTAATATTAAAAGCGGCAAACAACAAAGTCATAAATGGTGATAAGTAGTTAAATATTGCGTACACAAAATACTCGTGAACTCCTACACCTAAAGTTGTAGACTGATAAGCTCCACAGGTATTCCAAGGAATCAAAACTGAAGTTACCGTTCCAGAATCCTCCAAAGTACGAGACAAGTTCTCTGGAGCCAATCCTTTATCTTTATAAGCTTGTGAATACATTTTCCCAGGAACAACAATTGCGAGATATTGATCTGATGCTGTAGCGTTTATAATAAGACAAGATCCTACTGTTGATGCGAATAAGCCAAATACCGAATCAAAAGCATTTAGCAGAGCTCTTGAAATTGCGGCCAAGGCTCCTATCGCCTCCATCACTCCTCCAAAAACCATAGCACAGATAATTAACCATATGGTACCTAACATCCCTGCCATTCCTCCTGAGGAGAATAAATCCGCTAATAAAGTACTTTCTGTTGGCACAGTAACATCCACAGTGATTGCCTTCATAAGTCCCTTGTATCCGTTTTCAAAGGTCAAGACCTCAGCATCCGCAAGATGCGCAACTAAATCTGGCTGAAAAATCAAGGCAAAAACTGCCGCGAGCAAGGTTCCGATTAGTAGGGCAAATGTAGGTGGGGTTTTTTTGACAATTAGAAATATAACTGCAACGGGAACTAAAAACAACCAAGGACTAACATTAATCGAGGCCTCGATATTAGTCAACATTTGTGAAATATTAGCTTCCCCATGAGTTTCAACAGTAAAACCCAAAATAACAAAGACGATAAACGTTACTATAATTGTAGGAACAGTGGTTAAAGACATGTATTTGATATGATCAAATAAATCCCCTCCTGCCATTGCTGGTGCAAGATTCGTAGTATCTGACATGGGCGACATCTTATCCCCAAAATAAGCTCCTGAAAGAACCGCTCCAGCAGTCATTCCTGCAGGGATACCCATGGCGTTTCCAATCCCAACAAGGGCAATACCAACGGTTGCGGACGTAGTCCAAGACGACCCTGTTGCAATGGATATAACAGCACAAATAACCACCGTTGCACCTAAGAATATTGTTGGATTTAAGACTTGTAGCCCGTAATAAATCATTGTTGGAATAATTCCACTTACAAGCCAGGTTCCAGCCAAAGCTCCAACCATCAAAAGAATCAAGATTGCTCCTGAAGTGGACCTTAAATTATTGGAAACCTCATCCATCATATCCTCAATAGAGACTTTGTTTTTTATACCTACGACAGCAGCAACGGTTGCTCCAAGAAGTAAAACAAATTGATTAGACCCACTTAATGCATCGTCTCCAAAGACAAAGACATTATAAGCCAACATAATTATTAGCGCAATAATTGGGACAAGGGCCCATTTCAAACTAATCGTATTCTTTTCTATTAATTCAATTTCCTGATCTTGAGGCAAATTACTCATACTTAAGTTTTAGGGTACACAAATCTACTACTCATAGTAGCTTTCACAAAAAAAAGCTCGAAAAGTAACGATTCGAGCTCTTTGAAAGTAAATTTAAACAATTATTCGAAAGTTGCTAATTTTTTAAGGATTCCCAACTCTTCAAAACATAATTTCATGCCTTGAAAAGTTCGTTCAATATCAGCATCCAGACCGATAGAAAAACGGACTAGACCATCAGTAAGACCCATTTCTTCTTGTTCATCCATAGGGATTTCTGAAGAAGTAGAACTTCCTGAAGCTGAAAATAAAGTTTTATAAAAGCCTAAACTCACAGCCAAATAACCAAGGTTGCGTTCTTGCATTAATTCCATTGCTTTATTTGCCAAATCTAAACTTCCGAAGTCCAAGGTCATCAAACCGCCAAAACCATATCCAGCATTGAGTTGCTCAGAAAGAGTCTCATGACCCGGATGCGAACTCAGACCTGGATAAACCACTCTCATTCCAAGTGATTCAAATCCTTCCGCCAAGTACTGGGCATTAGACGAATGCTTTTGCATTCTTATCGGTAAGGTTCTTAAATTCTTAAGGATTGACGCTGCACGCATGGCATCCATAACAGGACCATATAACATGGCAGCCCCATCGTTAACATTCTTGATATCATTAATAAATTCTTCAGAAGCACAAATCACTCCTCCAACGGCATCATTAGTTCCATTGATAAACTTAGTCAAACTGTGAATACAAATATCTGCACCAAGCTCTAGAGGGCTTACCATTAACGGACTAAAGGTATTATCTACTACTAAAGGGATTCCATGCTTTTTTGCCAATTTTGATAAGGCTCTAAGGTCAGCCACTTCCAAAAGCGGGTTAGATACTGTCTCACAGTACAAAACCTTGGTATCTTCAGTGATTGCATTTTCTACTGCCTTCAAATCTGTAATATCCACAAAACTCGTTGACACTCCATATTTTGGAAAAAAGTTCTTTAAAAAGGCATAGGTTCCTCCATAAATTGTTCTTGAACTCACCACATGGGCACCAGTGTGACACAAATGCATCAGTACCGAAGTAATTGCTCCCATACCAGAACCGGTTACATGAGCTGCTTCACTACCCTCCATCGCAGCCAATGCCTGTCCTAAATGCAAGTTACTTGGGCTCGTATGCCTTGAATATAAGTAACATCCTTCAGTATTTCCTTCGAAGGTATCCGACATGGTTTTTGCAGCCATGAAAGTAAATGTTGCTGAATCCGAAATAGAAGGATTCACTCCTCCAAATTCTCCAAAAAACTGTAAATCTTGTATTTTATCCTGTGGCTTCATAATATTATAGTTTAATACACTATAAAAATAAAGTATTACAAAACAATAATCTAAATTATTATGGATTTAAAGAAGGGCATACAAAACAAAAGCCATATCTCAGAATATTTTACTGAAACATGGCTTATAATTTAAATTATTCCGAAGACTATTCTAAACCAACACTACTTTCAGAGGCTTTGGCGAAAACTACTTTTTCATTAGTATGTTTAATTAAAAAATCAAAATAACGAACTAAATACGGGTAATAATCAACTGAAATTACCGGACTATTGATCTGGAAATTCAAAATTAATTTATACTGATTCTCAATAGACGAGCTTTCAAAATCGATTTGCCCAAGATTGTCTGGCAACTTATAACTCGTATTGACAGCTTCGCTTTTAATTATATAATTCTCAGGAAGTTTAACCTGAACTACATAGCGCTGATTGAATCTATTTCCAAATTCTATAGGAGTAATTCTAGTTTCGGATTCAAAAATTTGATCTTGAATTGATTCAAATAACAAGGGTAGGAAAGAAATTTGATTCTCACTTATTACGATATCCTGATCACCACTAAATGTGATGTATTCCAAAATTGGTTCAAATACCAAATCTGTGTTTTTAACATCTAATGAATCTAACTTCATATCGCCTAGATAGGGATTGTAATTCTCATCATATTCTGCTCTAAAATCCGCAGCAAAATAATTCATCAGGCGTCTTTGTAACTTTCCGCTGACACTTCCATTATCACGTATCTCATAACTCAACAAGCTTGTACTGATACCAGGTGAACTACTATTTAAAACAACTCGTTCTATCTCTTTTTTTGATTTCACAATGAATGCTTCCGAGTTTAATATCCAATTTGGAAGGTCATTAATTCCTGCGTATTTATCACTTGCGTCTAAATAGATATAGTTATCTGCTGATTTCACAGCAACAAGAACATAGTCTAAGGCATCACTTTTTGGAAATAAAATCGGTCCATTAAACTTAGAAGATGTAAATACGGGATAACATTCAATATCAAGAGATCGAAGCATGGATAAAAGTGCCAAATTTATATCTGCTACATTCCCTTTTTTAAGCCTATAAGCATCTCTAATACCATAATCAGGAACCGCACCAAATCGCTCATTCCATTGAATTTTCTCTCTAACCAAATTCATTGCTCCCTCAATACTATCGGACCGAACCAATTCGTCTTCATAAAAACTTCTAGGCTTTTGAGCATAACGGTAATCATCATTCGATATGTATTGACTCAAGACCTTTTCCCAAGTATGGGGAAACTCCTCAGAAATCCCCAGTTCAGGCTGAACGTATCCAAACACGTCAAACTCCAGTGTTGAAATATAAAGATCCATACTCCCCATTAAAGGCTCTTCGATCATTGCTGGAACATCCTGTTCGTAGATAGTGAAATTTCTTATCGGTCGCGCAAAACCTGGACTTATCAGAGTATCTACACGAATTTTAAAATCGTATAATCCCTTTTGAAAAATATTAACTTTCTGAGCATCCAATACGGCAACTTCTACAGCCAACTCCTCAACGGGAATAATGCTTTGCACCTCAACTGCCGAGATATCAAACAGAAAGGGAGAAACTACAACATACTTGTATTCAATTATAGAACCGATGTTCACTTGCGGCATAGTAAAGGATTTGCTTACAAAATTCTGCCCCAAATCAGTGGTGAGTATGCTTTGCATGTCAATTGGAGTATAAAGAATTTCTCCATTATCGTCGAGATTATAGGTCATACCTTGAAAATCCAACAGCCGTTCTCGACGATCATTGAAAGATAAAAGCTGGAGGTTTACACTTGCAAAGTCATAACCTTCTGCGCTAAATATCTGAAGTCTTTCATGAATAATAGTAACTTGCTCTACTCTACCTGATCTTTTCCTAAAAAAAGTTTTCTTCCTTTTAAATTGATAGTAAGCCGGAACTTCTGGGTCTTCTGGGTAATAAACCCTTTTTAAAAGCTCTTTATCAACAACATCCAAGGAATCAACATTTTGAGCGAATAATCCAGTTGTCAAAAAGAACAATAGCAGGGCAAGAGTTTTAATTTTCATCAATTTTTTTTAAGAAAGATAAGAATTAAATTCTGTTTTTTGAGTCCATAACAAGGGTTACCGGACCGTCATTTACTAAGGAAACCTTCATGTCAGAGCCAAATATTCCTGATCCGACAATTTTTTTAAGTTTTTTACTCGCCAAAACCTTAAAGTATTCATACAAAGGCACTGCAAGATCGTGTTTGGCTGCATTCATATAGGAAGGTCTATGCCCCTTTTTTGTACTGGCCTGAAGCGTAAACTGACTGACCACAATAAGACCTCCGTCTACATCTAGAAGCGACCTATTCATCACCCCATGATCATCATTAAATATCCGTTGATTAATTACTTTATTCACGAGCCAATCGACGTCTTCTTTCGTGTCATCATGAGTAACCCCAACAAGCACCAACAATCCTATTCCTATCTCCGCTGTTAATACTCCATCAGAAACTACAGAGGCTTCACTAACTCTTTGAACAACTACTTTCATTAGCGATAGATTTCATCTTCTCCTTGAACCATCTGCAGATAAGATCGATATCTTGAATGTGCAATAATTCCATGCTCAACAGCATCCTTAACTGCGCATTTTGGTTCTTCTATGTGAAGACAATTATTGAATTTACACTCACCCTTTACCGCAAATATTTCAGGAAAATAATCCCCTACTTCATGAGGTTCAAAATCTACAACTCCAAACCCTCTAATTCCTGGAGTATCAATAATATACCCTCCAAAACTCAATGGATGCATTTCTGCAAAGGTAGTCGTGTGTTGTCCTTGCTTATGTTGTTCAGAAATCTCAGAGGTCTTAATATCTAACTCGGGTTCAAGCACATTGATCAAAGTTGATTTTCCAACCCCAGAGTGCCCTGAAAAGAGGGTTACTTTATCTTGCATTAACTCTTGAAGCTCATCAATTCCCTCTCCTGTTTTTGCAGACAGAACTAAGCATTTATACCCTATTTCCTCATAGATATCCAAAAGCTCTTCTAACTCTCCCAAAGCCTCATCACCATAAGCATCTACCTTATTAAAGACTAACACCACAGGGATCCTATAGGCACGAGCACTCGTCAAGAATCGATCGATGAAGCTGGTAAAGGTAACTGGATTGACCACTGTTGCGATTAAGAAGGCGCGGTCGATATTTGAAGCAATAATATGAGTTCTCTTGGAGAGATTTACACTTTTTCGAACGATAAAATTTTTCCGCTCTTGAATCTGTGTAATTACCCCCGTGTCTTTGTTGGGTTCTAGCTCAAAGTCAACTAGATCCCCAACAGCGACAGGATTGGTACTTTTAATTCCTTTTATTCGGAATTTACCCGGTATCCTGCAAGCAATGAGTTCATTTTCATCAGTACGAACCTCATACCAACTTCCTGTAGATTTTATAACTACTCCTGTCATGCTTGCAAATATCCGTAAAATTTATCTATTCTTCTCCAATAACTTGTTCTTGTTGATTGATAGATTCTTGGTGAATAGCTTTGTAAAGACGCTCTAGGAATTCTTTTGAAAGGCCAAGACCTTCTCCTTTTTCAACACGTTGTCCTAACAAATCAGCCCATCGTTTATTCTGAAGAATGGCGACATTTTGTTCTTTTTTAACAAGACCTATTTTTTTAGACACCTCCATGCGCTCAACAAGCGTCTGAAGAATATGCTCATCAATTATATCAATCTCATTTCTCAACTCATTCAATTCCTCAAGAGCCTCTCCTTCTGCCTTAGGTTCACGAACCTTCAAATCGCTCATGATTTCCACTAGACGCTCTGGTTTAATTTGCTGAGCAGCATCGGACCATGCATTATCAGGATCGCAATGAGTTTCAATCATCAAGCCATCAAAATTCAAGTCTAATGCAACTTGAGAGACTTCTTCAATCATCTCACGATTTCCACAAATATGCGATGGATCATTAATAATTGGTAGGTCTGGGAAACGTTGTTTTAAAGCAATTGGTATTTGCCATTGTGGAACATTTCTAAACTTGGTCTTTTTATAGGAAGAAAACCCTCTGTGAATAACTCCTAGATTTTTAATATTGGCGGTATAAAGTCTCTCAACTCCTCCTAACCACAAGGCCAAATCTGGATTAATTGGATTTTTGATTAAAACTATCTTTTCAGTACCGTTTAATGCATCAGCAATTTCCTGAACCGCAAAAGGGTTTACAGCTGTACGTGCACCAATCCATAAAATATCAACATCGAACTCAAGAGCTAATTTAACGTGAGAAACATTCGCTACCTCAACAGCTGTCATCATTCCAGTTTCCTTTTTTACACGCTGTAACCAAGGTAAGGCAATGGCCCCAATTCCTTCAAATCCACCTGGCCTGGTTCTAGGCTTCCAAACTCCAGCACGGAAAACTGTAGCATCAGTATTCTTCAATTCATGAGCAATTTTCAACACCTGTTCTTCTGTCTCTGCTGAGCAAGGCCCTGCAATAACTAAAGGATGATTCAATTGCATCTCATCTAGCCAATTTCTTAATTCTTTCTTGTTTTCCATCTCCTTATAGATTTTTTAAAATAGTTTTAATATGATTTGTTTCTTCCATTGAATTGCGAAGGCCCTCACGGTCATTCTCTTCAATTAAAGCTTTAAATTCTTGTAAATTCTTTATGTATTCATTTAATGCCGGCAAGACATTTTCTTTATTCTGCAAAAATATTGGGCTCCACATCTCAGGAGAGCTCTTTGCCAATCTAACAGTGGACTCGAATCCGGAGCCCGCCATGTCAAATATGTTTTTTTCATTTTGCTCAATCTCAAGAACAGTTTTTCCAAGCATAAACGAACTAATGTGTGAGATATGACTCACATAAGCTATATGCTTGTCGTGATCCTTGGAGTTCATAAAGATGTTTCTCATTCCTAAATAACCAAAGACATTCATGGCTTTGGTCAAACTCCCATCCGAGCTCAAATCCTTATCACATATAATATTCACCTTTTCATTAAAAAGACCAACATGAGCCGCAGTAGGTCCTGAAAATTCCGTTCCTGCAATAGGGTGAGCTGCTACAAAATTCCCTCTTTTAGGGTGATTTTCCACTACTTTTGCAATACCTAATTTGGTAGAACCAACATCCAATACTAAAGCATCATTACTGATGTGGTCCAAAATTTCAGGCAAAATATATTTTAATGCATCCACTGGCACAGCAAGAATTACAATATCGGCAATACCTACTTGATCCAAACTCCCTTTTTTATCTATAATCCCTAATTCAAAAGCCTTTTCTATATGATCAGGATCTGAATCCACGCCGTAAACAACAGCATGCATTTTTTGCTTTAACTCAAGCGCCATGGAACCTCCTATAAGTCCTAACCCAACAACAAATATTTTCATCCTATTCGTTTTAATACTTCTTTAAAATCTTCTTCTTTTGAACAGAGGGAAATTCTGATATATGAATTTCCTGTAGAACCAAAAATCATTCCAGGGGTGATAAACACATCGTACTGATAAAGTAGCTTATCCACAAGATCTTTTGCCTGATCTTCACTTCCACATTTAGCCCAAATAAACATTCCTACTTGATTCTTGTCGTAAACACAACCCAAATGATCCAATATCTGCTCTGCCAAATCACGTCTCACTGCATAAACCTTATTGATTTTTTCAAACCACGTATTCGGCAAATTAAGTGCAGCAATAGCTCCGTATTGAATACCTAAAAACATGCCAGAATCCATATTGGACTTCACTTTTAACACCGATTTAATTCGTTGAGCATTCCCCAACAACATTCCCACTCTCCATCCAGCCATATTGAAGGCTTTTGAAAGAGAATTCAGCTCCATACAATGATCAAGAGCTCCCTCTATTTCCAATAGGGATTGAGGATTATCATTCAAAATGAACGCATAAGGATTATCATTGATAAGTAATATTTCATGTTGTTTTGCAAAGCTTACCAATTCCTCAAAAAGCGCAATACTTGCATTTGCGCCAGTTGGCATATTTGGGTAATTGACCCACATGATTTTTACTTTTGACAAATCTTGAGCTGCGAGTTGTTTTAAATCTGGACTCCAATTTGTTGACTCATTTAGCGTATAAACTCGTGCTGTTGCACCAACCAACTCAGTTACAGAAGAGTATGTAGGATAGCCAGGATTCGGAATCAAAACCTCATCTCCAGGATTCAAAAAGGCCATGGAAATATGCATGATCGCCTCCTTTGACCCCATCATAGGTAAAATTTCATTATCCGGATTCAAATCGACCTTAAAGTGAGTCTTATAAAAATCAGACATCGCTTGTCTTAATTCAGGACGTGCTTGGTAACTCTGATATCCATGACTTGAATGAAGTAAAGATGCTTCATTAAGAGCCTGAATTACCTCAGGAGCAGGAGCCAAATCTGGACTTCCAATTCCTAAATTAATAATGGGCTTACCTGATGCCTTAAGTTGAGCAACTTCTCGCAACTTTCGAGAGAAGTAATACTCCTTTACCGATGATAATCTATCTGCTTCTCTCATTATTTATTCTGTATATATTCCCCCAAAATTTTATATCCACTAACTTTAGGTTTAATACCGATTAGCGCATTTTTGAAATCGTGGTAATTATCAAAAATTAAATCCGCAAAAAACTCATATTCCCATGGATTTTCTATCACCGGAAGCGATTGTATCTTAGTCAAACTCACATTGTTTTCAGCAATCTCAAGTAAAACTTCTCCTAAACCTCCTTTACGGTGTTCTAAGCCAAACTTAATACTGGCCTTATTTGGCAAACTATTATATTTCGATTCTCTCGCTTCTACAATTACGAATCGCGTTTGATTTTCCTTTACAGTTTGAATAGCAGGGGCCAAAACCTCTAGTCCATATTCCTGAGCAGCCAATTCACTTGCAATAGCCGCAATTCCCTTTAATTGCTTTTCTTGAATTCGTTTTGCAACATCAGCCGTATCTGTATCCTCAACCAATTTGATATGGGGGTAAGCCTTAAAAAAGCTTCTACATTGCAATAGGGCCATAGGATGGGAATGCACCTCTTTAATATCCATTATATCTTGCCCCTTCAGCGCCAACAAATTATGCTGAACATTAAGATAGTATTCACCTGCAATCGCTAAGTTATGTTCATCGATTAATGCATAATTGGGTAGAATCGCTCCAGCTATAGAATTTTCAATTGCCATTACACCATACGACACCTCTCCGTTACAAATTAATTCAGGAATAGCCGCAAAGGACATACACTCTACCAAATCGATTTGATCTTGAAAATAATCGTCAGCCACAATGTGGTGGAACGATCCCCTGATTCCCTGAATTGCTACTTTCATAGTAAAAAAAAAGTCCCGATTTCTCGAGACTTCAATGTTAATTTATAATATTATTATTACACATGAAGTCTCCCTTTTATTGTAAAATAAAAGTAATAAAAGAAAAAAGTCCATGTATTATTTGCGTTCATATTGACAAAAGTAAAATATATTTTTTTCTTAAAAATGATTTTAAGGTTTTTTTTAAGGTTTTTTATGATTTTTAACAAAATCATCAATATTTAAGTGATTTAAAACAGAATTCTCAATCAAAAAGCATAGGTAAGCGTAATTCCATATCGAGCAGCAGAGCCGAAAAACGACGAATTACTATTAATTTCTGAGAAGCTAAAATCACTATTAATAAGATCTAGTAGGGTGATTTTGTCCAACTGAGCATTCAAATAATCATAAAATTCATCAGGTACTGAAGTCTGGCTTTTAATGTCAAAAGAATACCAACCTTTTCCGAAACCAAGAAAAAGAAAGTCTATTGCCAAACGTTTTGATACCGGCAATTTATAACCCAACATTATACCCAAGGAATACAAATTCATATTCGTATTAAAATTCAAGGAATAACTCTGATCAGACGAATCAATAAAGGTGGCCCCTATATCTGTATGATAGCGCCCAAATTTGGTATACCCACCGACATAAAACCCATCCATACGATCAGGTTTAACTGAATTTATATAATACTTCATACTCGGTGTGATCTTAAACCCGGTATAATTAATGTCCGATGTTTGAAGTTGCTCCGCGTCAATTCCAGATATATTAACGAGTCCTGCAGGCAATTTATATCCCCCATTAATCTGCCAAGACCAATGCTCGTTAATCTCCCTTTCATAGGAGAAGTACAAGTTCCCATCTACCAACAAATCGGAAAACATCCATCCTAGTTCTGATTTTTTCTGCTGAGCGGATAATGTAAAAATGGAAAACACTAAGGCTATTGTAGTCAATTTCATAGCCTAAAAATAATCAAAAAAAAACACATCAATATGATGTGTTTTTTTGCGGTCTGGACGAGACTCGAACTCGCGACCCCCTGCGTGACAGGCAGGTATTCTAACCAACTGAACTACCAGACCGTTGCATTTAGCGGTTGCAAATATACATTGCTTTTTTAATTAAACAATAATTTTATAAAAAAAATTACCAGCACGTTGTATCATCCTCAACCCCAATATCGCTCGCCTTAAAATCTAAAGTCAATCCCAATTTTCTTTTCTTTCGGTAATCATTTAAGGCTAGAACCACAATTTTAGAAAGCCTCACAATAGCATATAAATTTAAAAGGGCCATCATAATCATGATGATATCAGCAAGCCCCCATACAATATTTGAACTCGCCAAAGAACCAAAAACCACCATACCTAAAACACATAGACGGTAGATAAAAACATACCGTTTCTTTTCATCGATAAAGCGAATATTCGACTCTCCATAATAGTAGTTACCAATGACAGAACTAAAGGCGAATAGAAAAATACATAAGGCAACAAAGTTCGCTCCCCATGGACCAACTTCAGAAACCAAACTCGATTGGGTTAACACGATTCCATCTGCGGCTCCCTGTGCATATTGACCTCCAATCAAGATCAGAATTGCTGTTGCTGTACAAATCACTAAGGTATCAGTAAATACTCCTAGTGCTTGAATCAAGCCTTGCTTCACCGGATGAGTAACGTCAGCAGTAGCTGCCGCGTTTGGCGCGGATCCCATACCTGCTTCATTGGAAAATAACCCTCTTTTAATTCCCTGAACTAATGCCGCTCCCATAGCACCTCCTGCTGCCTCTCTCCATCCAAAAGCACTATCAATAATCAACTTCAAAATCCCGGGTATTTCGTCATAGTTCAAAATTAAAACATAGAAAACAACCAGTAAATACAATATGGCCATAGTAGGAACAACAATATTGGTGAATTTTGCAATACGCTTAACTCCACCAAAAATAATTAAGGCTGTAATAACAACTAGGATTCCTGCCATCCAAACAGGGCTAAACTCAAAGGAGTGATCAAAGGCCGAGGAAATGGTATTGGATTGGACTGCATTAAAAACAAACCCATAACACAAAGTAATCAATATAGCAAATGCGATACCCATAGCCCTACTCTTTAGAGCATTTTGCATATAATACGCAGGTCCTCCTTTGAACGTTCCATTGCTTTCTGGTTCCTTATAAATTTGAGCCAATGTGCTTTCTGCGAAAGCAGAAGCCGCTCCAATAAGCGCAATTATCCACATCCAAAATACAGCTCCCGGACCACCAGCAACAATCGCCAAAGCAACCCCGGCCATATTTCCAGTTCCAACACGTGAACCTAAACTTATGGTAAATGCTTGAAAAGAGGTTATTCCTCCCGTTTTATCTGTTGCTCCTTCCCCAAGAAGACGAATCATCTCACGTAAATAAGTAAATTGCACAAAGCGGGTTTTGATACTAAAAAACAAACCGACAAATAGAAGTGCAGGGATTAATAGGTACAGAGACATGTTGGTGTTCAACCAATTGATTAAATCTTGCATGAGAAGTAAATTTTCACAAATATACGAAGCAACAATTTATATATTTGATTCATGAAAAGATTATACTACGCCATTTTACTTGTGACACTGGGTTGTAATAAACCCGTTTCCGAAAGGTTCGAAATTCAAAACTTTACAGGAGATTATGCCTATTATTATAAAAACCTAACAACTGGGACCGTAATTGCAGCTGATGAGAGTGAAAAATTTCATGCCGCATCCACAATGAAAATCCCTGTTATGATGGAACTTTACAAACAACAATCCTTGGGGATATTAAATCTTTCAGACAGTCTTTTAGTACTCAATTCATTTAAAAGCATCGTAGATCAGAGCACTTATTCTATGGATGTATCAGAAGACAGCGACGATGATGTATACGCAATGATAGGAAAGAAAAAGACCTATCTAGACTTAATTAAACCCATGATACAAAGCAGCAGTAACCTCGCCACAAATATTCTTATTGAAAAAGCCGGAGCAAAACAAACCAATGCTTATATGCATGAACTCGGAGCCATAAATATGGAAGTACTTCGCGGTGTTGAGGATCAAAAAGCCTATGACTTGGGTTTGAGCAATAGCACCACGGCAAAAGATCTTGCTATTTTACTTGAAAAAATTGAGAATAACTCTGTTCCAGGAAGTCAGGAAATGAAAACTATTCTAAAAGGTCAAAAATGGAATGACCTGATCCCCGTTCATTTACCAAGTGATTTAGAAATCGCTCATAAGACAGGCTCTATAACAGGAGTGCATAACGATGCAGCCATAGTTTATTCAAAAATAAACGGCCCCTACATCCTAGTGATTTTATCAAAAAATATGGAAAGTTTCGAAGAAGGAACCAAGCAATTATCGCGTCTTTCAGAGGCCGTTTATAACTATCATATTTCTCAATAATAATTTTGAAAAAATAGGATCAAATTTTATATTCGCTTTTCATAGTTCGGGATGTAGCTTAGTCCGGTTAAAGTGCTGGTCTGGGGGACCAGAGATCGGAGGTTCGAATCCTCTCATCCCGACAAACCAAAGCCTTTTGAACGTCAGTTCAGAAGGTTTTTTATTTTGAACCTGTTAAAAGTTCACTGAAATTGACTCCATATCAGCCAACGCGGCTTGCATCTGGATTTGACCAGGCCTCATGATCTCGATATAAGAATTCACTTTATTTGTACGAAAACGACTCGAAGGACCACATGCGCTAATAGCTCCTATAGTTGCGCCGAATTTATTTTTGATCGGCAAAGCCAAACAAACTAAACCTTCTTCAATTTCTTCGATATCCAAAGCAAAATTACAGGTGTTAATTGCAATCAATTGTTCTTGAAGACATTTATAATCGACAATAGTTTTTTCTGTAAATGATTCCATTTTGTTCTTATCAAGCCATGAAAGGTCTGTCTGAGCCAAAAAAAGTTTACCCGGAGCAGAAGCATATAAGGGTTGATATTGTCCTATCATATTCTCCAACTTCAATCCATTGTTCGAATCTGCTTGTGCAATACAAAGGGCTCCCTTAGGGTTCGGGATAGAAAACAGAACACTTTCGTCGATGAGTTGTGCAATTTGATTTAAACTCGGCTGAACAAGCTCTTGTATAGCCTGAAACGAACTCACCCTTTTCCCTAGTTCAAAAAGCTTATACCCTAATTGGTACTTATCATAGCGATCCTGATAGATGACCCCAATATCGCAAAGTGACTGTAAAAGCCTATAGACTGTTGACTTATTATATCCAGATTTTGACGCAAGCTCTCTTACACCCCATACCGGATGAGCTGTTGTAAAATAATTCAAAAGGCTGAATGCTTTGTTTATTGATTGATTCATGCTTGACAATTTAATTAAATTAATTAACTTTATAAAACAACGTTTTACATAATGAAACAACATACACTAGAATTCGCGTTAGATGCTGACAAAAAAGACGAGTTGGCTTATTTGAGAAATGAGTTTATTTTTCCAAAAGGAGATGGGAATGAGCCCTGGTTATACTTTACCGGAAACTCATTAGGCTTGCAACCTAAATCCGCCAGTAAAGCTGTCCAGGGAATTATGGATGACTGGGCAAACCTCGCTGTTGAAGGCCACTTTCTCGGAGACAACCCTTGGACCAAATACAACGAACAACTCACTGATAAGATGGCTAAGGTAGTAGGAGCTAAACCTATCGAAGTTGTCATAAGCAACACCTTGACTACAAATTTACATTTGTTAATGGTTTCTTTTTATCAGCCAACTAAAAAAAGATTCAAAATTGTAATTGAATCGGATGCCTTTCCTTCTGACAGATATGCGGTGGAATCTCAGCTGAAATTTCATGGTTTTGACCCGAAAGAAGGCCTAGTTGAGTGGAGCCCAAAACCCGGAAATGATTTACTAGATTACGAAGATTTACAAAAGATTTTGGATGAACAAGGAGATGAAATAGCCTTGCTACTCATCGGAGGAGTAAATTATTATACCGGTCAATTTTTTGATTTCAAGCGATTGGCACAAATGGGACATCATGCAGGAGCTATAGTTGGTATTGATTTGGCTCATGGAGCAGGAAACATTCAACCAAAACTTCATGAATCAGGGGTAGATTTCGCTTCGTGGTGTACTTATAAATACATGAACTCAGGACCTGGAAGCTTGTCCGGTATTTTTGTTCATGAAAAACACGCTCATAATAGAGAGTTACCGCGTTTTGCAGGATGGTGGAATCACAATGCTTCAACACGGTTTAATATGAGACTTGACTTCGATGTTATTCCGGGGGCTGAAGGTTGGCAGCTCTCCAATCACCCAATTTTATCTATGGCTCCAATCAAAGCTTCGCTTGAGCTATTTGAAAAAGTTGGAATGGATAAATTAAGGTCAAAATCCCTTAAACTTACAGCATACTTAGAAAGCCTAATACTCAATTTAGATTCGAACAGGATTAAAATTATTACTCCAAAAAACCCCGAGGAAAGAGGTTGTCAGTTATCGCTGCAAGTTCAAGACGCTAATAGAAGCTTGCACGACGCCCTAATCGCTAGAGGGGTCATAACCGACTGGAGAGAACCTGATGTGATTCGTGTTGCTCCAACACCGATGTATAACAGTTACGAAGATGTTTATCGATTTGTAGAGATACTCAAGAAACTAATGTAAACGAAAAAAGGAAACCAAACGGTTTCCTTTTTTTAGTTGTCTATTTAACCTCCTACCCCTAAAAAATTTCTAGATCAACTACTTATAAGACGATTGAAGTTGTAAAATGTTACAGTTGCAAAGAAACTATTCTTTGCAAAAACTTCCTTAAAACTAAAATCCCTTGAAAATCAACAGATTAACAAGAGATGATAGTGTTTTCAAAACGATTACGTGTTCCGTATTGGATTCGAACCAACGACCCCCACAATGTCAATGTGATACTCTAAACCAACTGAGCTAACGGAACTAAATTATTAGAATCCAAAAAACGGAATTCTCAAGGAATTTTCAAAGAATTAAATACTATTATTTTTCCTTGTGTAAATGCACGTCCATTTGTGGGAAAGGAATATTCAATCCTTCCTTTGAGAAGGTTTTATAAACGCTTTTATTCATATCAAAATGTACGGCCCAATAATCTGGACTTTTTACCCAAGCCCTGACAACGAGGTTCACAGAACTATCAGCCAAAGCAGAAACAGCAATAAATAAGGCAGGATCTTTTAATATCCTTTTATCTTGGGCACACAAGTTTTCAATAACTTGTATAGCGTGGTCCACATCATCCCCATAACCGATACCAAAGGTCCAATCCACCCTTCTCTGTTCTTCTGCAGAATAATTGGTTAAACTTCCCGTAGAGAGCCCGCCATTGGGAACAATTATGGTCACATTATCGGGTGTTTTCAAAACCGTATTAAAAATTTGAATTTCGTTTACTGTACCTGAATACCCTTGAGCTGTGATATAATCACCTACTTTAAAAGGTTTGAATATCATAATCATCACTCCCCCAGCAAAATTTTGAAGTGTACCGGACAAAGCCATTCCCACAGCAAGACCAGCAGCACCCAATATTGCAATAAATGAGGTCATTTCAATCCCGAGCATTCCCAAAACACTAATACCTAAAAGAACCTTAAGAACCGTATTGAGTAAACTGACTAAAAATGGTTTTAAGGACTCATCCGTATCTCCTCTATCTAAAACACGTTTAAATCCATTTGTCCCTAAATTAATGACCCATTTCCCAACAAACCAAACGAGGATTGCCCCGATTAATTTTGGTCCATAATCAAAGGCTAATCGTTGAAATTCTTCCCAAAAATAATTGATATCCATAATTAAAATGCAGTTAAATTTTAATTTACTTTTTAGTTAATAACTTGGTTAAGCCTTGCTTCATTCTTTGAGTAACAACCTCTTGTCCTTTATTGTGTTTTCCATAGTAGAAATCTCCGAAAGCAGCCATGTCACTAAAACAAACAAAAACTGCACCTTGATCATCTTGATAAATCAAAACCTTTTGACAAAAAGCATCCAATCCAATTCTCGGAGCATCATGCATCGCCATTGCTCCGGGTTTAGGCGCCCCAAACATTACCATATATGTGGGGTTCAATTGAACATCAAAATTCTTAGCATCCTTCTGAAAATCAATTTCTGTAAATAATCTGGCATCTTGATTTACATGGACCAACATTCTTACGCGACCTAAACTTTCCTCAAAGCTATAATCCGAAGGAATTTTTATAATCCCCATTCCTTGATCTAATCCAGAATAGTCAAAATCATTTACCATTTCACTTGGCAAGTTGTCAACGATTCCATCTATATAATCAGTATACTTTTGCACTTGTTCCATAGATAATCCGTGTCTATTAGCCAAATAACTTCCGTTGGTAAAAGCAAGTTCAATCTGATTATTCAGCGGCTCTTCAAATGCTAATATTCTAAAAGGCAAATCCATAGCCACTTCTTGATTAGCCTTAATCAATTCTGAAACAATTGGGCTATCATCGGTAAATATTGTTGCAATTGCAGGAGGAGTTTTAGCCCCAGCCTTTTCAGCCATACGACGATGGTCTAAAGTTACAATCGTACGATCATCGATTACTGCTTCAACCACTTTTAAATGAGCCTGATCTACTTGATCAGCGTTTGATACTAGAGTTTTAGTTTGTTCATTTGCACAGCTTGTAAGAAAAAATGCGATCAAAATAAGATTAAGAGTTGACTTCATGAATCTTTGATTTAAATTTTAAATAAAAGATACTACATTTTATCAAATTATGGATAAAGGAGTGCTGATTTTCAGTTAATTATAAGCACTATTCCTTCCGTCTCTATCTCACACAGGATTGCATATCATGTCTTTCACGTTTTGAAAATAAGCCTGACCTATGCTGGCGCATAGCGGCTTTTCTGTTTCTCCACGCGCAGGATTACATATCATGTCTTTCACGTTTTGAAAATAAGCCTGACCTATGCTGGCGCATAGCG
>JBMYVY010000007.1:0-102641 GCA_049606855.1 Flavobacteriaceae bacterium | reverse complement strand
CAGTTGTAAAACTTGTTAAAGAATTAACTGGATTAGGATTAAAAGAAGCTAAAGGAATCGTTGACGGAGCACCAGCACCAATTAAGGAAGGTATCTCAAAAGACGAAGCTGAAGGTTTAAAAGCATCTTTAGAAGAAGCAGGAGCTGAGGTTGAGCTTAAGTAAGCTTAACCCAATATAAAACAATAGGTTTAGGTCCTAGACGCATGTCTAGTGACCTAAACCATTTTGTGCATATAGTCGTTATATAATATTGATTAATTAAAAATTTTCACCTTTGGCAACGAAAAATTTGAATCAAAGAATTAATTTCGCCACTGCTAAGTATGTGACTGAATATCCGGACTTTTTAGATATTCAAGTTAAGTCATTTCAAGATTTCTTTCAATTAGAAACTAAAGCAGATGAGCGTGGTGATGAAGGACTTTACAGTACCTTCATGGACAACTTCCCAATTACGGATACCCGTAACAATTTCGTATTAGAGTTTTTGGATTATTTCGTGGACCCTCCACGTTATAGTATTCAAGAGTGTATTGAAAGAGGACTTACTTATTCAGTACCGTTGAAAGCTCGTTTGAAATTGTATTGTACGGATCCTGAACACGAAGATTTTGAAACTATTGTACAGGATGTTTATCTTGGAACAATTCCATACATGACAGGATCTGGTACTTTTGTTATCAATGGTGCGGAGCGTGTTGTTGTTTCTCAATTACACCGTTCACCTGGTGTGTTCTTCGGACAATCTTTCCATGCAAATGGAACTAAGTTGTATTCAGCACGAGTTATTCCTTTTAAAGGATCTTGGATTGAATTTGCAACAGACATCAATCAGGTTATGTATGCCTATATTGATCGTAAGAAAAAATTACCTGTAACTACTCTATTCCGTGCAATTGGTTTTGAACGAGATAAAGATATCCTTGAGATTTTTGACCTGGCTGAAGAAGTTAAGGTTTCTAAATCGGGACTTAAAAAAGTTCTTGGACGTACTTTAGCAGCTCGTGTTCTTAAAACTTGGCATGAGGATTTCGTAGATGAGGATACTGGAGAAGTTGTTTCTATTGAGAGAAATGAGATTATTTTCGATCGTGATACTGTGCTTGAAAAAGAGCATATTGAAGAGATCGTAGAATCTGGTGCCAAAACCATTCTATTGCACAAAGTGGATAGCCAAATGGCGGACTATGCTATTATTCACAATACTTTGCAAAAAGATCCAACAAACTCTGAAAAGGAGGCTGTTGAACACATATACCGTCAATTACGTAATGCTGAACCGCCTGATGTTGAGACAGCACGTGGTATTATTGACAAATTATTCTTCTCTGAACAACGTTACAACCTTGGTGAGGTAGGACGTTATAGAATGAATAAAAAATTAGGTCTTGATATTGATATGGATGAGCGTGTACTTACTAAAGTAGACATCATTACCATTATCAAGTATTTAATTGAGTTGATTAACTCTAAAGCTGAAGTAGATGATATTGATCACTTATCTAACCGTCGTGTACGTACTGTTGGTGAGCAATTAGCTTCTCAGTTTGGTGTTGGTCTTTCTCGTATGGCTAGAACTATTCGTGAACGTATGAATGTTCGTGATAATGAAGTATTCACACCAATTGATTTGATTAATGCAAAGACACTATCTTCTGTAATTAATTCATTCTTTGGAACGAATCAGTTATCACAATTTATGGATCAGACGAATCCACTAGCTGAAATTACTCACAAGCGTCGTTTATCCGCACTAGGACCTGGTGGTTTATCTAGAGAACGTGCAGGATTTGAGGTTCGTGATGTTCACTATACTCACTATGGTCGTTTGTGTCCAATTGAAACTCCTGAAGGTCCAAACATTGGATTGATTTCATCTTTATCAGTTTATGCTAAGGTGAATAATTTAGGATTTATTGAGACTCCATATAGAAATGTTGAAGAGGGACAAGTAGATATTGTTAACGCACCTATTTACCTTTCAGCAGAAGAGGAAGAAGGAATGAAGATTGCTCAATCAAATATTGATTTGAACAAAGACGGTTCTTTCGTTGATGAGCGTATTATTATTCGTGAAAATGGAGATTTCCCTGTTGTTGATCCAAAAGAGGTGAACTATATGGATGTTTCTCCAAATCAAATTGCATCTATTTCTGCATCGTTAATTCCATTCTTGGAACATGATGATGCCAACCGTGCGTTGATGGGATCGAACATGATGCGTCAGGCTGTGCCGCTATTAAGACCAGAATCTCCAATTGTTGGTACTGGATTAGAGCGTCGTGTAGCTACGGATTCTCGTATATTAATGAATGCTGAAGGAGCTGGAGTTATTGAGTATGTTGATGCTAATAAAATAGTTGTTAAGTACGATCGTACTGATGAACAACGTTTGGTAAGCTTCGACAATGATGAGAAAACTTATGACCTTATCAAGTTTAGAAAAACAAATCAAGGTACTTCAATCAACTTGAAACCAATCGTAAAGAAAGGTGATCGCGTTGAAGATGGTCAAGTACTTTGTGAAGGATATGCTACTCAACAAGGAGAGTTAGCTCTTGGACGAAACATGAAGGTTGCCTTCATGCCTTGGAAGGGTTATAACTTTGAGGATGCGATTGTAATTTCTGAGCGTGTTGTGCGTGAAGATATTTTTACATCAATCCATATTGATGAGTACTCTTTGGATGTTAGAGATACTAAGTTAGGTTCTGAGGAACTGACAAATGATATTCCAAATGTTTCAGAAGAGGCTACTAAAGACCTTGATGAAAATGGAATGATTCGTATCGGAGCGGAGGTTAAACCTGGAGATATTTTGATAGGTAAAATTACTCCTAAAGGTGAATCTGACCCAACACCAGAAGAGAAATTATTACGTGCTATTTTTGGTGATAAAGCTGGAGATGTTAAAGATGCATCTTTGAAAGCTTCGCCTTCATTGAGAGGAGTAGTAATTGATAAGAAATTATTTAAACGTGCTGTAAAAGATAAGTCTAAGCGTGCGAAAGACAAGGAAGATACAGCTATCGTTGAGCAAAAATATGCTGCTGAGCTTGATGCATTGAAAGATGTGTTGGTTGAGAAGTTATTTGGACTTGTTGGAGGTAAAACCTCTCAAGGAGTTCAGAATGATTTAGGTGAGGATGTTTTCCCTAAAGGAAAAAAATTCACGCTTAAAATGTTGAATTCTATTACAGATTTCACACACTTAGTTAAAGGTTCTTGGACTACTGATGAGGATATTAATCGTTTAGTTGGGGAGTTGATCCACAATTACAAAATCAAGGTTAATGATATTCAGGGAGCTTTAAGACGTGAGAAATTCACCATTTCTGTTGGAGATGAATTGCCAGCAGGTATCTTGAAACTTGCAAAAATTTATGTTGCTAAGAAGCGTAAATTGAAAGTAGGAGATAAGATGGCGGGTCGTCACGGTAACAAAGGTATTGTCGCACGTATTGTTCGTGCAGAAGATATGCCGTTCTTGGAAGATGGAACACCGGTAGATATCGTATTGAATCCACTTGGGGTACCTTCTCGTATGAACATTGGTCAGATCTACGAAACAGTACTTGGATGGGCTGGTGAGAAATTAGGAGAAAAATATGCTACACCAATTTTTGATGGAGCATCTCTTGATCAAATCAACGCCTTAACTGATTCAGCTGGTGTACCGCGTTTTGGACACACTTATCTATACGATGGTGGAACAGGACAGCGTTTTGATCAGCCTGCAACAGTTGGTATCATCTACATGATTAAACTTGGTCACATGATTGAAGATAAGATGCATGCGCGTTCTATCGGACCTTACTCATTGATTACGCAACAACCATTAGGAGGTAAAGCTCAATTTGGTGGTCAGCGTTTCGGAGAGATGGAGGTATGGGCACTAGAGGCCTATGGAGCATCAAGTATCTTAAGAGAAATCTTGACAGTTAAATCTGATGATGTAATGGGTAGAGCTAAAACTTACGAGGCAATCGTTAAGGGAGAGACTATGCCAGAGCCTGGGTTACCAGAATCATTTAACGTATTAATGCACGAACTGAAAGGTTTAGGATTAGACGTTAGACTAGAGGACTAAAAAGTGGTGAATTAAGAAGCGCTTGATACCGCTTCTTAATGGAACCGTTTATTCAACATTAATTAAAATTCGAATCCATTATTATTATGGCAAGAAAAGAAGATAAATACACTGTTAAGAAATTCAGTAAAATATCCATTGGATTAGCTTCCCCTGAGTCGATTTTAGATCAATCTCATGGAGAAATCCTAAAACCAGAGACGATCAACTATCGTACGCACAAACCAGAGCGTGATGGTCTTTTCTGTGAGCGTATTTTTGGTCCTATCAAGGATTATGAATGTGCTTGTGGTAAGTATAAGCGTATTCGTTACAAGGGTATCGTTTGTGATCGATGTGGAGTTGAGGTAACTGAGAAAAAAGTTAGACGTGATCGTATTGGTCATATTAATTTAGTAGTTCCTGTAGCACATATCTGGTATTTTAGATCATTACCTAACAAAATGGGATACCTTTTAGGTTTACCATCGAAGAAGTTAGACATGATTATTTATTACGAACGATATGTTGTAATTCAGCCTGGAACAGCTAAAAATGCTGAAGGAGAAGCTCTTCAAAAAATGGACTTTTTGACTGAAGAAGAGTATCTAGATATTCTAGAGACTGTTCCTCAAGATAATCGCTATTTAGAGGATTCAGATCCAAATAAATTCATCGCAAAGATGGGGGCAGAATGTTTAGTGGACCTTTTAGGTCGTCTAGATTTAGATGCCTTGTCTTACGAATTGAGACACAAAGCAAATACTGAAACTTCTAAACAACGTAAAATGGAAGCGCTTAAGCGTTTGAACGTTGTTGAGTCTTTTAGAGATGCTAACAAGAATAGAGAGAACAATCCAGAGTGGATGATTATGAAGGCGATTCCGGTGATTCCGCCAGAATTAAGACCATTAGTACCACTTGATGGAGGACGTTTTGCAACTTCCGATTTGAATGATTTATACCGTCGTGTAATTATCAGAAACAACCGTCTTAAACGATTAATGGAAATTCAAGCGCCAGAGGTAATCTTGCGTAATGAAAAACGTATGTTACAAGAATCTGTAGATTCATTGTTTGATAACACACGTAAAAGTTCAGCTGTTAAAACTGAATCTAATCGTCCATTAAAATCTCTTTCTGATTCATTAAAAGGAAAGCAAGGTCGTTTCCGTCAAAACTTGCTAGGTAAGCGTGTTGATTATTCTGCACGTTCTGTAATTGTCGTTGGACCAGAGCTTAAATTATTTGAATGTGGATTGCCAAAAGATATGGCAGCTGAACTTTACAAGCCTTTTATCATTCGTAAGCTGATTGAAAGAGGAATTGTTAAGACCGTTAAATCTGCAAAGAAAATTATAGATAAAAAGGAACCTGTGGTTTGGGATATCTTGGAAAATGTTCTTAAGGGGCATCCAGTATTGCTGAACCGTGCGCCAACGCTTCACCGTCTTGGTATACAGGCATTCCAACCAAAATTAATCGAAGGAAAGGCGATCCAATTACACCCACTTGTGTGTACGGCCTTTAATGCGGATTTTGATGGAGATCAGATGGCGGTTCATTTACCATTAGGACCTGAGGCTATTTTAGAAGCTCAAATGCTTCTATTAGCTTCTCATTCTATTTTGAACCCAGCCAATGGAGCTCCAATTACAGTTCCGTCTCAGGATATGGTACTTGGTCTTTATTATATGACTAAAGAGCGTAAGAGTACTCCTGAGGTTGCGATTAAAGGAGAAGGATTAACTTTTTATTCTCCGGAGGAATTAACAATTGCCTACAATGAAAAGGCGGTTGATTTGAATGCTGGAATTAAAGTTAGAACTCAAGATGTTGATGAGAACGGAGAGCAAGTTACTCGTATTATCGAGACAACTGTTGGTCGTGTTTTATTCAACGAAGTAGTTCCACCAGCTGCAGGATATATCAATGAGGTTTTGACCAAAAAATCATTGAGAGGAATTATCGGTAGAATTTTGAAAGCTACAGATATTCCTACAACTGGAGAATTCCTAGATAATATTAAAAACATGGGATATAAATTTGCCTTCCAAGGTGGATTGTCATTCTCATTAGGAGATATTATTATTCCAGAGGAAAAGAAAACAATGATTGCTGAGGCTAATGAAGAGGTCGATGCAATTATTATGAACTATAACATGGGTATGTTGACTAATAAAGAACGTTATAACCAGGTAATTGATATCTGGGGATCAGCGAACAATAGGTTGACAGAATTATCTATGAAGCGTTTACGTGAGGATCAACAAGGGTTTAACTCTGTGTTCATGATGTTGGATTCAGGAGCCCGTGGTTCGAAAGAACAGATTCGCCAGTTAACTGGTATGCGTGGTTTGATGGCAAAACCAAAGAAATCTACATCAGGTGGAGGTGAAATTATTGAAAATCCAATTCTTTCTAACTTTAAGGAAGGACTTTCAATTTTGGAATACTTTATTTCTACTCACGGTGCTCGTAAAGGTCTTGCCGATACCGCATTGAAAACAGCAGATGCGGGTTACTTAACACGTCGTTTAGTTGATGTTGCACAGGATGTGATTGTCAATGAAGAAGATTGTGGTACTTTGAGAGGATTGACTGTTGAGCCACTTAAGAAAAACGATGAAATCGTTGAACCAATTTCTGAAAGAATTGTTGGTCGTGTTTCTTTACATGATGTTTTTGCACCAGGTACAGATACCTTATTAGTGAAAGCTAATGAAGTGATATCTGATGAATTAGCTGCTATTGTTGAGTCAGCTGGTGTTGATCGCGTTGAAGTTAGATCACCGTTGACTTGTGAATCTAAACGAGGAATTTGTTCTAAGTGTTACGGACAATCATTGTCTACACATAGAATGGTTCAAAAAGGAGAGGCTGTTGGTGTTGTTGCTGCTCAATCTATTGGGGAGCCAGGTACACAGCTTACATTGAGAACATTCCACGTTGGAGGTGTTGCTGGAAATATTTCTGAGGATAATAAGCTAATTTCTAAATTCAATGGAGTTGCAGAAATTGAAGACCTTAGAACTGTTGAAGGTGAAGATGGTCAAGGAAATAAAGTAAACATCGTAATTTCTCGTACTGCAGAAATTAAAATCGTAGACAAAGAGAAAGGACTGGTTCTTAGTACTAATATTATTCCTTATGGATCTTATGTTCGTGTGAAAAACAAACAAAAGATTAAAAAAGGAGATGAGATTTGCCAATGGGATCCATTTAACGGAGTAATTGTATCAGAATTTGCTGGTAAAATTGCTTTTGAGAATGTTGAACAAGGGATAAACTTCCAAGTAGAGATTGATGAACAAACAGGTTTCCAAGAGAAAGTAATTACTGAATCTAAAAACAAAAAGGTAATTCCTTCTATGTTGATTCAGGATGCTGATGGAAACACGCTTCGATCATATTCTTTACCTGTGGGAGCCCATATGATGGTAAGTGAAGGAGATACTATTGATGCCGGTAAAACATTAGTTAAGATTCCTCGTAAGTCTGGAAAGGCTGGGGATATTACTGGAGGTCTACCACGTGTAACGGAATTATTCGAAGCGCGTAACCCGTCTAACCCAGCAGTTGTTGCTGAAACTGATGGTGTGGTTTCATTTGGTAAAATTAAAAGAGGTAATCGAGAGATTATTGTTGAATCAAAATACGGAGATATCAAGAAGTATTTGGTGAAATTATCTAACCAAATCCTGGTTCAGGAAAATGACTTTATCAAAGCGGGTATGCCACTTTCTGATGGAGCAATTACTCCTGGAGATATTTTGAGAATTCAGGGGCCATCAGCGGTTCAAGAGTACTTAGTAAATGAGATTCAAGAAGTATATCGATTACAAGGGGTAAAAATTAACGATAAGCACTTTGAGGTAGTTGTACGTCAAATGATGCGTAAGGTAAGAGTTATCGATTCTGGAGATACATTATTCTTAGAGAACCAATTGGTTCATAAAACTGATTTCATGACTGAAAATGATGCAATTTTCGGAATGAAAGTAGTAGAGGATGCTGGAGATTCAGAAGCCTTGAAAGCGGGACAAATCGTTTCTTCAAGAGAGTTGAGAGATGAGAATTCTTTATTGAGAAGATCTGATAAGAATTTAGTAGTGGCACGTGATGCGAGACCGGCAACGGCTGAGCAAATCTTGCAAGGTATTACTAGAGCATCTCTTCAAACTAAATCATTTATCTCTGCAGCTTCCTTCCAGGAAACTACTAAGGTATTAAATGAAGCCGCAGTTAGTGGTAAGATTGATAATCTTGAAGGATTGAAAGAAAATGTAATTGTTGGTAAGCGAATTCCTGCTGGTACAGGGATGCGTGACTACAATAATATTATTGTAGGACCAAAAGAGGAAATCGAAGAATCTTTATAGTATGAAAGATCAAAAACCTAATGAAGGAAAGTTAAATATTGAATTGGATGAGAAAATTGCGGAAGGAACATATTCCAACTTAGCAATCATCAACCATTCTTTATCTGAATTCATAGTTGATTTTATCAATGTGATGCCAGGTACACCTAAAGCGAGAGTGAAGTCAAGAATCATTCTTACTCCACAGCACGCAAAAAGGTTGTCCAAGGCTCTAAATGAGAATATCAAAAGGTTTGAAGCTGCCAACGGACCTATTAAGGATCAAGAGCAGCCTCCGATTCCAATGAATTTTGGACCGACAGGAGAAGCATAATACAAACGCCGAATCAATTTGATTCGGCGTTTTTTTTTAAATTAGTTCCATGGAAAAAAAATACAAAAGCTTTCAGGAGTTTTATCCTTTTTATTTATCTCAACATGAGAATAAAATGTGCAGACTTTTGCATGTTATTGGAACAACAATAGTATTTGCTCTCTTTTTTACAGGCTTATATCACGGTGAATTTATGTTGTGGGCATATATTCCCCTTGCGGGATATGGCTTCGCTTGGGTGGGCCATGCTTTTTTTGAGAAAAATAAACCCGCTACATTTACCTATCCATTATGGAGTTTAAGAGCTGATTTTCAGATGTATTTTGATATTTTAGGCGGAAAAATACCATTGGATGGTAAAAAGTAATGTAAGGTTCTTGTGTTTTTAGCAACCAAGGCTGAAATCCAAACCCTATATTATGAATAAAATATTTTTATTACTCTTATTTATTTCTTTTGGAGCATCTGCTCAGAATGCTGAATCAAAGTTTAACGTTGGTGATGTCGCTCCCGATATTACAGGAGTAGATCAGTACGGAAATTCCATTTCTACTGATGTACTCAGAGAACAAGGCAAACAAATCTTAGTTATTTTTTATCGTGGAAACTGGTGTCCATATTGTCAGAAACATTTAAAGGAATTAGATGAAAAATTTCAAAGCTTCCAAGAAAAAGGAGTGTCTGTTCTGGTAATTTCTCCCGAAAAACCTGAAAAAATGGAAGATACTTCGGAAGAGTTTGAAAATCAAATCCCTTTAATTTTTGACAAAGACAATAAAATAATGCAAGACTATGGTGTTGCATTTGAATTGCCAAATGATTTTTCTAAATGGACCCTGAAGCGTGTAGATGATTATAATACCTACGGGAACAGAGTTTTGCCTGTTCCTGCAACCTACCTAATCGGTTCAGATGGTAAAATAGTTTACGTTCATTATGATCCAAATTACCACAACCGTTCAGATTTGGAAGAACTGCTAGAAACACTTTAATGCTTGTAGGCTCTTGCTTGCATGGTGAAATCTAAAAGAACCATTGCAGCGAGGGCCTCTACAATTGGAATGGCTCTGGGAACAACACAGGGATCATGTCTTCCACGACCTTTAATCTCTGCAGCATTTCCTTTTGAATCTATCGTTTCTTGACTACTCATAATTGTAGCCACTGGTTTGAAGGCAACTCTAAAGTAAATATCCATTCCGTTGGAAATCCCACCTTGAATACCTCCTGATAAGTTTGATTGTGTACTACCGTCTGCATTGAAAGCGTCGTTATGATCTGATCCTTTCATTTGCGCTCCACAAAAACCACTACCATACTCAAAGCCTTTAACAGCATTTATTGACAGCATTGCATGTCCTAATGCAGCATGTAATTTATCGAATACAGGTTCTCCTAATCCTACAGGGACATTTTTAATTACACAGGTTATAGTTCCTCCAATAGTGTCACCTTGCTTTTTTATTTTTGCGATATGCTCAATCATTTTCTCCGCCATCGCATCATCAGGGCACCTGACCACATTTGATTCAACTTTTGACAAATCTAAATCTTGATATGGCTTTTCTAAAAATAAAGATCCTACAGATGAGGTATATGCTTGTATAGTTATATCGGGGATACATTGCTTCGCGATAGCACCTCCAACGACCCAATTAGCTGTTTCTCTTGCTGAGGTTCTACCACCACCTCGATGATCTCTATGCCCATATTTTTTGTCATAGGTGAAATCAGCGTGAGATGGTCTATACACATCTACATTGTGCGTATAGTCTTTAGATTTTTGATTGGTGTTTTCAATTCTAAAACCAATCGGCGTTCCTGTAGTTTTGCCTTCAAAAATCCCTGATTGAAAGCCAACGGTATCAGGTTCTTTACGTTGAGTAACAATTTTGGATTGTCCCGGTTTACGTCGGTCTAATTCTTTTTGAATAGCATCGAAATCCAATTCAACTCCTGCAGGGCAGCCATCTATTATCCCTCCAATTGCAAGGCCATGTGATTCTCCATATGTTGTCAATCGATAAAGTTTACCTAAAGTATTTGCCATCTTATCATTTTGTAGGCCTAAAAATACTAAGTCTTAATTCGAGGTGCAAAATTTCCCTTAAGTAAATGAATAAAAATGGTATTATTTTTAACTCATTGAACATCAGATTTTTTTAGTTTTATTTAAAAAAAATGGAAAAAAGCCTTGTTGTAATCGAAAAAGCACCCTATATTTGCAACCGCAATTGAGAAATCAATGACGCTCGGGAGAAATGGCAGAGTGGTCGAATGCGGCAGTCTTGAAAACTGTTGACTGTAACAGGTCCGGGGGTTCGAATCCCTCTTTCTCCGCAAAAGGAAACCGATACGAAAGTATCGGTTTTTTTGTGCTCTAAAACGAGCGAAAGTTTACTTTCAAGCTTGTTTTAGAGTACAAAAAAACCATCAAACGGTAGTTTGATGGTTTCTATGCTTGGTCAAGGTCTCCCCTCAGGGATGCCCGCAGGGAATCCCGAAAATGAACTTTAGGCTTCTATGCTTGGTCAAGGTCTCCCCTCAGGGATGCCCGCAGGGAATCCCGAAAGGAATCCTGCCAAAGTTTCTACTTTTAATAATTTTGTTTAACAAAAAAACATTAACTTTAAACAAAATTAAAACAATGTATTATGTTTGGTCTATTTAAGAAAAAATCAGAAAAGGAGAAATTGCACGATCAGTACAATAAACTTATGAAGGAAGCTCACGAGTTATCTAAAATAAATCGTAAACAAAGTGACCAAAAAGTTTATGAAGCAGAACAGGTGATGCAAAAATTAGAGAAAATGATTTAAATGCATAAAACGGCTGTCCTTATTTTCCCAAATCAATTAATTCGTGAATCTCCAGTCTTAAAAAAAGGGAGAACGTATTATGTTGTTGAGGAAGAATTATTTTTTAGACAGTACAAATTTCACAAACAAAAAATTGTCTTCCATAGAGCGAGTATGAAGTTCTATGAAAATTACCTCATTGAAAAACAATATAAAGTTGAATACATCGATTCGCTCGATGAATCATCTTCTGTTTCCTCATTGCTCAAGCATCTCAATAAATTGGGTTATTCAAAAATCGAATATATAGATCCATGTGATGATTGGTTGGACAAAAGAATTGTGTCGACTTGCAATGCATGTGGATTGGAAATGCAGAGATTTGAAAATCCATTATTTTTAACATCAACTGACGTGCTGGGTGAGTTTTTTAAACCGAACAAAAAGCGTTTTTTTCACAAATCATTTTATGAAAGTCAAAGACTATCTATGAATCTAATGATAGATTCAATGGGTAAACCACTTGGTGGAAAATGGTCATTTGATGAGGACAATAGAAAGAAATTTCCAAAAGGAAAAAGCTGTCCAATAGTTAAGTTTCCCAAGCCTTCCGTTTTTTACGAAGAGGCTTTGGACTATGTTCATATAAATTTTCAAGAAAACCCGGGTGAAGTTTCAAAGAAACCTCTATATCCAATCAATTATGAGCAAGCTGATCAATGGTTTGATGATTTTCTTAATTTTAGATTCAAGGAGTTTGGAGATTATGAGGATGCCATTGTAAAAGAGGAATTAATTTTAAACCATAGCGTGCTATCCCCACTTCTTAATTCAGGACTTTTAATTTCTGACCAAGTGGTAAAAAAGGTATACGATTATGGACAAGAGCATGACATTCCAATAAATTCCTTAGAGGGATTAATTAGACAGCTCATAGGTTGGCGAGAATTTATACGGGGAATGTATATTTCTAAAGGCAGAACTCAAAGAACAAATAACTATTGGGGATATACACGAAAAATACCTGCATCTTTTTACACAGGAGATACTGGGATTGAACCTTTAGATTTGACCATTAAAAAGGTATTGAAAACAGGTTATTGTCACCACATTGAAAGACTTATGATTTTGGGTAATTTTATGCTTTTATGTGAATTTGACCCCGATGAGGTTTACAGATGGTTTATGGAGTTATTTATCGATTCTTATGATTGGGTTATGGTTCCTAATGTTTATGGTATGAGTCAATTTGCCGACGGGGGTCTGATGGCAACTAAACCCTATATCAGCGGGAGTAATTATTTGAAAAAGATGGGAGATTTTTCCAATGGAAGCTGGAATGCTATATGGGATGGATTATTCTGGAACTTCATGGATAAACACCGTTCTTTTTTCTTAAGTAACCCGAGGTTGGGCATGCTGATTAGAACCTTTGATCGTATGCCTGAAGAAAAGAGATTCAATCATTTGAACAATGCAAAAACCTTTCTAGATGCTTTATAATTCTATAGTATTGTTTGTTGGATGTTGCTTTTTATTTTACGGTTGGCAATGTTTGTATTCGGAAGAATTTAAAAAAGAATTCCTTCGATTTGGGCTATCAAATACTCAAAGAAAAATTACTGGAATTTTTCAATGGATAGGAGCATCGGGGTTGTTAATAGGACTATTATTAAGTCCAGTATTGGTTTGCATTTCTGCTGGGGGACTGAGTCTTTTGATGTTTTTGGGCTTTGGTGTGCGAAGAAAAATTAAAGATACTTGGTCAGAAAGTTTGCCTTCTTTAGTATTTGCATGTATTAATTTGGCAATTTCCATTGAAGCTTATATCGTTTCATGAAAAAATATTGCATAATCATGTAAAGTTGGTTAAGCTTTTGTAAAGTCCTTGTTGTTTATAATTCAACGACTTATATTAGTTTAAGCTTATTTCAAAAAACATTTTAGGGGTAGGAGGTTATGAAATAAGTAAGGGGGTCCAGTTGGACCCCCTTTAATTTTTAAAAGAAACAATCTGGATTTGCTTCTTCAAGTGCATAGACTTGATTCCACAAATGGTTGTATTGATCTTGGTACGTTTCCTCTGCTATTTCTCCATCATCATATTGTTCTTGTAAAAGTTCAATGGCATCTGCTAATTGATCTCTTTGACTGTAAGCTAAATCACAATCTGAATCTGAAAGGCTATCATTTGTACAGCTTAACAAAAATACTGTAATTACTAGGGTAAGGGTAATTTTTAAATTTTTCATAAACGCAAGATAAAAAATATAGTTTAGCTCGAGAAGCTATGTTTATGGCGTATAAATTTTGTAATTTTATCTTCCCAAATTTAAATTTATGAATGATAACAGTCAACATTGGTTTGCTGTTTTTACAAACCCGAAAGCTGAGAAGAAAGTTGCTGAACGATTAGAGGAGGCGGGGTTTGAAGTATATTTGCCATTAATGACGACCATCCGACAGTGGAGTGATCGCAAAAAAAAGATTAAAGTCCCCCTTATTAATTCTTATGTTTTCGTTAGAACCACAGCATTGAAGTTGAAGGATACACTGAAAATCCCTGGAGTGGTGACCATCTTAAAATATTTAAAGTCTCCTGCTGTAATTCGCGATTATGAAATTAATAATATGAGAATATTATTAAGAGAAGAAGTCGGAGAAGCTGGTTTTGAAAAACTGAGTATGAGGGATATTAAGAAGGGAGAACCGGTGGAAATATTACATGGACCCTTTAGCGGCTTACAAGCTGAATATATTCAGCATCAAGGGAAATATTCTGTAGTTGTTAGAACAGAAGCTCTTGGAAGTATTATTGTAGTCCACGTAGATTCAGATCATATTAAAAGAATAACAGCATGAAGAATTTTGCACTGATTGGGTTGGCAGGTTATATCGCTCCTAGACATTTACGGGCAATTAAAGACACGAATAATAATTTGCTGGCTGCTTTAGATAAATCTGATAGTGTTGGGATTATAGATAGTTACTTCCCAAATGCTGATTTCTTTGTTGAATTTGAGCGATTTGATCGTCATATTGAAAAATTAAGAAGGGAACGCAACACGCAATTGGATTATTTGAGTATTTGCACTCCGAATTACTTACATGATTCTCATATTAGAATGGCTTTGCGCTCAGGTGCTAATGCTATTTGTGAAAAACCTTTGGTTTTGAACCCTTGGAATTTGGATGCCTTGAAGGCTATTGAAGGCGATACCGGAAAAAAGGTAAATACAATTCTTCAACTGAGATTACATCCAAGTATTATTGCATTAAAAGCTCAAGTGGATGCGGCTCCTAAGGACAAAACCTTCGATATTGATCTTACTTATTTGACTTCGAGAGGAAATTGGTATTATACTTCCTGGAAGGGAAATGAGAATAAGTCTGGTGGGATTGCAACAAACATTGGGATCCATTTTTTTGATATGCTTACTTGGGTCTTTGGAGAGGTAAAAGAAAATAGAGTCCATCTTCATACCTACGATCGTGCCGCGGGATATATGGAATTGGAACGCGCTAAGGTGAGATGGTTTCTTTCTATCAATGAAGAGGTTCTTCCAGATGCAATAAAAGAAAAAGAGCAACGAACATATCGTTCAATTACCGTAGACGGAAATGAGATTGAATTTAGCGGTGGTTTTTTTGATTTACATACCCTGAGTTATCAGGAAATTATAGATGACAATGGTTTTGGCCTAGAAGACGCGAGACCGTCAGTAGAATTAGTGCACGAAATTAGAAATAAAGAAATAAGCCGAGTAGGAGAAGTACATCCCATGGTGGACCTTCCCTTATCAAAACACCCATTTACAAAATGAAAATAACAGTAATAGGAACGGGTTACGTTGGATTAGTAACGGGAACTTGTTTTTCAGAAATGGGAAACACAGTTACGTGTATAGATATTGATAAAAAGAAAGTAGAAGATTTAAAAGAGGGAATCATTCCGATCTATGAACCGGGTCTAGAGCCAATGGTTAAGCGTAATGTTGAACAAGGGCGATTGCAATTTTCGACAAGCTTGAAAGATCATTTATCTGAGGCAAAAGTGACCTTTATAGCTGTGGGTACTCCCATGGGAGAGGACGGTTCAGCAGATCTTCAATATGTTTTGGGTGTTGCTCGCGAATTGGGACAACATATGAATAATCCTTTAGTGGTTGTAGATAAGTCTACAGTACCTATTGGAACAGGTGATAAGGTCAAAGCCGCAATCCAAGAGGAATTGGATAAAAGAGGGGTTTCTATCGAATTCTCAGTGGTTTCTAACCCAGAGTTTTTGAAAGAAGGAGCAGCTGTAGCTGACTTTATGAAACCTGATCGTGTGGTGGTAGGAGCGGATAGTGAACAAGGCTTCGAGTTAATGCGTCGCTTATATGCGCCATTTATTCACAATCACGATCGTTTGATTGAAATGGACATCCGATCAGCAGAGATGACCAAGTATGCTGCCAATGCCATGCTTGCTACAAAGATTTCATTTATGAATGAAGTAGCAAATATTTGTGAGCGTGTTGGAGCAGATGTCAATATGGTAAGAGTTGGAATCGGATCTGATGCCAGGATTGGATATAGTTTTATTTATCCAGGAGCGGGTTATGGAGGATCATGTTTTCCAAAGGATGTAAAGGCTTTAAAGAAAATAGCAGAAGAGCATAATTACGATGCAAAGTTGATACGCTCGGTAGAGGATGTGAACGATGCACAGAAGTTTGTTATAGCACAAAAGATAGTATCAAAATACGGAGAAGATTTAACGGGAAAGACCTTTGCATTATGGGGCTTGGCATTTAAACCAGAGACAGATGATATGAGAGAGGCACCGGCAATCTATGTAGTTAAGGAACTGGTAAAACGCGGAGCACAGGTTCAAGCTTATGATCCTAAGGCCATGCATGAGGCTCAGGTGATGTATTTAAAAGGCGTAGAGCACCTGACATATCACAAGAGCAAGTACGAGACCTTACAGGGAGCAGACGCGATGATTTTGCTAACGGAGTGGAAAGAGTTCCGTTCACCAGACTTTGAAGAATTAAAGTCACAATTGAAAGAAGCCGTGATCTTCGATGGAAGAAATCAATACAATGCCTTTAACTTAGAACAAAGAGGCTTTGAATATCATCAAATAGGAAAATAAAAGGATGAAAGTACTGGTAACAGGAGCAGCAGGATTTATAGGATTTCACTTATCAGGAGTGTTATTAGCCGATGGACATGAAGTAATCGGGTTGGATAATATCAACGATTATTATGATGTGAATTTGAAATACGCTCGATTGGAACAATTGGGAGTTCAAAGGGATGCTGCTGAGAAATGGAATAGTCTTTGTCCAGGGAATGAAGGATTTCACTTTATTCGAATGGGTCTTGAGGATAAGACCGGCTTAGAAGATTTGTTTAAAGACCAAGATTTCGATGTGGTTTGTAATTTAGCTGCTCAAGCTGGGGTGAGATATTCCTTGGAACATCCGGATACTTATGTGCAATCTAACTTGGTTGGATTTGTAAATATTTTGGAATGCTCCAGACATTATGATATTAAACATTTAGTGTATGCGAGTTCATCAAGTGTTTATGGAAGCAATGATAAGATTCCATTTTCAACAGAAGATAGAGTTGATCATCCGATAAGTTTATATGCTGCTACAAAAAAGTCCAATGAATTGATGGCTCACACCTATAGTCACTTATTTAATTTACCGACAACAGGGCTTCGATTCTTTACCGTTTATGGACCATGGGGAAGGCCTGATATGGCTTTGTTCCTATTTACGGAGGCTATTGCTAATGGAGCACCGATAAAGGTTTTTAATTATGGTGAGATGGAACGAGATTTCACTTATGTAGCAGATATTGTCGAAGGAGTTAAAAGAATAATAGAAAAGCCGACTAAGGGAAGAGACCTTTATAAGGTGTATAATATAGGGAATTCAAATTCCGTAAAATTGATGGATTTCATCGCTGAAATAGAAAATCAATTAGGAAAAGAAGCGACTAAGGATTTACTGCCAATTCAGCCTGGTGATGTGGCCAAAACATTTGCAGATGTCAAGGACTTGGAACGCGATTATGATTATCGTCCGAATACTCCTGTCAAAACAGGAATAGAACGATTTGTGAACTGGTACACGGAATTTTTTGAGAATGACTAAGGTATTTATTATAACAGGTGCTGCCGATGGAATAGGGAAGGCTTGCGTGATTAAGATTGCAGAGCAAAATCCGAATAGCGTATTTGGATTGATTGATATTCAAAAAGAAAAACTCATTGCATTGGGTAAAGAGTTAGAATTGAATCATCAGGTCGTGCTTTTTGATATTGATGTTACAGATTATGCTAATATTGATCGGTCTGTTTTAGCTTTTCTAAAGCAATATAATCGATTAGACGGCTTGATTAATAGTGCCGGTTTTATAGAACCCTTTAAGGTTGAAAACACTCCATTGGAAATGTGGAAAACAACTTTTGAGGTAAACATCCATGCTATTTTTAATTTGACTCAATTGTGTCACGCCTATTTAAAGAAGGCCCATGGACGTATTGTTAATATTGCATCAACTAGCGCGAGTTCGCCCAGACCGGGGTGGACAGCATATGCAGCGTCCAAGGCAGCGTTGTTAAATTTTTCCCTTTCATGTTCTGAAGAGTTTGAGCCTGATTTCATCAAAGTTTATTGCGTTTCTCCGGGTAGATGTGCAACAGAGCTTAGAAAGCGGCAAGCACCTGATGAAGATCCTACTACCATTATGCAACCAGATCAAGTTGGTACTTTTGTGGCCGATTTATTATCTGAAAAGGGAAAACACCTTGATGGACAAGATTTAGTTATTCGAAGACAAATTAGACTTTAGTCCAAGATTTTCTTGTTGTTCTCGATTAATTCCTGAAGGAGCTTTTTGTTCTTTTTATTGGCGATACTTCCCAGCAGAGCGGTGTGTCCTGTATGGTGGGTATCAGTACCTACAAAGTTGTACATTCCTGCATTTAGTAACTTGTAAGAGGTTTTTTGTACGTGTTTACCGTAATGCGGGGTCAAGGATAAAAGATTTAACTGAAAAGCACATCCGAGATCTTTTAATTTTTGAAACTCTTTCATATCCCCTTGATAAAAGTTGTAGCGCTCTGGGTGGGCTAAAATAGGTTTGTAGCCTTTCAGCTGGATTTGAAATAAGAGCTCCCTTAAATTGTTTGGAGCATTAAAAAAGGACATCTCAACCAATACATAATTTTCTTTACCAAATGAAAGTACTTCACCTTTCTCTAGTTTATTTAAAAAATCATGATCTAATAAATACTCAGAAGCTGCATGAAGTTCTACTTCGATTCCCTTTTGCTTTAATTCTTCTCTTAGTTCATCTCTTTTTCCTAAAATTATCTCAGGGTTATTTGGATAAACTTCTGCCATGGTGTGTGGGGTAGTTATAAAACGCTTAATTCCATGTTTTGATAATTTTTCAATCAACTCAATGGAATTTTCCATGTTTTTTGAACCGTCATCAATCCCAGGCAATAAATGGGAGTGGATGTCAATAAATCCTTCCGTAAATATTTCTTGAATTGCAACTTTCCTTTTACCAAACAACATAATCTGCTTTAATTTGAGTCTTCGAAAGTACTAAATATATCGATTACTTTAAAGTAAAGGTCCAAAGTTTCGAAGTACTTGAACTTCCACTTCCATCTTTTGCTACTACATACCAATAATAGGTCATATCAGCGCTAAGATTAGAATGGGTTATGCTTGTTGAAGACCAATCTGAATCTGTTTTTTCAGGATTCTGAGTTGTTCCAAAATAGATGTCATAACTAAGGGTGTCATTATCCGCATCTGAACAGATCCATTCCAAAGACACACTAGTTCCATCAAGTTCAGCACCTTCATTTGGGGCCACTAATTCAGGGCTAAATGGGATATAGTTAGTTTCGGCTTCAGCCTCACTAATAAATTGGAAGGTATCGCTAAAGTCACTTGAGGTACCATTGTCATCTTCTGCCTTAACTCTCCAAAAATAATGAGTTCCCTTTTGAACGCTAAAAACTTTGGTGGTTGAAGTTGTTTTTCCACTTTTATAAATACTATTAAAATCAGGATCTTCAGAAAGTTCAATTTCATATACGAGTTCATCACCATCGGCATCAGATGATGCCATCCACTCAAATTCTAAATCCTCAGGTTGACATATTGAATTGTTAGAAGGACTTACTGCTACAGGGGTGGAAGGTGGAGCGTTTGAATCAATGGGGTCTCCTCCCGAATCGGAACAGCTCGTAACCAATATAACTAAAATAATAGATATTAAATTTTTCATTTATTTCTTTATAAATCGTTGAGTTTTTAATCGTTTATCATCGAATCGAACATAATACACACCTGGCGCTAATGAAGAGAAATCGACATCCATAGGCTGTTCTTGGGTTAAGATAAAACTGTTTATTCGTTGTCCCAATTGATTGAATATTACTGCTCTGACTTCTTCTATATCTGGATGATAAAGCCCGATTTTTGTGAAATTAATTACCGGATTCGGATAGATAGAAACTGGATTTATAGGCATAAATATTTCCAGTTCACCTTCACACGGTTTTGCGGACTCTATGGTTATTTTATCTCCATGAGAAGCTTTGACTTGAATCTGTTCTTGGTAGGTGTCAAATGCAAATCTACCATTGATATAAATGTCAAAAGGTGCTGTACCTGATTGCATGTTAATGCTACTCAACGTGTAGTCTCCAAATACCTCGGTACTCGAGTCTAGTGAGATTTCTTCAGCATCTGGAATATTTGCGGTAAATATTGCCTCAAAATTTTCATCACCATCTAGAGTGAAGGTAATTGTGTAGTCTCCAGGAGTTAAATTCAACAATTCCAAATCCGACTCAAATTCATAGGTTGTTCCATTAATATTGGCGACGTAGTTGTTCAGCGTTTTTGTTGTGATTAATAATTGCCCATTATCTTCATTCGGACAAGTTAATCCGTAGGTTTCAATTGTGAAATTATCAGGATCTAAAACAACAATAGGACATCCGTTGTCATCTACAGGGGTTCCAACTAAAGTATTGGGACACTGATCTAAATCATCGGAAACACCATCTCCATCCGTATCTCCGCTTCCATCGGTCAATGGATCTTCAAGTACCTGAGTTGTATAGAGTTTATATCCCCCTGGCTTCAATGAGATTGATTGATTTCCTCCTTGAAGGTGTTTTCCTTCAAAATAATCATAATAGGTACCTGAACCCGGAAAATCAACTTGAGTTGTCGCGGTTCCCATTCCAAAATTAGCTAATATGACGATATTAAATTCTTGGCCTTGAATGATTAATGTTTTTTGTAGTCCTGTTTCACTAAACTCGTAATTATCTGAGTTAAAGTCCGCATAGGTGGTTTTGAACTTGTTGATCGTAGCAATAGTGTTATATAGATGTTTTCTGTGTGGGTCTTCTTCATATTCCCATAAGATAGGTTTTGGTGAAGTTCGTCCCCCTTCATCAATACTGATATCATAACCGAGTTCTCCAAATTGCCAAATCATTTTGGGGCCTCTGAGTGCTTGGGCAACTAAATGAGCGGCTTCGTGCCTTTGTGTAGCATTCGATAATTCTCGAACATCATAAGATCCATCTGCATTTCCAAACTGAAGCGTCTTGTACATCAACCGTTCTTCATCATGACTTTCCATATAATTAACCGCGTTTGGTGCATTCCAGCCTTTTGATTTGTAGTCGGTCCATGTAACGGAAGCATCCTCGTTATAGCCCATAGTATTTTGGTTCCAGTTGTGATTCGCATTGGCCCACATATAGATCCCATAATCGGCTAATTCTGTCTCTTCACTGTTGTCCGCTAAATGTTCAAAAATAATACCCAAGTCATTCCCATGAGAATTCCAGAGGTAGTCTGCATAATCCTTTAAAATAGAAATTCGAGCAGCGTCATAATTCGATCCCCATTCATCTTCAGCAAGCGAGTGATAGGTATTTGAGAGTCCTTTTGTGAAGTCAAATCGATATCCATCAATATGAAATTCTTCAATCCAATAGGAGAGTACATCTTTGAAAAACGCTGTAGTATATTCAGACTCATGATCGAAATCCTGTCCCCATTGAAGAGCAGTATTTTCAAAGTTTGATTCTGCATTATACCAAGGGTTATTTGCTGCTGGTCGATTAGCAGCATCGTCCCAATACATGGCAAGTAAAGGTGATTGTCCAAATGAATGGTTTAATACCACATCCAAGATTATACTTATCCCACGCTGATGTGCTTGATTTACTAATTCTTTAAAGTCATTTTCAGTTCCATAGGCCTTGTCAAGAGCCTTGAAAAAAGAGGGGTTATATCCCCATGAGACATTTCCTTCAAATTCATTAACAGGCAATAGTTCAATTGCAGTAACTCCCAAATTTTCTAGGTAATCGAGTTTGTCTATCACAGCTTGGTAGGTTCCTTCCTCTGTAAAGTCTCTGATTAACAATTCATAAATAATACCATTTTCTAGATTAGGTCGAATAAATTGGGAATCCTCCCAGTTAAAAGAGGGTTTGTTAATTTGAAAAACAGAAACAATACCTTTTGCATTTTCAGGATAGGCTTTTAAGTTAGGGTAGGTGGTATCCGGGATATATTTATCATTATCGGGGTCTAATACTTTATAAGCATGCGGGTCGGCAATTTGAATGTTTCCATCTATATTGTATTGATAGGCGTATTCTGTGTCCGGATCTAAGTCATTTAGCGTAATCCAAAAACGATCTCCGTCCCTTTTCATTAAATAAGCAGCGTCGTAGCTCCAGTTATTAAAATCACCAAAAAGATATACAGTTGTTTTTTCAGGTGCAGCAATTACAAAAGTAACTGCGTTGCCATTGATATTAATTCCATCTTTCATTCCCGAGGGAAGTGGAGATATTACTGTCTCAGGACTTATGTGAATTTGGATTTCTTGATTTAAGGTCTCATCACCATCAATTCCTTGTAATCGAATATTGTTAAATCCTGTTGAAGATAAACTCGTGCTCAGTTCAATTTCCTCACCTTGAAGCTGTTTTGCCAAAACATCATTAATGTACAGACTTAAATCTGATATTTTATTTGAAATTCCTCTTATTGTAAATTCTTGATTTACAATATAGCTTGCACCTTCTGTCGGACTCTGAAGGTTAATAACAAAACCTTCTTGATAAACGTTAATGTGTAAATCTGTTGTTTGGGTTGAAGCATCAGCGCTTCTGACAACAATATCAATGCCGGTGATGTTTTCAGTTGAAGGGACATCGTAAAATTCATAAATATTTGGATCAATACTTATTGAATACAAATTTTCATCAATTTTATTAAATTTCGGTTGTGTAGTATTGTTACCCCAAGATTCTATAACATATTGCCAATTATCAGTTTCATTTAATGTAACACCAGTGTGAGCGTATAAGTCTCCTTGATAATCCTGAAACGGAGTATCTGTTGCGTCAAATATTAATGAAAAAGACTCTGAAGTATTGGCTAATTCTGGGTCAGTAGATAACTGTCCAAATAAAGCAGGACTAATGAGTAATAGGAGTAAGAGAAAGAATTTATTCATAATATAAAAAAAACTGCTAGCTCCGAAGAGCTAGCAGTCCTAAACTTTATTTTTTAGTTATTGTAAAGGTAATTCCATCTGGACCCTCAAAGTCTATGTAGAAATCATATGTTCCAGCAGTTACAACAATATTGTCACCACCTTCATCTAAGATTCCATCACTACCAGTATCTCCATAGTTTAATCCCCAATCGTTATTTCGGCGAACTTTAATTTCTCCGTCGACAAGAGTTACATCATTTAGATACCAAGCATTATTCTTTGAAAAGTCTTTCATGAATCTTTGATCTGGACCATCCCAGCCATTGGCTGTCGCCGACCCTACTAATCCCCAAGTTCCAACTTTTTCAATAAGGAATTCGAAAGTTTTAAAATTAACTTGGATATAATATGTTCCAGCAGTTACAGCTATATTATCTCCACCTTCGTCCAAGTAACCGTCAACAGAAGTATCTCCATAGTTAAGTCCCCAATCATTGTTCTTACGCAATTTTATTTCTCCGTCGCCAAGGTCTACATAAGCTTTCCATGTATCTGTTGTTGGATCGTAAGTCAAAGGCATGTCTGGGCCATCCCATCCATTTTCAGTTGCAGAACCAACAAGTCCCCATGTAGTGGTCAAGTCTAATTGATCAGCATAGGCTGTAAATTGGATCTCTTGAGTAGAAGAATCTGTATAAAAACTCGTTCCCAATTTTGCTGAAATTTGAACAGTTGCTGTTTGTGCAACATCTGGTTCGAACTCATTTTCTAAAAGGAAAGCATTTAATTCTTCAGTCTCTAAAACTAATTCAGTTTCTCCAACAACCTCGCTAACTGTTACACCATTGAATTTAATTTGATACGCTGGGTTAGCGCTTTGGACACCATAGTCTGGAGCATTCCAAGTCAACTCCAAAGCGGTCATACCAACATTGTCCTTCATCAACACGACATCATTCGAAGAAGCTGTCATATCAAATTCTGGACTGGTGTTCATAACCGGTGAATCGAATTCTTCTTCAAAACAACTTGTCATTGACAAGCTCCCTAAAAGGGCAATAAATAAAATATATATATTTTTCATTGTTTCGTTTTTTTAGTACCCTTCGTTTTGGGTCATTTGATCATTTACTAAAAGTACATTTGCAGGAAGAGGATATAGTTCTCTATAAGATTCTACTGATACTCCTTCCATAACATCTCCCTTGAAAGGCCATAAATAGGTTCCTTGGGTGAATTTGTCATGACGAATTAAATCCGTTCTTCTCATACCTTCATGGTATAACTCACGTGCGCGTTCGTCAAGAATGAAGTTTAGGTTTAAATCTACGGTAGAAATAGCTCCACTTGTTCCACTATAAGCTCTAGCTCTTAATTCATTGATATAAGATACAGCTTCAGATTCAGAACCTCCACCACCTCTAACGACAGCTTCAGCATAGTTCAAATAGATTTCTCCCATTCGAATCAATGGTTGGTCGATATCAGACATTTCTTTAGTTGGATCCGACGCAGTATAGTTTCCATCTGAATCAATATTTCTGTACTTAGTTACTGCATAACCATCAGCAAATAATTTGATATCATTGATTTCATAACTCTGACCATCTGAGTAAAACATAGCTCTAGAATCTGACCAAGCAGTTGGTTCACCAGAACCATTGAAACTTGAAGCCTCAAACTTTTCAACCAAGGCCTTTGTTGTTCTGTTTCCAGCCCATCCACCGTTTGAACCATAATCTTCCGTGTTCATAGAAGATCCACCAAAATTAGCGTGAATAAAGAAGGTAGTCCCTCCATAAGTTTGCGTTTGTAAACCGTCATAACGAATTACAAAGATGTTTTCATTTTGGGCCCCATTCATATCATTGTCTGATAAGAATAAATCTTGGTAAGATGAATGTAAGCTGTATCCTGAGTTGATAACCTCCATAGAGTAAGTAATACACTCATTATAGTGATCAATTCCAATAAATGACTCTGCATTTAAATACATTCTAGATAATAAAGCTTGAGCAGCTACTTTATCTACACGACCATATTCGTTTCCTTTAGCTCCAGGTAAAACGTCGATGATTTCCATAAGCTCAGCTTCAATGAAATTAAAGACTTCTTCTCTCGTGTTTTGTTGAGGAAGTTCCGTTTTAATTTCTGTTACGATTGGAACGTTACCAAAAGTATCCATTAAGTTGTAATAATGGTAAGCTCTTAAAAATCTGGCCTCTGCAACCATTGTTCTAACTTCATCAGTATCCTCAAGGTTTGCACAATTTGCAATAAAAGAATTCGCAAAAGAAACTGATTGACCTAAACGATTGTAATAATCTAAGACGAAACCATTTTCTGTTGACCAGTTCATTGCGTGGAATTCAGATAAGTTTCCATCTCCCCATCCATTTACAGCTTCATCTGTAGAAAGAGTTTGGTGTCCAAACATTAAACGAGTATACTGAGAAGCTCCTTCATCATTTACTGATAAATCTGGATCTCCAGCAGGACCATCTTGTCCTGTAATTGCAATCGAATTATACAATTTCGCTAACGCTCCCTTTGCAGTTTCCACATCAGCAAATACATCTAATTCTGTAAAACTGTCTGGATCAATTGGGGTTTGATCTAAATCCCCGATACAAGAACTTATGGTTAAAGCGCTAAAAATCGCTAATGTTCCTGTTTTTATATATTTAGTTAAATTCATGTCTGTTCAATTAAAAGTTAATGTTTAAACCTACACTATAAATCTGAGGTCTAGGATAGAAATTGTTGTCAATTCCACCTGGAATCTCTGGGTCAAGCCCTTCGTACTCAGACACAAGCAACACGTTGTTTGCAGAACCATAGATTCTCATTCCAACTCCTTCGATTAAATCTGCTGGCAGATTGTAACCTAAAGTGATGTTATCGATTCTATAGAAAGAAGCGTCTTGAACATAATAATCACTTAATAATGTTTTTGTGTCATTAATCAAGAATTGAGTTTCAAAGAAGTTTTGGTTCAAGTTATTTAATGTGTTCGCTGTAGAAACCGCTCTGTCCGCAAAACCTTTATCAGACGCTACATTGTTATAAACATAGTTTCCAAGGCTCAAACGACTCGCGAAAGCAAAATCAAAATTACCTAAAGTCATATTCGTGTTAAGACCGATTACCATATCAGCATAGGGATCTTTGTAGAAATACTTGTCTTCTTCAGTAATAACTCCATCTTTATTTCGGTCAACAAAAACTCCTTCTACAGGATTTTGACTTTCGTCATAAACTTGTTCATAAACATAGAAAGCAAATGGTGTTTGACCTACCTCATGACGTTGAACATTATTACCAGTACCTCCCGAGATTCCTCCTGTTGGTTGAGGGTTTGGAAGTTTTGTCAATGTATTTTCGTTATACGATAAGTTTGCATTAATTGTCCATTCAAAACTGTCTGTTCTAACTGGGATCACATTTAATGCAACTTCAACCCCTTTATTTTCCATGTCACCAATATTATCTGAAATTGTATTGGCAAAGTTCGTAAATGGATCTACGATAGATGTAGCAATAAGATCTTGAGTTCTTTTATTATAAACATCAATAGAACCAAATACTCTTGAATCAAATAATGAGTAATCAAGACCTAAGTTTAAGGTATTACCAACTTCCCATCTTAGATTAGGATTGACTTCTTCCGGTCTGTAAGTTGGGTAATAATTGTCTCCGAATCCATAAAATGCACCAGATTGATTTCCAGTATATCGAGTTAAGAACCCATAGTTTCCAAGTCCATTTACATTACCTACTTCACCATATCCAAATCTCACTTTTAAATTATTGATCACTTCTGATTCCACTAAAAAGTCTTCATTTGAAAGATTCCATGCAAGTGCCACAGATGGAAAAATTCCCCATCGGTCATCTGGATTAAGTTTAGATGAAGCATCCGCTCTAACAGTAGCTGTTACTAAATACTTATCCTTGTATCCGTAATTTGCTCTACCGAAGAAAGAAACTAAAGTTGAACGCTCCTTGTCGATAAAAGGAACATCGATCAAATCAGGATTGTTAGACGGGTCTTTTGTTACCGTACTTGTGCTTTCATTTTCAAAACTTTGGTAAGAATATCCAAGCATTGTCCCGAAATCATGGTTTTCACTTTCATTGTCTACATAATTCAGATAAAAATCTAATAATTGGTTCGTTGCTGAATTTTCGTAATTTGATTCAAAACCGTCCCAATTCTCTCTTGCATCAGGCATGTCTTTAGATACAAAGATTGATCCTGTACCCGAAGTATAATCATAACCAGCATTTACCGTTGCAGTTAACTCAGGTAAAAAACCAAATTGATAATCCGCTTTGATATTTGAAATGATTCTATTTACTTTAGATGAATCATCTTTCAATTCTAACATCGCTAGCGGGTTAACTGCTGCTAAATTCGCTCGAGTTGAGTTCGGGTCACTAGGATCGTTTCTCCAATAAGAGAATCCGCCATAAGGAGAAGTCTCGTCGTATATTGGCTGTGTTGGATCATAGATTACTGCAGAACCAATGGCACCATTGTCTGCAAATTGGTTGTCAATAAAAGATCCATTCACATTAATATCAAACTTTAATCGATCATCTAATAAAGATGGAGTTAAGTTTAATTTAGCTGTTGTACGATTGAATTGATCCGTTTTTAAAACTCCCTCAGTTGCTGTATAACCAGCAGATAAACGGAATGGAATTGAACCTAAATTCCCTGAGATGCTTAAGTTATTGTCAAAATTCATCGCGTTTTGATAAATAACTTCTTGCCAGTTTGTATTAGCACCACCAAGCATAGAACTGAAGTCAGAACCACGAGCGTTATCGATTTCGTTAATTACATAAGAGAACTCATCAGCAGTCATACTGTTTACATAGTTGTTTACTACTGAAACACCTGAAATTGATGAAAAGTTTACTTTAAGTTCTTGGTCTAGTTTACCTTTTTTAGTCGTAATTAAAATCACCCCATTGGCCGCACGAGATCCATAGATAGCCGTTGAAGATGCATCCTTAAGAATGGACATGCTGGCAATATCATTTGGGTTAATCGTGTTTAAGACGTTTCTAGAACCTCCAACGTTGTTGTCAGATAATGGAACCCCATCAACAACAATTAATGGATTAGATGATACATTCAAAGATCCCGTACCACGAATTCTAATTTGTTGTCCAGCACCTGGCGCTCCATTTCCTGTAGAAATTTGAACTCCAGCAACCTTACCCTGGATTAATTGTGCTGCGTTAGCTGCAGGCCCTTCGTTAAAGTCTTTGTCAGTCATTAGTTCAACGGAACCTGTCAAGTCTTTCTTTCTTGCTGTACCATATCCAACAACAAGAACTTCATCTAGCATGGCAGCATCTTCCTCTAGAGCTACTTCTAGGCTTGAGCCGTCGAAAACTAATTCTTGGGTTTTGAAACCCATATAAGAGAAGATTAATGTACTTCCCGTCTCTACATTATCAATGACAAAACCACCCTCAAAGTCGGTAATTCCTCCCTTGGTTGTGCCTTTTATCAAAATTCCAACACCAGGCAATGGTTCGCCTGTTGTTTTGTCAGTTACCGATCCGGTAGCAGTTTGCTGTGCAAACATAGAACTACTGATCAGAAATAACATTCCGAAAAATATAAGTTGTAAGTTTTTCATGAAATTGGTTAAATAAATACTCAGTTTAAAAGTTTAGTAAATAAAATCGTTAATTCTTCACATGTTAAATTTACTTAAAATCTTCCATTTCAATCGTTTTCGTAAGGATTTTAACGTTACTACAACGTTGTAGTGTTAACAACTTTTTAACTCAAACGTTTGAGTTTTTTGTACTATTTTAACATTTCATGGTGTTTTATGAACCTTTTTTCTATGAAATATTGACTTTTGATCAATGGGTTTTTACATTTTATTAGTAAAATATTAACGAAAATAGGCTTCTGTATTTTTTATCGTCAGTTTTTCAAGATGTAAATTGCTTTTTTGCATTTAAATTTAGCTCAAAACTTGAATTATTGATGTTTTTTGTCATCCCTGGTTGTATTTCCATATTTCAAACGTTTGAGTTGCATAGACTAAAGATTTTTAAAAATGCTATTTGGTTTGATAATTCAATAAATTGAGGTATTATTGAGTATGAAATTTAAAGTTACATTAAAGACGATTGCTAAGGAGTTTGGAGTCTCGATAAGCACTGTATCAAAGGCCCTTAAAGATAGCCCAGATATAGGCTTAGAAACTCGTGAAAAAATTCAAGCATTCGCTAAAATGTATAATTACAAACCCAATTCCTTTGCCTTAAATTTGAGAAATCAAAAAAGCCAAGTTATAGGGGTTGTTGTACCGGAGTTGATTCATCATTTTTTCTCTGAAGTAATCTCTGGTATTGAGGAAGAGGCGAATAAACGCGGCTATAAGGTGATGATTTGCCTTTCCAATGAGTCTTTTGAAAAAGAAAAAGCCAATCTAGAAATGTTGATGAATGCCAATGTTGATGGAGTGGTGATGTCCATCGCAAAGGAGAGTTTGCGCTCTGGTAAATTGGCGCATATTAACCAGATAATCCAAGACGAAGTTCCTTTAGTGCTTTTTGACCGTGTGCACAAGGCATTGCATTGTGACAAGGTGGTTGGTGATGATGTAGGAGGAGGGTTCTTGGCTACTCATCATTTATTAGAAGAGGGGAGGAAGCATATTGCGATGATTACTACACCCGATCATTTAAAGATCGGTAATGACCGAAAAAAAGGCTTTCTTAAGGCCTTAAAGCAATACCAGCAAAATCCTAGTTTGATTGTTGAGGTTGATGAACAGGAGGAAATTGAGGAGCAAATTGCACAAGTTTATGAATCTGAAATATTGCCTGACGCGGTGTTCGCTGTTAATGAAGTTTATGCAGTTGTGGCAATGAAATTGGCTCTAAAAAAGGGATTGAAGGTTCCAAAGGATATTTCCTTAATAGGTTATACCAATGGTGTTATATCTAAGTATTCAACCCCTTCACTTAGCTCGGTTGTTCAAAATGGGTTCCTAATGGGTAAAGAGAGTGGGGCGATGTTGTTGAATAGAATTGAAACTAGAGGGGATAATATGTCTGCTGAGCAAAAGTTAATTCAGGCTGATATTGTTTTTAGGGAATCCACTCAGTAAAATGAAAAAAAGTATTATCTTTGACACAGATTATTTTTTAATCTGTTAATTAAATCGTTACACTTCACACTTTTATACGCTCTAAACAGTTCTGTTTTCCGCGTATTACATTTATTTATTAATCTGAGATAATTCGAATAATTTCGAATTGTGTTGATCTTAATTATTTCAAATAATGAAGAAAAAACAGTTAAGCTTTTGGCAGATTTGGAATCTGAGCTTTGGTTTTTTAGGTGTGCAGTTTGGTTTTGCTTTACAAAACGCTAACGCAAGTAGAATTTTGACAAGTTTGGGTGCAGATCCTCATTCACTTTCTTATTTCTGGTTAGTTGCACCCATTATGGGCTTAGTTGTTCAACCAATCGTCGGAGCAGCAAGTGACAAAACTTGGACAAGACTTGGTAGGAGGATGCCTTATATTTTAATCGGTGCAGTTGTTTCGATGTGTGCCATGTTCTTGATGCCCAATGCGCCTTTTATAGTGAAAGCAGGTGGAGCAGGAGCTTTGGCTTTTGGAGTGATCATGTTGGCATTGATGGATGGTTCTTTTAATGTGACCTTCCAGCCCTTTAGAGCTCTTGTAGCAGACATGACTCCTGAAGATCAAAGAAATATAGGTTATTCCATTCAAAGTTTTTTAATTAATACCGGTGCAGTAATAGGATCAGCCTTACCTTTTTTACTTACGATTTTTGGTGTTTCGAATGAAGCCTCTTCAGGTGAAGTTGCTCCATCCGTTATCTGGTCGTTTTATTTAGGGGGAGCTTTACTCTTGTTAAGTGTTCTGGTTACGGTATTTAAAACAAAAGAATATCCGCCGGAAGAATTCAAAGCCTTTAATGAAAGTGAAGCTGTAGAAGCAGCTGAGGACGAAAAGACTAATTTTTGGCATTTATTGAAAAACATGCCCTTTACCATGAAGCAGCTTTCGTTGACTCAATTATTATCATGGTTCTCTTTATTCGTATTATGGGTTTATTCAACAACTGCAATTTCTCAACATTATTTTGGCGTTCCAATAAACTTTAATCCAGCTGAATCTTCTGATCAGTCAATTATTGATGCTTATAATGAAGCAGGGAATTGGGTTGGAATTTGTTTTGCTGTATATTCTTTTGTAGCTGCGATTTTCTCCATAATGATGCCTAAATTAATTAAGATGACCAGTCGTAAAATTGTTTATGCAGCTTCTCTATTTTTAGGAGGTTTAGGTTTTGTTTCTATGAACTTTTTCTCAGATCAATACATGTTACTATTCTCAATGATTGGGATTGGGATTGCTTGGGCAAGTATTTTGGCGATGCCCTATGCAATTTTATCTGAAAGCATTCCTGCAAAAAAGATGGGAGTGTATATGGGAATATTTAATTTAACCGTTGTAGTTCCACAAATTTTCAGTGGAGTTTTCGGAGGACTTATTCTCGAAGGATGGTTTAAAGGAGACGGAATGTCCATTATAATCTTTGCTGGTGTTGTGATGATGTTAGGGGCAATATCGGTACAATTTATTAAGACAAATAAACAATAAAATGAATAAGTTAGGGGTAATTTTTGATTTGGATGGTGTTATTGTCGATACGGCAAAATATCATTTTATAGCATGGAGGGAAACTGCTAGAAAATTAGGATTTGATTTTACAGAGCAGCACAACGAACAATTAAAAGGAGTGAGTCGTGTCAAGTCTTTAGAATTAATTTTAAAGCTTGCAGATAAAAATATTACGGAATCGGATAAGGAGAAATTTCTCGTTGAGAAAAATGATCACTACCTAAGTTTGATTTCTGAAATGGGTAAAGAAGAAATACTGCCTGGCATGGCAGAGTTTTTGGCTTACCTGAGGGATAAGGAAATTCCTTTTTCTTTAGGGTCAGCTTCTAAAAACGCAAAATTAATCTTAAAATCTTTGGATTTATTAGACCTCTTTGACGCAATTGTTGATGGAAACGATGTGAGCAAGGCTAAACCAGATCCGGAAGTTTTTTTAATTGCTGCAGATAAAATAAAAGTTGCTCCTGAGCATTGCGTTGTTATTGAAGACGCAATTGCTGGAGTTGAAGCTGCAAACACTGCAGGAATGATGAGTATCGGTATAGGAGAGAAAGAACATCTATCTCATGCGGATTATGTCTTGAGCTCTACATCGGAGTTAACACCAGTTTTTTTTGAAGAAATAACGAAGAAGTAAAATGAATTTAAATTATATAAAACCATCAGCTTGGTCCATTATTGAAGAAGGATTCACTGCTGATCACGTAACAGCGTCGGAAAGTATTTTTAGTATCGGAAACGGTGCCATGGGGCAACGCGCTAATTTTGAAGAGTTTTACAGTGGTGATACTTTTCAAGGAAGTTATATTGGAGGAATTTATTATCCAGACAAAACCCGAGTGGGATGGTGGAAAAATGGATATCCTGAATATTTTGCTAAAGTATTAAATGCCCCGAATTGGATAGGTATTGATATTGTAATCAATGGCACAGTATTAGATTTGAACACTTGTGAACTATCTGACTTTGGTAGAGAGCTAAATATGAAGGAGGGGTGGCTTAAGCGTCATTTTACTGCAAAATTGCCAAGTGGTGATGAGATTAAAGTGATTGCTGAACGTTTCCTTTCTCTTACTTTGAATGAGGTTGGAGCGATCAATTATGAAATTGAGGCCTTAAATTTTTCTGGAAGTATTGAAGCGATTCCTTATGTGGATGCCGGCATTTCAAACGAAGACACAAATTACGATGAACTGTTTTGGTCTGTAGGTACATCTAAGTTTTATGAGCATGGTGCTTCTATTCTATCTACAACATTAAAAACTGGTTTCGAGGTTTGTACAGGTTTTGAAGTTAGTTTTGAAAAAAATGGATCTAAGATTCAGGATTTAGAGGGAGCCCAACAGGTTTCTGAAAAGCGTGTAGGACTTGCTTATTCCATTGAAGTTGCTCAAGGAGATCGTTTAAATATTTTAAAATTTGGAGGTTATGTTCAGTCCATGAACCACAATTCAGGTGAACTTACTTCTGTATCTAAAAATGTCTTGGATAAAGCCAGCCAAATTGGATACGCTCAATTAAAGCATGATCAAATTAAGGCTTGGGCTAAAGTTTGGGAAACCGCTGACATTACAATTGAAGGAGATGTAAAAGCTCAACAAGCGATTAGATTTAATATTTTTCAATTGAATCAAACTTATTCCGGTGAAGATCACAGATTGAATATCGGACCGAAAGGATTCACTGGAGAAAAATATGGTGGATCCACTTATTGGGATACTGAGGCCTATTGTATTCCATTTTATATGAGTACTAAGGATAAAGAAGTAGCAAGAAATCTTTTAGTTTATCGTTATAAGCAATTAGACCCCGCGATAGAAAATGCGAAGAAATTAGGTTTTACTAATGGAGCCGCCTTGTATCCAATGGTAACGATGAATGGGGAGGAATGCCATAATGAATGGGAAATTACCTTCGAGGAGATACATAGAAATGGAGCCATGATTTATGCAATTTACAACTATGTAAATTATACAGGGGATTTCAGTTATATTCCTGAATATGGGATGGAAGTTATGGTTGCAATTTCTCGTTTTTGGAAACAGCGATCAAACTATTCCCAAGCAAAGGGTCAATATGTAATCCTTGGAGTTACAGGCCCTAACGAATATGAAAATAACATTAACAACAACTTTTACACAAACTATTTAGCGAAGTGGTGTATGGAATACACCGCTGAGACCTTAAGAAAATTAAAAACTGATTACAGTTCAGATTTTGATCGAATTGTGAAAAAGTTAAACCTCTCGGACAAGGAAGTTGCAGAATGGTTACATGTTGCTGCCAATATGTACTTTCCTTTTAGTGAGGAACATGGAGTTTATCTACAGCAAGATGGCTTTTTAGATAAAGAGTTGATTCCTGTCGATGAATTGCCAACTTCTGAGCGCCCAATAAATCAACATTGGTCTTGGGATAGGATTTTGAGATCTTGTTATATCAAACAAGCGGACACCCTTCAAGGGCTTTATTTCTTCGAGGATAGATTTACAAAAGAAGAAATAGAGAAACATTTTGATTTTTATGAACCTATCACGGTGCATGAATCATCGTTATCTCCTTGTGTACATTCAATTTTGGCAGCATCTATCGATAGAATGCCAAAGGCCTACGAACAATACCTAAGAACCTCTAGATTGGATTTGGATGATTATAATCATGAAGTTCATGAAGGATTGCACATTACCTCTATGGCAGGAACTTGGTTGTCCATTGTTCAAGGTTTCGGAGGAATGAGGAATTTCCACGATAAATTGAGCTTTAATCCTCAGATTCCAGAGCAATGGGAATCGTACAGCTTTAAATTGAACTATAGAGGTGCGACAATAAAAGTTGAAAAATCTCAAAATCATTGTATTTATAAGAACTTAACTGATGCCGAAATCAATATTTGGATAGGTGATCAGGAATATCATTTAGGAGGAAATACTTCTATTACTATTTAAAATTATCACTGCCATCTCTTATCTTGAGATGGCAGATAATTATCTCTTAGCAGCCAAACTTAAAATTTATTAATTATGAATAGAGCCTACTCTTTATTGATGGTGATTCTCTTTATTTTGGTTTCTTGCCAAGAGAAAAGTCACTATTCTGAACCCTTGACCTATTTGGGTGAATTGAGTTCGGGAACGATTGACTCTTATGTTGATTTCCCTTCGAAATATGTCAGAGCGCGAAACGTCGACGTTTGGCTACCACAAAATTACCATCCATCAGAATCCTATCAAGTTTTGTATATGCACGATGGACAAATGTTATTTGATGCAAAAACCACTTGGAATAAACAGGAGTGGGAGGTCGATGAACATCTCGGTGAATTATTATCAAATAATGAAGTTCCACCTACAATTGTCGTAGCTGTTTGGAATCATGCTGATATTCGCTGGAACGAATACTTTCCTATAAAAGCTGGTCAGCAGGGTTTAAATCAAATTAACAATCAAACAGACTATAAACAATTTATCGATGGCCCACATTATGCAGATGATTACTTGAAATTTCTCGTAGAAGAACTCAAGCCTTTTATCGATCACAAGTATGCGGTAAAAAGTGATATGGAACATACTTTTATTGCGGGCTCCTCCATGGGAGGGTTAATTTCAATGTATGCTATTTGTGAGTATCCTGAAGTATTTTCTGCAGCAGCATGTTTGTCAACACACTGGATAGGAGTGCATAACCTCAAGGAGGCTAATCCAGTTCCAGAAAGTTTTTTGACTTATTTCAAAGCTAATTTTCCTGTCGATGGAAAACATAAAATTTACTTTGACTTTGGTACAGAAACCTTGGATGCTGAATATTTAATATATCAGCCCATGGTTGACACGATTATTAAAGAAATGAAGATTAAGGCAATTAACAAAGGGTTTGAGGGGCATGATCACTCAGAGAATTCATGGAATTTAAGACTTGATGAACCTTTAAAATTTATTTTAAATGATGAATAGAATTTTTCTTTTAATAGGATTTTTGTTTTTGGGGCAAAGCTTGGTTGCTCAAAATGAAACTTACACCTACAATGGAATAAGTTTTAGTGGAATTGGTGCTCATGGTATTGAGGTTAGTTATGAGAAGCCCGGTGTTGAACAAGAACCCTCTCATGCAAGAGTTATTCCGTTTACTCCTCTAAGTGTTGTCCAGAGTGATACAGAATTGGTCATTAGAAATGGAAAACTAGAAGCTGTTCTAAACAAGGCAAATGGAAGTATTGCATTTAGTTTTGCCGGTATGCCGCTAATAACAGAAAGAAATCATGAGTTTATTGATGATAATGCCTTGCAAATCGATTTCAATATTTCTCAAGATGAAGCACTATACGGTACTGGAGAGCGCGTGTTAGGGATGAACCGTCGCGGTCATAAACTGTACAATTATAATCGAGCACATTACGGCTATGAGACGCATTCGGAGTTGATGAATTTCACGATGCCGATTGTTATGTCTTCTAAATTATATAGTATTCATTTTGACAATCCTTCAGTAGCTCATATAGATCTAGATTCTAAGGCTAATAATCAGGTAAGCTTTGAGGCAGAATATGGTGCGATGCGCTATCAAGTATTTGCTGCAGAGGATTGGTATGACTTAATTGATGCTTATACCGATTTCTCGGGTAAGCAACCCATGATTCCTAGATGGGCCTTAGGAAATTTTTCCTCTAGATTCGGTTACCATTCTCAAAAGGAAACCATAGAGACTATTGAGAAGTTCAGGGAAGAAGGAATTCCTGTAGATGCAATCATTCTTGATTTATACTGGTTTGGAAAGGATGTTCAAGGGCATATGGGTAACCTAGCCTTCGACAGAGACTCTTTTCCAGACCCCAAGGCTATGATTAGAGAATTAAATAATCTAGATGTCAAAACCGTGTTGATCACGGAGCCTTTTGTTTTAACCACTTCTGATCGTTGGGAAGAAGCAGTAGAAAATGAAGTTCTAGGAACAACGATTGAAGGAGATCCTTTTACCTATGATTTCTTTTTTGGAAATACCGGACTAATAGATGTCTTTTCTCCCAAGGGACAAGATTGGTTTTGGGAAATATATAAAGAACTTACAGAGATGGGTGTTTCTGGATGGTGGGGAGATCTTGGTGAACCAGAAGTTCATCCAGAGGCATTAATGCATTATGGAGGTAAACACGCAAATGAAGTTCATAATATTTTTGGAAATCAATGGGCAAAAATAATACATGAAGGTTATGAAGATGATTTTCCGAATCAGCGGCCTTTTATACTTATGAGAGCCGGATATTCAGGGGCTCAACGTTATGGTATGATTCCTTGGTCAGGTGATGTTAATCGTACTTGGGGCGGTTTGGTTCCTCAGACTGAAATTGCACTTCAAATGGGAATGCAAGGAATGGGTTATTTTCATTCTGATTTGGGTGGTTTTGCAGGAGCAAACTTAGATGATGAATTATATATCAGATGGTTGCAATATGGAGTATTCAACCCAATATTTAGACCTCATGCTCAGGAAGAAGTTCCATCTGAACCGGTTTTTCGTTCGAATAAGGCAAAGGCTTTGGCTAAACAAGCGATTGAACTCAGATATGCTTTACTGCCTTACAATTATACCTTAGCCTTTGAGAATCACCATAAGGGTACTCCTCTGATGCGCCCGTTGTTTTTTGAAAACTCTAAAGACCAATCCTTAAGTTCAATTTCATCAAGTTATTATTGGGGAGAAAGCTTTTATATTAAGCCTGTTGTAGAAGCTGGCCAAAAAACAATGTCTGTTGAACTTCCTGCTCATGGAGATTGGTTTGATTTTTATACAGATCAATTTATACAGGGTGGAAGTGAAATCAACGTTAATTTAGAAGAAAGCCATATTCCGACCTATGTTAGATCGGGGGCATTTATAGCGATGACTCCAGGCTTACAATCCACCATGGATTATGACCTAGAGGATTTTGATTTGCATTTTTATAAAGGAAATGAGGATTCGACCAGTAGTTTTATTTACAATGATGATGGTCTCAGTCCTCGAGCATATGAAAATGGATTTTACGAACTGGTAGAATTTGAAAGCAATCAAGAAAATGCTCAATTATTATTGACCATAAAATCAATCGTCGGAAAAGATTTTGAAGCTGAGTCTAAATCTATAGAATTGATTATTCACAATTATGAAAAGAAGCCAAATTTGATTTTGGTGAATGAAAAATCAATTGATTTTGAATACGATAGAAGTAAGGAATACCTAAAATTCAACATTATTTTGACCCCAAATTCAGAGGTCAACATCAATATAAACTAAAATGAAAAAAATTATATTATCCTGTTTATCATTACTTTTTTTAATGTCATCATGCATGGAGAAGGAAGCTGTCAAACACAGTACTGAAGTACCTTTTTATTGGAATTCAGCAAATCTATATTTTTTGCTCGTCGATCGCTTTAATAATGTGGACGTCACTAATGATAACATGTTAAGAGGGGAGAATGAAACTGCAGTTTTAAGAGGCTTTGAAGGAGGAGATCTAAAAGGAATTACTCAAAAGATTAAAGAAGGATATTTCAATACTCTTGGAATCAACGCCATCTGGATGAGTCCCATTGTCGAGCAAATACATGGGGCTACTGATGAAGGAACTGGTCTATCGGAAGGATATCATGGATATTGGGCAAGAGATTGGACAGCTATAGATCCAAACTATGGGACTGCCGAAGATTTAGAAGAACTCGTGGAGACAGCTCATGCTCATGGTATTAGAATCTTATTGGATGCAGTAATAAATCATACCGGACCTGTTACTTTCGAGGATTCTGTTTGGCCAAATGATTGGGTGCGTACAGGACCGAAATGTATGCATCAAGATTATGAATCAACAGTGACTTGCACTTTAGTAGAAAATCTACCCGATATCAAAACTGAATCGGATAATGAGGTTGATCTGCCGGAGTTTTTAGTAGAAAAATGGAAAGATGAAGGCAGGTATGCTGAAGAGTTGGCAGAATTGAATGCCTTTTTTAGTGAAACAGGTTATCCTCGTGCTCCTCGTTTTTATATTATGAAGTGGTTATCGGATTATATTACGGATTACGGTATCGATGGATATAGAGTAGATACTGCGAAGCATACAGAGGCTTATGTATGGTCCGAATTTAGAGAAGTATGTGATTCGAAATTTGCTTTATATAAGGCCGAAAACCCAGAAAAAATACTTGATAACAACAAATTTTATCTCGTTGGAGAGGTTTATAATTACAGTATTGGTCACGGAAGGAACTTTGATTATGGTGATCGAGTTGTTGATTTTTATGACTTTGGTTTTAATAGCTTGATTAATTTTGAGTTCCGTTGGAATGCAGAAGGTAATTATGAAGATATCTTTTCAAGATATGATCAAATTTTACATGGCGACTTAGCAGGATTTGGGGTAATGAATTACCTGGATTCTCATGATGACGGTAATCCTTTTGATGTAAATAGAGAAAAAACCCATGAAGCAGCTCGTAAATTACTTTTGAGTCCAGGAACGACTCAGATATATTATGGAGATGAAACAGCAAGACCTTTACTGGTCGAAGGAGCAGTTGGTGACGCTAATTTAAGGTCGTTGATGAATTGGGAGGAATTAGATAGAAACCAAGATATTAAGCAGCTATACAATTATTATGGGTTGCTTGGAAGGTTTAGAGCAAACCACCCGGCCATTGGAGCTGGAATGCACAATATGATTAGCGAAATGCCCTATGTTTTTTCTAGAACTTATACCGATGCAGCGTATAGTGATGTGGTTGTTGTTGCATTAGATTTAGTGGACGAAAAACAAGAAATCTCTATTGGAGATGTATTTATTGACGGAACAGTTCTTGTAGATAATTCCTCAAAAACAGAGGTTGTGGTGACTAATGGAAAGGTGGAACTTGAAGTTAAAAACGGAATGGTTTTGTTAGCCGAAAAATTGAATTAGAAAATGAAGAAAGTAAGCATATTTATCCTATTAATTGGGTTGTTTTCTTGTACAGGAGCTCAAAATGAATCTTCCGAGAAAAAGGAAGGAAAGGTTGTCGTTTATCAAGTTTTTACTCGATTATTTGGTAACGAAAACACAAATAATGAGCCTTGGGGTACCATAGAAGAAAATGGAGTAGGGAAGTTTAATGATTTTACAGACAAGGCTCTGGCTGAAATAAAGGATTTGGGGGTCACCCATATATGGTATACAGGAGTCTTGCATCATGCAATGGTGACTGATTATACCGAGTTCGGAATTTCTAACGATGATCCTGATGTGGTTAAAGGTAGGGCGGGTTCTCCTTATGCAGTTAAGGATTATTATAATGTTGATCCTGATTTAGCTGTTGATGTCAATAATCGCCTAGGTGAATTTGAATCTTTGATAGATCGAAGCCATCAACATGGACTGAAAGTGATTATTGATATTGTTCCAAACCATATTGCTAGAAAATATGAAGGTAAAACGAATCCAACAGGGGTAACTGATTTTGGGGCTGAGGACAATTCTGAATTGGAATATGCTAAGGATAATAACTTTTATTATATCCCAGGAGAAGCATTTAAGGTTCCATTGCCTCTAAACGATTACAAACCTCTTGGAGGAAGGGCACATGTAGGAGTGGATGGGAAATTCAATGAGAACCCGGCGAAATGGACTGGAAATGGATCTAGACTTGCTCAGCCACATTTTTATGATTGGTATGAAACGGTTAAAATTAATTATGGCGTTCGTCCAGATGGGCAATTAGACTTTGACCTCCTACCAGAAGGCTATGAAGGTAAGTCATGGGATGAGCATTATGCTTTTTGGAAAGATAAAGATGTACCAAGTTCATGGGTCAAATTCAGAGATATTGCCTTGTATTGGACGGATAAAGGAGTTGATGGGTTTAGATTTGATATGGCTGAAATGGTACCTGTAGAATTTTGGAGTTATATGAATTCATCAATTAAGCATGCAAATCCAGACGCGTTTTTGCTTGCTGAGGTCTATAATCCAAGTTTATACAGAGCATATATTAAAAAAGGAAAGATGGATTATTTGTATGACAAAGTTGGCTTATACGATACTTTGAAGCATATTGTTCGTGGTCATGGTCTAACTGATAACCTTCCTTTAGTTCAAGAGTCAGTTTCTGATATAGAACATAACATGCTGCATTTTTTGGAGAATCACGACGAACAAAGACTTGCAACTCCCGATTTTGCAGGAAGTGCTGAGAATGGAAAACCTGCTATGGTGGTGTCTACTTTATTGAGTACCTCTCCAACAATGGTTTATTTTGGGCAAGAGGTAGGTGAACCCGCAACTGAGGATGGAGGTTTTGGTGATCCTACTCGTACCTCTATTTTTGATTATGTGGGAGTCCCTCAACATCAAAAATGGATGAATGGAGGTAAATTCGATGGAGGACAACTTGATCAGAGAGCCTCAAAGCTAAGAGCCTTTTACAAAACCTTGTTGAATTTCTCAATAGAGAATTCTGCCCTAATGGGAGACTATGCTCAAATTCATTCTTATAATAGAAAAGTTAGCCCCGGCTATACCGATAAAGATTTCAGTTTTTTAAGATGGGATAAGGATCAGGTCATTATGGTTCTAACTAATTTTAGTCAAATAGATACACATGAATTTGAATTGCAGATCCCTGCAGAATTGGTAAAAGAATTAAACCTCCAAGCGGGAGAATTAAGAAGTTCTAATATTTTTGATTCTTCACAAGAATACGTGCTTAGAGTTGATGAAGATAATACTAAGATGAAGGTGGTTATAGGTCCATTGGAATCAGTGGTATTGAGTTTTTAACGAAAAATTTTCGTTTAATTGATTGTTATAAATACCGGATATTCAGTGGTTTCTGTATTGTCCGGTTTTTTTGTGTTTTTTTTCTTACGAAAACGATTGAAGTTTTTTTAGCTATTGTTTTTCACATAACGTTAGTTTAACTTTGAGGTAAAATAAACCCAATCTTATGATATTAATTGCAGATGGTGGCTCTACTAAAGCCGATTGGATCGCTTTAGATGGCAATAAGGAAGAAGTATTTAGAGTGCGAACAAAAGGACTCAATCCTGCGGTGGTTCCAGAGGAGGTGCTTAGAGAACGAATTATAAATACTTACCAACTTTATCACAACAAAGCGGAGGTAGAAAAAATTTATTTCTACGGTGCAGGATGCGGTACAGATGAAGCAACAAACATTCTAAAAAGAATTTTTGAATCCATTTTTACTTCTGCGGATGTAGTCGTTGAAGAAGACTTATTAGCTGCTGTATACGCTGCTGCAGGAGGAGACCCTGCTATAGTTGCAATTTTAGGAACAGGATCAAATAGTTGTTATTGGGATGGAAAAGAAGTGCATACTAACTCCGTATCATTAGGATATATTTTAATGGATGAAGCTAGTGGTAACTATTTTGGTAAAAGGATTATAAGAGATTATTTCTTCAAAAGGATGCCTGAGCATATGATGGCTAAACTTGAAGATGAATATAATTTGGATCCTGATCATATTAAATTTAATTTATACCGTCAGCCCAATCCAAATACTTACTTAGCGACCTTTGCAAAGTTCATGTTTCAGTATAAGGAAGAAAAGTATATTAAACAATTAATGAGAAGTGGTTATGAGGCCTTTTTTGAATGCAGAATATTACCTTATAAAAAAGGACCAGAAACTCCAATCTATTTTATTGGTTCTATTGCCCACTATTTCTCTGACTTACTCGATGAAGTTGCAGCGAGTCATGGACTTAAGATTACAGGAATTATCCAAAGGCCTATTGATAACTTGTTAGAGTATCACAAAGGTTTATTATAAAGTCAAAAAAAGGGAGGTTTAAACCTCCCTTTTTTATTCAATTAAATCTTCCATACGCATGCCTCTAGAACCTTTGATTAGGATGCTATTTGATTCATGCCAAATTCGGCTTTTTATTTCTGAGTTGCTAAAATCCTTTTTAGTTTCAAAAAAGTAGGAGGACTTTTTTTGAGCATTAGACTTGACTTTCATAAATTCTGGTCCAATAAATATCTGGAAATTAAAATCGAGTTTTTCAGATTTTTCAACTATTTGAGCATGTTCATCCTGACTAACGGTACCCAATTCAAGCATATCGCCTAGAATTACTGAATTGATGTCGGCTTTTTTGCTAAACATTTCCAGTGCATTTGTGACACTTGAAGGGTTGGCATTGTAAGCATCTAAAATAATTTCAAGTTTATCTTGTTTAATGAGTTGAGATCTATTGTTCTTAGGTTGGTAATTTGATAATGCCTCCAAACTCAAATAAGGGTTTATCCCAAAGTAAAGCGCCAGCGAAAAAGCTGCTTTGATGTTTGTGAAATTGTAGTCGCCAAACAAGTGACATGTATAATGTTCTTTTTTATAAGTGAATCCGATATAAGGTATAGTAGTCTCAAGCTTTAATTCTGTGTTGAAATTAAAAATTGATTTAATTCCTGCGCTCATTTCTATTTGCTTGAAGTCTTCCTGATTAACTAAGGCAGTTTTATTGTGAATTCTTAGAAAATCATAGAGTTCGGACTTGCCTTTGATGACTCCTTCAACACCTCCAAACCCCTCTAAATGAGCCTTCCCGAAATTAGTAATATAACCCAAATCTGGTAGGGCAATATTAGCGAGAAGTTCAATTTCCTTTTGATGATTGGCTCCAAGTTCAACGATTCCAAACTCATGATCTTCTCTTAGGTTCAAGAGGGTTAAAGGGACTCCAATATGGTTGTTTAGATTTCCTTCTGTAGCCAAAACCTTATATTCGCAAGATAAGGCAGTATATATAAGTTCTTTTGTTGTTGTCTTTCCATTTGAGCCCGTCAAACAAATTATTCTAGCCGGCATGTTCAAGCGATGGAATCGAGCCAAATCTTGAAGCGTTTTTAGGCAGTCTTCTACAAGGATAAGTTTCTCCTTGTATTGCTCAAAATTTGTTGGTTTCTCATCAACAACAGCGAATAGCGCCCCTTGCTCAAGGGCTTGGATTGCGAAATTATTACCGTTGAAATTTTCTCCTTTTAATGCAAGAAAAATCCCGCCCTTTTCAATGCTTCTTGTGTCGGTGCTCAGTTTCTTATTGGCATTTAGCCATTTGTCGTAAATTCTTTCAATCATATAATACAAAAAAAAAGCCTCATCTTATTGAGATGAGGCTAAATTAAGTATTAATTCGGTAATCGATGTATTGGAGATCGGACCTTTTTGTTTTCTCCGAAGCGATCAGTGGCACATCTAAATCCAATGTACTCAGTTGCCATGAACTGAGGGAAGTATTTTCGTTGAGCAGGATCCAACCAATAAGCACGGTCTTTCCATGACCCACCTTTAAATACTCGTGTTTCGTCGCTTATTAATGTGGTACGGAATTCATCGTCATAGGTCATAACAACATTTCCCTCATCATCAGTATATGAACTTCCTTTAGTTGGATGATTATACATTCTCGGAGCAACTAAAGATTCCTCTTCATCAAGAGTGAAGTTTCTTGTTGAAGAAACATCCCCATCTCTAGCGTCTACATTATATGCTTGAGAATAGTTATAACGCATGAAGGCATCCTTGTCTGTAACATCCACATATTTTAAACTTCCCGGTAAATTTTTTGGTAAAATTTTCCCGTTTTGTAAGGTGTCAAATTCTATATTATCACTGTCGTAAATTGAAACAGTTCCATCGTCATTAATGTATTTTTTTGTGAATTCATTTCCGCGATAATAATTTAGGTCGTTTTGTTCTGAATCAATAATCGGACGATATACATCTGCAACCCATTCAGCTACATTTCCTGCCATATCGTAAAGACCGAATCCATTTGGTGGGTAAGATTTAATTGAGGTTGTTATCTCAGCACCGTCATTTGACCATCCAGCCAAACCAGAGTAATCTCCTTGACCTTGCTTAAAGTTTGCTAATTGCTTACCTCTTTCTTTCTTGCTTTTGTTTCTGGTGTATTTACCGTTCCAAGGATATTTTTTACGACCTCTAAGATTGTTGTATTCACGGTTTTCTACATCGGCTTTGGCGGCATATTCCCATTCAGCTTCCGTAGGAAGTCTAAATTTTGGCATAAGAATACCATCTTCCATTTTGACTTGTCTTCCCGTAAAATCTCCTTTTTCAACTTCTTTGTTTGGATTGGATAAATCTTTTAAACCTCTGTCATAAATATCTCCATTTCCATCAAACATCATGTTTGGATTAGCAAGATAAACATCCGTATCAAAATTATTTTTACCGTAAACTTCTAGAGAATCTTGATCCCAAAGAGGTTTAAGAACTCCTTTATCTACAAGAATCTTTTCGTTTACAACATTAGTTCTCCATTTACAATATGCGTTGGCTTGTAACCAACTTACCCCAACTACAGGGTAATTTGCATAAGCAGGGTGTCGTAAATAATTTTCTGTAAGTAATTCGTTATTTCCAAGTGCATTCCTCCACACTAAAGTGTCAGGAAGTGCAGATTGATAAATATGTGCGAAATTTTCATCTGATGGTGGGAAAACTTTTTCCAACCACTGCAAATAGAATACATATTCTAAGTTCGTTACTTCCGCTTCATCAAGATAAAACGATCGAACTTGCATCTTAACAGGTGCGGTATTCCAATCATACATAACATCATCCTGGACCTTACCCATGGTAAATGTTCCCCCGTCAATGAGAACCATACCTGGAGGCGTTTCCTGTCCACGATAATTTTGATTTAATTCAAACCCACCTGATTTGGGGTCATTTAAACTCCAACCGGTTAGAGAAGAAGTATTACTGTTTGATCCACAGCTTACTAAGCTTATTGCCAAAAGATAGGCAAAGAGGTATTTAGGCTTCAATAGAGCATTCATTAGATGATACTTATTAGGGTATTATTAAAGTTGCAATTTACACTTTTTAAGTTTGAAAGCAAGATTATATTACTTACAACGGAAAAAATGTAGTTTTATTATAAATATCCATATAGAGACAATATCTTTGCAGATTAAGGCGTTATGCCCAAAAATATTTTAATGAAAAACTTACTTGTTTTACTGTTTCTACTAACGACACCATTATGCCAAGCCCAAGGAAATGAAACAGCAGTTCCATTTTTATTAATTGTGCCTGATGCACGGTCTGCGGGTATGGGTGATAACGGTATTGCAAGTTCTTATGATGTTTTTTCGAACTATCATAATGCTGCAAAAAATGTTTTTACAGAAGAAAAAAATGAATTAGGAATATTTTATGTTCCTTGGATGAATAGTATAGTTAAAGATGTTTTTCTCTCTGGAGGATCATATGTCCATAAGATAAATGAGCGTTCAGTTTACGGATTCGGTTTAAATTATTTCACGCTAGGAAATCTTGATTTGACGGATGATAATGGTGCTTCCTTAGGAAGTGAAAGACCGAGTGATCTTTCTATTGATTTCAATTATGGATTAAAGCTTGGTCCTCGATTTTCGATGGGAGTGGGCCTTAAATATATACGTTCGGATCTTGGACTAAATAGTTCAGATTCGGATATAACAACGATTAACACTGGAGCAATTGATGTAAGTAGCTTTTACCAATCTTTACCTGTACGTTATGGAAGTAAAGAAGTGATTTATCGAGCTGGTGTTGTCGTAAAAAACTTTGGACCTAATGTAGAAACTAGTGAAGGAGGAAATACTCAACCTTTGCCAACAACAATTGGGGCGGGTTTTGGGACTGAACTGTTCTTTAATCCTCAAAACAGCTTGACCTTAAACTTGGAATATGAGCAATTGATAAGAACCGAGCAAGGAGGAAGTTATGATCACACCTACAGTTTCGGATTTGAATATGGATTTGATGAAACGTTTTTTTTAAGAAGCGGTTATTTCGATGAGATTGACCCTGAGGGAAGTAGGCAATATTTGACCTTCGGAACTGGATTTGTTTCGAATTCAGTAGCCTTCGATTTATCTTATTTATTTAATCAATCCCAGCTAAATAATGCCTTAGACAACACCCTGAGAATGAGTCTGACGTTTGCATTTGGAGGGAATAAATCGTAATTTCATATTATGGAGAAAAAAGTAATCCAAACTTCTTATGAATACTACAATTCAAAAGAAGAGTTAAATGTTGAGGACGCAGCACTTATGGAACAAGCAATTGCCGCATATAAAAATGCTTATGCTCCATATTCAAAATTCAATGTCGGTTGCGCCTTATTGTTAGAGAACGGAAAAGTGATTCTAGGAAATAATCAAGAGAATGCAGCGTATCCATCAGGCATGTGCGCTGAGCGTGTTGCTATATGGAAAGCCTCATCAGATTATCCAAAAGTTAAGGTCCTAAAACTTGCAATTGCCGTACATTCTAAAAATCAAATAGTGTCCAATCCTGTGGGACCTTGTGGAAGTTGTCGTCAAACATTGTCAGAATACGAGATGAATCAAAAACAAGGTATGGAAGTCCTCTTTATGGGAGAAACAGGGCCGGTAATAAAGACAAATTCATTATTGGACTTACTACCTCTGGCGTTTGATAAGAGTAACCTATAATTTTTTTTATTTGACTTGGAGGTTCGGTAGATTAAATAGTATTTTTGAGCTATGGAAAACAAAGTGCTAATTTTAGATTTTGGATCTCAATTTACTCAGCTGATTGCGAGAAGGGTCCGTGAGTTAAATGTTTATTGTGAAATTCATCCTTACAATTCTACAAAATATAGCTTTGATGACTTTGAAGCTATAATTTTATCTGGAAGCCCTCACTCGGTCAGAGGTGAAAATGCTCCTTCGGTTGATCTTGACCCCATAAAAGGAAAAAAACCTTTGTTAGGAATTTGCTATGGTGCACAATATTTAGCTCAACATTACGGAGGTAAAGTTGGAAGCTCAAATACTAGAGAATACGGTAGGGCACATCTAGAATCTATTGTTGGAAGCTCTTTGTTATTTTCAGGTATAAAGGATAATTCTCAAGTTTGGATGTCTCATTCAGATACCATTTTAGTCTTACCTGAAACATGTGAAAGAATCGCAAGTACAGAGGATGTGGAGAATGCTGCTTTTTCTTTCGACGGGGAACAAACCTATGGTATTCAATTTCACCCGGAAGTTTATCATTCTGAAGATGGAACAAAACTTTTGGAAAACTTTTTAGTTAAAATTGCTGGCTTAGAGCAAAACTGGACGCCAGATTCTTTTATCGACGAAACGGTTCAGGCAATTAAGGATCAGGTAGGTGATGAAAAAGTTGTTTTGGGCCTTTCTGGAGGAGTTGATTCATCGGTAGCTGCTGTATTATTGGATAAAGCTATAGGCAAAAACCTTCATTGTATTTTTGTAAACAACGGTTTGCTGAGAAAAAATGAGTTTGACCAAGTTCTTGATCAGTATAAGGGCATGGGACTTAATGTAAAAGGTGTAGATGCTTCAGAACGTTTCTATAAAGCTCTTGAAGGGTTGACGGACCCTGAAGATAAACGCAAGGCAATTGGAAAAACCTTTATTGAGGTTTTTGATGATGAAGCACACGAAATAACAAATGTAAAATGGTTGGCACAAGGAACTATTTATCCTGATGTAATTGAATCGGTTTCTGCAACTGGTGGCCCATCTGCTACAATTAAATCTCATCATAATGTTGGAGGCTTACCTGATTTCATGAAATTGAAAATAGTAGAGCCATTAAGAAGCATATTTAAGGATGAGGTCAGACGCGTGGGTAAAGCCTTAGAAATGTCTGCTGAGTTATTAGGAAGACATCCGTTTCCAGGACCAGGATTAGGAATCCGTATTTTAGGAGATATTACTCCTGAGAAAGTGAGAATTCTCCAAGAGGTCGATGCTATTTTTATTGATGGATTGAGAAAATGGAATTTATATGATAATGTATGGCAAGCAGGAGCAATGCTACTTCCTGTAAATTCTGTTGGTGTTATGGGAGATGAAAGAACTTATGAACGCGTAGTTGCATTAAGAGCTGTTGAATCTACCGATGGAATGACTGCTGATTGGGTAGATTTACCATATAAATTTTTACAAGAAACTTCAAATAAGATTATCAATCAGGTAAAAGGGGTGAACCGTGTCGTTTATGATATCAGTTCTAAACCGCCTGCTACAATTGAGTGGGAATAATCTTGGTATGAAATTTGAATTATTTAACTGAAATTGGCTGAATGAAAAAATTTGTTTTAATAATAAGCTTATTATTATGGTCCCTTGGGACTTATGCTCAAGATATAGAGGTCTTTTCCTATGAGATTCAGGCTGGAGATAGCTATAAGTCAATTGCAAAGACTTTTGATATAAGTCAAAAAGATTTAAAATTAGCCAATCCCGATTTGCCGCGCAAGCCGGTTATGTTTAGCACAATCTATATTCCAAATTACAATGCCGCGGAAAAAATTTATGTTCAAGTTGCCCCTGGTCAAACACTCTATGGTATTTCACGTGAATACGGTATAAGTGTTGAGGACATTATTAAAACTAATGATCTTTCTGGAGAATTAAGTATCGGGGTGCTCTTAGTATTACCTAGAGCTTTAATGAAGTCTGAAGATGAGATTTTTGCCCAACGAGCCTTACTTGAAGAAACTTATGTTTTACATCAAGTAGAGAAGGGAGATACCTTTTACTCACTTGAGAATACTTATGATGTTAGTCAAGAGCAGTTAGAGGAGCTCAATGAGGGATTAGAGGATTCTGGATTGCAAATAGGAATGTTGGTTAAAATTAAACTTAAATCAGATGAGGATGATTTAATGGGCGAGAAAAAGGCTTTTGTAGATAGTATTTTAAGCAATGAAAAAACGTTTCACATAGACTTTATGCTTCCTTTAAAGTTAAAGAGAAATGATACCCTTTCGAGCTTGCAAACCTTCAGGAAAAAAGGCTTGGTTCTCGATCGTGTTAGTGATTATTATTTTGGAGCTTTGATTGCTATTGATTCACTCAGAGAACAAGGTATCGATATCCAATATCGCGTATACGACACTGAAAATAAATCTTCCAAAGTACAAGCGATTTTGATGAATGAAGATTTCGAACAAACCGATCTCATTGTAGGTCCATTTTATTCTAACAAGGCGGAATATGTTGCGAATAAATTAAATGATATTCCCGTTTTATTTCCGATGTACTCAAGGAATCAATCAAATTTCACATCTCCTAACTTTATTAAACCTGAGGTTGATAAAATATCCTATGCAAAGCGGTTAAATGAATATATTTTGAGTCATTATTGCGATGAGCATATTGTTATTGTTAGAGATACAACCGCAGCTTCGAGAGCTCAGAGCAAAGAACTTATGGCATCTTTAAGGGATTTGGACCCCAATGTTTCCATAAAGACCTTAGAGGCAAAATCTAATAATGTAGATGTAGAAGAATTTAATTTGGCTATAGATTCTTTGGCGACAAACAATTGGGTGATTATGACTAATAAAGGAACTACTGCTTCGGCTTTGGTTCAGAATGTAGTCGCAATTGATGATACCGAAAGAGCTCGATTATTTGCGAATGAAAAGGATAAGGATTTCGATATTGCACAACATCATGTTTTATCTCGAATTGATTTTACCTACGCCAGCTCAACTAAGTTAGATACTTCTGACCCTCAGGTACTGGCATTTTTTGATAAGTATCAGAGAAAATTCAAAGCTTTCCCTTCGAAAGCTTCTATTAAGGGCTTCGATGAGGTATACGATATACTGATGCGTTATTACAGCAGTGATGGGTATAGTCAAGAGACGTTTTCCGGTTTGAGTAAACGCGTTGAGAACTTTTATTATTACGCTGATGACGAAATGGGCATTAAAACGAATCGAGAAGTTTTCATAATGAGGTATCAACCCAATATGGAAATAATAGAAGAAGAACTGCTAAAAGAGAATCCAAATATTTTTAAACAGGAAGATTTGAAAGAGAATTTAGAGGAAGAGTAAAAAAAAAGGCTTAGCAAATTGCTAAGCCTTTTTTTTATTATTACATGCGTTTCATTTGATCTTTCAGCTGTTTAATTTGTCCAGCCATCATGTTGTGCTTATCGGCTTTCTTCGCCTCATTTAAAAGGGTAGTAGCCTCTCTTTTTCGTCTTTTTGTCATCGCAATGCTCGCTAAATTTAATTTAGCCATAGCGATATCATGACCTTGAGAAAGTCCAAGCTTAAGTGCTTTTCTGAAAAGTTTCTCAGCTTGAGTCAAGTTAGACTGGCTTGTGATTAAACCCGTTAAGAAATAATAGTATGCCTGTTGAGGCTTGCGCAATGCAGACTCGGGATTTTTTATATAGTTTAACCATTTTTGTGCTCCTGCAAAATCTTGAGTTCTGATCTTTAAAAAAGCCAAAAGTAAAAATTCATTTTTATAGAAAAAGAATATAAAAATTCCTGCAAGGAATAACAGCGCTATTCCATTTCCAATATGTCCTTGATAAAATTCGTATGCGGACCACGCACCGATAAGGACTGCCAATACAATTTTGATGTATTTATTAAACATAGTGTACTACTTATTTTTGTAATTTTTATTGTACTTCATTTTTGCTAATATACCCACAACAGCGACAACTACAATTGTTATGTATACAAAACTTGGGGTTACCACTTTGTCTCCAGAAGCATAAGCATGCAATCCAGACAGGTAGAAATTAACTCCAAAATAGGTCATCATGATTGATGCAAACGCAATTACTGACCATAAATTGAAGGTAAACTTGCTCTTCAGACCAGGGATTAATCTTAAATGAAGGACGAAGGCATAGATGAAAATACTGATCAAAGCCCAAGTTTCCTTTGGGTCCCAGCCCCAATATCTTCCCCATGATTCATTTGCCCACATTCCACCGAGGAAATTTCCAATGGTAAGTAGAATTAACCCTAATGTCATTGCCATCTCATTGATAGTCGTCAGCTCATCTATAGTTAACTTCAGTTTCTTTTTGTTCTTTGAGTTCATTAGAATCATCAAAATCAACGCCACAAAACCTATAATCATACTCAGTGCAAAAGGCCCATAACTCGCTACAATAATAGCCACGTGAATCATTAACCAATAGGAATTTAAAACCGGTTGAAGATTTGCAATCTCTGGATCCATCCAATTCCAATGAGCGATCATCAAAATCATAGAAGTAAGAAAGGCGGTTGCAGCAATTGTCATTGATGAATCTTTTCCAAAAAGGAGTCCAAATAGCATGGTTGCCCAAGCGACATATATCATGGATTCATAGGCATTTGACCAAGGAGCATGCCCCGAAATTATCCAACGGGCAATAAGTCCACCAGTGTGCATGATAAAAAGGAAAATGACTATTCCTATTCCAATTTTTATAAGGGTTTTTATAAGTTTATTGTCCTTAAAAATTTGAACCAAAACCAAAATGAACAACAGCGTACCGATGTACATATAATAAGAAAATAGCTTTTTAAATACATCGTATTTATTGTATGCAATTTCCAGGTCAATTTTATCTTGAGAAGGATATACCGCTGCTCCGTATTTCTTTTGGAAATTTTTCATTCCATCTAAAATCTCAGTAGATTCTGTATAATTTCCTGTAACCTTAGCTTCTTGTAACGTCTGTATGTAAACTGGTAAAATTTGCTTGACGAAAACCGAATCAATTCCCGTAAACCCAGCCTCATTTAGTTCTGGCTGACTAACCCAAGTATTGTTAGGGTCGTTAGGAATTGGGAATATTTTTAAAATTCCACCCCCAATAGCGGAATAAAGTAAACCAACACGCTGATCAATATTGATCAAGTCTTTTTCAAATTTACTTCTTACATTCTTTTTTTGAGCCTCTTCGACACGCTCTCTAATAATGTAGTTTCCACGCTCGTCTAAGAAGTTTGAAAGCGCTGCATATTTTTGTTTAACCGGTAAGCCAAGAATTTCTCTTATCTGGTCGTTTCCTCGTTCTAAATAAATGATAGGAACTTCAAACCACAAACGCGGGTTTTCGATTATCGATAAATATATTTGATCAGAGTCATAACCCAAATACGTGTCGCTTTTACTCACTTTTCTCAACAATTGTGAAGAAAAAGTATTTATTGGTTTCATTCGGCCTCCAGCATCCTGAACAACTAATGCTCCGAAAGAATCTGCTTGAGAAAGGTCAACAATATTTGCTGAAATTATTGAATCAATTTGCGTATTACTTATGCTGGATTCATGTTCATGGTTTTGGGCAAAACCAGAAAAACCAATCAACAACAAAACACTTAAGGCAGCCTTTTTAGCTTTGATCTTAGGCAGTTTTGATCTTAATAAATCGAAGCGTGTACCTTTGACGAACATGATTAACATCAATCCGATATAAAGAATCATATAGCCGATATAGGTAATTGTTGTTCCCCAAAAATCATGGTTTACACTCAATCGAGTTTCTTCCACAGGACCAGAAAGATCATATGAAGATTGGAAAAATTTATAGCCTTTATAATTCAAAATATGATTCATGTAAATTCTAAAATCGAAGGTTTCACTCGGGTCTATAACGGTAACTTCTGAGGCATAGGACATGGCGCTTTGTGAACCAGGGTAACGCTCCAGTTGGAAATCTCTTAATTTCAGATTAAATGGTAACTCGAGAATTTTTGCTCCGTATTTAAATCTGAAATTTAGGCCATTAAAGTTCATTTGTAAAGGAGCCTCTGTGTTGTATTGACCTCCCATTAAATCGAATTCAGTAGTCTGTTTTCCTACGGTAAGCTGAAACCTTAAAAGGTCTAGTGGATTTTCTTCTTTCACCCCGCTTTCGAAGACGAAGCTACCTGTTAACGGTGGTTTAGGAACCACAAATTGAAGTGTTCCAACACTGTGAACTGAAAGGTAATTAAAGCTCTCATAGCTGTTAGCATTTATTTTTCCTTGGAATTGATCCGCCATTCTAAAGAAGGTTCCTTCATCTTTAGAAAGTAACTCTAAACCTTCTGAACCTTGTCTAAAGTTAAGACTTGGTTGAGAATCGTCTTCAGCTTCAAAACCAACTAATACCCCGTGAATGTTCTCTATGCTTCCGTACTTGATATAGTGATCATGTCTTCCTCCTGAGCTGGATTCAACAAAATGCAAATAGAGCTCGCCTTGTTCACTTTCGGTGAATTTGCTCAATGCAAACGGAACGTATTTGATCAGTTTTAAATCAACCGGTGTTCCTTTAAAATCTGTACTTATTTCGAAATTGTTATCTCCCCATGCGCTTAGCATCAAGGCGTCAGAAGATGGGGTTTTTTGAACCTTTCCATCATCCACTACAAAATCGAAATACGTAGTTTCAGAAAAATAGACGTTTGTAGATTCTCCTTCTAAAATTGGCATTACCCCTTCAAAAGAGATGTATCTCGTTATTCCGGCACCGATTAAAATTAGAATAAAACTCAAGTGAAAGGCAAGAACAGCCCATTTTTCTTTTTTGTATAATTTGTAACGAAAAATATTACCTGTAAAATTAATACAGAACATAACCATGATTAACTCGAACCACCAAGCATTATAAACCAACACTTTTGCGGTCATTGTTCCATAGTCATTTTCGATAAAAGTTGCTATTCCCATTGCTGCTGCAAAAACGAGAAATAATACCGCCATTAAGCGACTTGAAAACAGCACGTCATAAACTTTTTTCATCTATCAAAATTTAATGCTGCAAATGTAATTAATTTAATTAGTCGAGACTAGGCCTCTAGCACTTTTATCATGGGTTCTAACAATTCTATTGCAGCTTGAGAAATTTTAGTTCCAGGCCCGAAAATACCGGCAGCACCAGCATTCAATAAGTAGTCGTAATCCTGTGGTGGAATTACACCCCCAACCACAACTAATATGTCCGGTCGACCTTGGTTTTCAAGCTCTTGTATTAATTCAGGGACAAGGGTTTTGTGCCCTGCTGCCAAAGATGAAATCCCCAAAAGGTGAACATCATTTTCAATGGCTTGTTTTGCGGCTTCAGCAGGAGTTTGGAACAAGGGTCCCATATCAACGTCAAAGCCGATATCTGCGTAGGCTGAAGCAACTACTTTTGCCCCTCGATCATGTCCATCCTGTCCCAATTTTGCAATCATTATTCTGGGTCTACGTCCTTCTAACTCAGCAAATCTGTCAGAGAGTTTTTGTGCTTTTGCAAATTGCTTATCCATTCCTACTGATTTTGAATATACCCCACTTATGGTTTGAGTATCTGCCACATGCCTTCCGAATTCTTTTTCAAGAGCCCCAGAAATCTCTCCTAAAGTAGCTCTTGATCGAGCCGCTTCAACTGCGATTTCCAAGAGGTTCCGTTTATTGGATTTGGCTGCATCTTCTAGGTGTTTTAACTGCTCGGATACTCGCTCATCATCCCTGTTAGCTTTCAAGTTTTTTAATCTTGAGATTTGATGGTTTCTAACCGTGTGGTTATCCACTTCTAAAATATCAATTTCTTCGTCAATACCGTTTTCAAAAGCATTGAGTCCCACTATAATTTCTTTATTTGAGTCAATATGGGCTTGTTTTATTGCCGCGGCCTGTTCGATTCTTAGTTTTGGCAATCCTTTTTCAATCGCTTTGGTCATTCCTCCGAGTTCCTCGATCTCTTCAATTAACTTCCAAGCTTTTTCTGCAAGTTCTGCAGTTAAGTTTTCCAATTCAAAGGAACCGGCCCAAGGATCTACCGTCTTTGTAATCCCGGTTTCCTGTTGCAGTATAATTTGTGTATTTCGAGCAATTCGCGCTGAAAAATCTGTAGGTAAAGCCAATGCCTCATCTAAAGCATTGGTATGGAGGGATTGAGTGCCCCCAAGAGTTGCAGATAAAGCTTCATAGGTTGTTCTCGTGACATTGTTAAATGGTTCTTGTGCCGTTAAGCTCCAACCGGATGTCTGACAATGCGTGCGCAAGGCATAGGATTTCTTATTTTTTGCACCAAAGCCCTTAACTATTTTGGACCAAAGCATTCGTGCCGCTCTCAATTTTGCGATTTCTTTAAATTGATTCATACCAATTGCAAAAAAGAAACTCAACCTTGGAGCAAAAGCATCAATATCTAAACCAGCTTCTATTCCTGCTTTGAGGTATTCCATACCATCGGCTAAGGTATAAGCCAGTTCAATTTCTTCCGTAGCTCCTGCTTCTTGCATGTGGTATCCTGATATGGAAATGGAATTAAAGCGTGGCATGTGCTCAGCAGTATATTTAAAAATATCACTAATAATTCGCATGGACGGTGCAGGAGGGTAGATATAGGTGTTTCTCACCATGAATTCCTTTAAAATATCATTTTGGATGGTGCCGGAAAGCTTATCTGTAGGAATCCCTTGTTCTTGTGCTGCCACAATAAAAAAGGCCATAATAGGAAGTACGGCTCCGTTCATCGTCATTGATACTGACATTTGATCAAGAGGAATTCCATCAAATAGAACCTTCATATCTTCTACGCTATCGATCGCTACTCCTGCCTTTCCAACATCACCTGATACTCTCGGGTGATCCGAGTCATATCCTCGGTGAGTTGCTAAATCGAAGGCGACAGAAAGCCCTTTCTGTCCTGCAGCTAAATTTTTTCTATAAAACTCATTGGATTTCTCAGCTGTTGAAAACCCTGCATATTGTCTTATGGTCCAAGGACGTTTTACGTACATGGAGCTGTATGGACCTCTCAAATATGGGATTTGACCGGCAATAAATTCTTCGTGATGATTTCTCTGAATGCCTGAATCTAAATTGGAACTCCTAAAATTTTCTAGTTTTTTACGCTTCATCAGACTCCAGATTTATAAGTTCTTGTTCTTTTGCATAGGCAATCCTTACGGGTAGAATTGGATTTATCATTTTACCCACCACCTTAAAATGCTCATTTCTTTCAATTTCTTCTTTTATTTTTTGGGTTTTGTCATGATAAGGTTGTACCCCAATGACTGCAATTTCTTGAGCCTGGAATGCCTCGTACTCTCTCAGGTGTTGTAAAAATACCATTTCTTGTATTTCATGATCGAAAAGTCCTTTTAAAAGACCTCCCTTAGCTTCAATTTCTTGGCATAGTTTAATGATCTGTATAGCTAATTTATCGGCCAACTGATCCATGAAATAATTACCCAAAACCCAATCCTTTTTTAAAATATCTGTTTCGTGTTTTAGCACGAGTAATTGACTTCTAGCAACAGATTCACTGAATTCATTTTTCTTTTTAAAGTGGACATCATAGGGGACCTGTTCAAGTGTTTCAATACCTCCAATAGCAGCCGCCAGGTTAGCTGTTGCACTTCTAATGATGTTGTTATTGTAATCGTAAGTGGTAAAGAATCTTTGAGAACTTTTTCCACTTAGACCTATTTCATAATTAGTTCCTAGGCTGTTGTTAAAGTCCCTCCATATTTTTCTGAATAAACGAACTTTTGTGATTTCAAAAAAGAAGTTTGCCCCAATACTCATGTGGTTAGAAAAAACCAAATCACTTTGATAATTTAGTTTTTCCATATAGTCTTTTGCTTTACTCAAAGAAAAACTAATTTGTTGAGTTATATTAGCCCCCGCTTCCGCATATATAAAGGCATTGAGATCAATGCTTATTTGGTCACTGTAAAGCCGCATTAGAGATTTAAATTCACCCCAATCGAAACCTTTAGGAAAATACCCCGTTCTTTCAAGATTTCCTATTGGATCGTAATTCAAAGCTCCTTTGTAATTGAAACACAGCGTCTGAATCTGTTTTGGATTGAGTTTTGATACTTCAATCACCATTTGATCTTCAAAATCAATAGATTTTAAAAAATCAATTAAAGCCTCTAAATTACGAGATGCCTCGAGAAAAATATAGGATGTTCCAGCATCGAGTGCTACTTTCATTTGATGCTTCAATCCCGAAGATTCTGAAAAGAAAAAGCGTTGCGCTATTTTATAGTCTTGATTCGGCACAGGTTCTTGAAAAAATCCCTTAAAGTCTTCTGCTGTGTAAAAGGGGTTAATATCAATTCCTTCCAGGGTGGAAGTGATTAGATCGTGATAATCGTCTCCTTTTAGATCAACTTGTAAAAGTTGTTTCCAATGTTTTTTTGAAAGTGCATCAAAATCATCAAAAAGTTTGGTCGGCATAGTTTGTCAATTTGAACTATCCATTTCAATTAAATAAATAACTTCATCCTCTTTTTTCATGTGGTATTTTTCTCGAGCATATTTTTCAAGACTTTCACGGTTTTGAAGTTCTTTTATTTGAGCCTCGTAGGATTTAATTTTTTCCTCGTAAAAAGCCTTGGTTTTTTTAAGTTCTTCGAGTTCTTGAGTCAGCTCTCTTTGATTCCAAAAAGAGTTGTCATCAAAAAAAACCATCCAAGCCAAAAAAAATGAAGTAATGATCACATATTTATTCTTGATTAATTGAAAGATACGTTTGTTTATGTTTGTTTTCATTTAGTTTAATCGATTGCTGATCACCGTTTTTAGTACATCAATGGCTACATCATTATATCGATCATTCGGAATAATCAGATCTGCATAATTTTTTGTAGGCTCGATGAATTGCTCATGCATAGGCTTGAGTGTGTTTTGATAACGACTCAGAACTTCTTCAATATCTCTTCCTCTTTCTTTGATGTCTCGATAAGCTCTTCGAATCAAGCGCTCATCAGCATCAGCATGAACAAAAATTTTAATGTCCAATAAGTCCATTAACGGTTTGTGATTAAAGATAAGAATTCCCTCAACGATAACAACTTTTTTTGGATGTGTTATAAGCTTGTCACTGGTTCTATTATGGGTCACAAAAGAATATACAGGTTGCTCAACAACATTACCTTCTTTTAATTCAGTAAGATTTTTTGTCAATAAATCAAAATCAATAGAACTGGGATGGTCAAAATTGATTTTGGTTCTTTGTTCATAGGACAATTCCGAAGTATCCTTATAATAATGGTCTTGAGAGATCACGGTAACTTCCCCTTGTGGAAGTTCTTGCATGATTCTATTGACTACTGTAGTTTTTCCACTTCCCGTTCCTCCTGCAATACCTAAAATTAACATATAAAAGCTTTTTTGATCATACAAATTTACTAAAAAACACTTCGGTTTTGTCCAAAAAAAAAGACATGATTTCTCATGTCTTTTTTAAGAGCCGATGGAGGGACTCGAACCCACGACCTGCTGATTACAAATCAGCTGCTCTAGCCAGCTGAGCTACATCGGCATTCTACGGTGTCGGGGTGGCAGGATTCGAACCTGCGACCTCCGCGTCCCAAACGCGGCGCGATAACCGGGCTACGCTACACCCCGTAGAATTTTTTAGCGGTGCAAAGATATATGTAAATTTAGTTTTTACAAGTTTTTTTTTGACTTATTTCAAGAATAAATCATAAAGTCTTTTGACCTCATTTTTAAGTTCCTCAATACCAAAGGCTCTTGACTTGCGGAGGTATTCTTTACCTTCAATAAAAAAAATAACAGTTGGAGGGTCCGAATAGTTCAGTTTTCTACTAAGGACTTGACTTTCATCTGTATTAATATTGACAAATTGAATTTCAGGAAAGTTACTTTGGAATAAGGCTTTGACTTTTGGTTCAACATTCTCTCCAATTGAACAGGTGTCGTTATTTAAATATAACAGGAACATGTCTTGACCATTTTTGAGCTGTTCAAACTCTTCAGTTGTACTAATTTTCATGGAATTAAATTCTTTTTACAAAGATAAGGAGCTTAAATAGACTTTCTTTATTTGAGAATTATAAAAAAATATGTGATCACTATTTTTCAGGCGAAGAAATATTCTAAATTTGTTAGAATAAAATTTCAAAAAATATGTCTGATACAATAGAAAGAATAAAATGTTTGATTATAGGTTCTGGACCTGCAGGATATACAGCAGCAATTTATGCCGCTAGAGCGGATATGAAACCTATTATGTATACAGGTATGCAAATGGGGGGACAGTTGACTACCACTACAGAAGTGGATAATTTCCCAGGATATCCGTCAGGGACGGATGGAAATGCATTGATGGAAGACTTAAAAAATCAAGCCGAACGCTTTGGTACAGAGGTTAGATTTGGTGTAATCACAGCAGTGAATTTTAGTAAAGAAGTTGGAGGTTTACACAGAGTAACTGTAGACGGTACCACTGAAATTGAGGCAGACACTGTTATTATTTCTACAGGTGCTACTGCAAAATATCTAGGACTTGAATCTGAAGAACGTTTAAAAGGAGGTGGAGTTTCAGCTTGTGCTACATGTGATGGATTCTTCTATAAAGGACAAGATGTGGTTGTTGTTGGAGCTGGAGATACAGCGGCAGAAGAAGCAACTTATTTAGCAAATATTTGTTCAAAAGTCACCATGTTGGTAAGAAAGGACTTCATGAGAGCTTCTAAAGCGATGCAGCACAGAGTTGAAAAGACCCAGAACATAGAGGTATTGTACAATACCGAGGTAGATGAGGTTCTTGGTGATCAAGTGGTAGAAGGTGTTCGTGTTGTCAACAACCAAACTGGAGATAAAAAGGAGGTTCCTGTTACAGGAATGTTTGTTGCAATCGGTCACAAACCGAATACAGACATTTTCCAGGGAGTAATTGACATGAATGAAACGGGTTATATAGAAACCAAAGGCAAGAGTACTAAAACTAATGTACCCGGAGTATTTGCTGCCGGAGATGTTCAAGATCATGAGTATCGACAAGCAATAACAGCAGCAGGGACCGGATGTATGGCTGCTTTAGATGCAGAGCGATACCTAGGGGCATTACTGTAATATATTATTAAAGCAACTCTCTTAGAGTTGCTTTTTTTTCATCCGATTTTTAAACCTAATATCGTTTTCGTAATTATTAGCCTTAAGAAACTATCACTTAAAAATTTACTCGTATTTTTGTTATAAAGCTCATTTAATGGATTTACTCTCAAAAAGTTACGTTGTTTTATTTGTTATTATTGTAATAGGGTTTTTGATTGGCCGTATTAAAATTTTTGGCATTTCACTTGATGTTTCAGCAGTTATCTTTGTAGCGCTTTTGTTCGGACATTATGGCTATATAGTTCCTAAGGACTTTCAATATCTCGGCCTCGTGCTTTTTATATTTACAATTGGTATGCAAGCTGGTCCAAGTTTTTTTGCATCTTTTAAAAAACAAGGAAGGAAACTTGCATTTCTCGCAAGTATTTTAATATTATCCGCTGGATTGATCACTTTTTTGGCTTATGAATTTGGAGATGTAGATCGGAATTTGGCCATTGGGCTTCTCAACGGGTCTTTAACTTCGACCCCTGGATTGGCTGCTGCTATTGATGCAACTAAATCCCCACAAGCTTCTATTGGTTATGGTATAGGTTATCCCTTTGGAGTTATAGGTGTTATTCTATTTGTGAGTCTTTTGCCAAAATTTTTGAAAATTGATTTAGATAAGGCACAAGATGCGCACAATGCTGAGGAAATTGGGGATCAAAGCCCAATGTTGAGAAAATTCTACCAAGTAGATAACGAAAATGTAATTGGTAAGAGTTTAGGAGAGTTGAATATTAGATTTATGACCAAAGCCGTGGTTTCAAGGGTTAAAAAGGGAAATGATGTTTTGGCACCTAACCCGGATTTAGTTTTAGAAAAAGGAGATATAATTAGAGCAGTTGGAAATGAAGAATCCTTGCATAGGATAGAGCTTTTGATTGGTCCACAAAGTAAAGAATCTTTTAGATTAAATAAGGATTATGAGGTACGCTCCGTTTTAGTAACTAATAGTGAAGTGATAAATAAATCCCTGGGAATGCTTACTGTTTTGAAAGAGTATAATGCTACCGTGACAAGAGTTATGCGTTCAGGAATTAGTATTCCTCCAAGTCCTTCTTTAAAACTTCAAATGGGAGACAAAATTATGGTGGTTTGTTCTCGAGATTACTCTTCAAAAGTTTCTAAGGTTTTTGGAGATGACAATCGAAAATTATCAAATACAGATTTCTTCCCCATTGCCTTGGGAATCATAATAGGAATCTTGGTGAGTAAAATTTCAATTGTTGTGGGTGATTTTAGGTTTAGTTTGGGGCTTACAGGAGGGGTTTTAATTGTAGCTTTGATACTAGGAAGGCTAGGTAAAACAGGACCAATTGTGTGGACCATGACAGGTCATGCGAACCAATTATTAAGACAGCTTGGATTATTGTTTTTTCTCGCAGCTGTCGGTACTAGCGCTGGGGAGCACCTAGTAGATACCTTTCAAGACTCAGGACTTAAATTATTTGGTTTAGGAATTCTCATAACAATGTTGCCCATGTTATTGACATTTGTTATTGCAAAGGTGTTTTACAAGATGAATATTCTGACCTTTTTAGGAACCTTAACAGGGGCAATGACCTCAACACCTGGTTTAGCAGCAGTTGATAATATGGTTGATTCAGATGCACCAGCAGTAGCTTATGCCACTGTTTATCCAATTGCTATGGTATTACTTATTGTTGTGGTGCAAATATTAAGCCTTTTATAGACCGTTTATTGCAGTATCTAGCCAATATACTCGGTCTTCAACCCAGTCTTTTAAATAATTGAATTCATTGTCATAAGTTCCTCCAACATAACGATTAGGCCACAAGTATTCGTTTAAAATATTCCAAATGGTGAAGTTTGTTGTAATCGAACCTTCCTCAGCTAATAGCATATAATACCCATCTAATTGATCGTGAATATTGCTGATATTTAATGTGCCTCCTCGAAGTACACTCCATCGGTCTTTAACTTTATTGACAAAATAGGGGTCTTGCATTAAGCGTTCCCACCAAAATGGAACAGACCAAACATCACCACCACATCTCTCATTGAATTTATATGCCCATACATTCGGTTCTCCGCCAGAGCAATAATCAGCGTTTCCGAAGGCAAAATTAAAATCCCAAATCGGCCCCATATGAAGCTTTCCATTTTTCTTTTTGTGCATATAAGTACTCAATCGGTAACCGTCGACATTGTTGCCTAATTCATTAAGAATGAAGAAATCAACAAAACTATCAACATCAGCATAAGCTCTGTATCCTATATTTGGATCTTTAAAATTATCAGAGGCCAAGGCATTTTCAAAGTCCTTCATATATTGCTGAATATATTCTCTTTGATTGTATGTGATTTCTGTATACTTCGGTTCTACATATTGAAATTTAATAGCATCACCAGGAGCGTCTTGCCACGGTTGGTGCTCTGAATCCCATGACATTGAACTGTTGTAGTTATAACCTCCACCTATGCCTTTGTCTATTTTAATGATATATCCACCAGTAAGTTCTTCTCCTTCATTATCTTCAAGTTTTAATTTAGCAATATCTACACGACCTGCATCACGCTTAATTTTTTCTAACAAAACATAGACCCCTTTCTGTTGACCGTTAAGTCTTGTGTCAATAAATTCTGCTCGAGAAGCGTATTGTCCCATTTCTCTTGCCAGATCATAGACTAATTTATTTCTCATAAGGGATTTATCAGCATAAGGACCATTTAAAATGAAATCTTCTTCCATTGGATAATCCAGCAGACTTACATCTATATCTTGGCCAGATGCGTCCCATGATTCAATACCGTATTGTTTTTTTGCGAAGTGCAGAGAACTTGCTCCTCTTAATTCAATCCCAATATGGCCGTCAAAGAGCTCTGCGTCACCATGATTTATGACTAAAGTTGCCGGGATTTTTGGCTCATCAACTATTTCTCTTCCGCCGGTGTTAATGTTGAAAACAGGAATTCCGTATATTTCAGGTTCCTCGTCGCTTGGATCTGGGTCTTCCACTACAGGGTCTTCCCCTTGTGTTGGTGGGTCAAAATTGGAGTCTTGTTCACAAGAAAACAAAAATCCTATTGTAATGACGGTCAACAGTAGCGGTTTAAGATCTTGGATTGAGGGTAGTTTTATCATGATTGCCTTAAATTATGAGACAAAATAACTAAAAAATATCTGAACAACAGAGAAGTTTAATAAAACTGCATGTTTATTGAAGAAAATATTTGAAAAATAGGTTGATTTACCCCTTGACTGTAAATCGAATATTGGGGTTCTATAAATAAATTGAGTACATTAGATCCCACTTTGAAAACTTGACCTATACCAATTCCAACGGGCATATTATAGGCTTGCTTATCAAAATCAAATGTCCAAATTGGAGCCCCTCTTAAATATTTTCCTTTGCCAAGTTGAAAAAAGTAAAATGGTTGAATGGCCGCTAAACTTTCAGTAGCATTCATATTGGTTTGTGAATCGTTTCCAACTCCCGCAGCATAGGTAAGCAAACCTCCATATTGAAACTGTTTTGATTTTGCTACAAACAAAATGGCTGCTGCTCCAACCTGCCAATTGTTAGCACCAAAATTTCTGTTTTCAAATCCAGTTCCAGTTTGACTGACCGCTGAAGTTGGTGCGTATACCATAGGTCCTAGGCCGAATTGAACTGGGGAACTTGAATTAGAAGCTAAATAAGTTGCAAAAATATTTACATCACCTAATCCAGACATGGATGAATTACTTTCTACTGAAGTACTTGTCATAACGGGAACTGTCGCTCTTACCAAAAACTTACCTATTGGTTGAGCATATCGAAATGAGGTAACCATGGTCGTTGCATCAGTTGCTGTATTATTACTTAAGTAATTAAATTGAACGTTAAATGCAATTAGATTGGCTAATGGATTATTTGCATTCGCTTCTTGAGAAGCCTCTTTTTCTTGAGCTTGTAATGAAGGAAACATTAACACAAAAATCAGGCAAGGAATGAATCTTTTCATAGTACTATAATTTACTTAGAGGGGGGAAGTACAATAAAGATACAAAAAAAGGCTCATAAAGAGCCTTTTACGAATTATTTTGATCCGGAAATACTTCCTCCGGAAGATGAATCGCGGTCCACATACTCAGGGTTTCCGCTGTATCGAATACCTCCTCCGCTAGATGCTCTAGCCTTAAGTTTATTCGTTGTATGTACTTTGATGCTCGCTCCACTTGAAACTCTAGCGCTGGCATCATTCGTTAATAAGTCAGTGGATTTGATCGAGGATCCACTCGAAGCTTCTGCCATAATAGAATTGGCCTTACCTGATAATCTCATGGTGGACCCACTACTTGCATCGGCTCTAACTGCATCAGCTGACAATTCTAATGAAACAGAACTTCCACTGGAAGTATCCACAGAAAAATTTCCTGTTTTAATAAGTGATTCGGATTTTACTGATGAACCTGAGGATGCTGCGACACTCGTTATTTCAGGCATCTGAACATAAATGTTTTTTGCTTTGGCTGACCAAATGTTTTTTTCTGAATAAATTTTTAGGACACCATCTTTTACTTCTGTTTTAATAATGTCCATTAGGTTTTCATCCGCTTCTACGATAACTTCTACAGAAGACGATTGAACAATTTTTACTTTCAGGCCAGTTGCTGCTGAAACGCTGTTGAATTTTTCATCAATATCTCGAGTTTCAGTGACAACATTTGAATTTCCTTTTACTCCACTAAAAGGGGTCATACATGATCCTAAGCTCAGCAATAGAACAAAGAACAAAATTGGGTTTAGTTGATTTCTCATGGTTTAGTTAATTATAATTGACTCAAATTTTCTAATTGGCAATCAAGACATTTTAAATCACTTTCCGTTACTTGATAATGGTGACCTGGCATGTCTCTGTCATATATGTTTTGTTCGTTTTTAACATCCTCTAAAAAAATCTTAGTAGATTTATCTAGATAGAATAAAGACGTCTCTGGAAGATAAATTGTTACATCTAATTCCAAATCTTTAAATTTATTTTTCAGTGGACTTAGGTAGTAACTGTCTAATCGCAATTTATTTCCTTGTAGTTCAAAGCCATAATTAATCTCTTGTGAATTGTCTTTTGCATCTTCTAGGGAGCGTCCATTTGCTTCTTTTCTCACCATTAAATAGGCATTTCCTGTTTTACTCGGTTTAATGTCTAAATCTAGGCGATTTGAATACAAAAAATGGTTTCCGTCCGATTTCACAATGGTTTCCTCATGAAAATATCTCAAATCTTCATAACCAAGTAAGTCTTCGCTACTGATCATTTCTATGGAAAGTGTGTCTTTTGGTATTTCAAGTTCAAATTCCTCCACGGTCCAACCTTCATGCATTCTAGTCGACGCAAACTCAAGACTTGAAAAAATTAGCATAAGAATCGAAATCACCCAGATTCCTAAGAAAGTTAGGCCTGTTGTTTTTCCCATTGGATTGCTGTTTGAAACAATTCTAATTCCGAGTATAAGCAACAATAGGAAAGGGATTCCGGCAACAACAAACACGGCAATGGTCAATAACCAAAGTGGTATTCTACTGTCGTAGAAAAAGTCTGGATACTGTCCAAATTCTTCTCCTAATCCAAGTATTTCAATACTCCCTACAGAGAATCCTCCAAAAAACAATCCAATAACTGTCGCTCCACCAACAAGGATAAATAATAAGCCGAATACCTTCCCAATAATTCTAAGGAGTCCGGCCAAAAGCTTTCCCAAGCGATCAAAGAAATTTTGAGCTCCTGACTTAGCCTTGTTCACATAATCACTTTCTTTAACTTTTGTTTCCAAGTTCTCATATTCCTGCTTAACGCGTTTTTCTATATTATTAATATTGACAGGTTCACCTTCCATTTGAAGCTTTTCTGCCGTGGTATTTGCCTCTGGTAGGAGTGCCCATAAAATGATGTATACCAGCAGTCCTGTTCCCCAGCCAAAGAAGAGTACTAAAAAGAATATTCGAACCCATACAGGTTGTACCCCTAAATAATGACCTAAACCGGAACAAACTCCTCCTAAAAATTTGTCATCTCCATCGCGGTATAACTTACGTGAGTTTCGATTGTTGGTTCTGTTTTGAGCATATTCATCAAATGCATTTTCCATTTCATAATCCTCAGGTTTCCCCATGATTTCGATAACTTCTTCAATGTCAACAATAGAAACTACTTGTCTTGGATCTCTAATTTTTTCAGAGAGTAACTCTGATATTCGCAATTCAATATCGTTGATGATTTCAGTTTTACCCTGTGGGTCATCTGAAAGAGATCGGGAAATACTATCAAGGTATCTCCTCAATTTTTTATATGCCTCTTCATCGATATGGAAAAAGAGACCTCCTAGATTAATGTTGATGGTTTTATTCATTTTGGTTCGGTTTAGAATCTGTAATATTTGCGACAGCGGTTACTAAGTTCATCCAGGAGCTGTCGAGTTCCTTGAGAAACAATTTTCCGTTTTCTGTAAGTGCGTAATACTTACGAGGGGGCCCTGATGTGGACTCTTCCCAGCGGTAGTTTAAAAGTCCGGCATTCTTCAATCGAGTAAGTAAAGGATAAATCGTTCCTTCTACCACGATCATTTGAGATGCCTTGAGGGTGTTCAAGATTTCAGAAGTATAAGCATCCTCTTTTTCTAATATTGATAAGATGCAGTATTCCAAAACCCCTTTCCTCATTTGTGCTTTTGCATTTTCTATCTTCATGGGCTTGTTATTTAATGAATTTAATGGAAAGCGGGTAGTGGCATGTTGCCCCTTGACCGGCTTTGATTCCCGAGTTGATGATAAACACCACTCGTATTACTTGCAATAAAAATGCAATGGCCGTTAGACCAAAGATTCCAAATAAGTTAAAATCATCGAAATGATATGAATAACTGTATGAATCATAATCGTTATTTAAAAGTTGGTTTGATGTAATTAATCCAAATATGTTGGACAAAATGATAGGGACTATAGATAGCCCTATAATGAAACTGTATAGTGCAAAACTTAAATTGAAGTTAACCGCTGCCTTTCCTTCCTGGTTGACATAATCACTGCTGTCTTTTTTTACGCTCCAAAAAACAAGGGGTCCTAGTATTCCTCCTAATGGAACGAGAAAAGAAAGCAATCCAGAAAAGTGGATGAGCATGGCGTTATTTTTTTCGTTTTTCGTAATCACTGTGTTTGGTTTAGTATTATCTATAGCAAATATATAAACAAAAGAAGGTATTATGCAATACAAAGTACTATATTTATTAAAAATTTAACATATTTTTAGGTTTTAATATCTGCTTAGAATGCTGTATTTTAGAGAAAAATAGAATTCATGGATGTAAAAAAATTAAATCTATTCCTAATGTTTAAGCTACCTTCAGCCTATTTGGCAGGAGTGAGACTTAAAAAGATCAATAAGGAAAGAAGCGAAGTTGAAGTAAGGTATAAGTGGATTAATCAAAATCCATTCAAATCCATGTATTTTGCTGTTCAATCCATGGCAGCAGAATTGAGTACGGGAACTTTATTACTCAATGCATTGGAACATGAGGAATCAAAATTTTCTACTTTGGTGGTCGATCATCAAGGGAGTTTTACAAAAAAGGCTACCGGGAGGATTCGATTCGTATGTCAGGATGATGAAGTGATTGAGAAAGCAATTCAAGAGGCAAAAGCCACTGGGGAAGGTGTTCGTCTTAGTTTGAACTCTAAGGGAGTTGATCAGCAGGGCGATGAGGTCTCATCTTACCAATTTACTTGGAGTATAAAGCAAAAAAAAGCTCAGTAGTTATACTGAGCTTTTTTTTATTCGTTTCTCGAATCTATTAGGTCCTGCAAACCTTTGCCATATTTGCTAGTTTTGACTTCAGGGCTTAGAGAATTGTTAATGGTGTCCAATAATTTATTGGTCGCATTGTATAACTCGGTAACTGCAATATAAGGCGCCACTTCGTAATCGGCATTTTGAATAGCAAAGTTTGTTGCGTAAAAATACCTTCTTTTTAAAAGGCTTTCGAATCGGTCATTCAAACTATCCATGGCCTTTTGGTCTTTTGCTTGAGTAGCTTCAAAATTTGCTTGAATTAAATCTAATCTTGAATCATTAAATCGTTTAGCCATTTTGTTGTAGGTATCGAGAACCTCTTGGTTTTTTGAACCTTGAACCTCTGCGTCGAGATCAAAACGATCTAAATTTGTGTTGACCACAATATTTCCGGGTTCTCCAAAAAACCTCAAGCGATAATTTGGGTTTTTGTCTAAATTAATAAAATAGATTTCTGCATCTTCAACATCAGTTCCTAAACTAAAATTAGAGCTTCCTTCTACATAAATTGAATCCACAACGACTAAAATAGAATCTTGAACTTTTTCAAGATAAAGCGTCCCTTTTTTCAGGCCATCAACTTGACCTGTTATAATCATATTACCTGAAGGTTTGGTCTCACAGGCAAAAACAATCATCCCTAATAATAGGGCATACCATATATTTTTCATTTGCTTTATATTAGTTATAGCCTGCAAATATGCAGAAAAATTTATCAATTCCTAATTTATTTTACATCGTGGAAATTAATTCCATGAGTTGGGCGCAAAAAATAGCCCCAAAGGTACCTACGGCATATCCAAAAACAGCCAGCAAAACCCCAACTGTTGCGAGTGAAGGATGAAATGCTGCAGCAACTACTGGAGCAGAGGCAGCCCCTCCAATATTGGCTTTTGAACCGACTGCTAAGAAAAAGTAAGGAGCCTTAATTAATTTCGCAACTCCCAAAAGAAGCGCGACATGAACAAGCATCCAAATCAAACCGAGAACCACCAAAATAGGATTTTCAAATATCTGTGTCAAGTCCATTTTCATTCCTATTGTAGCCACTAAGATATAAATGAATACAGATCCAATTTTTGAAGCTCCAACTCCTTCCAATTGTTTCAATGGAGTGAATGAATAAACGATTCCTATTACAGTAGCAGTTGAGATCATCCAGAAAAAACTTGAATTTAAAAAGCTCAGGAAATGTGCTGGATTTTGTATGCTTTCAACACTTGACATCAGACCAGTCATGATTTGAGCGCTGTAATGAGCAATGGCTACTCCGAAAAAAGCTACTCCTAAAAGAATCATATAGTCCTTTAATTCTGGATTTTTTTGAACAGATTTTTGATAATGATAAACTTGCTCAGTCAACGCTTCAATAGCTGAATTATCCGCCTTTAACCAACGGTCAATTTGTTTTCGTTTGCCAATTCCGAATAATAAAACTGCCATCCAAATATTGGCCACCACGATATCGACAAAAACCATTGCTCCATATTTAGCTGGATTATATCCATAGATTTCATACATAGCAGTTTGATTTGCACCACCGCCAATCCAACTTCCGGCAATTGTTGCAAGACCTCTCCAAACTTGATCAGGACCTGTAGCTCCCAAAATAGAAGGGTCTATATAAGATATAATCAAAAGTGCTATTGGTCCTCCAATGATGACTCCTAGGGTTCCTGTAAAAAACATAATTAAGGCTTTGGGCCCCAAATTAAATACCGCCTTTAAGTCAATGGAAAGGGTCATCATAATCAGAGATGCAGGCAATAAGTAGTTCTTAGCCACATTGTACAATTCTGATTGATACGTTGTGATTTGGCCTTGACCATCCATACGTTGCCATGAGGTACCAATAAGTCCGAGTGAGCTTAGAATCGCTGGAAGTAAGTAGCACATCAATAATGCAGGAATTACTTTGTAAAATTTATACCAAAACCCCTGTTTCTGGCTTGAACCATAAAAAACAACTGCCAAACAAGCCATCAATAGTCCAAATATCAAGACATCATTGTCAAAAATCACTGTATTCATAATTTAAAAGGTATAGGTTCCTCCACCGATTTCAACCACTATATGATCAAAACCTGAAGGGATTTGTTTAATTATTTCTCTTTGTTTATCTGCTTGAATCAAATTTAAGGTACATCCACCAAATCCACCTCCCATGAGCCTACTGCCAAGTACCCCATCCACTGAGTCCGCCCACTGTTGAAGTTTATCTAAGCCTTTTGTTGATACTTCGTAATGATTCTTTAGCCCCAAATGAGTGGCATTCATAAGCGAACCTAATTCACCATAATCATTAGTTTTAATAGCATTGATCGCTTTTTTGACACGAATAAATTCTTCGGTAATATAGCGTGCACGTTTATATTGTACTTCAGAAAGACTGCCTTTATTTGAACCCAATAAGTTTAAGTCTAAATTTTTAAAGCTATTGAGTTTTAAATGACTTAAGATTTCTCGACATGTTTCTCGCCGGCGATTGTATTCGCTGTCCCTTAATTTATGAGATTTTCCTGAATTGATGAGCAGGAATTTATAGTCCTTTGAAAAGGGAAGGTATTCCCAAGTTTCATGTTCACAATCTAATATTATTAGTTCATCTTTTTTAGCAAAGAACGAGGCGAAAGGGTCCATGATACCACACTCAAGCCCGATATATTCTCTTTCGAGATAAACGGTTTTGCTTGCTAATTCCAGATCTGTGAAATTCAGAGAATACGCTTGATTTAAGATTTTTCCTAGGGCATTACTGAGCGCTGCTGAGGAAGATAGACCCATTCCAATCGGGAGGTCTGAGCTAAAACTTATATTTGCACCCTGATCAGGTTGCAATTCCAAAACGGCAATCATTCCTTTTACATAATCCCTCCAGTCATTTGATTTTTCAAAAGAGAAACCCTCCAGATCATCGAGGTAGGATTCTTTTAAGTCTCTGGCCTCAACATGGATTTTTGTATCCTTTCTATAACTGAAAACTATATAAACCCCCAATTGAATTCCAGCGGGTAATACGATTCCATCATTATAGTCAATATGTTCACCTAAAACATTAATACGCCCTGAGGAGAACACCTTTTGGTCAATTTTCCCAAATTGTTCTAGATGATTTTTCTCAAGGGTGTTAAGGAGTTCGGCATTCATTTAGGATGCAAAATAAATATAAATGAAAACGACAATGCTACATATAGTCAAACCTACTGTCTTGACATGTTTATATGGATTGATGTCTACTTTATGAGTGTACTCCAATACAAAATCCTCTTTTCTCGGAGCAATTTTACCAATCACGAGCATAATAATACAGTTTAATGCAAAGAGTATGGCCATAACATCGAGATAATGAAAATAGGTTCCACCATTCCCTTCGACATAGGGCTGAATAATAAACTGAGATACTATATACATGATTGAGCCTGAGATTACCCCGACTTTTGCAGCAATTGCAGGAACCCTTTTGGTAACAAAACCAATGAAAATTATAGATAAAATTGGAATGGAATAAATACCGTTCACTTCCTGTAAGTAATCAAAAAGACTCCCAGCGTTGGCTACCAAAGGAGCAATAAACATGGCTCCAAGAGCCAATGTGATTCCAAATCTTTTTCCCGCTTTGACTACAGTAGATTCAGGGGCAGATTTGTTGATGTATTGTTTGTAAATATCGATACCAAATAAGGTAACTGATGAATTTAGAACAGAATTAAAAGAACTCAAAATTGCCCCAAACAAAACCGCGGCGAAGAACCCTAACAAAGGTTTAGGCAAAACTGCGCGAACCAATTCAGGATAAGCCATATCCACTGAGCTCAAATTTGCTTGAAATAAATAGTAAGCAATAATCCCTGGTAACACTAAAATTAGCGGTCCTAGAATTTTAAAAACGGCAGCTAGAAGTAACCCTTTTTGACCTTCTGCAAGATTTTTTGCTCCTAAAGCTCTTTGAATAATTTGTTGATTGGTTCCCCAGTAAAATAATTGAACCAGCATCATACCTGTAAAAAGGGTATGAAAGGGTACCGGGTCAGATTCTGATCCAATTGAATTAAATTTTTCAGGATGAGCTTGAGTCAATGTTTGAAGACCTTCAAGTACAGAGCCCTCACCAATTGCAGCGAGTCCGAATATAGGAATGAGTATTCCTCCAATTAATAGACCCACAGCATTTATTGCGTCGGAGACAGCTACTGCTTTTAGTCCTCCGAAAATGGCATAGATCGAACCAATTAATCCTATTCCCCATACACAAATCCATAAGGCCATGGTTTCTGAAACCCCAAGCAGACTTGGAAGATCAAACATGCCGGAAATAGCCACTGATCCCGAATATAAAATTACAGGTAGCAATACCACTACATATCCGGTAAGGAATAAAATTGAAGTGATGGTTTTGGTACCTACATCAAATCGATCTGCAAGGAATTCAGGTACAGTTGTTATACCTCCTTTAAGATATCGTGGTAAGATATATATCGCGGTAACTACCATCGTAATGGCAGCAAGTGTTTCCCAAGCCATAACGGATAAACCACTTTCATAGGCCGAACCGTTTAGACCCACAATTTGTTCTGTGGATAAGTTAGTGAGTAATAATGATCCTGCGATTACAGGAGCTGTTAATGAGCGTCCACCTAAAAAATAACCATCAGATGATTGCTCATTTGTATTGCGCGTAGCATACCAAGAAATAGCACCTACAAGAGCAGTAAATGCAAGAAAAGAAAAAATTCCCATTTGAGTTAGTCTAGTTTTGAGCGATGAATATAGTATTTATTCAATAAAACTCATGCTCTTTGTCAATACTTGCTCAAATAAGGACACAAATTCTTCCAATTCACTGCGCTGTATAATTAAGGGAGGTTTAATTTTGAGCACATTGAGTAAAGGACCGTCTGTAGAAATTAAAACACCTAATTTCTGAAGTTGATTGGCCATAAATTTTGCGAGCTCCGGGCTATTTAATTCAATCCCGAGAAAAAGTCCAAGACCTCTAATATCGGTTATAGCCGGATGCTTTATCCGCTTCAAAGCCTTCTTTAAGAATTCTCCTTGTTCTAATGCATTTTGTTGAAGATTTTTTTCCTCAATTTCCTTGAGTACAGCTAAACCAATTTCTGCTGAAACGGGGTTCCCTCCAAAAGTATTAAAGAATTCCATTCCGTTGTTAAAGCGCTCTGCAAGTTCTTCTGTACAGGCAACTGCCCCAAGTGGATGGCCATTTCCAATAGGTTTACCCATGGTGATAATATCTGGCTGCATTCCAAGAGCTTCAAAAGCCCAAAAATGACTTCCCACTCGACCAAAGCCTGTTTGAACTTCATCTGCAATGCTCACCCAGCCATTTTTCTTTAAGCGCGGTTCAATGCTTTTTGAAAACTCCTCGTCAAGGGGAATTTGACCTGCGCAACTCAAAATAGATTCATAGATAAAGGTTCCCCCTCCATCAATATTCTTCAGTTTAGGGCTATTGAAATCAATGAGTTCAACATTCGATGCTTGAGGCCTTCCGCCTTTGCCTTCAAACTTATAAGAACTGATGTTTACAAGATTATTCGTATTCCCATGATAACCACTCTTTAGTGCCAAAACCCGCTCTGAATCCGCAATTCTAAGCGCGAGCTCATTGGCTTCAGAACCTGAATTCACAAAATAAACTCTAGTAAATCGATCGGGTAATTTTGCGAGTAAAGCTTGGGCATAATTTACCACACTCGGGTGTAAGTAGCGCGTATTAGTATTGAGAATAGACATTTGTTTTTGCCCTGCGGCAACTACAACTTCATTCTCATGTCCAACATGTGCCACGTTATTGACAAGGTCCAGGTATTTTTGTCCCTCTGATGTATATAGAAAAGACCCCTGTCCACGTACCATAAGTAGCGGGTTCTCGTAGGAGAGGCTCAAATTCTTTCCCAGGACTTTTGACCTCCTGGCTTTTATTTGCCCATAATGTGAATTTTGTGGGGCACTTTGTCTTGAGAACATAATTAACGGATCTGGACAAAGTGATTTCCATATTCCGAGTTCTTGCGGAAAAGCTACGCCGGGAAAATTTTCTGTGTTCCCAAGTAAATCTGTTAGTACTTGAAAATGTAAATGTGCTTGCCAACCGCCATTTTCGCTTGACTGACCGATTTGAGCAAACTCTTGACCGGCTTTTATTTGATCTCCGATTTTATGATTTAAGCTGCTTCGAGTCAAATGTCCATAAAGGGTAAAAAAGGTTTTCCCACTCTTTAATTGATGTTTCAGTACTAGAGTAGGGCCATAATCTTTTTCATAATTGTTGTCATGGCAAATAACAATTTCTCCCTCCAAGGGAGCTTTTATTTTTGTTCCTGCTTCATGCCAAAAATCTACCCCTAGGTGTATAGAGCGATATGACTTTTTGCTCAGACTTATTTTTTCAAATGCTTTTGTGGTATAAAATAAACGAGGTTCTAAATAGCCGCCATAACCATTTATAATAGGGTTCTCTGGGGCCTCTAATCCACATGAAATTTCATAAATAGGGGAGGGAAGAAAATCAGTGATGTCCAGGTTGAGCTGACTGAGCTCTGCAATTAATTCTAAATTTTCTTGATCCTTGAGGCCGCAGGCTTGAAGTGCACTGAAATAAGTTAATTTATATGGAATCTCCGACCATTTTTTTAATCCCCTTTTGGCTTTTGAATAGGATATTTGCAAGTAGTCGTTTTCTGGATTTTTTATCGCATTCTCTCTCGCTTTTGTAATACTGATACAATACCTCAATTTAATGAGGTAGGGCAGTACTTTTAAATCATTTTCAGTTAGAGGGAAATTCTTGTTGTATCCTTTCACAATTTGAAATAGACCATCTAAAGGGTAGTCCAATTTCATAGTAGTATAAGCAATTAGAATTGCAAGATCGTTTACGACTTGTGTGTATATGGCATCTCCGAAATCTATAATCCCACTGATTTGGGAATCAAACCCCTGATTCTGGAGGATGATGTTGTGTTCGTTGAGGTCATTGTGGACAATTGAATGCCTGAGACTATTGTATAAATCTTTAACTCCTTTGAGTTCACCAAGGGTCTGTTTGACTAATTGGTGGTCTTCAGCTTCCAAGTGATCTATCCTATATTCCAACCATTTGTATTGGGCCAGATCCCAATCTAGTAAGTGTTTTTTTTGAGGATGATCTAGGTTGTATAGTTGTTTTGTGAGTTTACCTGCTCTTTTACCAATCGATTGGAAAATTGCAGAATTAGGTTCTTTTAATTCATCCCAAACAAAGCCCTGAGTCCAGGGGATTATATAGACTTTATAATTCTTGTTTACGTCTAAGAGGTGTACGTTCAAGTCGAGGTGCTTGTAAATGGACTCTTGAAGGCTGAATTCTTTGTTTCTTTCAATAAGCTTTATCAAAAAATGCCTGTCATTTTTATCGGTAGCTTTAAAGTTTAAATCAACCTCTCCAGCCAACTGTTTAAACTCTAGTGGGCCATAGGTATCGAAAAGCAGTTTTCTGAGTATTGGAATCATAACTCCTTATTCAAAAATAGAGCAACCCCGTGCTCCTTATTGGTTTTGGTAATATAATTTGCTATTGCTTTGACCTCGTTTTTTGCATTTTCCATTGCGACACCTGTCCCAACTGCTTGGAGCATTTCCATATCATTATAATTGTCTCCGAAGGCTATACAGTTGTCTATATCTACTTGTGGATACTCGTTTTCTATCAAGTATTCAATTGCTGTTTTCTTTGAAATACTTTTAGGTGATATTTCAACATAAGTATCCTTTGATCTATAGCAATGCATTTTGTTTGGAAGTTCTTTTTCGATGAATGCAATGAGCTCGTCAATTTTATCAGGATCTCCCATTCCCATCATTTTATGTGCTCCCCATGCGTTTTTTTTGAAGGTTTGAAGCATTTGGTCAAAGGAACTTACCTCGGGTTGTACGCGGGTATTGTTGATTTCTCTCTCAGTCCAATAATCCATTCTTGGAGCATGCCAATGATCTTCAAAATACAAACTTAAATGTAAGTCCAAATCCTTAGCTTTCTTGAGGCTTTGTAGGACAGAATTATTACCGATATAAGTGCTGTCAACGATTTGTTTAGCGACTATGATTAGTCCACCATTATAGCAGATTAAAGGACTGTTTCCTACGCCTAAATCTTCTTGTAGATAATACATGGCTGAAGGTTGTCGAGAAGAAATCAATACAATTGGACAAGCCTCTTTAATATTTGAAATTGCTTTTATCGTCTCTTTAGAAACATTTCTGGTTTTGTCGAGCAAAGTTCCATCGATGTCGCTAAATAGCATTTGATAGTTAGGCTTGCTCATCTTCCGCTTTTTCACGTTCTAAAACTGCCTTAATAACCCCGCGATGAACGAAAACATTAATGACTTCCCAATTCATTTTCGCATAAGAATTTAAAAGCTCCTCAAAATCGTGATCCCTTTTAATCGCCGTAGGCTTTTGTTTGATAAACTTATATTCTTTCATTGTTTTAGTTTTTTGCAATTTAGAAAAAATCACTGCATTAAAATGTTTATTTTTGTTTAAAATAATTTAAGATGAAAAGATTTATAATTGCCCTAATAGGTCTGAGTTTAATGGCATTTGTTCCTTTTTGGGGCGCTAATGGACATCGAGCTGTTGGTGAAATAGCACAAGAAAATTTATCGAAAAAAGCTTCTAAGAAAGTTGACGAAATATTAAGTGGACACAGTCTTGCTTTCGTATCTACTTATGCAGACGAAATCAAGTCAGATGATCGTTTCGATCAGTTTTACTCATGGCATTATGTGAACTTTGATTCTGGAGAAAAATATGACCCGAAAACTGCAAATCCTAAAGGGGACTTGGTTCAAGGAGTTAATAAATGTATTGAGGTTTTAAAAGACGCTAACTCTTCTTTAGAGGATCAGCAATTCTACCTTAAAATGTTGGTTCATTTGATCGGAGATCTTCACCAGCCATTGCATGTTGGTCACGGCTATGACAAAGGAGGTAATGATGTAAAAGTAAAGTGGTTTTATAAAAATAGTAATTTACATACTATTTGGGATACAAAAATGATTGAGAGCTATGGAATGAGCTATTCTGAATTAGTTGATAACGTAGATCGTCTGAATTCTGAAGATAAGAAGTCAATTCAGTCTGGGGATTTGATGGATTGGGTATATGAATCTCAAGCGTTGGCAGAAAAGGTTTATGCTTCCTGTGAGCCCGGAGAGAATTTGTCTTATGAATACATGTATGAATATTTTCCTGTGGTTAGAAGTCAGCTTCAAAAGGGAGGATTAAGATTAGCTTATATACTGAATGGGATTTACCAATAAAAAAATAAGAATTAGCCTGATAATTATACTATCAGGCTTTTTTGTGGTCTCTGCACAACAAATCCCAAGTGATTTTAAATTTGTTCAGGATGAATTACCAACGATTGTAATCGAACAGCGCTATGCAGGAAATCATAATTTTGTTGGCCGACCTGTAGTGGGTTATGAAGGTAGAGGGCCGATATTGACCCAAGAGGCATGCAAAGCATTGGCAAAAGCACAAGCCTATTTCAATAGTCGTGGTTTTGAATTAAAAATTTTCGATGGCTATCGACCGCAAAAAGCCGTGAATGATTTTGTTCAATGGTCAAATGATTCGAGTGATACTTTAATGAAAAGTGAATTTTATCCAAATTTACCAAAGGACAAGCTTTTTGAATTAGGATATATTGCTGAGAAATCTGGGCATAGTAGAGGATCAACAATAGACTTAACCTTGATCCATATCGAAACTGGTCAAGAATTGGATATGGGTTCGCCTTATGATTTTTTTGGTAAAATTTCTGGAGTTAATTATGAGGACTTAACAGTAGTTCAAAAGAAAAACAGGCAATTGTTACAAGAGGGAATGATAAGTTTTGGTTTCCAGCCATACCTAGAAGAGTGGTGGCATTTTACACTAAAAGACGAGCCTTTTCCTGACCGGTATTATGATTTTTAAAAAAAAGAAGAGAGGTTTTTGTACCGTGTAACTAACTCATGAAAACAAAAAAACATTTTTTACCTCTCCTCTTTTAACAACTAACCTTTTACGAGTTGGTGAAAAGCCGTGGCTTTAAGAGAATTTATCACCATTATAAAATCATTTATATCAATTTTAATTTCCTTATTGAAAGTCACAATTTGTTTGACTTCATTAAAAGGATTTAGTATGTATACTCTATTGAGATGATCGCTAAAATTATGAGCAAATTTCTCCATAATCATAGAGTTGACATCATAGATAATTGGGAAGGATAAGGGTATTGTTAGAATATTTGGTTGATCCCCCCATAGTTTATCTGTTTGGAAGCTATTGGAAAATGCAATCATTCTAATATTTTCATTTGAAAATCTTTTAACAAGAGTAGCCTTATGATAAGATTCAGTTTTTGTGAATTGAAATTTATTAGGGCGCAAGAACAATAAGGTCCAATAACCCTTTGACCATTTGTGAAAGTCTATAGGACCACTGGTTGTAAGTGCCTTGAAGTTTGGGCATGTTCTACCAACTTTTAATTCATTGCTCATTTCTTCTAAATAGAATGAAATATTAATTAATTCAAAAAAGGGGTGTGTTAATCCATTTACGAATTTAAGCTCTAGAAAGTGGTAGGTCTTTCGTTTTTTAAAGATAATAAAAAAATAAATACAACTCGCAAAGAGCTGAGATTTAATTATTTAAATAAAAAAAAGACCGCAATCGCGGCCTTTTAAATAGTTGTAGTTCAATGATTACTTTATCATATCATAGGAGCGTTTGATGAAGTTTGTCAATTCTTCTCCATGAAGAAGGTTTTGAGAAAGCTTCGCTAAATCAAATGATTGTTTGATTAAAGCAGCACGCTTTGTTTCGTCTTTTTCATTCAGAATCTCACCTACTAAATCGTTGTTAGTATTTACTACCAAGTTGTACATTTCTGGCATGTTACCCATTCCAAACATTGCACCTCCACCTCCAGTAGCATTCATTTCCTTCATTCTTCTCATGAATTCTGGAACAGTAATGATAAAAGGGTTCTCATTTGAATCCATAGCCTCTAATTGAACTGTATAAGTTTCTTTTGGCACTTCAGTTTCAATCATTGGTTTCAATTCTTCCTGTTCTTTATCGCTTAACTTTGATATTTTTTCTTCATCTTTTTTAATCAAGTTATCAATATGATCAGAATCCACTCTTGTAAATCGCATTTTGTCTTGAGTTGATTCTAACTTTTGCATTAGATGCGATACGATAGGAGAGTCAAGTAGCAATACTTGATACCCTTTAGCTGTTGCTGATTCAATATAAGCGTGTTGTGCTTCTTTGTTCGCAGCGTAAAGAATGATGTGATTCCCGTCTTTATCTGTTTGAGCATCTTTTGTTTGCGTCTTCAATTCTTCAAGGGTCAGATACTTGCCATCTACTGTTGGGTAAAGCGCAAATTTTTCTGACTTTTCAAAGAATTTATCTTCAGAAAGCATTCCGTATTCAATAATAACTTTGATGTCATTCCATTTTGATTCGAAATCAGCTCTGTCCTTTTTGAACATAGAACTTAACTTGTCCGCAATTTTTTTAGTGATGTATCCTGAGATTTTTTTCACGTTTCCGTCTGCCTGAAGGTATGATCTAGATACATTTAATGGAATATCTGGAGAATCGATTACACCACGTAACATTTGTAAGAAATCAGGTACGATTCCTTCTACATTATCCGTTACGAATACTTGGTTTTGGTACAATTGAATTTTATCCTTCTGAAGATCGACATTCGGGCTTAACTTAGGGAAGTATAATATCCCAGTTAGGTTAAATGGAAAATCTACATTTAAGTGAATATGGAAAAGGGGATCGTCAAATTGCATAGGGTACAACTCACGATAGAAACTTTTATAGTCTTCATCCTCTAAGTCTGATGGTTTTTTTGTCCAAGCAGGTGAGGTATTGTTGATAATATTGTCAACCGTGACTGTTTTAGGTTTTTCATCTTCAGGTGCATCCTCTGCCTTAGGCAGCGTTTCTTCCTTAGTTCCAAATTTAATTGGCACTTGATTAAATCGATTGTATTTCGTTAAAAGGTCAGCTATTTTAGAATCTTCTAAGAATTCTTCAGAATCATCCGCTATGTGCAATACAATTTCCGTTCCTCTTTCTTTCTTATCAATTTTTTCAATGCTGTACTCTGGAGATCCATCACAAGACCATTTTACAGCATCTTCGTCCTTGAAAGATTTAGTCAAAATATCCACTTTATCTGCAACCATAAATGCAGAATAGAACCCTAAACCGAAATGTCCAATAATACCAGATTCTTCAACCTTATCTTTATATTTGTCAATAAATTCTTCTGCTCCTGAAAAAGCAATTTGATTGATGTATTTTTCAACTTCTTCCTCAGACATTCCAAGCCCTTGGTCTATGATGTGAAGTGTTTTCTTCTTTTTGTTGACCTTTACCTCGATTTCAGGGTTTCCGTATTCAACTCCTGGAGCTTCTCCTATGGTAGTTAAATGTTTTAATTTTAAAGTCGCATCAGTTGCGTTTGAGATTAATTCTCTCAAAAATATTTCGTGATCTGAATAAAGAAATTTTTTGATCAGCGGGAAAATGTTCTCTACCGATACGTTTATATTTCCTTTTGCCATTTTATATAATTTTATGTTTAACAATTGGGTTAGGTCAAAAAGAATACCAAACGAATAATTGTGACAAGTTGTCAGAAGTGTAGAATAATGCTGCTAGAATTCTTATCTTTGATTTAACTATTACGTAAAAAAATCAATCAATAAATATGTATAATTCAAAAATAATCGGTTTAGGTAAGTACCTTCCTGATAATGTGGTAACCAATGACGACCTCGCTGAAATCATGGATACTAATGATGCATGGATTCAAGAACGTACCGGAATAAAGGAAAGAAGATGGATAGCAAAGGAATCAGGTGACAGTACTTCTGTGATGGGTGCCAAAGCGGCTGAGATCGCAATTGAAAGAGCTGGGATTGATAAGGCAGAAATAGATTTCATCATTTTTGCGACGCTTAGTCCTGACTTGTATTTTCCTGGAGGAGGTGTTGAGGTACAAGAATTACTTGGTTTACCGACCATAGGCGCATTGGATGTTAGAAATCAATGTTCTGGATTCATTTATGCATTGTCTGTGGCAGATCAGTTCATCAAAACTGGGATGTATAAAAATATTTTGGTAATCGGTTCTGAAAACCATTCAGGAGGATTGGACAAAACCACTCGAGGAAGAGGCGTTTCTGTGATTTTTGGTGATGGGGCAGGAGCTGCGGTGTTGTCCAGAACAGAAGAGAAAGGAAAGGGGATTTTATCTTCTCATTTGCACTCTGAAGGGAAACACGCGAAGGAATTGGCATTGATTGGCCCATCTACAAATCGTTGGGTTCCTGAAATTATTGCTGCGAATGATCCTAATGACGAATCGTACTTTCCATATATGAATGGGCAGTTTGTTTTTAAACATGCAGTAGTTAGATTCTCCGAAGCTATTGTTGAAGGACTTCAAACCAATGGCCTAAGCAGTGAGCAAATTGATCTTCTAGTTCCTCATCAGGCAAACTTGAGAATCGCTCAATTTATTCAGAAGAAATTTAAATTAAAAGACGAACAGGTATATAATAACATCATGAGGTATGGAAATACTACTGCAGCATCAATAATTATAGCTTTAACAGAAGCCTGGGAAGAAGGTAAGGTCAAAGAGGATGATTTAGTGGTATTGGCAGCATTTGGTTCAGGCTTCACATGGGGTTCTGTAATTATTAGATGGTAATGCCTTAAATTTTTTATTATGTCAAAAGACACCTTAGTTATAGGGGTTTCAGCGAACTCTTCTCGCTATGCGAATATTCTTGTTTCAAAATTACAGGAACATCGAATTAAGGTTTTTCCATTTGGAAGAAGTAAAGGAGAGGTCTTTGGATTAAAAATCCTCAATGAATGGAATCCTGATTGGGAGGTAGATACAGTCAGTTTGTATTTGAGGGCAGATCATCAAAAGGATTATTACAAAAAAATTATTGGACTCCATCCAAGACGTGTTATTTTCAATCCTGGAACAGAAAATCAAGAATTTGAAAGTTTATTACGAGATGCTGGTATAATGAGTGAAGAGGCTTGTTCTTTAGTGCTCTTGTCCACTGGGCAATATTAAATTTTCACAATCAACCCAGAATAGGCGTCAATGGTGTTTTCAAAGATGGACTTCGCTTCATTTAGAAGCATTGAAGAATGTTCATATCGATTTGAATAATGTCCAATTATAAGTTTTTTTACCTTGGCCATCTCGGCGATTTTTGCAGCTTGTTTTGCAGTGCTGTGTTTTGTTTTTTCGGCGAGATGAGCTTCTCCTTCCATAAAAGTAGCTTCGTGGTAAATCAGGTCACACTTTTCAATTATAGGAACCATATTAGGCTTAAATGCGGTGTCGCTTAAGTAGGCGTATTTTTTTGGTTTTTCTGGATCAAAGGTGAGCTTTTTGTTGTCTAATAAACTTCCATCGGGTAGGCTAAAATCTTTTCCCCTTTTTAGATTTTCATAATCGCAAACTTCAATCTCCTCAATTTGTTCAATAGCCTCCATGTTTAGTTTCCTGAGTTTGGGTTTCTCCTCAAATAAAAAACCATTAGTGTATATTCGGTGGTCAAGAGGAATGGTACTTACTTTTACCTTATCATCCTCAAAGATTAATTCGCTTTGTTTTGAATCGAGTTCGTGAAAAAATATATTGAATTGGGTGTAGGTTCCTCCAAGTTTTAATTGAAGTAAGGTAATTTGCTTTATGCCTTTTGGCCCGTAGATATGTAAATCCGCATTTCGGTTCAATAGGCTAAATGTTGAAATGAGGCCTATCAGACCGTAATAGTGATCACCGTGTAGGTGAGAAATAAAAATATGCTTAATTTTTGAAAAAGACACTTTTTGCTCACGAAGTCTCATTTGAGTTGCTTCCCCACAGTCCACCAAAAAATACCTTCCACGCATTTGGACCACTTGAGCGCTTGGGTAAGCGTTACTTCTTGGGGTGGCTGAGTGGCAGCCAAGTATCTGGACTTGGTCTATCAAAACCCTAAATCACGCTCAATAGCTTCCATTTCCATAAGGTCTTGAGCCTCAATTAAAGTTGGTGCTACATTCATACCTTGTTCTTCTAAATCATCAATATCAATACCTTCAACCAAAATTACAAAAGAACTTTTTGTCTCCTTATGCTCCATTACCGAAGGAAGAAAAGACTCTAAATCTTCTTTTGAAAGGTCTGTGATGTTTTTTAAATCCAGCACCACGTGCTCGTTTTTCCACGCTTGCTTTTTTGCTTTAAACTTATCGCGAAAAACTTCGAAAGTACTTGTGGAAGGGGTAATTAAATAAAATTTATCTCTTTGTTCTACAGTCATGATTTATGTTGAATTTGTTGAGCTAATAAATAAATAACCGCCATTCGGACAGCGACCCCGTTTTCAACTTGATCTAAGATAATTGCGTTATCTGCATCTGCAACGTCTGAAGTAATTTCAACTCCCCTGTTAATTGGGCCTGGATGCATGATGACAATTTCTTTATTCAGTTGAGCTAATAGTTCTTTATTGATACCAAACAATTGCGCATATTCTCGTGTCGAAGGGAAGTAGCTTACATCCATTCTTTCATTTTGTACGCGGAGTGCATTGACTACATCACACCACTCAAGAGCTTCTTTTAAATTATGAGAAACTTTGACATTGAGGGATTTTGCGTATTTCGGGATTAAGGTTGTTGGTCCACAAAGCATTACTTCTGCGCCTAGCATATTGAGTGCGTAAATATTTGAAAGCGCTACTCTGGAGTGTAAAATATCTCCAAGAATAACGACCTTTTTTCCTGCAACTTCTCCAAACTTTTCACGTATAGAATAGGCATCAAGTAAGGCTTGAGTCGGGTGTTCATGAGTCCCGTCACCAGCATTGATTATTTTTGCATCTACATGTTTCGATAAAAACACGCCTGATCCGACATCGGAATGCCTCATCACAACAATATCCACTTTCATAGCGAGAATGTTGTTTACTGTATCAATAAGAGTTTCTCCTTTTTTTACGGATGATTGTGCCGCAGAAAAATTAATAACGTCTGCCGAAAGTCTTTTTTCTGCTAGTTCAAATGATAATTTTGTTCTCGTAGAGTTTTCGAAAAAAAGGTTAGCGATCGTAATATCTCTTAAGGAAGGTACTTTCTTTATTGGGCGATTGATGACTTCTTTAAATTGATCAGCTGTTTCAAATATTAAATCAAGATCATCCTTGTTTAAATATTTAATTCCTAATAAATGTGGAACGCTTAATGTCTTCATTTTAGTCATTTGTTATTAAAACTTCATCCTCTTGACCCTCATTTAACCAAGTTACGATAACTCTATCTTTATTTAAAACATCTACCTGCCTTCCCTTGTAGTCGGGTTGTATGGGTAAGTGTCTAGAAAACCTTCGGTCTATCAATACAAGTAATTCAATTTCCTTAGGACGCCCAAAACTTTGAATTGCCGTTAAACCTGCTCGAACACTCCTTCCCGAGTACAGCACGTCATCAATAAAAACTACTTTTTTGTCTTCGACAAGGAAATTTATTTTGGTAGAATTCGCTTCTAGTGGAGAATCCCTTCTTCTGAAATCATCTCTAAAGAAAGTGGTATCTAAAAATCCCAAGTCAACTTGTGCAATTCCATATTTGTCTTCTAGCAAGGTTTTCAACCTTTCTGCTAAATATTTTCCTCGTGGTTGAAGCCCTATGAGCACTGAGTTTTTAAAGTCTCCATGGTTTTCAATTAGCTGGCAAGCTAGTCGGTTTAATATGATATGGATTTCCTCTTTTGCGAGTAGGGTTCTAAGTTTCATCTGTGATTTAGAAGTTTTCTAAAACAAATATAGTAAATCTGTTAATTAGTTTGTTAAAAACATTCTGTATCAATCGATTATTGAATACTAAATTAGCCTTATCTTTGTAATCGAAATTAAGATGCTAGTACAGAGCCTCATAAAACCCTAAATTATGTCGTTATCGAAGTTTGAATCCATGTTGAAGACGAATAGTGTTTATTTCTTTGACGCCACAGAATTTGAAAATATTATTGACTTCTATATTGAAAGTGGTAAACACAGTTTAGCTAAAAAAGCCTTGAGTTTAGGTTTGGAACAGCACCCTAAATCCACCTTATTGCTTATTTTAAAAGCGGAGTTAATGATTTTTGAAGATGAACTATCCGCAGCGTATAAACTCTTGAATCACTTACAAGCCATCGAGCCAACCAATTCTGAAATTTACGTTCAATTAGCGGATATTTACTCAAAAAAGCACAAGCATGATCAAGCTGTAGCGCTTTTAGATCAGGCTTTGGTTTTTACAGATAATCCTGCTGATATATGGTTGTTGCTGGGAATGGAGTATATCTATTTGAACAATTTCAAGGAAGCGCGCCTGTATTTTGAATACTCTTTAAAAGACAGCCCAGATGATTTTGCGGCCTTATTCAATGTAGTGTATTGCTTTGATATGGAAAAGCAAGCTGATCTAGCCATTAAATTTTTAACTGAATTTACCGACGAAAACCCCTATTCTGAAATCGGGTGGCATCAATTGGGAAGACAGTATTACAATACAAAAAATTATGAGGAGGCCCTCAGAGCTTTTGATTTTGCAAGTTTAATTGATGAAGATTTCGTTGGGGCTTATGTTGAAAAGGCAAAAACCCTAGAGCGTTTGGGTAATTATGAAAAAGCAATTGAAAATTATCTAATTTCTTTAGAATTAGACGATCCAACTGCTTTTGTGCTGTTTCGAGTGGGTAAATGCTATGAGAAACTGAGAAATGAGGAGCAGTCGGCACGATTTTTTGCAAAAGCGATAGTTGAAGATCCATTATTAGAAAAGGGGTGGTTCAGTTTGGCAAAAACCTATTATGAAAAACGAGATTTTGAAAAGGCTTTGTATTATTGTAAAGCGCTCTTAAATATTGAAGATAGTAATTCAACCTACTGGAATTTGTTTTCAGTACTGTGTTTGAAACTCAGTCTCTTTGAAGAAGCTATAGAGGGATTTAAAGAATGTCTGGCCTTGGAACAAGACGATTTAGAGATCTGGGTTGCCATCATCGATTGTCTTGTGTTTATTGGAGATTTCAATGCTGCAAAAAACTATGCGGAATTGGGGATGACCAACCATATGAATACAGCGGAATTGACTTATAGGTTGGGTGGTTTAGAATATTTGTATGGGAATAAAGAAATTGGAACTCTTTTATTAAAAAAAGCCGAGGACATGGATATAGAGTATAAGGTGGTTATGAAGGATGTTTTTCCAGAGCTATTTATAGAGGGCAAAAAGTTAGAAAAAACCAACTAAACGTTTTAGTTTTGTCCAAAAAGACCTATGGGGACTAAAAAAAATAATCTTATTCTTGTTTTAAAAGGTATGGCTATGGGAGCTGCCGATGTTGTACCCGGAGTTTCTGGAGGAACGATTGCTTTTATTACTGGAATCTATCAAGAACTTATCGAAACCATTAATGGGATTAATCTAGGTTTAATCAAAACCTGGAAGAAAGAAGGTTTTCAAGCTTTTTGGAAGGCCTTAAACGGGAGGTTTATTAGTTTTTTACTTTTGGGAATTGTAATTTCTTTGGCGAGTTTGGCTCGTGGCATTACATTTTTGCTTGATACTGAGCCAATTTTAGTTTGGTCTTTCTTTTTTGGGCTTGTCCTAGCAAGTATTGTTGTGATCTTTAAAAGTGTCAAAGCCATTGATTGGAAGATGGTTTTGTTTTCTTTCCTTTTTGCATTTATCGCTTATTATATAACGACATTGGAACCTCTTGTTAATGAAGATGCTTCTTCCATATTTTTATTTTTGTCTGGAGCATTGGCTATTTGTGCTATGATTTTGCCGGGGATTTCAGGTTCGTTTATTTTGGTTTTGCTTGGAGCATATACGCCAGTTTTAACTGCGATAAAGGATAGAGATTTTCAAAGTATTGCGATTGTTGGCTTGGGCGCAATTGTTGGGTTGCTCAGTTTTGCAAGAGTATTAAAATGGCTTTTTGAGCACTATAAAAATTGGACACTGATGGGGTTAATAGGTTTCATCATAGGGTCGTTAAATAAAATTTGGCCTTGGAAGGAGGTCTTGACTTGGAGAATTAATTCCAAAGGGGAGGAGGTCCCTCTATTGGAAAGAAGTATTTGGCCGACGAATTTTGATGGTGATGCTCAAATGCTTGGAGCACTAATTGCCACTTGCGCCGGCTTACTGTTGATTATTGGAATGGAACGTTTGGCAAAAAACCGTGTTTAGGCACCAATTTTATACATTTTTAAAAGGGCTTATCATGGGAATGGCCAATAAGGTGCCCGGGGTTTCTGGTGGTACTGTGGCTTTTGTTTTAGGCTTTTATGAACAACTCATCTACTCCTTGCAAAAGATTAATCTAAAGGCCTTTAAATTATTCTTTGGGGGACGATGGCTCAGTTTTTACAGGTATATCAACGGCCCATTTTTATTCCCAATTTTTCTTGGAAGTTTATTCAGTTACTTCAGTTTTTCAATGATTCTTGACTTTTTGTTGGAGCGGTATTCAATCTATGTTTGGGCAAGTTTTTTTGGAATGGTATTGGGGTCAATTATTTTCATTGTAAAAGGATTTGATCAGTGGAATAGAAGGACGATTATTGCATTGATGCTTGGAGCTGTAGCAGGATTTTCCATTAACTTCATGAATATTGGAGCGGAGAATGACCAACTTTGGTTTGTTTTTATATGTGGTGTCATAGGGGTTTCGGGGATGACTTTGCCCGGTTTGTCTGGAAGTTTTATTTTAATGTTGCTCGGAAATTATGTCTTGCTGATGGTCGATGCCGTAAACGCGTTATTCGGTATGATCTTTAGTGTGTTTTCCGGTGACTTTTCATTTCTTTCAGACCCTGTTCAGTTGCATTATATAGAGGTAATTGTAGTTTTTGGGGCGGGTTCCTTAGTTGGATTGGTGAGTTTGTCCCAGATCTTAAGTTATTTACTCAAAAACTTTCACGACGTTGTGATTGCTGTGATCATTGGCTTTATAACAGGCTCACTTGGTGCTGTTTGGCCGTGGAAAACTGCCGTTTACCTTCCAAACACTGAGGTCGTAAGGTTTTACAAACGTTATTGGCCAGATTGGTCCTCGGGTGAAACTTATATAGCAGTTCTTTGGGTGTTCATTGGAGCTTTAGGGGTTCTGGCGATTGACTATATTGCAAAAAAAATTAAAAAAAGGAAACATGCAAAAGCATAGGTACGGGCTTTTAGGTAAGGATATCGATTATAGTTTTTCAAGAAACTATTTTAAAAATAAATTTCAGGCTGAACGTATCACTAATGCCACTTATGAAAATTTTGATTTTCAAAGTTTAGGTGATGATTTTGAACGGTTTTTAACCAAATCAGAGCTAGCAGGCATGAATGTTACCATTCCCTATAAGGAAGAAGTTATTCCATTTTTGGATGAGCTTGACCAGGATGCTCAAGAAATTGGAGCAGTGAATACAATTCGCTTTAAGGAGGGCGCAATGAAAGGTTTTAATACAGATGCTTATGGTTTTGATATGGCAGTTTCGCCCCTGCTCAAACCAGAGATGAAATCGGCATTGATACTTGGGACGGGTGGAGCCTCCAAGGCGGTTGCTTATGTGTTAAATAAGCGAGGAATTCAGGTGACTTTTGCAAGTAGGAATCCCGATTCTCCAAATCAAATTTCTTATGATGAATTGTTGGATCAAGGTTTTGGGCCAATAAAAATAATAGTAAATGCTAGTCCCATTGGAACCTTTCCTCAGGTCTTTGAAAAACCTAAACTGCCCTATGATTTAATAAAGGAGGATTTTGTCTTATTTGATTTAATTTACAACCCGGAAGTGACCGCTTTTTTGCAAGAAGGAAAATCTCGTGGAGCTCAGATCAAAAACGGATATGAAATGTTAGTTCATCAGGCAGAAAAGGCGTGGGAAATTTGGAATAAATAATTTTGTCAGGCGCATCGTACTTAGTATATTTAGGTTTTATTTAAGGAACCTTTAAACACATTATGATGTTAGATCAAGCCAACGAAAACCAAGAATCAAACAAGCCTGTCGACGAGTCAGCAGAATCTAAAGCAGTAGCACAAGTAGAGGAAGCTATTGCAAAGGAGTCTGAAGAAGGTACTGAGATAGAGGTTGTTGATTATTCTAAGTATAGTTTAGATGAATTAGCAGATGCCCTAGAAAAGCTCATCAAAAATGAGCCGGTGCAACGTATAAAAAAGAATGTAGACGATATTAAGTCTGTTTTCAACGCTAATTTTGCGAAATTATTGGCTGAAAAAAAGGCAGCTTTTCTCGCTGAAGGAGGAAATTCTATAGATTTTCAATTTTCTTTACCGGCAAAAACAAAGTACAACAGCCTGCTAGCTGACTACAAACAAAAGAGGGATAAGTATTATGGAGAACTTGAAAAACAGTTAAACCAAAACTTGAATACTCGTTTATTAGTTATTGATTCCTTAAAAGAACTAATCGAAAGTGCAGACCCAAAAACCATGTACAAGGATTTCCAAGAGCTTAAAAAGCGATGGAATTCAATTGGACCTGTACCGAGAAATAAATACAATGATACGTGGAGAAATTTTCATCATCACGTTGAGCGTTTCTATGATTTACTACACTTATCTAATGACTATAGAGATTTAGATTTTAAACATAATTTAGAAGAGAAGATTAAGCTTGTGGAGCAAGCAGAGGCTTTGGCTGCTCAAGAAGATGTCATGGCCGCTTTCAAAGAATTGCAAGAACTTCACCGTAAATGGAAAGAGGATTACGGACCAGTAGCAAGAGAACATCGCGAAGAAATTTGGGGGCGTTTCAGTGCTGCAACAAAGAAAATTCACGAAAATAGAGATGCGTATTTTTCTGGATTGAAATCCAGGTATGAAGAAAATATTGAAAAGAAAAGAGCGGTGATTGAAAAAATTAAAGCTTTTGATTTTAATGGTTTTAAAAACCACAGTGATTGGCAAAAAGGGATAAAAGATTTCGAAGCATTACGAGAAGAGTATTTTGCTGTTGGAAAAGTCCCTAAAGCGAAGAGTAATGAAATTTGGGGTGAATTTAAAGAGGCTACACGTCCCTTTAACCATGCCAAGAATAAATTTTATAAAGATGTTAAGAAAGAGCAACAAGATAATTTAAATAAGAAATTAAAACTTGTTGAAATTGCTCAATCTTTAAGGGATTCCGATGATTTCGATAGTGCTACTGAAACCATGAAACGTATTCAGGCAGAGTGGAAGCGTATTGGGCATGTTCCTAGAAAGTTCTCAGATTCTATTTGGAGAGATTTTAAAACAGCATGCAATCATTATTTTGATCGTTTACACAAGGCTCAAGACCAAAGAGATACCAAAGGAAATGAAGCTTACGAAGCGAAAAAGGTCATTTTGGATCAGGCTAGAACCATGTCTGAAGAAGGTACCGAAGCGAGTGTTGAACAAATCATGGAGTTAGCAAATAACTGGAAAGATGTTGGTCCGGTTCCTGGAAACAAGCGTCATATTGAAGGTAAATTTGACAAAGCCCTAGAAAAAGTCTTCGCCAAATTAGGTGTACCAAAAGATGAAGCGGCCATGTTTAGATTTAAAACTTTAGTAGACGCTCTTATGGAGGAAGGGAATACGAGAAAGTTAGAGTCTGAAATGAACTTTGTGCGTAAAAAAATAGATGAATGTGTGAAAGAAGCTAAACAGTTAGAAAATAACTTGAGTTTCATTTCGAATGCAGGAGAAGATAATCCACTTGTCCAAAATGTTAAAAAATCAATTGCTGAGTTTGAGCAAGAAATGGATATCTGGAATATGAAATACAATTATCTAAAGAGTTTAGATTTTTAAAAAAAAAGTGACACTTCAAGGTGTCGCTTTTTTTTTACATGTTTCTTCGATACTGGCCTCCAACTTCAAATAAAGTGTCCGTTATCTGCCCCAAAGAGCAATACTTGGTAACTTCGATAAGCTTTTCAAACAAATTCTCATTTTGTTTTGCTGCTTGAGCCAAAGAGGCAAGTAAGTCTTTTGCCTGATCTGGATGCCTTTGATGCAGGTTGTTAAGATTGCTTATTTGAGTCTCTTTCTCTTCTATAGTAGCACGAATAACCTCGTTTGGAATACTCGTTGGAGACCCTTTGGTGTTTAGGAAGGTATTTACCCCGACAATTGGTAATTTGCCCTCGTGTTTCAGTGTTTCATAATACAGTGATTCTTCTTGAATTTTGTTTCTCTGATACATGGTTTCCATAGCGCCCAGAACTCCACCTCTTTCTGTGATACGATCAAATTCTTCATATACTGCCTGCTCTACTAAATCAGTGAGTTCTTCGATAATGAATGCACCTTGAATTGGGTTTTCGTTTTTAGTCAATCCCAATTCTTTATTGATAATTAGCTGAATCGCCATGGCTCTTCTTACAGATTCTTCTGTAGGTGTTGTAATGGCTTCATCGTAGGCATTGGTGTGTAGAGAATTACAATTGTCGTAAATCGCATACAAGGCCTGTAATGTGGTTCTGATATCGTTGAAATCAATTTCTTGAGCGTGCAAACTTCTACCCGAAGTTTGAATGTGGTATTTCAGTTTTTGAGCGCGTTCGTTGGCTCCGTACTTATACTTCATGGCCTTTGCCCATATTTTGCGAGCGACCCGACCGATTACAGCATATTCTGCATCTATCCCATTCGAAAAGAAAAAACTCAAGTTTGGTCCGAAATCATTGATATTCATTCCGCGCTCTAAATAGTATTCTACATAAGTAAATCCGTTGGCTAATGTCAACGCCAATTGGGTAATTGGATTGGCTCCAGCTTCGGCAATATGGTATCCAGAAATTGAAACAGAATAAAAGTTCTTGATCTTATTTTGATTGAAATATTCTTGAACATCTCCCATTAATTTTAATGAAAACTCCGTTGAGAATATACAGGTGTTTTGCGCTTGATCTTCTTTTAAAATATCTGCTTGTACCGTTCCTCTAACTTGTTGCAGAGTGGCTGCTTTAATTTTTTGATAGATAGGCTCGGGAAGGACTTGATCTCCTGATAGCCCCAATAAATAAAGCCCTAAACCGTTATTACCCTCAGGAAGATCTCCTTGGTAAGTTGGTCGAACTCGACCTTTAAAAAGTTTTTCAATTTTGCGGTCAACTTCTTTTTCAAGCCCATTTTCCTTAATATATTTCTCGCACTGTTGGTCAATTGCGGTATTGAGAAAATACCCCAATAGCATAGGTGCAGGTCCATTAATGGTCAGGGATACTGAGGTCAATGGTGCCGCAAGGTCAAAGCCAGAAAACAATTTCTTAGCATCGTCTAAACAACAAATAGAAACTCCAGAATTTCCAATTTTACCATATATGTCAGGTCTTCTGTCTGGGTCGTTTCCGTAAAGGGTTACTGAATCAAATGCTGTAGAAAGTCTTTTGGCGGGCATGCCTAGTGAGACATAATGAAAACGCTTATTTGTTCTTTCAGGACCTCCTTCCCCTGCAAACATTCGAGTTGGATCTTCTCCTGCTCTTTTAAAAGGGAATAGCCCTGCAGTAAAAGGAAATTGTCCGGGCGCATTTTCCTGCATAATCCATTTGAGTAAATCTCCCCAAGCAGTATACTTCGGTAAGCTGACTTTTGGTATTTTACTATGAGACAAGGTAGTCTCATGAAGTTTCATCGAAATTTCTTTATCTCTAACCTTGAAGGTATAATGATCTTGATTGTACTGTTTTTTTAATTCCTGAAAGTCTCTAATCTTCTCCCATTTTAAGGGGTCTAATTGAAGTTTTTTACGATCAAATTCAGCCAATAGTAGGTCAAATAGCATTTGACTTTCTTCTGGGATTTGTTTTTTCAATAGTTCTTGATTAAGACCATATACAGTCAAGTGATCTTGAGATTGTTCCAAATCTGTTAATCCCAAAATACTTTGATAAATTCCAAAGAGTTGCTGGGCAATTTTACTTTGAGATTCAACTTGTTGATTATAATTGCGGTTACCATCAGAAATTTCAGATAAATAACGATTTCTTTTAGGGGGGATGATGAATTTTTTCTCCTTACTATCCACCGGTAGGTTTTGATTGCTTGTCCAATTGAATAGTTTGATAATTTCCAAGTAAAGACGATTCGTTCCCGGGTCATTAAACTGACTAGCCATTGTTCCAATCACTGGCATATCAGAGACTTCTTCCTCCCAGCGATTTTGATTGCGCTGCACTTGTTTTTGAACATCCCTTAAAGCATCTAAAGCTCCTCTTTTATCGAATTTGTTTAAGGCAATTAAGTCAGCAAAATCAATCATATCGATTTTTTCTAGCTGAGTTGCTGCTCCATATTCTGGAGTCATAATATAAAGGCTCTTGTCTGAATGTTCTAGAATCTCCGTATCCGATTGGCCGATACCAGAGGTCTCTAAAATAATCCAATCAAAACCTGCATACTTCAGGATTTGTAAGGCATCACTAATGTGAGAGGATAGGGCTAAATTCGCCTGTCTGGTTGCCAGAGATCTCATGAAAATATTGGGATGATTCACCGCGTTCATGCGAATACGGTCTCCTAAAAGTGCTCCTCCGGTTTTTCGTTTGGAGGGGTCAACTGAGATAATTGCAAGTTTCTTTTCAGGAAAATCATTGCTGAATCTTCTGATGATCTCGTCTACCATAGAAGATTTTCCTGCACCCCCTGTACCTGTTATTCCCAGAACCGGAACCTGATACGTTCCACCTAGCATTTCTTCTAAGGCCTTTCTATGAAGCTCGGGGAAATTTTCTACGGCAGAAATTGCTTGGGCTAGCGCTTTGGGATTTTGATTTTTAATGGCTGAAGCATCAATCTCAATATTTTTTCCAGTCGGAAAATCACAGCTTTCAATCATGTGATTAATCATCCCTTGAAGCCCCATAACTCTTCCGTCATCAGGACTGTATATTTTTGTAATACCGTATTGTTCTAACAGTTTTATTTCATCAGGAAGAATTACTCCACCTCCTCCAGCAAAAATTTTGATATGACCAGCACCTTTTTCTTTCAGTAAGTCATACATGTATTTAAAATATTCGACATGACCTCCTTGGTAACTCGTCATCGCAATTCCTTGAACGTCTTCAGCAATGGCTGTATTTACGACTTCATCTACGCTACGATCATGACCTAAATGTATCACCTCAACCCCGGTAGATTGGATGATGCGTCTCATGATATTGATTGCTGCATCATGCCCGTCGAAAAGGGAAGCTGCGGTAACAATTCTGATTTTATTATTAGATTGGTATATACTTGTTTTCATGTTTGTTTGTTGTTAGGCCAAGATAAGTCTTTTTCTGTTTTTTCTAATCAATTTTCTTTAGCTTAATTACAATTTATAGATATAGTATTCGTATTTATTGAATCATTTTATTATGTTTTATTAACCAATTTTCATTTAAGTATTGTTTTGAGTAAATTATTTGCAAAAAACAAAGCCTGATTAAGTTGTTTTATTCTTCGTAGAAATCCGAGTATTTGATTTATATTTGTGCGAATTCAACCGTGAAAAATAATGGACTTTAAATCACAAATACTTCAAGGTATACCGACTCGACTTCCCGAGGCAAAACCTTATGACACATCAATTAATCACGCACCAAAACGCAAAGATATCTTGTCTGACCAAGAAAAGGAATTGGCTTTGAGAAATGCGTTGCGTTATTTTGACCCAAAAGATCATGCAGTTTTATTGCCGGAATTCCGCCAGGAACTTGAGCAATACGGAAGGATATATATGTATCGTTTCCGTCCTGATTACAGGATGTATGCTCGTCCAGTTGAGGACTACCCTGGTAAGAGTGAACAAGCCAAAGCCATTATGTTGATGATTCAAAATAATTTGGATTATGCAGTTGCACAGCATCCTCATGAGTTGATTACTTATGGAGGAAATGGGGCTGTTTTTCAAAACTGGGCTCAATATCTATTGTGCATGCAATACTTATCGGAAATGACCGATGAACAAACTTTAGTAATGTATTCAGGTCATCCGATGGGATTATTCCCTTCTCATAAAGATGCCCCACGAGTTGTGGTGACTAATGGTATGATGATCCCGAATTATTCCAAACCTGATGACTGGGAGAAGTACAATGCTTTAGGAGTTACTCAATACGGTCAAATGACCGCAGGGAGTTATATGTATATTGGACCTCAAGGAATTGTCCATGGGACAACGATAACTGTTTTAAATGCTGGGCGTAAACTTGGGGATGGAACACAGGGACTTGGAGGAAAATTATTTCTAACTGCAGGGCTTGGTGGAATGTCTGGAGCGCAACCAAAAGCTGGGAATATTGCAGGTTGTATTACGGTTTGTGCTGAGGTCAATCCAAAAGCGACTCAAACCAGACATGAACAAGGTTGGGTCGATGAAGTAATTGACGACCTTCACCTTCTTGAATTAAGAGTAAGGGAGGCCAAAGCGAATAAGGAAATTGTTTCCATAGCCTATCAAGGGAATATTGTAGATGTATGGGAACATTTTGATAAGGTTGGTCTTTATATCGACTTGGGTTCTGATCAAACCTCATTACACAATCCATGGGCAGGAGGGTATTACCCGGTAGGGCTAACTTTTGACCAGGCAAATGAGATGATGGCAGAGAACCCAGAAAAATTTAAAAAAGAGGTAGAGGCTTCATTGAGAAGACAAGCCGACGCCATTAATAAACACACCGCCAAAGGAACCTATTTTTTCGATTATGGAAACGCCTTTTTATTAGAGGCTTCTAGAGCGGGTGCAGATATTATGGCGGAAAATAATATAGATTTCAAATACCCTTCCTATGTTCAGGATATTATGGGGCCGATGTGTTTTGATTATGGGTTCGGACCATTTAGATGGGTATGCGCCTCAGGGAAAGCAGCAGATCTTCAAAAGACGGATGATATCGCCTGTGAAGTTCTTGAGCAAATGATCAAAACTGCTCCAAATGAGATCAAGCAGCAAATGGAAGATAATATCCAATGGATTAAAGGGGCTCAAGAAAATAAACTTGTGGTTGGCTCTCAGGCTCGAATATTGTACGCAGATGCTCAAGGACGTATCGAAATAGCAAAAGCTTTTAATCGCGCTATCGCAGCCGGTGAAATAGGTCCTGTTGTACTGGGTAGAGATCATCACGATGTCTCTGGTACAGATTCTCCTTATCGTGAAACTTCAAATATATATGATGGATCTCGCTTTACAGCGGATATGGCGATTCAAAATGTAATTGGTGATTCCTTTAGAGGAGCAACTTGGGTTTCTATTCACAATGGTGGAGGTGTAGGCTGGGGAGAAGTTATTAATGGAGGTTTTGGCATGGTACTTGATGGAAGTAAAGAGGCAGACAAACGTTTGAGTTCTATGCTTTTCTGGGATGTGAACAACGGCATCTCTAGAAGGAATTGGGCTAGAAATGAAGGAGCTACCTTTGCGATTAAAAGAGCAATGGAACAAGAGCCTTTGTTAAAGGTGACTTTGCCAAGTGCAGTGGATGATTCCCTGTTTTAACCAAAAAAAATCTAACTATGAAAACTTTAAAATCATTGTTGTTAAGTACCGTGCTTTTATTTGGATTGAACTCATGCAATTCCGTAAAAGTTGCTAGTGATTACGATGCGAAAGTTAATCTTTCCGACTACAAAACCTTTGCATTTTACAAGCCTGGTGTGGATAAATTAGACATGTCTGATTTAGACAAAAAGCGTCTATTAAGAGCTATCGACCGGGAAATGCAAACCAAAGGGTTTACCAAAAGTACTGACCCTGATTTCATGATTAATGTGTTTACAAAAACCAAAGAGAAAATAAACGTATACCAAAACAATATGTACGGTTACGGCTATTATGGATGGAATCCTTATTGGTGGGGTGGACCAGGGTTTTATGGGCCAAATAATATCAGTATAGATCAATACACAGAAGGGACTATTTTTATCGATTTTATAGATGTAGATAAGCGCGAGTTGTATTGGCAAGGAATTGGAGCAGGTGCAGTTAGTCAGGCAACTGGATCTAAGAAAGAAAAAAGAATAAACGAGTTTGTGGGAAAGATTTTGAATCAGTATCCCAATGTTAATGCAGAATAATGCCATTAGAAAAAGAGGATTATTATCTATCTGAAGAAGGGTATCGCGTATTTACCGAAGCCTATCATTTAAAACGTGGATATTGCTGCAAGAGCAGCTGTAGGCATTGCCCTTACGGATACGATAAAAACACAGACCGAGTATAGTTTAAAGGCTTTTAATTACTTTCTTGAAGTATTTAAAAGCTTTTATGCTTCTAGACCCATACCAAGAGAAATAAGAACCGTCAATAAAAACGGTTTTTGCGTGGTGGGTAAATCGTCCTAACTCAAAAGCGTGCTCATCCTTAAACGGAAAAGGTTCATCGGGAAATAACACATAGTCTGCATCACCTTGCATTCTGAATTTTTTAATTTCTACCACAGGATAACGCTCTAGATTAGCGTATACATTTTTAAAGTGATTTAATTTTAAAACTGAATTGATATAGGTTTGACTACCGGCAACCATCCAAGGTTTGGCCCAAATAAAATAAGCAACTGAACGCTCGGGCTCAGTTTTGATAAATTGCTCAAATTGATCCCGAGCAAAATTAAATTTATCCACTAAGTTTCTCGCTTCAAAATTGCGATGAGTTAATTTTCCAATACTTAAAAATAATGAAGGGTTTTCATCCACCTCTTTTAAATCGCACACAAATACTGGAGCAATTTTTTCTGCCTCCATCACTATTTCCTTGGTGTTCTCTTCTTTATTGCAGATAATTAAGTCGGGCTGGAGTGCTTTGATTTTGTCAAAATGAACTTCTTTTGTTCCACCAACAATAGTTTTCGTTTTTTTTAAATGGCTTGGATATGTACAGAACTTGGTGATTCCGAGTAATTCATCTTCAAGATTTAAGTCTACGAGTAATTCTGTTATGGAAGGGACAAGGGAAACAATTCGCTTGGGCCTTTTATGGATATCAATATGGTCAATAGAATTAATTTCCACTAGAAATAAGCTTGCATTTTTGTTTGAAGCTCTTGGGCGGCCTTTCTGCTTTGCTCAGCAAAATCTTTTCCCTTACCGGCGTAAATAATACCTCTTGATGAATTTATAAGTAGTCCTTTGTCCTTGTTTAATCCGTATTTGCAAACATCTTCTAAGCTTCCGCCTTGAGCCCCCACACCAGGAACTAATAAGAAATGATCTGGAATGATTTTACGAATTTCTTCAAAATAAGAAGCCTTGGTCGCTCCAACAACATACATAAGTTGGTTTGAATTTTTCCAATCTAAGGAGGTTTTGATGACCCTCTGATATAATGCTTGCTCCGATTGAACTTCTAATCCTTGAAAATCCAAACCTCCTTTATTAGAGGTCAAGGCAAGCATAATGGTGAACTTATCGTCAAAAGCCAAAAAGGGTTCCACAGAATCTGAGCCCATATAAGGCGCAACGGTTACGGAATCAAAAGCTAAATCTTCAAAAAAGGCTTTTGCATAACGGGTACTGGTATTTCCGATATCGCCTCTTTTTGCATCGGCGATGGTAAAGATTTCAGGGTAATTTTCATTGAGGTAAGCAATGGTCTTTGACAGTGATTTCCAACCCGCTATTCCATAAGCTTCATAAAAAGCTGTATTTGGTTTATAGGCAACAGCCAAGTCAGCAGTCGCATCAATAATTTGTTTATTAAACTCAAAAATGGGGTCTTCTGTTTTCAACAGGTGTTCTGGAATTTTTTCTAAATCAACATCTAATCCAATACATAAAAAGGATTGCTTCTTATTAATTTGATCGACCAATTGGGCTCTGTTCATGAAGTAGTTTTTGACAAAATTACCAATTTTATTGTTTTCACTTGAGATTATTATTTTATTTGTAAAAAGACTTTCATTGGTTACCTATATACTTCAAAAAATCGGCTATGCCTTCCTTACCTTATTTGGGGTGGTGACGGTAGTGTTTTTTTTATTTACAATTCTGCCTGGTGATCCTGCTAGAATGATGCTCGATCAAAGAGAGGACAGTGAACAAATGCAACGAATCAAGGAAAAATACGGCTTCGATAAACCGATCTCCACTCAATATCTGAATTACTTAAATGATTTATCTCCAGTTTCCTACCACATGGATGTATCAAGCTATTCTGTGATTATTGAACAGAAGCTTGGAAATGGCTTTTTAGTTTTGAAGTATCCTTATTTGAGAACCTCTTTTCAAAAAGGGGATAAAAAAGTGAGTGAAATCATTGGTGAAACGCTTCCCAATACTGCAATACTAGCCTGCTCTGCAATAGGTATTTCATTGTTGTTGGGGCTATTTTTGGGGGCGATATCAGCGCTTTATGCCAATTCATGGGTGGATAGACTGATTGCAGTAATCAGTACTGTTGGACTGAGTTTACCGAGTTTTTTTACCGCGATTATATTTGCCTGGGTATTTGGTTTTTTATTAAAACAATATACAGGTTTGAGTATGAGCGGTAACTTGTATGAAATTGATGACTTCGGAGAGGGAAGGCATTTAGTTCTAAGGAACCTAATACTTCCTGCGATTGTTCTGGGAATTCGGCCACTGGGAGTTGTGATTCAATTGATGCGATCCTCCCTTCTTGAAGTATTAAGTCAGGACTATATAAGGACGGCGCGAGCCAAGGGCTTAAGTTCTTTTAAAGTGGTTTTCTTTCATGCTTTTCGAAATGCTTTGAACCCGGTAATCACGGCAATTTCTGGTTGGTTTGCCTCTATGCTTGCAGGAGCAGTTTTTGTGGAATACATCTTTAATTGGAACGGAATAGGTAAAGAAATAGTGGCGGCTTTAAACACCCTAGATTTACCTGTGATAATGGGTAGCGTGCTGTGTATTTCTTCTATATTTATTTTTTTAAATGTTCTTGTAGATCTTGGATATGCTTGGTTAGACCCTCGAGTGAAGTTGTCTTAATCGGTCGAAAACGTTATCGTTTTATTGCTCCTATTTAAGGAATTATCAGGGGATAAACCTTATATTTGTGTAGTTAATCAAAAAAGTAAATCACGATGATGAGACGTAAAGTTGTAGCTGGAAATTGGAAAATGAATAAGACTGCGAAAGAGTCTAAACAATTGGCTGCGGAATTAGTAAAAGCATTAGAGAAATTAACCTTAGTAAATACAGATGTGATTGTTGCGCCGACTTCAATTAATCTTTCTTCGGTAATTGATACTGCCGAGGGGTCTGTTTTGGAGGTATCTGCACAAAATATGCACCAAGCCGAAAGCGGGGCGTATACCGGTGAAATTTCTGCTAGCATGTTGACTGCGCTAAATATCAATTACGTGATTCTTGGGCACTCTGAGCGTCGTGAATATTTTGGCGAGACTGATCAAATTTTGGCTGAAAAAGTATCTACAGCACTTAGACATGAATTAACCCCGATATTTTGTTTCGGAGAAGTTCTTGAAGAGCGTCAATCAGAGCGTCATTTTGATGTGGTTAAGACACAAATACAAAATGGATTATTTCACTTGGATAAGATTGATTGGAACTCAATTATTCTTGCATATGAACCGGTATGGGCTATTGGAACAGGAGAAACAGCGTCTCCAGAGCAAGCTCAAGAAATGCATGCTCATATAAGAAAGGTGATTGCTGAGAAGTATGGAGATGAAATTGCAAATAGAGTTTCTATCTTATACGGAGGTAGTGTTAAACCAGCCAATGCTCAAGAGATTTTTTCTAAGCCAGATGTAGATGGTGGTTTAATTGGAGGAGCTGCATTGAAGTCTGAAGATTTCTTAGCGATAGTAAAAGCCATATAAATGAGCAATTACATAGGTGTATATTTTAAGTTTGAAAATTTTCCTGCTGTTAGCGAGGCGCTTGTAGCCGAGTTGGGGCAACTGGAATTTGAGTCTTTTGTTGAAGAGGAAGGGAAACTCGAGGCGTATATTCCGGAAGAGACATGGGATCCTAAACTTTTAAAGGGAGTTTATGTACTGAATTCAGGAGAATTTGAAATCACCTATGAAATTAAAAACATAGAGCAAGTTAATTGGAATGAACAGTGGGAAAAGAATTTTGACCCACTTGAGGTCGACGGAAAAGTATATATCCGTGCACCTTTTCATCCGCATAGAGACTTAGCTTACGAGATAGTGATTGAACCAAAAATGAGTTTTGGGACAGGTCATCACGAGACGACTCATTTAATGATACAACATCTGCTCGACTTGGATCTGACTGGGAAGAAAGTATTGGACATGGGCTCGGGAACAGGTATTTTGGCCATATTTTCCGAAATGAGAGGGGCCAGTGCAGTAGATGCTATAGATATTGATCAATGGTGTTTTGAAAATGCGATTGAGAATATTGAAAGAAATAATGCTAAATATATTAGAGCTGAGCACGGAGCAGTTGAGTTATTGCAAGACAGATCCTATGATTTGGTAATTGCCAATATCAATCGAAATATCTTATTAGAAGACATGCCTGCTTATATTGAGACTTTGATGTCTGGTGGGGTACTTTTGTTAAGTGGGTTCTACAGTGAAGATTTAGATTTAATAAAAGAAAAAGCGGAACAATTAGGAATGTCCTTTATTTCGGTTTTGGATAGAAATAATTGGAATGCTGCTAAGTTTGTTAAAAAATGATAAGTGGTTTAGAACAATATGAAGAGGATGTTCAGGTCGCTGAAGACTTGGATAAGGAAAGAGAGTTAGTACTTTATAATGACGATCACAATACATTTGATTTCGTGATAGAATGCCTTATGCTCGTTTGTAAGCACAGTTTGGAACAAGCTGAACAATGCACTATTTTGGTTCACTATAAAGGGAAGTGCACTGTGAAATCTGATGCCCTTAAAGTTTTAAAGCCTATGAGGGAGCAATTGGCTAATTTTGGGTTAAAAGCAAAAATTAAATAATTATGGAGACCTTGTTGGATTATTATGGTTTTTCCGCTTTCAAAAAGGATGAATCAAACTACTTTAAAGGCAGCATCTCATATGTTCAAATAAAAGATGATCTTTATCTTGTATTTGATCAAGGTCCGGCTGCTGTGGATTTACACTTTGTTCAGTACAATACTCCTAATCAAATTGGCAGCGCGTCTCCAGTAGCGGCAAACAAGCTTGTCGAGAATTTTGATTTGTCATCCAAAGAGCACCGAGAAATTGTACAAAAATATT
>JBMYVY010000006.1:0-120380 GCA_049606855.1 Flavobacteriaceae bacterium | reverse complement strand
ACAAAGATTAATTCTCTGATAACAAACCCTTCAAAATTGTTGTATTGCAGCTAACTTGTTATATGCCACTACTCCGTCTCGTTAGTCCCATAGAGGTTACGGGATAACAGGAGGTTTGGGTGATTGTTATTGTTTTTGGAAGACGGGGAGAGGAAGCGATTTGCAGCGAGGTCAAGGGGGCTTTTTATGGAGAGAAGATCGCGGCGACTTACATGGGTGTAAATCATAGTAGTTTCTGGACGTGCGTGTCCTAGAAGCTCTTGGATATACCTAATATCTACTCCGTTCTCCATCAAATGCGTCGCATAGCTATGTCTCAAGGTGTGGGGTGTAACACGTTTAGTGATACCCGCCAATTTGCAATTTCTTTTTAAAAAAGCCCGAATGCTGGTGGCTGAATAGCGGTCTCCGGGTTTTCCTTCTGCAAAGTAGCGAATTGGTCTGAATGTTGCAAAATAATTTTGAAATAAGGGGATGAAACTCTCTGCGAGCATGACCTGACGGTCTTTGTTGCCTTTGGCTCCATAGATCAGTACCTGGCGACGGTCGAAGTCCAGGTGTTTGAGCTTGAGGTTGATCAGTTCTGAGACCCTTAAGCCCGAGGCATAGATTATGGCGGTAATCGCGCGGTGTTTGAGATTGCGTGTAGAGCGAATCAAATCAATGATTTCTTCAGGGGAGAGTACCGTGGGAATTTTGGATTCTTTTTTGGGATAAGGCAATTGCTTGAAATCGATGTTGATTTCTGGATATGTCAAACAAAATGATTTGAGCGCTGCGATGAATTGTCGGTGGGTAGAGGTAGCTAATTGGCGGGGGAGAAGCACTTTTTTGATATAGTCTTTGGCCGATGAGGTTTGAATTTGATCGACTTGTTGTGCCTTGAGGTGGTAGAGAAAGGCGCCCATCATATTGGTGTAAGTGTGTATGGTTGAACGCGATCGCAGTTGTGATTTGAGGTCCAGTCGGTACTCTTCCAAAAGGTTTTGGAGGTAGGGGGAGAGTTCAAGGTTTTTTGAGGCTTTGGTTGCGTGGGCGCGTTTTTTTGTTTTTGGGCTGCCGGGGTTGGATATGCGCCAGATTAAACGGGCTATAGGGGCCAATTCTTGGCTGAGCATTCTCACTTGGTGTTCCTTGTCAGCCACATGCCAGAGTCGCCTTGAAGGTAAATAAGTAGCCGTGGGGATTTGTTTGATTGTGGCAATGAGTTTTGGGTGATATCTAAAGTTTAACGCAATTCTTGAAATGCGGTCGATATAAATGCGGTCTATGAGAATATAGGGAGTGTTTGCCATTTATTTAGATAACGCATGGCAGTGGAAAATTGTGTAAATTTAAGCGGAGATAAGTGATTATAAACGCTTAAATGGGTTTTTGATATGTGGGAACAGGATTATTTTTGCCCCTTTTGTGCAGCTGAGGTTTCGGTCCTATTGGATCCTTCAGTGGCTCAATCCAGTTATATAGAAGATTGCGAGGTCTGTTGTCGACCTTTGCGCTTTGAGGTTGAATTTGAATCGGGGACCTTGACTTTTTTCCAGGTAGATGCCCTAGAGCAATAATTAGAAACGCTTTCCGATGGAAATTCCTAATCGGGGGTAAAGATCGCTTATATCATCGGTGTTGATGAAATTGCGACCAAGGCCTGCAACGACTTCAAATACCCAATTGTTTGAGGTTAAAAATTTTCCACCAACGGCGATACCCAATCCCCAACCAAAAACATTTTCTCCATAAGAATTTACATAATAGCTATCGGGATAGATGACGTCCTCAGAGCTGTAGTAATAGACAATATCGTCATCGCCTTGTTCCCAAAGAAATGTCGTGCTGGTCTCAAAAAAGAATCCTGCGGCGTGGTTTTTTGAAAAAAACAAACGATAATAAGGGCTAATCATGGTCGTGTAATTACTGTCGCCTGCGACATCGTAATTGGCACTGATCCCGAAACTGCTGTCCTCGTTGATCGAGCGCTCATAACTCAATTCAATAATGCCGGCAAGCAGGTAGGCTGCATTGATTTTGAGTTCGTTTCTAGGAAATTCTTCACTGAGCTCTTGAGCAAACACACCCGAGCACATTGTGATTAAGGCAAGGCTTAATAGTTTTGTTTTCATGGGAATAAGTTAGCGGTTTTTATGTAAACTCTAGGTTAATTTTGAGTTTGAGATTGTCTTGGGAATTGATTAGTTTCACAGATTAAAATAGAAGTTTTATTTATGGATGATTTTTTGCTTTATGTGGATATTGGGTTAAGACATGTTTTGGACCTCAATGGTTATGATCATATTTTGTTTTTGGTAGCACTATTGGCGGTTTTTTCTTTTAAAGACTTAAAACAAGTCTTGTGGCTAGTGACCTTTTTTACCTTGGGACATACCGTGACCTTAGCGCTCAGTGCTTATGGGCTTGTTCGTGTGAACATCGGTTTGGTGGAGTGGTTGATTCCACTTACGATTGCCATCACCTGCGTGACCAATATATGGGGAGCTTCTAAGCCTGTTGTGGCCAATCATTGGTCGGTGAATTTAGTATATGCTGGAGTTTTTGGCCTGATTCACGGTTTGGGTTTTAGCAATTATTTTAGAATGATCATCGGTAAAGCTGAGTCAAAATTCTTACCTTTAATTGAGTTTGCTCTGGGGATTGAATTGGCACAAATAATTATTGTGATGGTCTTTTTGAGTCTGTGGGCAGTCGGTAAATCAGTGTTACATATTAAAAGAAGGGATTGGATACTTGTGGTTTCGGCCATGGTTTTGGGAACTGTGATTCCTATGCTTATTGAGCGTTATCCGTATTAAACTATGAATAAGGAACTAAAATATCATCAGGCCTATATGCGTATGGCTGGTGAGTGGGGGAAACTTTCTCATTGTAATCGCAAGCAAGTCGGGGCATTGATTGTTAAGGACAGAATGATTATTTCTGACGGTTATAACGGAACGCCGACTGGCTTTGAAAATACCTGTGAAGATGAAAATGGACTGACCAAGTGGTATGTGCTTCACGCCGAGGCCAATGCGATTTTGAAGGTGGCGGGTTCCACCCAAAGCGCTCGAGGTGCGACCTTGTACATCACCATGTCTCCTTGTCGAGAATGTTCCAAATTGATTTATCAAGCGGGGATCACAAAAGTGGTCTATAGAGATGCTTATAAGGATGATACGGGCCTACAATTTTTGGCAAAAGCCGGAGTTGAGCTACTTCATTTGCAAGGGATGGAGCAACAATAAGACCAATAGTAAAAAATAGATGACAAATAAAACACCAATATACATTTCCTTAGCCGTGATTCTTGGAATCGGACTAGGGTCTTTGTTGAATTTTCCGAATCGAAGTGTTTTTCCAAACGGTTCCAAGGAAGAGAAAATTGATCGACTCATTACCTATATTGAAGATTCTTATGTGGATCAGGTTAATGTCGATGAATTACTCGATGGAGCAATAAGAGAGATTTTAGGAGAATTGGATCCGCACTCGGTGTATATTCCACGCGATCGCGTCGCAGAGGTCCGCGAGAGCATGCAGGGAAATTTCGTGGGTATTGGGGTGCAATTTACCGTTAGAGAGGATACCATTGTGGTCTCACGTCCTATTGAAGGAGGGCCCTCATATGCAGCAGGAATACGTTCTGGGGATCGTATTTTGATGGCCGATAACGATACCTTATTTGGCAAAGCCCTTTCCAACGAAGACATTGTTAGTCGTCTAAAAGGGGAGCCAGATACTCCAGTGGAATTAACAGTCTACCGAAAAGCGACCAACGAACAGTTGAATTTTGAACTCAGAAGAGGTTCAATTCCGATCAAATCGGTACCGGTATATTTTATGTTAACTCCGGATATTGGCTATATAAAAATGGATCGTTTTGCAAGGACGTCCTACTCAGAATTTAAAAATGCCACCCAGTTTTTGAGAAGTCGTGGTATGCAGACTTTGGTATTTGATCTCCGAGGAAATCCCGGAGGATATATTGATATTGCTACCAAAATTTCTGACGAATTCTTACCGGACAAAAAGCTGATCGTTTATACCAAAGACAACCAAGGGGTAATCGAAAATGAATACGCTTCCAACTACGGAAATTTAGAAAACGAAGCCGTGTATATTTTGATTGATGAAAATTCTGCTTCGGCCTCAGAAATTGTGGCAGGCGCACTTCAGGACAATGATCGCGGAGTGATATTGGGAAGGCGCAGTTTTGGAAAAGGTTTGGTGCAACAAGAATTAGATCTTGGCGACGGTTCTGCGGTTCGCCTTACTATAGCGCGATATTACACGCCGACAGGGCGTTCAATTCAGAAACCATATAGCGAATATAAAGACGATTACAGTGCGCGTTATCGCTCTGGGGAGCTCTTTTCTGCAGACAGCATCAAAGTGGTGGATTCCTTGAAATTTACAACCCCTATGGGTAAAGAAGTCTATGGCGGCGGAGGAATTATTCCCGATGTCTTTGTAGGAGTGGATACCTTGAGAACACGCGATTTAAATGCGGTTTTCCGACCGGGAGTGCACGATCATATTTTCCGCTATGTGGACGCCAATAGATTTGAATTGGAAAACTGGGATTTAGACGATTTTGTTTTGATGTATCAGGTGCCGGATGAAGTTGTTGTGGACTATCGAGATACTAATCGCATTTTGAATTTGACTTCGGATCAAGAAGTGGTTTTAAGACGCTATTTAAAAGCCTTAGTCGCCGAGCAATTATTTGACGATCTGGGCTATTACCGCATTGAGGCCAGAGAGGATCCTATGCTGAAAAAAGTCATGCAACTCGAGGCTGAGGCCGGCAAAGATGTATTACCTTTGTAATCAGGTATGAAAATTTATTTTGCTTCAGATCAACATTTAGGCGCACCAAACCATCAGGAAAGTTTGGTGAGGGAAAAGAAATTTGTCGCTTGGTTGGACCAAATCAAGCCGGATTGTTCTCAGTTATTTTTATTGGGTGATTTGTTTGACTTTTGGTTTGAATACCGCAAAGTAGTCCCAAAAGGATTTACACGTACTTTAGGAAAGCTTGCCGAATTTACCGATTCGGGAATTCCGGTTTACTTTTTTGTTGGAAACCACGATTTGTGGATGGCGAACTATTTAGAGGAAGAATGTGGAGTGACTGTATTTCATGCCCCTCAAGTTTTTGAATTTGATGGAAAAAAACTCTTTATTGGTCACGGGGATGGACTCGGACCTGGAGACTACGGATACAAGCGCATGAAGCGCATTTTTACCAATAAAATTTGTCAATGGGCCTTTAGGTGGTTGCATCCTGATATTGGGGTGGCTTTGGCACAATATTTATCGGTAAAAAACCGTTTGATTTCAGGAGAAGAAGACGTCGTTTTTAAAGGTGAGGATGAGGAATGGCTGGTGCTATATGCCAAACGTAAATTGGAGCATGAATTCTATGACTACTTTGTATTCGGCCACAGACACTTGCCCATGACCGTAGATTTGGGTGGAGGTGCGACCTATATCAACACCGGTGATTGGATCAGGTACCACACCTACGCCGTATTTGAAAACAAGGAATTAAAACTAGTGGATCACTAATAGTAGAAACACTCTGGGAAATCAATTCGCAACTGATAGAGTTGGCCTTCGGTGAACCCGTATTCATAGTCGTAATCGGCCGGAGAGATGAGTCCCATATCCCATTGATAATTCAAATAATCCAAGCGATCTAGTAATTGTGTTTCCTCCATGTAGTTGTAAGAACAGTCTAAATAAGGATCATCATAAACTTCCACATAGCAAGAGCTTAGTAGTAGGGAGAAGGCAAAAAGTAAGAATAGTCGTCTCATAAGTTTAGGTTTTGTTAAGGTATTCCCAAAATGCGTGCCAAAACCAATATTTTTCATCAAGTCGCCCTGTTTTCTAGATATTTTCTCATATTTTTTGCCAAAATTTTGGCGACTTCTTAAAAGGCTTGTTTAACGCAACTTTAACTAAGGATTTTTGCTATTATTGTATTTTTGTTACCATTCAAACTTAAGTTTAGTTTTAAAAATCAAACAACATGAACGTAGATGTACGCGCAATAAATGAGAAGATCGAAAAGGAGTCTGCCTTTATCGATTTACTTAACATGGAGATTAACAAAGTGATCGTAGGACAGAAGCACATGCTCGATCGTTTGTTGATTGGTTTGTTAGGGAATGGGCACATTCTTTTAGAAGGAGTTCCTGGTCTAGCAAAAACTTTAGCCATTAACACGCTATCTCAAACAATGAATGGAGATTTTTCTCGTATTCAATTTACTCCAGATTTACTTCCAGCCGATGTTGTCGGTACGATGATTTATAATATGAAGGACAATGAGTTCCAAATCAAAAAGGGACCTATTTTCGCAAATTTTGTCCTTGCAGATGAGATTAACCGTGCTCCGGCAAAAGTACAATCAGCCCTTTTAGAGGCCATGCAAGAGCGTCAAGTAACCATTGGTGAAACCCAATTTAAACTCGATGATCCATTTTTAGTAATGGCAACTCAGAACCCCGTAGAGCAAGAAGGAACCTATACCCTTCCCGAGGCACAGGTTGACCGTTTTATGCTCAAGGTGGTGATCGATTATCCGAATATCGAGGATGAACAAGTTATTATGAGACAAAACCTCAATGGAACTTACCAAAAAGTTGCTCAGGTCTTGTCAACAGAGCAAATCATCAAGGCACGTGAAGCGGTTTCTGAAGTCTATATGGATGAAAAAATCGAAAAATATATACTTGACTTAATTTTTGCGACTCGTTATCCAGAGAAATACAATTTAGGAGACCTCAAGCCCTTAATTAGTTTTGGAGCTTCCCCGCGTGGATCCATTGCTTTGGCGAAATCAGCCAAGTGTTATGCATTTATCAAACGCCGTGGTTATGTGATTCCTGAAGATGTTCGCGCCGTGGTCTATGATGTGTTGCGTCACCGTATCGGTGTTACTTATGAGGCCGAAGCAGAGAACATTGATTCGGTAGAGATTATTAATAAAATTGTAAACGAGATAGAAGTACCATAGATCTATGGATACCAAAGAGATTCTTAAGAAGGTTCGCAAGATTGAAATAAAGACCCGCAGACTTTCTGACCACATCTTTTCTGGGGAATACCATTCCTCATTTAAGGGAAGAGGGATGACCTTTTCTGAGGTTAGAAATTATCAGTTCGGGGACGATATACGCAGTATTGATTGGAACGTAACCGCACGCTATAACGAGCCTTATGTAAAGGTTTTTGAAGAAGAGCGCGAACTTACCATGATGCTTATGGTGGACGTGTCTGCTTCGGAGCGTTTTGGAACCTCTGTGCAATTTAAAAGAGATACCTTGACTGAAATTGCTGCCACCTTGGCTTTTTCAGCCATTCAGAACAATGACAAGGTAGGACTGTTGTTGTTTTCTGACCAAGTTGAATTGTTCATTCCACCGAAAAAAGGGAAATCTCATGTACTCAGGATTATACGTGAATTGATAGAATTCGAGCCGGTTTCGCGCAAAACGGATATCGATGCAGCCTTGAAGTATGTTTCCAACATGCTTAAGAAAAAGGCCATTTGGTTTATTCTTTCTGATTTTATTGACCAAGGCTATATGGATACCTTGAAAATTGTTGGAAAGAAGCACGATGTAACCGGAATCCGCGTCTATGATAAATTCGATGAGGAACTCCCAAATTTAGGATTGGTACCCATGAAGGATTCCGAGAGCGGAGAAACGCAATTGGTGAATTCAGGATCGAAGTCCGTTCGAACGAAATACCGCACTGAAGCCTTGAGAAGAAGAGGCTATTTTGAACAGTCTTTTTCCAAATCAGGATCGGGCAGTCTTTCGACTCGAGTAGACGAGAGTTATGTAAAAAAACTATTGGTTTACTTCAAAGGTAAAGCAAGCTAAATATGACCAAATTAAACTACATATTAGGAGTGATTTTGCTGTGCATTTCACCTGCACTCAAAGCTCAGAACCTAGAAGCTGTCGTCGATACGACTCAGATTCGTATAGGGGAGCAAATCACCTACAGCATCGTGCTGGACAAGACGACCAATTCTGTGATTTTTCCAGAACAATTGGAATTGTTTGGACTCGAAGTAGTGGCACAGTCTTCCATTGATACCTTTAAAAATAAGGTCATCAAACAGTATTTGATTACAGGTTTTGATTCAGGATCTTATTATATCCCAGCACAACAACTGCTAGTAAATAATCAACGTTATTTAACGGATTCCATCAAAATTGACGTGGCTACTGTAGCTGTAGACACCCTAGAAAACCCCATGTTTCCAGTCAAAAGTATTGCTGCAGAGCCGTATATCTATGATGATTTCAGGCCTTATGTCAATGCGGGACTGTTAATCCTACTGGCAATTATTGCCCTGTATTTTGCCTATACCTATTTCAAAGCAAACAAAAAGGAAGCGGTGGAAATGGCCCCGGCAATCCCGCCTTATCAATTGGCCAAGCAACGTTTGGACGAACTGGACCCGGAAGCTTTGGAGGCAAAAGAGTTTTATGTGGAATTGACGGACATTTTAAGAACCTATATTGAAGACGAGTATTTGATTCCAGCTAAGGAATCGACCACCGATGAGCTCATCGAGTATTTAAAGGATGTACAAACCTTGAACCGTCTTGATTTGACCAATGATTTAATCAAACAAGTCAAAGGCTTACTTATGGATGCGGATTTGGTCAAATTTGCAAAAATGACCCCGACCGAAAACCAATTAAAACAAGACCAAAAACTAACAGCGTTTTTAGTCGATGAATTCAAAGCTGTAGGAAAGGAGGAGGACCAGAATGTTTAATACCAATTTTGAATTTGCCTCGCCCTTGTTTTTGTGGCTCTTGATTTTTGTGCCCCTTTTGGGCCTTTGGTACTTTTTTACCAGAAAGCGCAATGTTGCAAAACTTTCAGTGCCTTCGACTGCCGGTTTTAATTCTGGCAATTGGTTAGGAAAGTCAAAAATCGTTTTGACCTTGATTCGCTTGGCAGCGATAACTTTGGTGATTTTGGCTTTGGCACGACCTCAAATTGTTGAGGTTTCCACACAAACCAAGTCCAATAAAGGAATAGATATTGTTATGGCAATTGATGCTTCTGCTTCCATGCTTTCCAAAGATTTGGAGCCTAACCGACTCGAAGCCTTAAAGCGCGTGGCGATTCAGTTTGTAAACGAAAGACCCTCAGATCGTTTTGGTGTCGTGGTATACGCCGGAGAGAGTTTTACCAAAACACCCATCACTTCAGACAAGCGCATCGTGAATCGATCTATTGATGAGATTCAATGGGGGAAATTAGAGGGAGGAACGGCCATTGGAATGGGATTGGGATCGGCAGTGAATCGACTCAAGGACTCCAAAGCCCTCTCAAAAGTAATCATCTTGCTTACTGACGGAGAAAATAATGCGGGAAATATTGATCCAAAACTCGCCACTGAATTGGCTAGAGAATTTGGAATTAAGGTGTATACCATCGGTCTTGGAACCAAAGGAAAAGCCTTATCTCCCTATCGTTTGGATGTCAACGGAAATTTGATTTACGATATGATTGATGTCAACATCGATGAAGAACTTTTACAATATATCGCAGATCAAACCGGAGGGCTTTATTTTAGAGCGACCGACAACTTAGAACTCGCGGAAATTTACACCGAGATCAACAAGTTGGAAAAAACCGAAATCGAAGAGTTTAAATATTATAATTATCAAGAATTGTATCGTCCATGGATACTTTGGGCACTGGCATTGCTGGGCTTGGAATATATTTTGAGACATACCGTTTACAGAAGTTTTATTTAAGATGTATAGAATAGAAGAACCCATATATTTTTACTTACTATTTGGCCTGCTCGGGTTGATTGGGATCTTTCTGGGTCTGTTGTTCTGGAAAAAAAGAGTGCAAGGCCGTTTTGCCGACTTGAATTTATTGCAGCGCATTGCTCCAGATTATTCGACCTTTAAATTGACCGTTAAATTGAGCATTCTGCTATTGGGAATGGCGTTTTTGATTCTGGGATTGACCAATCCTAAGATGGGGACCAAGCTCAAAACAATGAAGCGCGCCGGGGTAGATGTTGTATTTGCTTTGGATGTTTCGCGTTCTATGGATGCTAGAGACATTGCACCAAGTCGATTAGAGAAGTCCAAGTTGTTGATCTCGAGAATCATTGATCAGCTCGGTTCTGACCGCGTTGGAATTATCATCTATGCGGGAACTGCTCATGGGTTATTGCCCATAACAACAGATCACGCAGCTGCAAAAATGTTTTTGGAAGGGGCCAGTGCAAACATGTTGTCCTCCCAAGGAACAGCAATTAGTGATGCCTTAAAAATGGCTTCGACTTATTACGACAACGATGAGCAAACCAATCGATATTTGATGATTCTCTCCGATGGAGAAGATCATGAATCTAACGTAACGACTGCTGCAGAAAACCTGGTTAAAGACGGCGTTAGAATTTATACCATCGGTGTTGGGACCGAAAAAGGTGCGCCCATTCCTGTTGTGGAATACGGAAACAAAGTAGAGTACAAAAGAGACAAAGAAGGAGAGGTTGTAATTACCAAACGAAATGATGAAGTACTGCGCGAATTGGCCGGTATAGGTGAGGGTGATTTCTACGATGGAAATAATACCTCACAAACTGTAGAGGCATTTGCTGAAGTGATTGCTAACGCGGAGAAAAAAGAATTTGAAACCAAGGAGTTCTCAGATTATAAGGATCAGTTTCAATGGTTTTTGGCCATAGGATTATTCTTCTTAATTTTCGATGCCTTTATCTATGAAAAGAGGACGGCTTGGGTGAAAAAAATGGATTTGTTTAAAGAAAAAAGAGCCGAATTATGATCAGAGCAATGTCATTATTAGCAGCCCTTTTATTTACGGGTCTAAGTTGGGCGCAAGCAACCGACAGCATTCAAGCTGCCCGAGATGCAAGAAGCTTAGTAAGGGATGGGAACAAGTTATTTAGCACCGAGCAATACACGGATGCCTCTGTAGCCTATAAAAAGGCTTTGGAAGCCAATCCAACTTATGCAAAAGCAGCTTATAATTTGGGAAATGCCCTTTACGCCGATAAGAACTATGAGGAAGCATTGAGCGCCTATGAATTATCTGCAAAAACAGCGGTAACTCCTGGAGGAGCGGCCCAGAGCATGCACAATATTGGGAATACCCAAATGCAAGCCAAAAAATACGATGAAGCAATCGAAGCGTATAAATCCGCTTTGAGATTGGATCCTGGTGATGAAGAAACCCGTTATAATTTAGCGGTCGCCCAGCAAAAGAAAAAGGAGCAAGACCAACAGCAACAGGACAATCAAAACGACAAAAATAAGGATCAACAAGACAATCAAGATCAACAGCAAAACAAGGATCAGCAGGACGATAAGGGCAAGGACCAAAAAGACGACAAATCCGACCAAGAAAAGAAACCTGATCAGGGTGATCAAAAAAAGGATCAAAAGGATCAACAAAAAAAGCCGCCTCCTCAAATGACTCCAGAGCAGATGAAACAAATGTTGGAGAGTTTGAATAATGAAGAGAAGAAAACTCAAGAAAAAATGAATGCCCAGAAAGCAAAAGGGCGTAAAAAAGATAAAGACAAAGATTGGTAATGAAAAAATTGTGGTTTACATTTCTGTTTTGTTTTGCCGCAGCTTGGTCTATTCAAGCTCAAGAGGCAGCACTCAGTGCTACAGCCTCAAAAACTAAGGTGGCTAAGAACGGCCGTTTTAGAGTGGAGTTTACCATAAATAAGCAAGGAGCAGATCATTTTAAAGCTCCAGATTTTGAGAATTTTAGGGTAATCTCTGGCCCGATGACTTCCATTAAGCAATCATGGGTCAACGGAAAGAGCAGCTATAAACAGAGTTATATCTATACCTTGAGCCCGAGTAAATTTGGGGACTTGACTATTGCCCCTGCGAGCATAGAATACAAAGGGGAGACCTTTAAATCAGAGCCACTAAAAATTCAAGTGGTGGATGAAGAGGACCTGCCTAAGAATCCCAATGACCCTTATTATATCGCCAAGGAAAATGTGCATTTAGTCACGCGCGTGTCTAAAAAGAAACCTTTTGTAGGAGAGGGAATTTATGTAGAATACCGCTTGTATTTTTCTCAAAATATTGGTTTAAGAGATTTTAATCCCACCAATATTCCAAACTACGATGGGTTCTGGCACGAAGAGATTGACATCAAAAACGCTGAGGTTAAAACTGCCGATTACAATGGAGAACCCTATCGCTATGTAACCTTGAGGAAATCGGTTTTGATCCCACAGCGCAGTGGAACCCTTGTAGTGGATAATATGGCGGTGGATATCGCCCTACAGATTCCCACAGATCAAGCCGACTTTTTTGGGAATCGACTGATGAAAAACATCAATCGTTCCTTTAATTCAGGTAAAAAAGTAATTAATGTTCAGGCCTTACCAGAATTGGGTAAACCGGAGAACTTTAAAGGTGCCGTTGGGAGTTTTAAACTCTTTATGTCCCCAAATAAAACAGCATTGAAATCCAATGAATCTGTTCAGATTGAAGTAGGGGTCAGTGGAAAAGGAAACCTGAAGCTGTTTGAAACTCCAGAAATTGTTGCTCCAAGCGAATTGGAAGTATATGCCCCGGAACACTTCGAAAAAGTGAAAAAGGGAACTAGTGGGCTCTCAGGAAAAGTATATGATGCCTATACGATTGTTCCTCAAAAATCAGGAACCTACAGAATCTCAGGAGTAGATTTTTCTTATTTCGATCCGAAGAAAAAAGCCTATGTCAGTTTAGAGAGCGAGGATGTTTTACTCAAGGTCAGCGGCGGTACTTCAGTTGCACCTATTGCAACAGGAGTAGATAAGCAAGAGGTCGTTGCTGTGGAATCCTTAAAGTATATTGAAACAGAAACTCTGTTGCAGCCTCGAGAACAAGAGTCCTTTTTTGGTTCCAACAAATTTTATTTACTGCTGTTGTTGCCGATGTTAGCCATTCCATTGGGAATCTTTATTGGAAAGGCTCGTGAGGCTAGAAGAGCGGATGTCGCAGGGAATAAAAGAAGACGTGCAGACCGTTTGGCAAAGAAATACTTATCAGAAGCTAAGAAGCAAATAAGGAATAAAAACGAATTTTATATTGCGCTAGAACGCGCTTTACATAACTATTTAAAAGCTATCTTAGCAGTAGAAACTGCTGATATAGAGAAAGAAAACATTAAAAAGTTGCTCTCAGAAAAAGGGGTGGGTCAGCAAGAAATTGATGCGTTTATTCAAGTTTTTGACGATTGCGAATTTGCAAGGTATACGCCAATTACCGACTCAATGATGCAAGAGGAATACGAAAAGGCCAAAGAGGCCATAAGTCAAATCGACAAACAATTATAAGATGAAATCAAGCGTTTTCACTTTAATGATTTTTTTGAGTTCCATGATGAGTTTTGGACAAGAACTTTCTGTGGCTCAGGCTGAGGACTTGTTTGTTAAAGCAAATGAGAATTATCGAAATGGAGCTTTTGACAGTGCCTTGAAAAGTTATCAAACTATAGAAGATTCAGGATGGGTTTCCTCTGAATTATATTTCAATATTGGAAATAGTTTTTATCGTCAGAATCAATTGGCACCCAGTATTTATTACTTTGAAAAAGCGCTCTTACTCGATCCGAATAACCAAGCGGCCAAAAGTAATTTAGTCCTGGCCAATCGAGGAAAAATAGATGATATTAATGAACTCCCACAAACGGCCTTTCAGAAATTGGACCAACAGTATTTAAAAGTCATGAGTCCAGATCAATGGGCCTGGACAAGTGTTGGTTTGAGCTTGTTTTTTGGATTTTCCTTTTTATTGTTTCACTTCGCAATTAGACCTTCAAAGAGAAGGTTGTATTTTGTTTCTAGTATACTCTCAGCGGTATTGCTTCTCGGGGCAGTATTGATCAGTTTTAAGGAGTATGATGATCAGCAAAAAGATCGTGCGGCTATCGTTTTTGCTGACCAAGTCGAAGTCACTAACGCACCTACTAAAAACGCCCAGGTCGATTTTAACCTTCACGAAGGAACCAAAGTGCTCGTGTTGGATGAGGTGGATCGCTGGAAGAAAATTAGTATAGCCGATGGGTCCACTGGATGGATTCCTGCCGCTAGCATAAAGGAATTATAGTGTCAAAAACTTATTTAATTTTGGGAGGTACAGGTCTTGTTGGACGTGCACTGACTCGTGAATATTTAAAAAATGGAAATCAGGTAAAGGTGCTTAGCCGATCGAGTACTCATCAAGATTCCAAAGGATTGTCTTTTTTTAGCTATGATGCCGAGAAACTCGTATTTGATTATTCCATACTCCAAGGAGTAGATGTAGTGATTCACACTGCAGGTGAGCCAATATTTGACCGATCTTGGAAAAATGAAGAAGTGAGAAAAGAGCTTCTAAACTCGAGAGCCAATCTCCTTAAAATGCTGATAAAGGCTTGTGAAGAAACAGGTTTTGTCATCCCGCAATTGACTTTGGCTTCCGCGGTGGGCTATTATGGATACCACGACGATAACCCCAAGCGTTTTAATGAGGACTCGCGTTTAATGGCCTCAGATTTGGACTTTTTCCCTGCGAAAATTATCCGATTGTTTGAGCGTACCGCCAAGAACATCGAACAACATACCGACTGCTTAACCATCCTCAGATTAGGGATCGTGCTCTCAAGAAATGGCGGATATTACGCAAAAATTCGGCCTTCAATTAAATGGTATGCGGGGGCATTACTCGGAGATGGGATTTCACACATTCCTTTTATTCACATTGATGATTTGGTTCGCTTGTTTGAATTTACTGAGGGAAAACCGGGAATATTTAATGCGGTATGTCCTGAAGATTTATCCAACAAGAAGTTTAATTTCTTACTCAATAAATACTTAAATCGATACCCTGTAATTCCGCAAATTAGCAGCGTGTTTATTCGTTTGATCTTCGGTGAAAAAGCCTGTTTATTACTCTTTGGCCAGTCAGTAGAACCCAAGCGTACTCTAGAGGCAGGTTTTGAATTTTTATACCCGGATTTAGAATCCAGTGTTAAACAATTGGAAGCTCCTGCTCAACAACAAAAGGATAGAGCTCAGGCATCCAAGTAGTAAGTAAGCTGTAAATGATTGAATCAGATAAGGTCTCTTTGTCGACCATTTCAATACTGCTGTTCAAAATATCAAAAAAGTAAACCACAACTCCGAGCACCAAAGCAAATTTCAAAAAGCCAAATACTCCACCGAGCAATTTATTTGCCCAACCCAGCATAGCAATACTTGCAACCTTAGTCAATAATTTCCCCAACATGGAAATTCCGATGACAATAGCGATAAAGGTAATTGCAAAGGCGGTTAGATTCAAATATTTTTGATCCCAGTCTACATAAGTCTCAATGAGTTCACCTGCATAAAAAGAAAAATGAATAGCTCCATAAGTTCCAACAATCAATGCCAATAGAGAGGCGATTTCAACAAAAAACCCTTTGATTAGGCCCTTGATTAATCCATAGGCTAAAAGGGCGGAAAATATGATATCTAAAGTATTCATAGAGTTTGGATTGCTGGCATAAATATAACTAAATTTACCACATGGTTTCACAAGAACAATTAAAGGAAGATTGGGAGCAAATTGTAAGTTTTGTTTCCAACAAATTTGCCGAAGGAGAACGCCTGGATCTCGACGGTATCATATATCTTATAGGAATACAAGAATTAGGACAAGGGAAGCGTCGTTTTAAAAAAGACGAAAAGATAAATCTTATGCACATTGCAATTTGTAAGTTGCTCGAACCGTATGGATATTATTCATTTGACTTTTTTGATGAGGACGGCTGGCCTCATTATAAAATTGAGGAGGATTTACCTCCACTTAAGGCCGGAGAACAAACCCTTTTAATGAAAGAAGCAATTGTAAAATATTTTAAAGACTCATTCGATGATTAGAAAATCCCTTTTGACGAGTTTATTTTTACTCCTAACGGTCTTAACTACTTCAGCCCAGAATCATATAAGAGGATCCATCAAGCCATTTGACGGTTATTCTTATGCCTTGTTGTATCGCATGGATGGATTGGAGCAAAATTTTGTAGGCAACACTTCATTGATAAATGGCGCTTTTGATTTCGAAGCGACCAAACAAGGAATGTATCGCGTAGTTTTTGACTTGCAAAAAGGCGTGTATATCGATGTTTTTTATACCGGCTCAGATGTGAGTTTTACTCTTGATCCAAGCAACCCCTCCTTTACCGTAAAATTTGATAACTCTGAGGATAATTCCATCTACTATACCTATAAGCTTCAAAGTGCTATGGCCCAAAACCAATTGGACCAAACTCAAGTAGCCTATTTAAAAGAACCCTCGGCAGCACTAAAAGAACAATACCTTAAGGAAAATAAAGAACTCAAGAAAATTCAGCAAGCTGCTCTAAATAAAGCTAAGGGCAAATACATTGCTCCTATTATCGAGGCCAACCTTAGAGACAATCCGGATGAGCCTGTAGATAGTCCAATAGCGTATTTGGATTTTGTTCGCGATCACTATTTTGATCATTTGGATTTCAATAACCAAACGGTACTCTCAACCGATTACCTCTATACCAAGATAAGTGATTTCATCTTTTATTTGAATTACTCTCAAGATCTCACTGTTCAAAGCCAGCTCTACAAACAGGCCATTGATATCTGTATGAGCAAGATCACCTCAGAGACCTTTAGAGCGACTACTTTGGAGCTCATACTTTCTCAATTTGAATCTCAAGAGAATACAGAGATGACCGATTGGGTAATAGAAACTTATTATCTAAGACTGCCTTATGAATTCCAGGATCAAGAATTTATCGCTGATTTAAAAGCGAGTATGGCAACTGCCATTGGAGCAATTGCTCCAGATTTCACTTGGGAGGATGGACGATTTTCAGAGCTTTATGCAAATGGCCCTACTATTTTAGTGTTTTGGTCTTCGAGTTGCGGGCATTGTCTAGCGGAAATTCCCGAACTTTATAGAGAGCTTCAAGAAGACAATCGCTTTCAAGTTGTTGCCGTTGGTTTGGAAGAAGAGGATGTAGAGTGGAAACGGTTAACGGCCAAAATGCCTGACTGGATTCATGTTTTAGGGCTTAAAAAATGGGAAAACCCAATTGCGCGTTCTTATAACATCATTGGAACCCCTACATACTTTATCATAAATCCGAACGGCCAAATTGCTGCGAAACCGGGAGATCTCACCGAATTGTTGGAAATAATAAATAACTAGAAATGGGTATTGTGTTGTAAATCAAATGTTTATATATTTGAAATAACATAACCCTTCTACCTAATAAACCACCTGTTCATGTCGTGTTGAGCAGGTGGTTTTTTTCATACTCCCGGGATAAAAATCTCTTTGAGGTGTACCAACGCTTCACGTTTCTTATAATAAATGATTCCATCAATACGCATCTCTTTAAGGGCACCTTGTTGATCGGCAAATTGATTGAAAGCTGCAGAGACTCTCTTTAACTGACTAAGAGAAAAGGGGTTTTTTAAATGTTTTATTCCAGCGGTGGTTTTGACCTCTACAGCCAAGAGTAAATCTTTGTCTTGGGCAATTATATCAACTTCATAGGATTTCCATCGGTAGTTTCTCACCAAAATTTGGAAGCCTGAATCTACTAAATATTGAGCGGCTTTTGATTCCCCGATTTTACCGAGATTACAATTTGAATTTGACCTTTCCACCAGATTTTTTAACCTGTAATTGAACCTCTCTCCCAAGAATTAGGGCCACATTAGTTTTTTCATGACCGGCTGGGAAATCAAATAAAATAGGGAAGTCGTAGTCCTTAAGGATGTCGAGAATCAAGGCCTCGGTGCTCATCTGAAATGGAGTGGAGTTACTTCTGATGTTTGAAATGTCCCCTACGATCAGTCCCGCACAACCCTTGAAGTATCCGCTGCGTTCCATTTGCCTCAGCATACGGTCTAGGTGGTATTTATACTCTCCAATTTCCTCGATAAATATGATTTTGCCCTCGGTATCTAAATCCGTTGGTGTTTTCAAACTCGTTTGCAACAAGGTCAAGTTTCCTCCTACTAGCTTTCCCTTAGCCTCACCCAATCTATTGTCCGGATTTGGGGCAACTTCATATTTAGGACGCTTACCAAATAAGGTGGATTTAAAGGTTTGAATCGTAAGGGGAATACTATCGACATCAGCTTTTAAATTAACGGCCATCATCGCGTGCATACTCTCCATTCCGGCATTGTGAAACGCAGAATGTAAAACGGTGATATCGGAATATCCAATCAACCATTTAGGAGAGGATTTGATTTTTTCAAAATTCAAAGAGTCTACAATTCGCGCTGCTCCATAACCCCCACGAGCAGTCCAAATCGCCCGTACTTCCTCGTTGTCCATGGCCTCTTGCAAGTCGGTTAATCGGTCGAGGTCCGTTCCTGCGAAATGCGCTCCATCATCAAATACATGTGGAGCGATAACTACTTGAAGACCCCAAGATTCCAATAAATCTTTTGCTTTATAAACGGTTTCTGCTTGATGTACAATTCCTGAAGGGGCAACGATGGCAACAAGATCTCCTTTTTTTAAATAATCAGGGCGTATGAGTCGGTCTACAGGCATAATTTCGATATCTAAAAGTTCTTTCATATTCCGTTGTGCCACACCTTGAAAAGGGTGAATTACACAGAAAAAAACAAAGGCAGCAATAATTCTCATTGTCATCATCAGGGGCTTTGGGCTAAAAATATTACAAATCCCAGCATTTACCAATCAAAAACTAGAATTATTCTTAATTTTGCCTTCTATAGACAATAACGTAGAAAATAGACGATGAGATATACCATTACAGCAGCACTTCCATATACTAATGGACCTGTGCATATTGGACACCTGGCAGGGGTTTATGTTCCTGCCGACATTTATTCGAGATACCTCAGACAAAAAGGGCATGATGTTGCTTTTATGTGCGGATCGGATGAGCATGGAGTTCCTATTACCATCAAGGCAAAAAAGGAAGGGGTAACTCCTCAAGATGTAGTGGATAAATACCATGGAATTATAAAAAAATCATTCGCTGATTTCGGGATTACATTTGATAATTATTCAAGAACAACTGCTCCTGTGCATCATCAAACGGCTTCAGCCTTTTTTGAGAAATTGTATCAAGATGGAAAGTTTATCGAAGAGACTACCGAGCAATTGTACGATGAAGAGGCCAAGCAATTTTTAGCAGATCGATTCGTTGTAGGAACTTGCCCAAAATGTGGTTTTGAAGAGTCTTATGGAGATCAATGTGAAAAGTGTGGAACTTCTCACAATGCCACAGATTTGATTAACCCTAAATCGGCAATTACTGGAAACACCCCGACTTTAAAGTCAACAACACATTGGTATTTGCCTTTGGATCACTATCAAGATTTTTTGAAAGAGTGGATCGTTGAGGGACATGCTCAAGACTGGAAACCTAATGTTTTAGGTCAAGTTAAATCATGGATCGATGACGGATTACGGCCTCGCGCGGTAACTCGTGATTTAGATTGGGGGATTCCTGTACCGGTTAAAGGAGCAGATGGAAAAGTACTTTATGTATGGTTTGATGCTCCGATAGGATATATCTCAGCAACCAAAGAGTGGGCACAGGCTCAAGGAACAGATTGGGAGCCCTATTGGAAGGATCAGGAGACTAAATTGGTTCATTTCATCGGAAAAGACAATATTGTGTTCCACTGTATAATTTTCCCAGCCATGCTAAAAGCCCATGGGGATTTTATTTTACCTGAAAACGTACCCGCCAACGAGTTTCTAAACCTTGAAGGAGATAAGCTTTCAACGTCTAAGAATTGGGCGGTTTGGTTACATGAATACTTAGAGGATTTTCAGGACAAACAAGATGTTTTGCGCTATGCATTGACAGCAAATGCACCGGAATCAAAAGACAATGACTTTACGTGGAAGGATTTCCAAGCGAGAAATAACAACGAGCTGGTTGCCATCTTTGGAAACTTTATTAATCGCGTAGCGGTTTTGACCCAAAAATACTATGATGGAGTTGTACCAAGTCCAGGGGAGTTTACCGATTTAGATGAAGAGACTTTAGAGCAATTACAAAAATTCCCGCTAATCATTGCCAGATCTATAGAGCGTTATCGCTTTAGAGAAGCACTTTCAGAGCTAATGAACTTGGCGAGATTGGGGAATAAATACTTAGCGGATGAAGAGCCTTGGAAAAAAATCAAAACAGATCCTGAGCGCGTACAAACTATTATGTATGTGGCCTTACAGATAGCGCAAGGATTGGCCGTTTTGGGAGAGCCCTTCTTACCATTTACCTCTAAGAAACTTAATGAAATCTTGAAGATAGACAACCTTCTTTGGGATGACGTTGCTCAGCAAGATGTACTCATACCAGCAGGCCATCAAATAGGAAAAGCCACGCTCTTGTTTGAAAAAATTGAGGATGCAGCGATTCAAGCCCAAGTAGATAAATTGGAAGCTTCAAAAAAAGCGAATGAGGCAGCAAATAAAGTTGTGGAGCCTCAAAAAGATTTGATCACCTTTGATGATTTCACCAAACTAGATATCAGAACAGGAACAATTTTGGAAGCTGAAAAGATGCCAAAAGCCAAGAAGCTGTTAGTTCTTAAAGTCGATACAGGTATCGATGTTAGAACCATCGTTTCTGGTATAGCCGAACATTTTAAACCTGAAGAGGTTGTCGGTAAACGCGTCAGTGTATTGGTAAATCTTGCCCCTCGAAAATTGAGAGGTGTGGAATCTGAAGGAATGATTTTGATGGCTGACACAGCAGAGGGCGGATTAGCTTTTGTTCAAGCAGATGAGAATTTCGATATTTCCAACGGTATACAGATAAGTTAATATGCAGCAAGCGGATTATGTAATTAGGCAAACCGGGTTATCGGGAATTGCAGTAGAAAATACGCTTCAATTACTAGCGGCAGACTGCAGTATACCTTTTATTGCTCGATACAGAAAGGAGCGAACTACCGGACTTGATGAGGTCGCGATTGCTCAAATTCAAAAAGCGGCAAAGGCCTTTGAAGATTTAAGACAAAGAAAACAGACTGTTTTAAAAGCCATTGAACCCTTGGACGATGAGCTTCGAGAGCGTATTGAGGCTGCTGGGGATCTTCAAACGGTAGAAGACCTATACCTTCCTTTTAAAAAGAAACGAAAAACCAAAGCTACCGAGGCCCGTGATCAAGGTCTTGAGCCCTTGGCAAAGATTATTCTTTCTGGGAATTTCAACACCCTTGAGGATGCTGCACATCGATTTACTAAATCCGCAGGACTATCAATAGATCAAGCACTTCAAGGCGCACGGTATATTATGGCGGAGTGGTTTGCAGAACGCCTTAGTTTTAGAAACCAACTCAGAAGAAGCTTGTCCAAAGGTCAATTACATGCTAAGTTGATTAAAAAGGAAGCGGAATCTGAAAAAGCAGCGACTTACAAAGACTATTTCGATTGGAATGAATCGGTTTCTAGAATGGCCTCACATCGGGTTTTGGCTATTTTTAGAGGACAACGTGAAGGCATACTTCGTGTGGGAATTCAAATTGACTCCTCGGCTTTTGTCGAGATGATGTGCGATCGATTAATTCGCGGAAATGATCAAGCAGCCTTCCAAATTGAATTGGCGGCTCAAGATGCTTATAAGCGCTTGCTTTTCCCTAGTCTTGAACGTGAAGTATTACAACTTTTAAAAGAAAAAGCAGACGATATAGCCATCAAGGTATTTGCCACTAACTTAGAGCAATTACTGCTTGCTCCCCCATTAGGAGAAAAAAGGATTTTGGCTCTTGATCCTGGATTTAGAACAGGATGTAAATTAGTTTGTCTCGATCAGCGAGGAAACCTCCTTCACAATGAAACTATTTTTATTACCGGTTCCGCGGTTCAAAAATCGCAATCAAAATTGGCAACTCTAGTAAATGCCTATAAGATCGAGGCCATAGGTATTGGAAATGGAACAGCTTCTCGAGAGACCCAACAAATGGTTGAAGGGGCCTATCTAAAAGGAAACCCTGAAACCTTTATCGTAAATGAAGCAGGTGCTTCTATATATTCTGCATCTAAGATTGCTCGCGAAGAATTTCCCGATTACGACATTACCGTTCGAGGAGCCATCTCGATCGGAAGAAGACTTGCAGACCCCTTGGCTGAATTGGTAAAAATCGATCCTAAATCCATTGGGGTTGGTCAATATCAACACGATGTCGATCAAAAGAAATTACAAGAAGAATTGGAGCGCGTAGTGGCCTCTTGTGTAAATAAAGTTGGGGTAAATATTAACACTGCCTCCAAGTCTCTATTAGAACACGTTTCTGGAATAGGTCCGAAATTGGCTGAGAATATCATTGCCTACCGAAAAGATATTGGTGGATTCCAATCTCGGGAAGAAATTAAGAAAGTCCCTCGTCTTGGAGGAAAAGCTTACGAACAAGCAGCCGCTTTTTTAAGAGTGAAAAATGCTGAACTGGCCTTAGATGATTCTGCTGTCCACCCGGAATCTTATTATTTAGTCAAAAAAATGGCTCAATCTCTAGGCGTTGATCTCAATACTTTGATTGGGAATGAGTCCTTAATTGCGCAATTGAGCCCAAGTGATTTTGTGGATGACAAAGCTGGACTTCCTACTGTAGAAGACATCTTAAAGGAATTAAAAAAGCCGGGTCTTGACCCTAGGAAAAAAGCCAAAGCCTTCAAGTTTGATGCAAGCATCAAAGATATTAAAGATTTGAAAAAAGGAATGAGACTTCCTGGAAAGGTGAATAATATTACGAATTTTGGCTGCTTTGTCGATATAGGAATTAAGCAGAGTGGATTGGTACATGTTTCTCGTCTGAGTAAATCCTTTGTGCGCGATATCAATGAAATCGTTAAATTAGGAGATCAAGTAGAGGTAGAAATCATCGAAGTTGATTTGCAGAGAAAACGCATTCAACTCGCCATGGATTATGACTAAAAAAGAACTCAGAAAACGATACAAAGAAAAGAGAAACGCCCTTTCTCAACAGGATTTTGACCAGCGCAAAAGACAAGTCTTTGAGCTTTTAAAAGACTATATTCTAGCTGGAGATTTCAAAACTATTCACAGCTTTATTGGAATCGAGCGATTAAGAGAAATTCCCATTGAGCAATTGTTTGATTTTTTTGAAAATAACGGGCTTCGTATCGCTGTGAGCAAAAGTAATTTCGAAGATTCTTCCATGAGTCATTTTTGGAGAGATGATAAGCTAAAATTAAAAAAATCATCTTGGGGTATTTTGGAACCACAGACCGGAATCCAAGCTGCTGTAAAGGATTTTGATTTGATTCTTGTTCCCTTATTAGCCTATGACAAGAGCAAACAGAGACTGGGTTATGGAAAGGGATTCTACGATCGTTTTCTGGCAGGCTGTAGACCGGATTGCATATGCATTGGCCTGTCCTTGTTTGATGAGGAAAATGAGCTGCCAGAGCTCAATCAATACGACCAAGCCCTGGACCTCATCATTAGACCCTCTGGATTATTGTCCTGAGGAATTCAACAGCAACAATTCTTGTAAAATGATCTCTGTAACATAACGTGTAACTCCCGTTTTGTCCTCATAAGATCGAGTAGCAAGTTTACCCTCAACTGCGATTTCTTGCCCTTTGGATACATAGCGTTCGATAAGATCCGCTTGGTGATTCCAGGCAATGACATTGTGCCACTGTGTGTCTTGTATTTTTTCTCCTTCGTTATTTTTATAATAATCATTTGTGGCCAAGGTGAAGGAAGCCTTCTTTTTTCCGGATTCAAAGGTGTTAATTTCTGGATTGGAGCCTAAATTCCCAATCAAGGTGACTCGGTTTCTCAATTTACTCATAGCTTTCGGTTTTTAGGCAATATTATAACCATTAGAGAAATTTATTCGGTTAATAAATATTTAGTTTATGAATTCAGAATTTTATTAGATTTGATAGAAATGAACTAAACTATGAAAAAACACATCCTGCTCCTTGGTGCACTATTTTGTCTTGCTCAAGGTTTTGCCCAAGAAATTGCTATTATTCCAGCACCGCAATCCATGACCTTAACCAAGGGGAACTTTAAATTAGCCACCGATAATCAAATCCAAGTTATCGGTCAAAACCTGGACCACGAGGTCTTGTTACTCTCCAAATTGATTGAATACCTGCCAAAAGACGCCAGTGCCAAACCGACACTGATAGCTCTTGAGATTGATCCAAAAATGAATACTCCGGAATCTTACAATCTTGAAATTGATAAGCGTTCCATCCAAATAACAGGGGCTGATGCAGCAGGGGTGTTTTATGGACTACAGACCTTGCAGCAAATTATCAGTCAATCTCCAGAGGGACTTCCAGGCCTTAAGATAAGTGATTACCCCAGATTTGCATATCGCGGAATGCATTTGGATGTAGGGAGGCATTTTTTTGATGTTGATTATATAAAAACCTATATCGATCTAATCGCCTTACATAAAATGAACCGTTTTCACTGGCATTTAACTGAGGATCAAGGGTGGAGAATAGAGATTAAAAAATATCCAAAATTAACTTCAATTGGAGCCTATCGCGACCAAACGATAATGGGAAGATGGTCTTCGAGGGCCAAACGAAATCCGAGCTTTGACAAGGTTCCCTACGGCGGTTATTATACCCAAGAGGAGGTTAAAGAAGTCGTAGCTTATGCTGCAAAAAGACATATCACCATCATTCCAGAAATTGAAATGCCGGGTCATGCTCGTGCTGCCATTACGGCCTATCCGGAATTGGGAAATTTCGACGAGCAATATGAAGTTGCTCAAACATGGGGGGTCTTTCCACAAATATTTGCTCCTACCGAAACTACATTTACCTTTTTAGAAGATGTCTTGACTGAGATCATGGAATTATTCCCAAGTGAATATATCCATATTGGGGGAGATGAGGCTCCTAAGGCACAATGGGAGAAATCCGATTTTGCCCAAAACCTAATCAAAGAACAAGGACTTAAAGATGAACATGAATTGCAGTCTTATTTTATTCGCCGAATTGAAAAATTTCTAAATGACAATGGGCGGTCTTTAATCGGATGGGATGAAATTCTCGAAGGTGGTTTGGCACCAAATGCTACCGTAATGTCTTGGAGGGGAGAAGCTGGAGGAATTGCTGCTGCCAAGGCAGGGCACCAAGTGATCATGACGCCAACGACCTATGTTTATTTTGACTATTACCAAGCAGAACCTGTGGCTTATGAGCCCTTGGCTATTGGAGGCTATCTTCCGGTAGAAACGGTTTATAACTACAATCCCATTCCTAAGGAGTTGAATGCCGATCAAGCGCGATTTGTTATCGGTGCACAAGGAAATGTTTGGACGGAATACATGAAAACCCCTGCTCACGTAAATTATATGTTATTACCGAGAATGACGGCGCTTTCTGAGGTCGTTTGGACTGAAGATAAAAATAAGGATTACACCGACTTTTTAAAGCGTTTACAAGTGTTTAAATCACAGTTGGACGCGATGGGTGTTAACTATGCACAACATTTAATTTCAAGAGATGAATAGACGACAATTTGTACAGACTTCGGCCTTAGCTTCTTCCGCTCTTTTGATGGGCTTCAATGGGGTCAAAACCTCAAAAATAACAGTGGGTTTTATCGGAGTTGGCCTTAGAGGGACCAATCATTTAAACAATGTTCTACTGCGAGATGACTGTGAGGTAAGAGCTGTTTGCGATATTGACCCGGCTCGAATTAATAGTGCCCAGCAAACCATAGAGGCTTCTGGAAAAAAACCTAAAGTGGAGTATTTTTCTAGGGGTACAGAAGACTATCTAAACCTATTGGCATTAAAAGATTTGGATGCTGTGATTATTTCTACTCCTTGGCTTTGGCACACAAAAATGGCAGTAGATGCCATGGAAGCAGGAGTATATGTAGGTTTAGAAGTTTCTGCAGCAAACACCATGGAGGAATGCTGGGATTTAGTCAATACCCATGAGCGCACGGGGACCCAACTGATGCTTTTAGAAAATGTGAATTTCCGCAGAGATATCATGGCGGTTATGAATATGGTGAGGAAGGATGTTTTCGGTGAATTGGTACATTTTCGTTGTGGTTACCAGCACGACTTGAGATTTGTAAAGTTCAATGATGGAAAAACGGCTTATGGCAAGGGTGCAGAATTCGGAGCTCAAGGAATTTCTGAATCCGCATGGAGGACAGAACATTCCCTTAAAAGAAATGCCGATGTTTATCCTACACACGGTCTAGGGCCCATGGCAACTATGGCAGATATAAATCGCGGGAATCGTTTAATGTCAATTAGTTCATTTGCTACAAAAGGAATTGGTTTACATAATTATATCGTTGAGGTCGGAGGAGCTGAGCACCCTAATGCGCAATTAAAATTTAAACAGGGCGATGTCATAACCTCTACATTGACTACAGCTCGAGGAGAGACCATTATTGTAACCCACGATTGTAATTTACCGCGGCCTTATTCTCTTGGATTTCGAGTTCAAGGAGCAAAAGGCCTCTGGGAAGTGGATGGAAATCGCATCTATATTGAAGGGAAATCTGATCCTCATCGATGGGATGATGCAAGTGCTTGGATTAAACAATACGACCATCCCTTATGGGTGAAATACGGAGATTATGCCGCAGAGGCCGGGCATGGGGGAATGGATTTCTTTGTGTTAAATGCCTTTGTCGAGGCGGTTAAATCTCAAAAAGCTCCACTAATTGATGTTTATGATGCTGCGAGTTGGTCGGCCGTGACCCCGCTCTCAGAGATTTCTATTGCAAACAATGGAGAGGTACAAGATTTTCCTGATTTTACGCGTGGGAACTGGATCAAACGAAAACCTAAATTCTGGTAACCAATCAACCGTTTAACAATAAGTTAACATTTTTGTCGTTTTCTACTAAAACCAAAAATATTGCTTGATTATGAAAAGAGGCTGTGCAGAATGCGGCCACAAATTGGTGGGTCGTACCGACAAAAAGTTTTGTAACGATTATTGCAGAAATGCATTTAACAATAAACGTTACAGAAAGGAACATCACGTCAAAAGACAGATTCAAGGAGTTTTAAATTTGAACTACGGAATCCTCAAAGGAATTTGTGAACAAGAGGCGGTTACTGAGTCCTCTGTTCAGGATTTGAGATCCAAGGGCTATCAAATGCAATTCTTTACAAATTTATCTTTGACCGGAGAAGGAGAGGTTTTAAGACAATGTTTTGACATGGGGCTGTTGACCAAAGAAAATGGTCAACTCTATGTGATTAACATGAAAAAGAAACCCAACTTAAGAACTTACCAAACTTGATGTTTGGCATTTAAGATGGCTCTGAGCACATCTATTTGACTTACCTGCCCCACAAGTTTTCCTTGGCTAAGCACTGGGAAACGACGGCGTTTGTTTTTGTGAAACAATTCGCAAACATCAAATAAATCCATGTCCGCATCAAAGGTATCTACGTCCTTGCTCATAAATTCTTCCAGTTTATGAGAAGCCATTGGTATGTTGTAATAACGGCTATTTGAGATTTCCTTTAAACAGTCTCCTTCAGAAATCATTCCAATGAGATCTCCCTTTGAATTGACTACAGGTCCTCCTGAAATTTTATTTTTGACCAAAATTTCCATAGCCTCAACAACAGTTTGTTCAGGTCGAAATACAATTAGTTGCTTAACCATGATGTCTTTAATAAGAATATGACTATCTCTCTTTTTTTCTTCCCCAGCTTTTGCAGTAACATAACTCTTAATCCCCATAATTCTAAAATTTAGTCTTTTAAAGATACACAAATATTTTTTGCGCTTCAAATCCTTGATTTTTAGTACTTCTAGTCGTTTTTTTATTAAAATAGTGTTAAATTCGGGAGAAATAAACGATTTACCCCTAATTATGTTCAACAAGAAAGCCTTTTTTAGTGCCCTTTCCGTATTACTTTTGTTAGTAATTGCTTTCTATGCTTTTGACCTTCAAAAGCCTAAAATCAAACCCGATCACCTTACTGCTAACTCGGAATTTTCTTTAAATAATGCACAAAATTTACTAAAGGAATTTACCTCCGAAACTCATTATACAGGTTCTTCCAATAAACAAGAGGTTCAAAAATTCTTAATGGAACAATTGCGTCTTTTGGGTCTTGAAGTAGAGCTACAGTCTGGTATTGCTTGGTCTGCAAATGCAAAGAGATCAACGCGAGCTGAAAACATTCTCGGCAAATTACCCGCTAAGAACAAAACCGCTTCCTCTCGGACCTTACTTCTGATGACGCATTACGATTCGGCTACCCATTCTTCGTATGGTGCTAGTGATGCAGGAAGTGGTGTGGTAACTATTTTAGAAAGTTTAAGAGCCTTTATCGCAAGTGAGACTGAATTCACTAATGATATTTTGGTGGTCTTTACCGATGCTGAAGAGATCGGTCTGTTAGGTGCTGAGGTGTTTGTAAACGAATATCAAAACCTAGACGATATTGCACTGGCACTGAACTTCGAAGCAAGAGGTTCTGGAGGTCGATCCTATATGTTTATGGAAACACCAGGTCACAATGCACAGCTTTTAAATGGATTTGAACAAGCAAAGGTCAATACTCCGATTGCTAATTCTTTGATGTATAGCATTTATAAGCGACTTCCTAATGATACTGATTTAACTATCATTAAAAATAACGGGAATATCCCGGGCTTTAACTTTGCCTTTATTGGAGATCATTTCGATTATCATACCGCACAAGACACCGCCGGGCGATTAGATCCTGAAACCCTCATGCAACAAGGGAATTATTTGACAGGAACCTTGAACTATTTTTCCAAGGCCAATTTGAATGAGCTTGAAGCAGATCAAGATATGATTTATACTAATTTTCCAGGATTAGGACTAATTTCTTATTCTTACAACTGGAACATTCCTCTACTGGTTATCGCCTATATAACTTTTTTGATTTTGGTATTTTTAGGTTTAGGTCACGGCAGATTGAGTGTAGGAGGAATAATGAAAGGCTTTGCTCCTTTATTTTTGAGTTTGATTCTAAGTATTGGACTCAGTACTCTTGCATGGAGAATGCTTCAAAACATTTATCCCCAATACAAAGATATTCTGCACGGTTTTACCTATAACGGATATGAATATATCGCGGCTATGATGTCCTTTACGGTTACCATTTTCTTTTTGGTATATTACCGATCGATGCGCAACAAAAACAGAATAAATCTCCTTGTTGCTCCTTTATTTTCCTGGATGTTTTTGAACCTAATTATGATCATCTTTCTGCCAGGAGGTAGCTTTTTGATCATTCCAGTCTTTTTTGGGCTATTTATGTTTTATTGGGCCCTCTTTAGAACATCCAGAACTTATTTAGTTTATGTACTTTGTCTAATGCCGATTCTATTTATAGTACTTCCATTTACACGCATGTTTCCTGTAGGACTTGGCCTAAAGTCAATGGGGGCAGCGAGCTTTTTCTTGATTCTGATACTAAGCTTGGGAATGGGACTTTGGAACAGTATTAGAGGCAGGAAGTGGATGGTGTTTTCGAGTTTTGCAATAGGGGTTTTCTTTATGTTCAAAGCCGATGCTAAATCCGATTATAACCTGGAAAGAAAACGACCAAATAGTTTGAACTATGTGTATGATGCGAGCATGAATAAATCTTTTTGGGAGACCTATGATTTAAATTTTGATACTTATACCGCTCCATATTTCTCTGAGGAATATAAAAAAGGACCCTATCGCGGTAAATCGGGCAATGGAAAATATAGAACAGGGATTCAATTTCACTCAGAAGCCCCTGCTGTTGAATTAGCAATGCCACAGGTTGAGTATAAACTTGACAGTCTTGGAACCTATCATTTAAAAATCAAAACCAGTCGATTGGCGAAACGCTTTGATTTGCGATCCAGGCAAATTGATGCCATTCAAGACCTAGTAATTAATGGGAGAAAGGTAAATTTTCAAAAAACAGACAACAGCAATCGCGTCTTGCTGTATTTCTTAGGAAATCCTTCTGATAGTTTAGTCGTGGAATTTAAGGCCTCAGTAAGGCCTGAATTTGAGCTCTTGGAGAGTTCTTATGACCTTTATGATAATTCCATCATCAAGGTAGGAAAAAGAGAAGAGTATATGATGCCTAAGCCATTTGTGCTCAATGATGCAATTGTAATTCGTACCGAGATAAAATAAAAAAACCGGCCTTTTGGCCGGTTTTTTTATTTTTAAATTTCTGTAATCCTCAGCGTGTTGGTCATTCCCTTGTCCTCAGCAGGCATTGATGCCAAATTGATTACTAAATCTCCCGGTTTGACATAACCTTCTGAAATCGCCATATTGTTAACATCAACAACAGATTGGTTAGTACCCTTATCTCCTGCATCGTAGTAGAAGGCTTTTACTCCCCACAATAAATTTAACATAGTACATACCCTCGGATTGTCTGCATAGGCCAAAATATTTGAATTTGGTCTCCAAGACGAGATATGGAAAGCAGTATACCCTGTATTGGTAATCGTCATAATAGCTTCTGCATCGATATTGTCCGCCATAACAGCTGCACCTTGACAGATTGATTTAGTGATAAAACGTCCATCTTTAGTTTTAGGTTCTTTTCGAGGAACTGAAATTAATTCAGAAGTCTCTACCGATTCAATAATATTTCTCATCGATTGTATCACTGTTACAGGATATTTCCCTACTGATGTTTCTCCCGATAACATTACTGCATCCGCTCCATCCATAATTGAGTTCGCCACATCATTTACTTCCGCACGAGTCGGAACCTCATTGTCAATCATCGTTTCCATCATCTGAGTAGCAATAATAACCGGCTTACGAGCGATTTTTGCTTTACGAACCAATTCCTTTTGAATTAATGGAACTTCATGAGCAGGAATTTCAACTCCTAGATCACCACGTGCCACCATGATACCATCTGTTTTGGCCATAATAGCATCAATATTTTCAATAGCTTCAGGTTTTTCAATCTTTGAAATAACTGGGATACGGAATTCAGGTGATTCCTCAGCGATTAATTTGTGAATGCGATCTAGATCCTCAGGATTTCTGACAAAAGATAGGGCAATCCAATCTACTTTTTCACCAATTGCAAACTTCGCATCATCAACATCTTTCTCTGTAAGCGCTGGAAGTGAAATTGCTGTATTAGGAAGATTTACTCCTTTTTTTGACTTCAGGGGTCCACCACGTAGCACCTTAGTGACCACATTTTCCTTCCCGTCAGTACTTATAACCTCAAATTTTAATTTTCCGTCATCCACCAAGATGAATTCTCCAGCTTTTACATCCTTTGGAAATCTTTGGTAGGTCATAAATGCCTTTTGATTAGTCCCAGGACCTTCTTGAGTGGTAAAAGTAAAAGTCTGACCCTCTTCCATAACTACTCCTTCATCCATGACACCAACTCGAAGTTTAGGACCTTGTAAGTCAGCCAAAATAGCTACATTAAAGCCTAATTCTTCATTCAATTCACGAATTAATTTAATTCTTCTAGATACTTCCGTGTAATCCGCATGTGAGAAATTGATTCTAAATACATTTACTCCAGCTACAATTAACTCGCGAAGAATCTCTTTTGTGTTTGTCGCAGGACCTAAAGTAGCTACGATTTTTGTCTTTTTACTCATTTTTAAAAAATTAAAAATTCTGTTGTTTTTAGTTCGTCTATTGCAATAGGATAACAGGTTTGTATCGATGCGATAGACTTTAGTTTTTTGATTATATGCTCTATGCTTTTATAATCTATTTCTTCACTTATTTTAAGGAGGTAATCCGCTTTTTTCTTCTCCTTTAATAGATAAGTTTTAGAAGCGACGTTATCGAATAATCCCTCTGAAGCTTCTGATTTTTTCCAGGCTGTATTACCAATTAGATTTATGTTCAAATCTTTAGATTCCTCGTAATAACTATAGACCGAATAACTGTCATCTATTTCAAATGATTCTTTTTTCAAAAACCAGTTCAACTCTTTGTTTAGAAAAAAAGCAAGTCGATAAACTTCCATAGAGGAAACAATACCGATTATCGAAAATGTTTCTTCTTCTATCAACCTGAGGTCTAAACGATGTTTAGTCATAGAAAAATCTTAACTATTGCAAATTTAAGAATTGATACGCAATTAATTACATTAATATGCGAAATCGTTTGAGCCTAGCTAAATTGGTCTTGCAGAACGAAATAGGCCCTTCTTGAAGCAATCTCTTCTGCCTTCTTTTTTGAGGTTGCCCTTCCTTTTGAGATTACTTTTTCATCGATAAATAATCGAACACTAAAATGTTTTTGATGTTGATTGCCTGAATCCTCATAAACTTCAAAGCGCAAATCCTTTTTATGTTTTTGGGTCCATTCGACAATAATACTCTTATATGAAGAAATCTTCCCTTCTAATAAGGGGAGGTCAACGTAGTTCTCAAGTATGCGTTCACGAACAAATTTCTCACAAAACAAATATCCTTTATCGAGGTATATAGCTCCAATTAAAGCTTCAAATAGATTCCCATTTATATTGTTTCCAATTTTAGATCTAGAAACGTTACTGCGAACAAACTGTACTAAGTTTAAATCTTTCCCCAGTTTATTTAAATGATCCCTTGAAACTATTTTGGACCTCATTTGAGTCAAAAAACCTTCATTTGATCCGGGAAATTCGTCAAACAAAAATGCTGCGACAATGGAACCCAACATTGCATCACCTAAATATTCAAGCCGCTCATAATTTACATAACTTCCATCGCTATTTTTTTCGCGCATAGAACTATGTGTAAAAGCCTCAATATAAGGTTCACTGTTTTTTGGTTTGTATTTGAGAATGGGTTTTAATTTTTCAACATCAAAGTCAGTCTGTAATTTGGAGGAGTCTCCCTTTTTTACAGAACGGATTTTGCGAAAAATTTTCTTCATAAATTTACGATTCCCATTTCTTGAATGCCACACAAGCGTTGTGACCACCGAAACCGAATGTATTACTCATTGCGATTTTGATATCTCTTTTTTGTGCTTTGTTAAAAGTAAAATTGAGCTTGTTGTCAATTTTATCGTCATCCGTAAAATGGTTAATCGTTGGAGGTATTACTCCATGAAGTAAGGCTTTAATTGAGGCAATAGCTTCAATAACTCCTGCGGCTCCTAAAAGGTGCCCGGTCATCGACTTCGTTGAGTTGATGTTTAAGTTATAGGCATGTTCTCCAAATACCTTTTGAATGGCTGTAGTTTCAGCGATGTCTCCAAGTGGAGTAGATGTACCGTGTACATTTATGGCATCTACATCTTCTACAGAAATATTAGAGTCTCTTAAGCAGTTTTCCATTACTTTCATTGCTCCTAAACCTTCAGGATGTGGAGCAGTAATATGGTGAGCATCTGCAGATAACCCTCCACCTAATAATTCAGCATAAATTGTAGCCCCACGCGCCACTGCATGGTCGTATTCTTCAAGTATAATTGCTCCGGCACCTTCACCTAACACAAAACCATCTCTATCCTTATCAAAAGGACGGGAAGCTGTTTTAGGATCATCATTTCTAGTCGATAATGCATGTAAGGCATTAAAACCACCAACCCCGGCATCAATTACTGTTGCTTCTGAACCACCAGTCACAATAACATCTGCTTGCCCTAAACGAATGTAGTTCATCGCATCGATGATCGCATTCGCAGAAGAAGCACATGCTGAAACTGTGGTAAAGTTTGGACCTCTAAGTCCGTGTTTAATTGAGATATGCCCTGGAGCGATATCTGCAATCATTTTTGGTATAAAAAACGGATTGAATCTAGGACCTTTTTCCTCGTCATACCCTTGCACTTCCTTTTGGAAAGTTTCAAGACCACCGATTCCAGCACCCCAGATAACACCTATTCTATCCACATCTAATTTTGAAAAATCCAAAGCCGAATGTTCAATAGCCTCATCAGCTGCTACCATAGCGTACTGAGTGAACTTATCCATCTTTCTCGCTTCTTTGCGATCAATGTAATCCGTGACTTTGAAATTTTTCACTTCACATGCAAAACGAGTCTTGAACTTGGTGGCATCAAAATGCGTAATAGGTGCAGCTCCGCTGACCCCATTAACCAAACCGTCCCAATACTCTTCTAGATTATTTCCGATTGGTGTCAATGCACCAAGTCCAGTTACAACAACTCGTTTCAATTTCATATGAAAATTACTTTTTTGCTTCTTCGATATAGCTAATTGCTTGACCTACAGTACCGATGTTTTCTGCTTGATCGTCCGGGATTTGGATATCAAATTCCTTTTCGAATTCCATGATTAACTCCACAGTATCCAATGAATCTGCTCCTAAATCGTTTGTGAAGCTAGCTGCTGTAGTTACTTCGTTCTCGTCAACACCTAACTTGTCAACGATAATCGCTTTTACTCTTGATGCAATGTCTGACATAATATTCTATTGTTTAAATTTAAAATCGATGCAAATTTATAAAACTTTATATTTAAACAAGCAAAAGGTTGCAATATTGTACAACGCTTCGTTAATTTTAACGACTTTTGTCTTGTTTAATGCGGGGTAAACATCGTAAATTTAATTTTAATTATTCAATAAAACAAGCTTATGAAGCGGATATGTGTTTTTGCGTCAGGATCAGGGACTAATGCGGAAAATATTTGTAACTATTTTAAAAACAGTGAGTTAATTGAGGTTGTTGGCTTAGTTTACAACAAAACTGGGGCCGGTGTCGTTCAACGTATGGAGGCTTTTGACCTTCCTTGTTTTTACGTAAGTAATGCAGATTTTGCTTCAAATAATTTTTTTCCGCTTTTAGAGGAATTGAAGGTTGATTTTGTGGTTTTGGCTGGGTTTTTAAGAAAGTTATCCCCTGAATTCACCCAAAAATATGCAGACCGTATCATAAATATTCACCCGGCTTTACTTCCAAAATATGGCGGAAAGGGGATGTATGGACAATTTGTGCATCAGGCTGTTAAGGATGCCAATGAGAAAGAAACGGGTATAAGTATTCACTTGGTCAATGAAAATTATGATCAAGGAGCATTACTTTTTCAGGCGAGCACCGCACTTGATGCAAGTGATGAACCTGATCAGATCGCAAAAAAGGTACACGCTTTGGAATACAAATATTTTCCAAAAGTGATTGAAGATTATATTTTGAGTCATGGCTAAAAAGCAAAAATTTTATGTCGTTTGGCAGGGTTTAGAGCCCGGTATTTACAATTCTTGGACCGATTGTCAACTTCAAATAAAAGGGGTAGCCTCTGCGCGATATAAGAGTTTTAAAACCCTTAAAGAAGCGGAGCTCGCCTTTGAAATGGGACCTGGCCATGAAGTTAAACCTGAAATTGAAGCGCAAACTCCTTGCCTAACAGTGGATGCCGCTTGTGCGGGTAACCCTGGACTTATGGAGTATAGAGGAGTGGCTTTACCTGAGAATAAAGAAGTGTTTAAAAAAGGCCCCTATCCAAAAGGGACCAATAATATTGGGGAGTTTTTGGCCATTGTGCACGGTTTGGCTTTGTGCAAACAAAAGAATAAACCTGACTTACCGATTTATACCGATTCTAGAACGGCCATGTCTTGGGTGAAGAAAAAACAATGCCGTACCAATTTGCAATTTGATTCCGTAAATCAAGATTTACTCGAGTTAATTAAACGAGCAGAAGCCTGGTTGAAGACCAATACTTATTCCAATCCTATTCTAAAGTGGGAAACTAAATCATGGGGAGAAATTCCCGCTGATTTCGGTAGAAAATAAGCTTATTCGAAACGAGCTTTGATAACTTCTGCAGGCATAGTACCTACATGAGTAGAAACCAATTGATGTTCTTTGTTGTAAAAAAACATACTCGGGGTAGCCTTGATATCATACATTACAGGAAACTCCCATTTGGTATCTGATAAAAAATTAAGTTCATCCTCAGGATTAAGGCCCATTTTGGCTATAAATTTTTTCGTTACTCGAGGATCTTCTATACTTATTAAATAGATGTCCACATCTGGGATGACTTGTCTGTCTTTTTTAAGACTTCTTATTTCATCTACACAATGACTGCATTCAGAACTGTAATAGATCAAAAGTTGGTTCTTTTCAGAAGAGAGCCTTTCTAGATTGACCTTAGTGCCATCAAGTGCGGTAAGTTCTAAATCCGGTAACTGTTGAATTAGATTTTCGGAATTGGCTGTATAATACAGTTTTTTGACAACTCCGGATCCAAAGTATAAAATTCCTACACCTAAAATAGTTAGGATAATAAGTCGAAGATTCTTGTTCATAGACTAAAAATAATAAAATTATTTAAGCATCATATAAGCTCTGTCCAAAGCCCCAATGAATTGATCAATTTCTTCAAAGGTATTATAAAAAGCAAAAGAAGCTCTAATCGTTCCAGGAATATTATAACACTGCATTATTGGTTGAGTACAGTGATGCCCTGTTCGCACTGCAACGCCTAATTTATCTAATATAACACCGACATCATAGGGATGAATCCCTTTTATATTGAATGAAATGACCGCTGCTTTATTTTCAGAAGTACCGTAATATTCAATATCCTCAAAAGCACTTAGCTTGTCCATGGCATAATCCAACAATTCTTGCTCTCTAGCAGCAATTCTTTCAATTCCAATCTCTTGAATGTAGTCTATGGCAGCTCCTAAACCGATACCTCCTGAAATATTTGGGGTACCAGCCTCAAATTTATGAGGTAATTCTGCATAAGTCGTTTTTTCGAAAGTAACCTCTGCAATCATTTCTCCCCCGCCTTGATAGACATCGAGTTTATTTAACGCATCTTTTTTACCGTATAAAAACCCGACTCCTGTAGGACCATACATTTTGTGGCCCGAGCTCACGTAATATTCACAATCCAATGCAGTCACATCAATATTTAAATGAGGGGTTGCCTGAGCACCATCAATCAATACTTGTGCCCCATGACTATGAGCACGACGAATCATATGCTCAACAGGGTTTATAGTTCCTAAGGTGTTTGAGATATGAGAAACGGATAAAATTTTGGTTTTGTCCGAGAGTAATTTTTCAAAGGCCTCCATGTTTATCTCACCTTTGTCGGTTATTGGGATAACTTTTAGTTTCGCCCCAGTGGCTTCACAAACCAATTGCCATGGAACGATATTGGCATGATGTTCAAGCTCTGAAATTAATATTTCGTCACCGGTTTTCAGTTCAGACCTCAATCCATTAGCGACCATATTTATTCCCATGGTGGTCCCAGTGGTAAAAATAACTTCACAAGACGCTGAAGCTCCAATGTGCTTTCTAACCTTTTCACGTGCCTCCTCATAATCATCGGTCGCTTTTTGACTTAAATAATGAACTCCGCGGTGAATGTTGGCATTATCGGTTTTATAATAGGTCGCAATTGCGTCAATTACCGAAAGTGGCGTTTGACTTGTAGCTGCATTGTCAAAATAAGCTAAAGGTTTACCGTTTACCTCTTGATTTAGTATTGGGAATTGAGAGCGAATTTGCTGAATATCCATAGTCTGTGATTGTGTTAAGCAAAGATAAGGCATTGACGAAAAAAATTGATTATTTTTACAATAAAGCCATTTTTAATATGAAAAAAATTCTTCGAGCCAGTCTTATCGGTCTATTTATCGTTTTGGTCGTAATAGTTGTGTCAAATTATCCGAAACTTAATATGATTTCTGGATATGCATCTAAAAGTTTAGTTTCTAATGCTTTTGTCTCTGGGCAAAACTTCGATTATATCGCACAAAATGATTTGAATTTTTCACCAATAAATTTAGCGAGTTTGGATCTTGGATCAAATGAAGCGACTGCTTCGGTGTACGGATTGTTAAAACGAAAAGCAATTTATCGCGAGGGTCTTGGTGGAGTATTGATTAATGATCAGTACGATCCTTCGGCAGCTTATTTGGTTCCCAATCGAAATCAGCCGGAATTAAGCGCCCCTTTTCCTTATGGAAATGGTCCAGATAAGGATACGGTTTTTGCCAATGTAGATTACAATCAGATTAGTGCTATTGTCAACGATGCTTTTGACAGGGGAGAGGATGAGATAAAAAGACAAACGCGTTCTGTGATCGTTATTTACAAGGATCGCATAATTGGTGAGCAATATGAAGCCCCATTTACCAAGGAAACTTCAATTTTGGGTTGGTCCATGACTAAAAGTATTCAAAGTACAATGGTGGGCATTTTAGTAGATCAACAAGGATTCAATATATATGACCCAGCACCTATTGATTTGTGGAAAGATGATGAGCGTTCAAAAATTACCACTCACAACCTTTTGCAAATGAATTCCGGACTCTCATGGGTTGAAGATTACAATACCATTTCAGATGTGACAAGAATGTTATTTTTGGACAGTGACATGACCTTGTCACAAATGAATCAAGAATTAGCCTATGAGCCTAATACCCACTGGAACTATTCTTCTGGAACTACCAATGTGCTTTCTAGAATTATCAGAAAGCAGTTTGATACGCATCAAGAATACTTAGATTTCCCCTATGCGACTTTTATCGACAAAATTGGAATGTATTCCATGTTGTTGGAAGCTGATTTGGACGGGAATTACGTAGGGTCTTCTTATGGTTGGGCTACCACCAGGGATTGGGCTAAATTTGGATTGTTATACTTGCATCGAGGAAATTGGAATGGCACTCGAATTTTTAATGAATCTTGGGTAGATTATGTGACTACTCCAACGCCCACGTCAAAGGGAACCTATGGAGGTCAATTTTGGTTAAATGCTGAAGGCGGCTACTCAACGCTTCCAAAAAACATGTTTTCTTGTAACGGTTATCAAGGGCAGCGAGTTGCGATATTTCCAGACCATAACCTGGTCGTAGTTCGCACAGGATTAGGAGATGAGGAAGTCTTTAATTTTGAAGCTTTTTATCGAGATATTCTCGATGCAATAAAATAAAAAAATCCCCTTCGTGAGAAGGGGATTTTTTTTATAAGTCAAATCCGAGATCAACACCTAGTTTGTCGGCAATCAAGCCAGTGACTAAGGTTTTGAGCGCTGGGATTTTTACATCTTTCATTACGTCAGCAGTAAAGGCATACATTAAAAGGGCTTGCGCTTCTTTTTTAGGTATTCCTCTACTTTGCATATAGAAAAGGGCAGATTGATCTAATTGTCCTATGGTACACCCGTGTGAACACTTTACATCATCTGCAAATATTTCCAACTGAGGTTTTGCATTAATATCCGCTGAATCACTAAGTAGAATCGAGTCATTTTGTTGAAAAGCATTAGTTTGTTGAGCCAATTGATCAACAATTACTTTTCCATTGAAGACTCCAGTAGATTTACCGTCGTATAATCCTTTATACCATTCGTTAGAATCGCAATTTGGGTAACGATGATGCATTGTGGTGTGATTATCTACATGTTGTTTTCCATCAATAATTGATAAGCCATTAAGGTTAGAAGTCACATGTTCTCCTTCGTGTTTAAAACTCAAATTATTCCGAGTCATGTTTCCACCAAATGAATAGGTGTGAACCGAACAGATAGAATCTCTTTTTTGAGAAACGTAAGTAGAATCAATTAAATTAGCATCTAAAACGTCATTTTGAATTTTATAATAATCCACTATGGCTCGCTTATTCGCAAAAATCTCTGTTACACTATTCGTGAAATTATCTTGACCGCCAATCGAATGGTGACGCTCAATAATTTGAACGTGAGCATTCTCCCCTACAATAACTAAGTTTCTTGGTTGAATAAGTAAGTCTGGGTTTTTGCCAGTGGTAAAATTCAATATTTGAATCGGCTTAGGGACTACAGTTCCTTTAGGAATATTGATATAAGCACCTTCGGTGGCAAAAGCAGTGTTTAAGTCACTTAATGCTCCAGCCTCTCTTGCCAAAGTATCAAAATAGTTATCCATAACCATCTTGTATTTTGGTTTATGAAGGGCAGATGACATTACGCAAATATCCATTCCTTCATGAGTCGTCTGAGAAAGAAAAGAGCTATAAACTCCGTCGATAAACACTAATTTGTAGGATTCAATTCCTTGGACAAATAAATGTTTAACATCTGTCAAATCAAGACTGACTTCTTGTTTGTTAAATAAGGTGTAATTTTTATTTAGAATCTTCTTTAAACTGGTATACTTCCAGTTTTCATTTTTTTTCGTCGGAAAGCCTTTCTTTTCGAAACGTTCGAAGGCAGCACTACGCTTTTCATGAACTGTTGAGTCCACATCGGTACTGCTTTGGTTTTCGAAGGCCAAAAAGGAGGCTGCTAAAGTTTCTGTTAACTCCATTAGGCTTTTTGTTCTTCTTTAATCCAATCGTATCCTTTTTCCTCTAATTCTAGAGCCAATTCTTTCCCTCCTGATTTCACAATCTTACCGTCGTAAAGAACGTGAACAAAATCAGGAACGATATAGTCCAACAAACGCTGATAGTGGGTGATAACCACAACCGCATTGTCATTTGATTTTAATTTATTAACTCCGTTAGCCACAATTCTAAGTGCGTCAATATCCAAACCAGAATCTGTTTCATCCAGAATGGCTAATTTCGGTTCCAACATGGCCATTTGGAAGATTTCGTTTCTTTTTTTCTCTCCACCAGAGAACCCTTCATTTAAGGAACGAGAAAGGAACTTTCTGTCAATTTCTAACAGCTCAGATTTTTCTCGGATCATTTTCAACATGTCCTTAGCCGGAAGTTCTTCTTGTCCTTTAGCCTTGCGAGTTTCGTTGATGGCCGATTTGATAAAGTTAGTCACGGTTACGCCTGGAATTTCAACAGGGTACTGAAAAGACAAAAACACTCCTTCATGCGCTCTCTCTTCAGGCGCCATTTCGGAAATATCTTCACCATCCAAGCTGATGTTTCCCTCTGTTACTTCGTACTCTTCACGACCAGCAATAACCGAAGCCATTGTACTTTTACCAGCACCATTTGGTCCCATGATTGCATGAACTTCACCAGGGTTAATTTCTAAATTAAGCCCTTTTAATATTTCCTTATCGCCAATGTTAGCGTGTAAATTTTCAATTTTAAGCATCTGATTCTCTATTTTATCCTACGGATCCTTCTAAACTAATTTCTAATAATTTTTGCGCTTCAACGGCAAACTCCATTGGCAGCTTATTCAATACTTCTTTCGAAAAACCATTTACAATTAAGGCGATGGCTTTTTCAGTATCGATACCTCTTTGATTACAATAAAACAACTGATCTTCTCCAATTTTACTTGTAGTCGCTTCATGCTCTATTTGAGCAGACTTGTTTTTTGCTTCTATATATGGAAAGGTGTGGGCACCGCAGAGATTCCCCATTAATAAGGAATCACACTGAGAGAAGTTTCTCGCATTTTCTGCGCGCTTGGCCACTTGAACCAATCCTCTGTAACTATTTTGTGACTTTCCAGCCGAAATCCCTTTCGAGATAATCGTAGATTTCGTGTTTTTTCCTAAGTGGATCATTTTTGTTCCAGTATCCGCTTGTTGGTGATTGTTGGTTACCGCAATGGAATAGAATTCTCCAACGGAATTATCTCCTTTTAAGACACATGATGGATATTTCCAGGTTACTGCTGATCCGGTCTCAACTTGCGTCCAAGAAATTTTGGCGTTGTTTTCACAAAGCCCTCTTTTGGTCACAAAATTATAAACCCCTCCAGTACCGTCTTTGTCTCCAGGAAACCAGTTTTGTACCGTAGAATATTTGATCTCAGCGTCGTCCAATGCAATGAGTTCAACTACCGCTGCGTGCAATTGATTTTCATCACGAGCAGGAGCTGTACATCCTTCCAAGTAACTCACATAAGAACCTTGATCTGCAACCACAAGAGTTCTTTCGAACTGACCAGTACCTCCTTCATTAATTCTAAAATAGGTTGATAATTCCATAGGGCATTTAACTCCTTTTGGAATATAGCAAAATGAACCGTCAGTAAAAACAGCCGAATTCAATGCGGCATAAAAGTTATCGGTTTTCGGAACAATACTTCCAATATATTTTTTAACCAATTCAGGATGATCTTGGATTGCCTCAGAAATCGGACAGAAAATAATTCCTTTTTCCGCCAAAGTCTTTTTAAACGTTGTTGCAACAGAAACAGAATCCACTACTACATCAACAGCCACCCCTGATAACATCTTTTGTTCATCTAAGGAAATTCCTAGCTTTTCAAAAGTTTTTAAAAGTTCAGGGTCGACATCATCTAATGTTTTATTTGGGTCTGCTTTCTTCGGAGCAGAATAGTATGAAATGGCTTGGAAATCAGGTTTTTCATAGTTGACATTTGCCCAATCAGGTTCTGTCATCTCTTTCCAGATTCTAAAAGCGTCTAAACGCCAATCCAACATCCATTGAGGCTCATTCTTTTTCTTTGAAATAGCCCTAACGATATCTTCATTGATTCCTTTTGGAAAGGTCTCAGATTCAATATCTGTATAAAACCCATATTCGTATTCTTGGGTTTCTAATTCCTTTTTTAAATCGTCTTCAGTATACTTCGCCATGTTTTCAATTTTAAAGCGCAAAACTTTCTCCACAACCACAAGTACGACTTGCATTGGGGTTATTAAATACAAATCCAGAACCGTTCAGTCCTCCAGAGTATTCTAGAGTGGTTCCTACTAAATACAGGAAGCTTTTTTTATCAACGACGATGCGCACGCCATTATCTTCAAATACCTTGTCTTCATCCAAAGCCTTAGAGTCAAACTTAAGGTCATAGGAAAGACCAGAGCACCCTCCACTCTTAACACCAACACGTACAAAGTCATCCGAAGGGCTGAATCCTTCTTCCTCCATAAGGTTAGTTACTTTCTTTTTCGCTTGTTCACTTACTTTAATCATAAAGATATAGTTTGCCGCAAAGGTACAACATCGCAATAGTTTTGCCATGTATTGTTATAAGTAATTTCTAATGTAGGAATAGGAATTATTTATGAAAGTTATAGACCACTGTTAAATACCCGCCATATTTGAAGTTATTGGTCTCGTTATAAATGGACTCAAGGTCACTTCTATACCTCCAATTTGCCAGGTATTTTAGGGTAAAATGTTCGCCAATATTAAATCGTGTTTCAATGTTGAAGCCAAAGGAACCTGTAGTGCTTTCAAATTCAGGTCTGCTGATTAGCCCAATATCTAAACCAAATGCAATATCAAGGCTGGTATCTCTATCGAGAGCTTCTTTAGGGAACAATCGATAAGGAACCATTGCCCCAACGCCATAAGAATAGAAACTTGTGGCATTAAAGAATTCACCGTAAGCATAGTAGTCTAAACGTTCCGTGTGAATACCGACCTTAGTTAATAAATCAAGCGCAGATGGTGCGCCTTCGTATGGACCATTGGTCACCATACGAGGGTCGAATCCTGCCTCGATGAAATACGAATTTTGTGCTTCCCCTTGGAGCCCACAAAACAAGCATAGTAATGAAATAATTACGCTTCTCATATAAAAAACTCTTGGTTCGGTGTGGGTTAACTGTTCTAGGCGGGAAGTTATATAGTAAATTTACGAAATATTTTCTTTTTTAAAGATGTGTAATTATGTAATTATGAGACTTTAACATTTCTGTTTAAGTAAACAGTTTTTTTCTTCTCTAAAATTATCGGATTTTTGCAAAGTAAAATAAAATAACATGTTTGATTCCCAGCCTGATTCTAGAACTCCACTTGCAAATTTTGGAGAATTTAAATTAATAAAACACCTGACTCAATTCGTAAAACTGAATCAAGATTCGACGGTCTTGGGAATTGGTGATGATGCGGCTGTGATAAAGTCAGATCAAGGTTCTCAGGTGGTTTTGAGTTCTGATATGTTAGTGGAAGGAGTGCATTTTAACTTAGCCTATATGCCCTTAAAACATTTGGGCTATAAAGCGGTAATGGTAAATCTCTCTGATATTTATGCCATGAATGCCGAAGCAAGACAAATCATGGTTTCCATGGCCGTTTCAAACCGCTTTCCGGTAGAAGCTCTTGAGGAATTATATGCTGGAATTAAGTTGGCTTGTGAACTCTATAATATCGATTTAATAGGTGGAGATACTACCTCTAGCCAAACAGGCCTTGTGCTTTCTATAACTGCAATAGGACAAGTGAAGCCCGAAGATTTAGTTAAACGAACTACCGCAAAGGCGGGCGACTTAATTGTTGTCAGTGGAGATTTAGGTGGGGCATACATGGGACTTCAAGTATTGGAAAGAGAACGACAAGTTTTCGAAGTCAATCCAGAAGCTCAACCTGATTTGGAACAATATACGTATATCGTGGAGCGCCAGCTCAAGCCAGAAGCACGTAAGGATATTCCCAAATTGCTGAAGGAATTAGAGGTAAAACCAACCTCTATGATTGATATTTCAGACGGATTATCTTCTGAATTGATGCACCTTAGCAAAGCCTCTGGAGTTGGGGCAAAATTATTTGAAGAAAAACTCCCTTTAGATCCTACCTTGATTCAGGTTTGTGAAGAGTTTGAAATAGACTCAACCATGGTTGCATTGAGTGGAGGGGAAGATTATGAGCTTCTTTTTACCATTGATCAAAGCGATTTTGAAAAAATAAAAGGAAATCCAAATCTTACGGTTATCGGTCATATGACTGCGGCAAACGAACCTTGTTATTTAGTAACTAGAGCAGGTCAGCAATTAGAATTGCAAGCTCAAGGGTGGAATTCTACGGATTCAAACACTGCCCAATAAATCGACGAAGACTATAGACGGTTTCTTGGTAATTTTCGATGAGGCTCATGTGTCCGTCCGGAAGAATATCTAAATCAACATCGTTGTCTATGGTTTGTTCTATCTGTGTTTTTAAGGGGAGTATTCCGTCTTTTTTACCCGTAATAATGAGTTTTGGGTAGGGAGCGAAATGTAAAATAACCTCTCGGTCAACCCTAATTTTCATACCCTCTAATGCCGCAATTATACCTTGAACGGAACATTTAAGGGCTTCCAGTTTGATCTGTTTAATTTCTTCTTTGAATTGTATTCTGTTTTTAGGTCTAAATAGCTGAGGAATGGCAATTCTAATAAAACTCTTATGATTTTTCTTAATCTGCTCAATAGCCCGATCCCGGCCTAGTTTTCGCTCTTCGCTATCAGCTCTTGAGCTGGAGTTTAACAAGCAAATTCCTCGAATATGATCAGGATATAAGTCCGCAAAGGCCAAGCTCACATAACCGCCCATTGAATGTCCGATTAGGATAATTTTTCTGAGTTTTAAATGGTTGAGAACAGCGAAAACGGCATCTGCCATATCTTCCATATGATGAATGTATCCTATATTTCCACTTTCTCCATGACCCAGAAGATCGATGCTGATACAGCGATAATTTTTAGAAAAGTCACCTATAATTTTGTCAAAGAATGATTTTGATTCTAAAAAACCGTGTAAAAAAACTAGAGCAGCTCCTTTACCTGTATCATAATAAGCGATTTGAGTTTCTTTGTAATCCAAAAAATTCATTTTACGAAGGTATGATTTTTACGAGATAGACCCTATATTTGAATCTCGATTATTTAAGGGGATATGAAGTTAAAAAATGAAGTCTTAATTACGGGTTTTGCCCTTTTTTCCATGTTTTTTGGAGCGGGAAATTTAATTTTACCTCCTTTTCTAGGTTTTAAATCAGGGAATTCTTGGTTGCCTGTTGTGTTCGGTTTTTTTATTACAGCGGTTTTGATTCCGGTTATGGCGATTTTTGCCCATGCTAAACTTCAAGGAAGTCTGGCAGATTTCGGAAGAAAAATTTCAACCAAATTTGGAATGTTTTACGCACTGATTGTTTATCTAATAGCCATAGCACTTCCGACACCTAGAACAGCAGCGGTAACTCATGAAATAGCAATCGCTCCCTTTTTTGATACTCCCTCAGTTTTGACCTCTGCTGTCTATTTTGGAATGGTGCTTTTGTTTGCCTTAAACAGAAGTTCGGTTATCGATGCGCTTGGTAAGTATCTTACCCCAATGATTGTGGTGATTCTATTTGCCATTATTGGTATTGCAGTATTCAGCGCCCCAGGAGGAGAAATTCCAGGAATATATGAAAGCCCAGTAATCGCAGGTTTGTTAGAGGGTTACCAAACTTTCGATGCCATTGGTGGGGCCGTGGCAGGTGGAGTATTAATAGTTTCTTTAAAAATGAATTTTCCCAATCTCAGCCACAACGGTCTTCAAAAGCTTATTTTTAAAGCTGGACTTATAGCTGGTGGTGCCTTATTGGCAATCTACGGGGGGCTTATTTTATCGGGAGCTTTATTCAATGGAACATTTCCCGTTGAAGCGAACAATGTTGAAGTCCTATTGAGTTTGAGCGCTCAAACCTTGGGAAGCGTAGGGAATTTGTTTTTGGGAGTTCTAGTTTCCCTAGCCTGTTTTACCACAGCGGTGGGAATTGTAACGGGAACTTCAGATTACGCAAAGGAATTATTTGGAGGTTCAAAGCTGGCTTTTAAAATAACCGCAATTAGTGCCTCTCTTTTGGGGGTAATAATTGGCCAATTGAACGTCGCCTATATTTTAGAAGTTGCAATCCCTGCGATTAATTTGATTTACCCCATCACTATAGTATTGATCGTATTGAATATCATTAAAGAACAGTATGCTTCACCAAGAGTATTTAAAGGAGTTGTATTTACCGTGTTGCTGTTTTCTATACCCGATGTTCTTGGCTATTTTACAGGAGCTGAATTGTGGATGCCACTTATGAAATACATCCCACTGTCAAGCTATAGTTTGGGCTGGGTACTTCCAGGATTGATAATTTTCGTCCTTTTAAACCTAAACAGAAAATAAAAAAACCGCTCTTTAAAAGGAGCGGCTTTTTTTACTTATTCATTAAATCTTCTATTTCTTCAACCGTAATTGGAATATCTGCCATCAAATTTAGCGGAGCTCCTTGCTCTTGAATGACAACATCATCTTCTAAGCGTATACCCATATTTTCTTCAGGGATATAGATTCCAGGTTCCACAGTGAAGACCATATTGGCTTTCATAGGTGTTTTCAAAGCACCATAATCATGAGTGTCTAAGCCCATGTGATGTGAGGTTCCGTGCATAAAATATTTTTTATACGCAGGCCAATCTGGATTTTCGTTTTGAACATCTGCCTTGGAAATTAATCCAAGGTCTAGAAGTTCAGAAGTCATTAATTTCCCAACTTCTTTGTGATATTCTGCCCACATTGTTCCAGGAACTAGCATATCGGTGGCCAAGTCTTTAACCTTTAATACAGCATTATAAACTGCTTTTTGACGTGGGCTGAAACGACCATTTACAGGAATGGTTCTTGTCATGTCAGAGGAATAGTTGGCATATTCAGCACCTACATCCATTAGAAGCATATCTCCATCTTTACATGCTTGATTGTTTTCAATATAATGAAGTACACACGCATTGTAACCCGAACCAACAATCGGGGTATAGGCAAAGCCTTTAGATCTATTTCGTAAAAACTCGTGAATATACTCAGCTTCAATTTCGTATTCCATGATACCGGGTTTTACAAATCCCAATACGCGGCGAAAACCTTTATTAGTAATATCACATGCCTTTTGAATTAATTCAATTTCTTCAGGCTCTTTAATCCCTCTAATTTCTTGAAGAATGGGGTTAGCTCTTTCCCAAAGGTGTCCTGGAAAATCAGCTTTAGTATTTTTAATAAATCGATCTTCACGAGTTTCTACCTCACGTGTAGAGCGATAATGTTCATTGGTATTTAGATAAATAAGACCTGCTTCAGTCATCAGTTCAAAGAAAATTTTCTTAAAATCTTGAAGCCAATACACCGTTCTGATTCCAGAAGTCTCAAACGCTTGCTCTTTGGTGAGTTTTGCTCCTTCCCAAATGGCAATATGCTCATTGGTCTCTTTTAGAAACAAGATCTCCTTATGAATAGGGTCATGTGCATCAGGAAAGAGTAAGAGTATACTCTCTTCTTGATCTACCCCACTGAGGTAAAAAATATCGCGATGTTGTTCAAAAGGCAAGGTAGAATCCGCACCAGTTGGATATATATCATTAGAATTGAACACAGCTAGAGCGTTAGGCCTCATACGTTCCGTAAACTTGGCTCTGTTTTTTACAAACAAGCTAGAAGGGATTTTTTCGTATTTCATTTTATCAAAAATTTAGTAAAACAAATTTAGCAAATTAACATGGCTTTGCGGTACCTCTTCGGGTAATTGTGATTTTTTTGTCTATTTTCACAAGATTAAAAACCTATAGATATGAAAACTAAATTGAGCCTATTATTGCTTTTTATTTCAGCAAATTTCTGGGCACAAAACTCAATGGTGGATCAATTGCCATTTGAAAACATTGGACCATCAATCATGAGTGGCCGTGTTGTGGATTTAGATGTTAATCCAGATCAACCGTCAGAATTTTATGTTGCTTATGCCTCAGGAGGGCTTTGGTATACAAACAACAATGGAACCAGTTTTACACCAGTGATGGACAATAGCCCAACATTGAATATTGGTGATATTGCTGTAGATTGGAAAACTGGACTGATTTGGGTCGGAACAGGTGAGAATAATTCTTCCAGATCTTCTTATGCGGGAATTGGTATGCTCAAATCTTCAGACCACGGTAAAACATGGGAACATATGGGCTTGGAAGACACTCAGCATATCGGAAGAGTATTGATTAATCCGAACAACCCAGATGAGGTTTTGGTCGCAGCCATGGGACATTTGTATACTAAAAATGAAATGCGTGGCTTGTATAAAACAACCGATGGAGGAAAAACCTGGACCCGTACGCTCTTTGTGAACGACGAAACTGGTGTAATTGATTTGGAAGCTGTTCCTGGTAATTTCAACACCTTATACGCCAGCACTTGGCAGCGTTCGAGAAAAGCTTGGGATTTTGTTGAGTCTGGAGCGGGTTCTGGAATATGGAAAAGTACAGATGCTGGAGCAACTTGGAATGAAGTATCAACCGAGGCGAGTGGATTCCCTCAAGGATCTGGAGTTGGTCGAATTGGATTAGCAGTATTTGATGCTCAAACGACTTATGTGGTTTTGGACAATCAAGATCGAAGAGCAAGTACCGGAAAAAAGTCGCAAAGTGACGGATTAACGAAAGAAGATTTCAAAACGATGTCAAATGAAGATTTCATGGATTTACCTGCTTCGGATTTGGACGGATATTTGAGAAAAAACCGTTTTCCTCGCGAATATACAGCAGCTTCAGTTGTTGCTCAAGTCAAAAAAGGTGAAGTGAAGCCTGCAGATTTAGCTAGTTATTTAGAGGATGCAAATTCGATTATGTTTGATACTCCTGTCAAGGGAGCGGAAATATATAAAACTACCAATGGTGGTAAAACATGGGCAAAAACTCATGAAGGTTATTTAGATGGCGTTTATTCTTCTTATGGATACTATTTTGGGGAAATCCGAGTAAATAAAGCAAACCCAAATAAGTTATACGTTTTAGGTGTTCCTTTTATTAGGTCTGATGACGGTGGTAAGAATTGGATGTCAATTTCTAAAGAAAATGTACATTCGGATCATCAAGCATTGTGGGTTAACGATCGTATGGAAGGTCATTTAATTAATGGAAATGACGGTGGAGTGAACATTTCTTATGATGATGGGGATAACTGGATCAAAAACAATCAACCCGCAGTGGGTCAATTCTATTATATTAATGTAGATAATGAAACTCCTTATAATGTATACGGTGGTCTTCAAGACAATGGGGTTTGGAAAGGACCTTCTACTTACGAGGCCTCAAAGCGTTGGGAAGGAACAGGGCATTATCCTTATGAAGGAATTGGTGGAGGAGATGGAATGCAAGTTCAAATCGATTCTAGAAATTCAAATATAGTTTACACAGGTTCTCAATACGGGTTCTATTTCCGTGTGGATTTAGCCACAGGTAAAAGAAGTTATTTACAGCCAAAACACACCCTTGGTGAGGCTCCATATCGTTGGAACTGGATGAGCCCTATTTTATTGTCTTCTCACAATCAAGACATATTCTACATGGGGTCTAATAAATTGCACCGCTCTTTACAACAAGGAGAAGATTTAAAGCCAATTTCTCCGGACCTTACCCAAGGTGGTAAACCTGGTGATGTAGCCTATGGTACACTAACATGTATTGCAGAGTCGCCATTTCAATTTGGTTTATTGTATACAGGTTCGGATGATGGTCTAGTGCATGTTTCTCATGATTCAGGTGGTTCATGGGAGAATATTTCAGAGGGATTGCCTAAAGATCTTTGGGTGACTCGTATTGTCGCTTCCAAATACGAGAAATCTCGTGTATATGTTTCTATGACGGGATACCGTAACGATGATTTCAAACCTTATGTTTTTGTATCAGATGATTATGGCAAAACCTGGACTTCAGTTCAGGGAGATTTGCCTGAAGTAGCTGCGATAAATGTAATTAAGGAGGACCCTAAAAAGGCTGATATTTTATATTTAGGAACGGATAATGCTTTATTTGTGTCTTTAGATCGCGGAACGAGTTGGAATAAGTTTGGAGGAGGACTTCCAGCAGTTGCTATGTATGACTTGGTAATCCAAGACCGAGAAAATGAGTTATTAGTTGGAACTCATGGTAGATCTATCTACAAAGCGAATATCGAATCCTTAAGGTCTTATGACCAGGTAAAAGGTCAAGACTTAGCAATTTTAGATATCCCAGAGCAAAAGAGCTCGTCTCGATGGGGAAGTTCTTGGGGACGTTGGTATGATGCCTTTGAGCCTGAAATGCAATTTATTGTCTTTAATTCGAAAGCCCAAAAATTAATTGTTGAGATTAAGGCTGAAAATGGAATGAAGCTACAGCAATTTTCTGTTGATGGATTCCAAGGATTCAATTATCTCAATTATGATTTTTCCGCCTCATCTGAGTGGGTAGCGAAATACAATAAAAAGAATAAAGATTCAAAATTTAAGAAAGCCCAAAACGGAGTATACTATTTACCAAAAGGTACCTACACCGTTCAAATCGGAAAGAAAAAATCAAAATTGGTGCTTAAGTAATAAAAAAAAGCCGCTTCGAGAGAAGCGGCTTTTTCATTTGATTATTTTGTTTCCATTTGTTCAAAAGGGGAGAGCGTCATGCTTTCCATTTTCTTTTGATAGGCTTTCCAATCTTCATTAAAAAATGTGGTGATCTCTGTAAGTACAGGTTCAAGCTTTAACTTGGCATTGTCAAACAGCGTAGTTTCCGTCGAAGTTGGCGCTCCATTTAAACCATTTGCATAACGACGCGCTGTATTTAAATACGATAAAGCTGTTGGTTCAGGGTTTCGAGTAATCCCTTGACGCTTGTCGCGTTTGCCGAGTAAGCTGTCAAAATACCCATCAATTTTCTTTGATATTTCTTTTTGAGCCTTCATCAATTCTTCTTTGTTCTCCGGATCTGCCTCTGAAATACGCTTAGAGTAATCAGATACAATCTTTTTTGCACGTGCCAATTGAGCTGTGCTATTAGCTGCCATGCTGCGGTACTCATCAATCTGAGTCAACAAGGCATCTTTTTGAGCCAAACCTTCTAAATCCCATGTTTTTCTAGGGTCCAAAATAACCTCTATTTCTTGAGAGCTCGTTTGTCCCGCAAAAGTCATTTCCAGCTTGTATTTTCCTGGCATTACTGCATTTCCATACGGTTCACGTGCATTCTTCTTAGGAATACTTCTCGAAGCTCTTGCTACACCTTTTTTCTCCATAAACCATGAAGTACGGTACAATCCATCTTTTTTAGGTGCTTTTCTTTTTATATTTCGAATCGCCTCTCCTTTGTCATTGTAAATCGTTAAGAAAATAGAATCTTTATTCACTGTACTTTTTTGAGCGACTTCTGTATCTTTTGATTTCTTCTTTTTAGATTTCTTTTTGCTGCTTGGTGCTGCTTTGTCTTCAGATACTTTTATATAATAGGAAATTCTAGCCCCTGAAGGTCTGTTTTCTCCATTAAACATAGCATTGGCTCCAAATCGTGTTCCTGAAGGTTGTTGATTGATTGTCTGAACTCCCGTTGGTGGTGCAAATAAAACAAGATCTTTGTCAAAAAGGCCAGTCCCTTGACGGGCAATTTCTCTGAGAGGTCTAATATCATCAAGTACATAAAAGGCCCGACCAAAAGTCCCGATAACTAAATCCTGTTCTCTTGGATGAATCACTAAATCCATTGTTGGAACTGTTGGAAAGCCATTGGTCCATTTCGTCCAATTTTTTCCCTCGTCAATGGAGACATAGAGTCCGTTTTCGGAACCCAAGAACAATAATTTTTGTTCTTCTGGATCTTGCACAATGGCATGAACATAACCAAAGGTCTCCGGTTGATCTGCCAATAACCGCTCCCATGTTTTCCCATAATCACGTGTTCTAAATAGGTAAGGCATGAAGTCAAATTGACGGTAATTGTTCACTACAACATAGGCTTCCCCCTCATTAAAGGTTGAGGTTTTTATTTGTGGAACCCAACTTTTGGCAGGCATTCCTTTGATATTTGGAGCGACGTTTGTCCAAGTCTTTCCTCCGTCACGAGTTATTTGCACATTTCCGTCATCAGTTCCAGCCCAAATGGTTTTTGGGTCAAAATTTGAGGGACTAATTGCAAGTATAGTGGTGTGATTTTCAGCTCCAGTGGCATCCATGGTAATTCCTCCACTTTCATGCTGCTTTTGTTTTTCTGGATCGTTGGTCGTTAAATCCGGCGAGATTAATTCCCAAGTATCCCCTTTATCCGTTGATTTATGAACAAATTGACTTCCAAAATACAAGGTATGCTGATCTGTTGGGTCCATGGCAATCGCTGAGTTCCAATTGAATCTCAAACGAACATCTGGATTTGGATGAGTCGGTTGGATAAATTTAGTATCCCCAGTCTGGCGATCGTATCTCCCCACAAATCCTTGCTGTGACATCCCATAACCATAACGCGAATTTTTAGGGTCTGGAACGACATCAAAGCCATCCCCAAACATCAATTCTTGCCAATATGAATTTCGGATTCCCTGTGCTTTTAACACATAGGCTGGACCGGCCCAAGAGCCGTTATCTTGCATTCCCCCATATACATTGTAAGGGAAGTCATTATCTACATTAACGTGGTAAAATTGACCTACTGGTAAGTTTTCCACAAATCTCCAAGTTTTACCGTGATCACGAGTGATGTTTAATCCGCCATCGTTTCCATCCATCATGAATTTTGGGTCTTCTGGATGTATCCACCAAGCGTGGTGATCCGGATGGACTCCCTTTGAAGTTCCATAAGCAGGCATTAATTCGCTGAATGACTTACCACCATCCTCAGATACATTTACATAGGTAAAAACAGAATAAATTCGATTTTCATTTACCGGGTCTACAAAGATGTCTGAATAATAAAAGGGACGATTACCAATTTCAGGTTTGTCGTTAATTTTTTTCCAGTTAAAACCGCCATCATCCGAACGATAAAAAGCGTTCTTTTTTGACTCAATTAATGCATATACACGTTTAGAGTTACTCGGCGCAATTGCCAGACCCATTCTTCCCAATTCTCCTTTAGGAAGGCCGTTTTCTGCTGTTCTTTTTTCCCAATTTTTCCCACCGTCATAAGTGATGTACATTCCTGATCCAGGTCCTCCAGAATTGAAGGTCCATGGCTGACGCTTGTGTTCCCACATAGCGGCAATCAGCTTATTTGGATTGTTCGGGTCCATTACTAAGTCAGCTGCTCCAGTGCTTTCGTTGACGAATAAAACGCGTTCCCAGTTTTCACCTCCGTCAGTTGTTTTGTATACCCCTCTTTCAGGATGTTCTCCCCAAGGAGATCCAATTGCACCGATATACACGGTATTAGGGTCAGTTGGGTCAATGATTATTCGGTGAATATTTCTTGTTTTTTCTAAACCTACAAGTTTCCAGTTTTTTCCTGCATCGATACTTTTGTATAGCCCATAACCACCAGTCAGGGAATTTCTTGGATTACCTTCCCCAGTTCCTGCCCAAATAACATCGGGATTTGATTGTTGGATGGCAATAGCTCCAATAGATGAAACTGCTTCGTGTTCAAAGATTGGAAACCAATCCACACCTCCAGAAGTAGACTTCCAAACTCCTCCAGACGCAGTACCTACATACATAATATCAGTTTGGTTATTTACCACATCGATGCTTGTCACACGCCCACTCATCCCTGCAGGACCGATAGCGCGTGCTTTCATGTTTTCTAATAGGCTTAAATCCAGGCTTTGAGCATGAATGCCCAAGCTCAAGATGAGCCCAGTGAAAAGTAAGTAAATTCTTTTCATAAAATTATTTTTGGTTAGACAGTGCAACTAATATACATGCTTCGTGGAACTTATTGGTTAATAAAATTCTAAAAAAGTCTCTAGACAAGATTATCGAAAATGCAAAAGCCTATATTTTATAGGTGCTACAAGACTGTTTGAACTCATTCTAAATAAGATAATTATGACCATTGTTATTTTACTAAAAGTCGATAAATGGTATATTTGTGAGGTCTTAAATTAAAAAAGCATGAGTGGATTTACAAAATCTTCTATTGGAAGAAAAGTGATGATGGCATTATCGGCCATTTTTCTAATGAGCTTCTTATTAATTCATTTCTCAATAAATATGTTGTCTGTATTTACCGAAGACGGTTTCAATGCAGCCGCTCATTTTATGGGGACAAATTGGGCAATCCAATACCTGATGCAGCCAGTTTTGGTCTTAGGTGTGATTTACCACTTTGTTATGGGATTTGTTTTAGAAATTCAAAATAAGAAAGCTAGAGGAGTTAAATATCAAAAAAATAATGGATCAGCAAATTCATCTTGGACTTCGAGAAATATGATTATTTCTGGAGCAGTGATTTTGGCATTCTTAATTCTGCATTTTATCGATTTCTGGATTCCAGAAATGGAAGTGAAATATGTGGCAGGAGATATGACGGGATTAATTGATCCAAGTAACCCTGATTCGGGATATCGCTATTATGAAGAATTAGCACATAAATTTGAAAGTCCATTAAGAGTTGGAGCTTATGTAATATCATTTGTACTGCTCTCGTTGCACCTTCAACACGGTTTTATGTCGGCTTTCCAAACGATGGGAGTTAAGCGTAAAATTCAAACCTCATGGAAGTTTTTGGCAAATGCATTTGCTTACTTGATTCCATTTGGATTTATTTTCATCGCATTGTTTCACCATTTTAATCACTAATTAGCTATGGCAGTTTTAGATTCAAAAGTACCAAAGGGTCCTATTAAAGATAAATGGACAACTTATAAAGATAAAATCAACCTGGTGAACCCAGCGAACAAACGTAATATTGATATTATTGTGGTTGGAACTGGTTTAGCTGGAGGTTCTGCTTCTGCTACTTTGGCAGAATTGGGATACAACGTTAAGGCTTTTGCATACCAAGATTCTCCGAGACGTGCGCACTCTATTGCAGCTCAAGGAGGAATTAATGCAGCGAAGAATTACCAAGGTGATGGAGATTCTAATTACAGACTTTTCTATGATACCGTAAAAGGAGGCGATTATCGTTCTCGTGAGTCAAATGTTTATCGTTTAGCAGAGGTATCATCAAATATTATCGATCAATGCGTTGCTCAGGGTGTTCCTTTCGCTAGAGATTATGGAGGATTACTGGATAACCGTTCTTTTGGAGGGGTACTAGTTTCTCGTACTTTTTATGCCAAAGGTCAAACAGGTCAACAATTACTTTTAGGAGCTTATTCAGCGATGAATCGTCAGATTGCTAGAGGTAAAATCGAAATGTTCAACAGACATGAGATGTTGGATGTGGTTAAAGTTGATGGAAAAGCTCGTGGAATTATCGCTCGTAACTTGATTACAGGTGAAATTGAACGACATTCAGCTCATGCAGTAGTTATTGCAACTGGTGGTTATGGAAATGTTTATTTCTTATCGACAAATGCCATGGGGTCTAATGCGACAGCAGCATGGAAAATTCATAAAAAGGGAGCGTATTTCGCAAATCCTTGTTTTACACAAATTCATCCGACTTGTATTCCTAGATCAGGAGATTATCAATCGAAATTGACATTGATGTCTGAATCTTTACGTAATGATGGTAGAATTTGGGTTCCGGCTAAATTAGAAGATGCTGTAGCAATTCGTGAAGGGAAACTCAAACCGACAGAGTTGGCTGAAGAAGATCGCGATTATTACTTAGAACGAAGGTATCCAGCATTTGGTAACCTGGTTCCGCGTGATGTGGCTTCAAGAGCTGCAAAAGAAAGATGTGATGCTGGTTATGGGGTCAATGCAACGGGTGAAGCAGTTTACTTAGATTTTGCCTCAGCAATAGTGCGTTACGGTAAGGAGCAAGCAAAGATAAAAGGTATTGAAAATGCAACAGATGCAAAAATCCAAGAATTGGGTAAAGCAGTTGTAGAAGCTAAATACGGAAACTTATTCCAAATGTATGAGAAGATTGTTGATGACAATCCATACGAAACTCCAATGATGATTTATCCTGCAACCCACTACACGATGGGTGGTGTTTGGGTAGATTACAATTTGATGACTACCGTAGAAGGTTTGTATTGTATTGGAGAAGCAAACTTCTCTGACCATGGAGCCAACCGTCTTGGAGCGTCAGCACTAATGCAAGGTTTGGCCGATGGTTATTTTGTATTGCCGTATACCATTGGTGATTATTTAGCAGATGAAATTCGTACGGGTCCTATCGCTACAGACAGTCCAGAGTTTGATGAAGCTGAAAAAAGTGTGGTAGAACAATTGGAGTTCTTCGTTAATAATGAAGGAACTCATTCTGTTGACTATTATCACAAAAAACTCGGTAAAATTATGTGGGAAAAGGCTGGTATGGCAAGAAACGCCGAAGGCCTGCAACAAGCGATTGATGAGATACATGCCCTACGTGAAGATTTCTGGAAAAACGTTAAGGTTCCAGGGGGAATATTCGAAATGAATGCAGAGCTTGAAAAAGCAGGTCGTGTGGCTGATTTCCTAGAATTAGGGGAGTTGTTTGCTAAGGACGCTTTAGAGAGAAACGAATCATGTGGAGGTCATTTCCGTGAAGAATATGTTACTGAAGATGGAGAAGCAAAACGTGATGACAAAAATTACGCCTATGTTTCTGCCTGGGAATATACAGGGAAACCATCCGAAGCAATTTTGCACAAAGAGCAATTAGAGTTTAACGATATTGAACTAAAAACACGTTCATACAAATAAGAAAGATTATGAATTTAACGTTAAAAATTTGGAGACAAAAAGGTCCTAAAGATAAAGGTCAGATTGTAGAATATAAGGTGACGGATATTTCAGAGCACATGTCTTTCTTAGAAATGATGGATGTTCTAAATGAATCTCTTGTAGCTAAAAATGAAGAACCCGTGGCTTTTGATCACGATTGTCGCGAAGGAATTTGTGGAATGTGTTCGATGTTTATTAATGGTGAAGCTCACGGTCCAGATAAAGGAGTGACGACTTGTCAATTGCATATGAGACAGTTCAAGGATGGCGATACCATTTATATTGAACCTTTCCGTGCAAAAGCTTTTCCTGTGATTAAGGATTTAGTTGTAGATCGTACCGCTTTTGAGCGCATTCAACAATCAGGAGGTTTTATCTCTGTGAATACTTCTGGAAACACTCAAGACGCGAACAATATTCCAATTTCTAAGCATGCTGCTGATGAAGCGATGGATGCTGCAACTTGTATTGGATGTGGAGCTTGTGTTGCGACTTGTAAAAATTCATCAGCCATGTTATTTGTTGGAGCAAAAGTATCTCAATACGCACTATTACCTCAGGGACAAATAGAGGCTGCTGATCGTGTGAGTAATATGGTAAAACAAATGGATTTAGAAGGTTTTGGAAATTGTACCAATACCGGAGCCTGCGAGGTGGAATGTCCCAAGGGAATTTCACTCGACAATATCGCTCGAATGAACTGGGAGTTCATGAAAGCCTAAGAACTAAGCCCGCAAGAATTTGCGGGCTTTTTTATTTTCATTATATTGTGTTTCTAATTTATAATCAAACAATATGTCTAAAAGAATTGAAGCGATAAACGCAACGACTCAGGGAGGAATGACCCCAGATACGGTATTAGCAAGTTTAAAGGCTGGAAACGAGCGTTTCCTTGCTGGGACTCCAAATGGAGCAGATCAAAAGGCTCTAATTAGTCAAACTTCTGGAGGACAATGGCCTCAAGCTGCGGTCGTATCTTGTATCGATTCACGAGTACCTGTTGAAACCGTTATGGATCAATATATTGGAGATATTTTTGTCGCAAGAGTTGCAGGTAATTTTGTAAATCCTGATATCGTAGGGAGTTTAGAATACGCTTGTAAAGTGGCTGGTTCTAAATTAATAGTCGTTTTGGGACATGAAGGTTGTGGTGCTGTAAAAGCAGCATGTGACCATGTAGAATTGGGGAATATTACCCAGATGTTGGCAAAAATCACGCCAGCGGTTGATGCGGTAAGCTATGATGGAGAGCGCAGTTCAGCCAGTACAGATTTTGTAAATCAGGTAATCGATAAGAATGTAGAGATGACCATTGATGAGTTAAGGAGAACAAGTCCAATTTTGGGCGAAATGGAGAAAAATGGAGAAATTAAAATCGTTGGAGCAGTTTATAAGACTTCTAGCGGAGAAATTATTTATATGTAAATTTATCAAAGCCCCATTTAAAGGGGCTTTTTTTATAGATGAAAGTAGGCTTATTACAGTTTGATATTAAATGGGAAGACCCCATCGCCAATTTGAGCTATATAGAAAGTCAAATGCAGCATATTAAAGCTGATTTACTGGTGTTGCCTGAGATGTTCCTAACTGGTTTCTCCATGAATCCTTCTGAGCTCTCTCTCAATTGGCCCTTTGATCCTTATTTGGTGGCATTACAAACCTTAAGTCAGAAATATGAAATGGCGATATGTGGAAGTGTAATGGTTAATGAACATGAACACTTCTATAATAGAATGGTCTTCATTCAACCGGATCGTGCGATGAAATACTACGACAAAAGGCATTTGTTTAGTTTGGCTGGTGAAAATGAATCTTATACCCCAGGAAATCGACGCGTCATAGTGGAATTTAAGAGCTTCCGAATTCTTTTGCAAGTTTGTTACGATTTGAGATTCCCCGTTTTTTCACGTGTAAAAAACGATTATGATTTGGTAATTTATGTGGCAAACTGGCCAAGTAAAAGAATTAGTGCATGGAATGCATTACTCAAAGCAAGGGCAATAGAAAATATGAGTTTTGTGATCGGGGTTAATCGAATAGGAGAGGATGGAAATAATTATCATTACCCAGGACATTCGCGCGTCTATACCCCCCTTGGTAAAAAATTAGTAGACCTAAAGAACGATGGTCTTTTTAGAACGGTGGAACTGGATTTGGAAAAACTCAACAAAAAAAGAAATCGCCTTGGATTTTTAAAAGACCAAGACGATTTCGATATTATTATGTAGTAAGTGGATTCATCCACTTAAATTTGAAGTCTGTTTCTGGAATAACAATTCGACTTGTTATTCTTTCCATACGTTCCGGTAATTTTAGCAGGAAATCACGAGCTTTTTCTGCCTCCTCGTTCAGTCCTCTAACTTGATCAATTTCCCAAGTTGTATTGAGCTTTTTGAGGATGTTGATATAGTCGTGTCCTGTATATACACCAATACGCTGAGCTACGGTTGAGAAGTCGTCAAAAAGGCTCCCTTTGCTTCCAAACGATTCCCTTAAGTGCATGGCTGGCATGACAATCTTATGGCGCATCATATGAGCAAAGGCAATCATCATTTCTGAAGGATCAATCTCAAAAATATGTTTCACAAAACTACAATATGCGTTGTGATGTCTCATCTCGTCTCCGGCAATAATTTTAGACATTTTGGCCAAAGCCTTCATTCCTCCCTTTCGTGCAATTTTAGCTACATTGTTATGAGAAACATAGGTTGCTAATTCCTGAAAACTGGTATAAACGAAATTTTTATATGGATCGTGAGCAGTTCCTATATCAAAACCATCCGCAATAAGATGTTGAGTAGTTACTTCTACTTCTCTCATATTTACTCGACCTGACAGATAGATATATTTATTTAAAACATCTCCGTGTCTATTTTCTTCAGCAGTCCATTGTCTAATCCATTTTGCCCATGGATTATCTGGATTCTGATGTATTCCATCGATTTCCATTAACCATGATTCATAGGTTGGAAGAGCTTCTTCTGTAATCATATCTCCTACAAGCACCACCCAAAAATCATCTGAAAGATCTTTTGAAAGCTCTCTAATTTCTTCTACTTCATCGATGAAATTATCGCTTTGTGTGTCCGGTAGAAAATCGGTCGGCTGCCAAATCTTTTCTGGCTTGATCAAATACTCATCTGTAAAATGTTCAATTTTACTGCTGAGTGTATTCATGACCTCTTTTCTCAAGTTACTAAGCATATACTTTATTTAATTGTTGTTGTTATTTGTTTTTGTACTTCCTGAAAAACATCTTCAAACTTCATCCCTTTTGGATCAATTACAGGATGTACTTCAAGGCTTAAATCTATACCGATATCCAACGGAAATTGTCCATACTGAACTAATTTCCAGGAATTATTTATCGTTACGGGCACCACAACTGCGGATGGTGCATATTTTAAAAGCATCTTTAAGCCATTCTCTGAAAAACGTTTAGGTTTTCCTGTTTTACTGCGTGTTCCTTCTGGAAAGATTATTCCAGCGTAATTATTCTTTTCTAAATATTTAGCGAAATCTCTAATTGCAGTTAGAGATTGCTTTGCATCCTTACGATTAATTAATGCGCTTCCTCCATACTTCAAATTGAAAGATACACTTGGAATTCCTTGACCCAGTTCTTTTTTTGCAACGTATTTTGGGTGATGTTTTCTAAATGCTCTACCCAATGGAGTGATGTCGTAATGACTCTGGTGGTTGCTCACTATGATAATCGGTCGATCTAAAGGTAAGCTTTGTTTGTTTATAATTCTTACTCTTGAAGCTAAAAGGTATAAAGTGGCATTTAAACAATAGTTCAAAAGGTCTACTGACTTTTTATGTGCTTTATAACCAAAAACTCTAAGTGCAATCCATTGAACCGGCCAAAAAACGATTAAACAGATGCCGTAAAATAAATAATGCAGTACCGTTAAGGGCACTGCAATTAATTTTTTCCCAAAGGACATTTTTTTACTCATAATTTATATCCATTGATTCCATGGAATCATTGCGAGAATTAAAATTAAACCAATTCCATAAAAAAGGGCAATTGACTTAAATTTTCCACTATCCTCGGTTTGTTTTTTATGTTTCGACCATCCAATGGTAATGAACACTATGGCCAATATCATTGTAACGGGGTGTTCAACCGCTAATTTGCGAAGCGCCGGTTCTTTCATTGCCTCGCCCATAACTTTAAAATATCCATTATGAGCCCATACTGCTAATCCAATCAACAATTGAATATGTGAAAAAATCAATGCAATCAAGCTTAGCGTTCGATCGGATTTTTTGAAGGCATTTCCTTTTTGCCATTTAATAAAAGCGTTGATTACCGCAAGCCCCAAAGTGATTACAACTAGGTAGGCCATAATCGAATGAATCATTGTCATCATAATAGTTAGTTTTAGTCTGAGCAAATCTACTGAAAATAAAGGTATAAAAAAACCTCCCCGAAGGGAGGTTTAATATATTCTCAAATGCTTTTGATTAGAAGCTATACTTGATTGAAGTGTTCCATGAACGTCCCCATCCAAAGAATACTCTGTTTCCAGTTGAAATACCCATAAAAGTATCATCACCATCTCTTACAGCATAGTTTGTGTCTGCTTCAGACATGTAAACAGTATCAAATACGTTGTTTACAGTACCTGAAACTCTTATGCTTTGTCCTTTTCCTAAGTCAAAGTTATAAGAAGCTCTTAAATCAAATAAGTTATAAGCTGGTAATTCGATTACCTGAGCATCTGGAGTGTCAAAATCTTGAGGACCGAAATCTGCATAAAGATTTGCATAGTAACCCCAATTTGCACCTACATTTAACTTGTCAAAAAACTTATAACTAGCACCTAAATAAGTAGTGAATTGTGCTGCATCTCCAACTTTTACACCTTCAAGATATAAGGTCTCTCCTTCAGCAATAATATTTTGATCATTATCAAATACGGTAGCAGTAACATCGCTATCATAGTACCAGTCTCCAATAGACATCATACCGTTGAAGCTAAATCTCGATGTCGGCTTGTAAAGGAAGTCGATTTCAATACCTTGGTGAATCTCTGTAATTCCTTGGTAATTCGCCGTACCGTTATTTCCTGCATCATCAGACCATCCTGTTGATTCGAATCGATCAGACCAAGAAGTTCTGTATAAGTTCAAGTTTGCTGTGAAAGCTTCCGAACGGTATCCATATCCTAATTCCAATCCGAAGATTTGCTCATTAGTTAGTAATGGATTCAATGTGTTTCCATAGTTAATATATACGGCGTCAAACAATGGCTGCTTTGAATAATAACCAGTATTAGCAAAAACATTGTGATTTTCGTTAATTCTAAAGTTAAGACCTGTCTTAACGTTTCCACCAAGCATATTTTTCATATCCGTCTTCTGGTTATCTGGAGTTTCGTTGAAATAATCGATTCTCTGGAAACCTTGATTAGAAACAGATCCTTGCATGAACCAAGAAATCTTGTCTTTAGAATATTCTAATTGCCCGAAGAAACCTTGCCAGTTTACAATTCCATCATTGTAATAGTCAATTTTTTCTTGATCTTTAATGTTTTGGAATGGATTCCAAGAAGCTGTTGCATCCACATACTCACTTGAAGTAATTAAATTTCCTGAAGCAGGTTCATTAACGTTGTCATAGTCAATATATCCATCAGCACCTAAAACATCATTTACAACACGGTAATGAATCCCACGGTAAGTTCTTAAATCAAGTCCAACATCGTAATTCCAATACTCACCAACTTCTTTATTGAAGTTAATAATTGTTCCATACCAGTTGTGAGAATTCATCGAAGCTCTTCTTGAGATACCGTTATCTGACCCGTTTCTACCACCACCACCTTGTGATCCTGGTTGACCATTGTTTCCAGTATTATAAAAAGCACCGTTAAATTGAGTTCGGTCTGCACCTAATGAAGGGACTGATTGTCCAGAGTTCCACGCAAAGATATCATCCACAGGGATTAATCCATTTGCATCTTTCAATTGGTATTGACGTTTTCCGTTGATTCGACCGATTTCCCCGGTTCCACCACCACGTCCCCAGGATCCGTAAATCACAGTAGATAAACGAGACATGTCAGAGATTTGATATTCCCAGTTCAAAGACATAACCGGCTTGTGATAGAAGTTTCTTCTAAAAGCATATTCTTCTCCATTTAAATATCCCCAATCAGAGTTGTAACGGATGTCTGGCTCTCCATTGTTTTCAGGATTGTAACGAATATAGTCATTAATACTTGGAGCATATGATCTTTGGTGGTGCCACTGTGGTGCTCCTGTAAAGATAAACTGGAAATTGTGTTTTTCGTTTTTAGTTCTCTGACCTAATCCAATGAAGTAGTTAGATCCTTGACCTTTTGTCCCATCAACATAACCATCTCCTTGGAAGTAACTCATAAGTACTGAAGCAGAGAATCCACTTTCCATAAGTCCAGTGTTATAAGATGCAACATATTTCATGTACTGATCATTCCCTAAAGTTGCTGCAACTGAACCTCCTTCAGCTTTTTCCGAAGAATTCGTTACCACGTTAATTGTACCACCAACAGAAGCAATAGCTAATTTTGAGGCACCAAGTCCTCTTTGAACCTGCATTGCTGAAGTGATATCAGTTAAACCAGCCCAGTTTGACCAATAAACCCAACCATTTTCCATGTCATTAACGGGCATACCATTAATCATTACAGCAGTGTTTGATTGATCGAATCCACGTACATTAATTCTAGAATCACCAAATCCACCCCCTTGCTTAGTTGCGTAAACAGATGGAGTTTTTGCAAGCAATTCAGGAAATTCTTTCGTACCAATCATTTCTTGAATGTCTGCAGCCTTAATTGTAGATACAGCAATTGGTGTTTTTCTGTCTTGAGCGATATCAACAGTCCCAGTGATGAAAATTTCATCAAGTAAATCTGCTGATGGCTCTAATCCAACAGTTCCCATGTTTCCTGGTCCATTGAATTCAGCTTTTGTGTCCTTGTAACCAATAAAAGAAACCGTAACAACTCCAGATTCTGAAGAACTTGTTATTGTGAATTTCCCGTTAAAATCGGTTGAAGTTCCTGTGTTTGTACCGTCAATAACGACACTAGCACCAGGTAAAGGAGAGTTGGTTTCGTCAACTACAGTACCTGTAATGGTTGTTTGAGCGTAAGTTACTCCGCTCATTAACAGTATCAAAGAAACTGCTAACGTTTTAAAGATTTTCATAATATAAAATATAGATTTACGTTGTGCAAATGTCTAAAAAATAATTCTGTTAATTTTTCTTAATAGTGTTAAAATTTAGTTTTTTATCAACATTTTTAATTGATGATTTCTTAACCTTCAATATTTGCAGGAATATGGATAATCCGTAGAATAGTTGTATTTTTCCTGAAAAATAGATAATCAATACTTTAATGAAGAAAATTTTATTAATTCTTTCGGTAGTTTTATTAGGTTCATGTTCGGCAGTTACCGTAGCAGATTCATGGAAAAACACAGATATGAATAGCCTTAAAGGTGAAAAAATGGCGGTTATAGCAAGAACAGCAGACAATGTTGTAAGAACTAGAATAGAAAAAGACATGGTTTCAAGTTTAAATGAAGCCGGATTTGAAGCTGTAGGAAGTTATACTAAATTACCTGCTGTGGATCCAAATAAAAAATTAGATCCTAAAAAAGTAGAAATCGTAAGACAGGCTATTTTAGATCAAGGTTATAAGCTTGTGGTTATGGTTGTTTTAAAGGATAAGGAAAACTACATGAAATCTACCTCTGATTATAACGGTTACGGTTATCCAGGATACCCAGGGTATTACGGTGCTGGTTTCTATCGTGGTTTTGGTACCTATTACGGTTCTTTATATAATTATGGATACAGTACAACAACTACTACAATGGCAAAAAAATATATTGTTGAAACGGTAGTTTATGATATTTCCAAGCCTGAAGGAAAATCGCTAATTGCTGTGGTTACTACGGATATCGATGATCCAACTTCGCTATCAAAAACGGCAGCTGATTTGGCTAAAAAGGTAACCTATGAATTAATGAGAAAATAAACCCTAAATAAAAATTCAATTAAGCCCCTGCATTGCAGGGGCTTTTTTTATGTAAATTTATTGAAATAAATATCGGAAAAACATGAGTGTACATAAATCTATATTAAGTCTAAAAGACAATATGGCCAAAGCGATTATAGGGCAAGATGATTTAGTAGAGAAGATTATTTTAGTTCTTCTTGCAGATGGCAATATGTTACTTGAGGGATTGCCAGGATTGGCCAAAACAAGAGCGATTAAGGCTTTGGCATCCAATTTAGATTGTGGTTTAAGTAGGGTACAGTTCACACCTGATTTACTTCCCTCAGATATTACAGGTACAGAAATTTATGAGCCAGATTCTAAAGAGAAATTTATTTTTCAAAAAGGGCCAATTTTCAATAATTTGATTTTGGCAGATGAGATTAATAGAGCGCCTGCAAAAGTTCAGTCAGCGTTATTGGAAGCTATGGAAGAACGGCAGGTCTCTGTTGCGGGGAATACCTATAAAATGGAACCGCTCTTTATGGTAATGGCTACTCAAAACCCTGTAGAGCAAGAAGGAACTTACCCACTTCCAGAAGCTCAGATGGATCGATTTCTTATGCATGTAGAAATATCATATCCCGATGATGCCTCTGAATTAGAAATATTAAGACTCAATAGAAAAGAACAAGAAAGTAGTCCTAAGCCTCCAATAAATAAACTTGAACAGTCCGTTGTTTTTGATGCTCGAAAAGAAATTTCTAAAATTCATATCAGTCCGTCAATGGAAAAATATATAGTGGATTTAATTGCAGCTACAAGATATCCTGAGAGATATGAGGGACGGTTAAAAAGTTGGCTGGAATTTGGTGCGAGCCCAAGGGGAAGTATCGCAATAGATAGAACTGCCAGAGCCTATGCCTGGTTTAAGGGAAGCAAAGATGTGAGTCCAGAACATATTCGAGCTGTTTTTCACGATTGTTTAAGACATAGAATAATGCTTTCATATGAAGCAAATGCGGACGGAATTGATCCTGATAAGGTTTTGGATGAAGTACTGAAACAAGTAGCTGTAGTCGCTTAAACATGAAAGAGTATCAAGATAGAATACGTATAAATTTAAATGACCTTCTTAAAATGGAGGGACTTACAAAACGTTTTTCACTTCGATCTTCCAAGAATAAAGTTAAACGAGTTTTGGGAGGAATGCATGCTTCAAAGTTAAGAGGAAGAGGGATGGACTTCGAAGAGGTGCGGAATTATGTCCCAGGAGATGATATTAGAAATATTGATTGGAAGGTTACCGCAAGAACAAAGAAGACACATTCTAAAGTATTTAGTGAGGAAAAGGAGAAACCAGTCATGATTGTGGTGGATCAGAGTGCTTCCATGTTTTTTGGATCGAAGAATTACACTAAGTCTGTAATAGCAGCTCAACTAGCGGCCTCCATTGCTTTTAAGGTGCTAAAAGAGGGGGATCGTGTTGGTGGTTTAGTTTTCGGGAGCGGAGATATCGACCTTGTTTCTCCGAAACGCGATCGTAGAAATCTCTTGAGATTCTTGGAACAAATTTCCAAACGCAATCAAGAATTAATAAACAGAAATTCAATGGACTTTGAAAGTCAATTTAATCGTGCTTTTTCCAAAATTATAAACGTGGTGACACATGATTTTTCAGTTTATATTATTTCAGATTTTTATAGGTATTCAAATGCGATGTTCAAGGCCGTCAAACAATTAAGCCTTCACAATGATGTGGTTTTGATTCAAGTTACTGATCCCATGGAAAAAACGCTTCCCAATGAGCGATTTGTTATCGGGGATAATTCCTTACAATTAGAATTAGATGCAAGGGATTTGAAATTTAGAAAAGCAGTTGAATTAGATTACAGCGAAAAACAACATAGATTTCAAGAAGAATTGAAAAAATTTAGGATACCATTATTACACTTTGATACCTCAAAATCTGTAGAAGATCAACTATAATTATTATGCAAACTGAGAGTTTTGATTTAGCACATATGAAAATTCAGGAACCCGCTCCTGTGAGTTACAGTTTTGATACCCTGGGATGGAAACTCTTGGCTTTTACTGCAATTTTAGTCATGCTTTTTGTGTTGTATCGAGCAGTATCAAATTACCGTCGAAATAAATATCGAAGGGAAGCAATTAAACTCCTCAATACAGCAGATTCATTGAATCAAGGTCTAGTCATTTTGAAAAAAGTGGCTATGCGCGTTTATGGAAGAGAACAGGTGGCCGCTCTTTATGGGACACCTTATTGGGTATTTTTGGATGATAAATTAAGTGTTCCAATTTGGAAAGATAAAATTCACGAGCTCAACCAAGCTGTTTACGGGAGCTCCGAGATGAAACTTGAATTTGTTAAGCCTTTAATGATTAAATGGATAAAACAACATGGTACCAAATAATTTCCTTTTTGAATATATATGGGTGTTCATTTTGTTCCCCTTGCCCGTGTTGGTTTATTGGCTCACACCTTCGCTTTTTCAGTCCTCAGCAAGTTTAAATTTGCCAGACTTGGATTCTATGGAGCGTATTTCAGGTCAGAAAGCGAGGAAAAAAGCCTTGGTAAAACGTCGTAGAAAGTTAACTTGGCTCAGTTTTTACATGGTTTGGCTTTTGCTTCTATGTGCTGGAGCTTCTCCGGTTCTAATTGGAAAGCCTGAAATGGAAGTAAAGACCTCCAGAAATTTTTTGATTTTGGCCGATTTATCATTTTCTATGGCTCAAAGAGATTGGTATATGGATGGACAGCGAGTCAGGCGATGGGATGCAGTGAAAGGGGTCATGAATGATTTTATTGAAAAAAGAGAAGGAGATCGCATGGGAGTGATATTCTTTGCTTCTAATGCCTACATACAAGTTCCATTTTCATCGGATTTGAAAGTCGTGGGTGAACTGATGGATGAAGCAGATGTTGGTATGGCTGGACAAATGACGAATATCGGCAAAGCCATGATTAAAGGAAAGGAGTTATTTGATAGAGATACTTTAAAAACCAAGGTGGCATTGCTCTTTACTGATGGGGTAGACTCAGGAACCGACATACTTCCTTTAGATGCAGCAGATCTGCTCGCTAAGGATTCAATTAAGGTATACACCATTGGAATTGGGGATCCCAATGCTCGGGATTCTGATTTAGATGAAAATACCTTAAGGGAAATAGCTCGATTGACTAAAGCGAGTTACTTTAATGCATCGGATACCGATGTTTTGGAACAAGTTACAACAGCATTGAATACCCTAGAGCCAATAGAATACAAAGAAGCTAAATACAAACCCAAAACTCAGCTTTATTTTTATCCAGCTTCATTAGCCATACTCTTAGCCCTAGTGATCTCATTGATTTTAGGTTTAAACTCATTGAACAACAAAAAGAAGTATAAATCATGAATGAATTTCATTTTTTGAGACCGGAATTTTTGTGGTTATTGCTCCCAGCTTTGACAAGTTTTACCGTAGGTATATTTAGTATTAATCGCGAGGTGAAGTGGAAAAACATAATTTCACCTCACTTAAGACCCTTTATGATTAAAGAGGGAAATGAGTCCTTAAAAATAAGAATGCAAATTGCACTCACTCTATTTTTATGCTCTGGTATTATTGGTCTTGCTGGACCGACTTGGGAAAAGGTGCAAGTTCCTGGAAAATTACTTGAAACTCCTGTTGTAATTGCATTAGATCTTTCACAAAGCATGATGACCACTGATCTTCAGCCCAATCGTCTAGAACGAGCAAAGTTCAAAATTATTGATTTTTTAAAAGCGAATCCGAGGGCTAGAGTAGCCTTGGTTGGATATTCCGGAACTGCTCATCAAATCGTACCCCTTACTAAGGATTATGAGATTATTAAATCTCATTTAGAGGGATTGAGCCCACAAACCCTGCCTTATCCCGGGACAGATGTTTCCAACGCTTTGACGCTTTCAGACGCTATCATGTCTGTCACAGATGCACCAGGGGTATTGGTATGGATCACCGATGATTTGAATGTTGACAATTTTACATGGATACAAAATTATATTCAACAGGGAAATAAATCTGTTGAAATCATTCCCGTTGGAACTTCTTTTGGAGGTAAGGTGCCAGGGGTCAGTAAAAATATTCACAGTCAATTAGATACCCTAATGATCGCTCGATTTTCAGCTGTGGATGGAGTGCAAACCCGAGTGTTGACCCTAGATGATTCTGATGTCAAGCAATTGGCAAAGAAAATATCAAACCAAGTCGAGTTTCAGGATAAAGATGAAGAGCTCGAGGACCAATGGAAAGATAAGGGGCTACTTTTTATTCTTCCATTATTGGTTTTTGTTCTTTTTTGGTTTAGAAAAGGAATGGTTATGTATGGGCTATTAATTATCATAACGCTATCTTCTTGCGACAATTCAAATCTGTGGTACACCAAGGATTATCAGGGCCAAAAACTTTATGATAATAAGGAGTATTTAAAAGCGGCAACCGTTTTTGAAAATGAACTTCATAAGGGTGTGGCCTATTTTAAAGCTGGGAAATATGATCAGGCAATCCAAGCATTTTCTCAAGATACCACCGCAATGGGGTCTTATAATTTAGGTCTTGCGTATTTTAAAAATGGAGATTTAGTTGCCGCTCAACTAGCCTTTGGTCGGGCAAGTGAAATTGACCCTACTATGAGTGAAGCTATCGAGAATCAAAACCAACTGGAACAAAATCGTGGGGGTAATGTTCAAGTCTCAAAACAGGAGGCTCAAGAAGCTCAAAAGCAATCTAAAGAAAAATTAACACAGGGAATGGAGAATAAATCCAGTGAAGATTTGGGTGGCGGAGGTCAGGAAGCAACAGAAAAACAAATGCAAACTAATCGTCTAGAAGAAACGGTGAATACGGAGATGAGGCGCGGGAAAGAATTAGATGAAGTTCCCGATGAACTCCAAACTTCCAAACCAAATGTTGGTCCAAAAATTCTTATGCAGGCGGTAGACGATGACCCCAGTTTGTTTTTGAAGAAGAAATTTAAGTATCAAGCTAAAAAAGAAAAGCTCAAACCTAAAAAGACGGATAAAAAATGGTGAAAATGATGAGGCTTTTTATTTTGATGCTTTTGTTTACTTCAAGCACTTTTGCTCAACAACATTTTGTTAGCAAGGTTAGGGTGGATAAAAATGCAGTATTCATAGGGGAGCCTGTTGAAGTGAGTATCTATCTCTACACCTCTACTTGGTTTACTGAAGGAGTTGATTTAGGAAATCTCAAAATTGATGGAGCTTATACCGTCTTTTTTAGATCCATCGCAAATAGTGAAAATATTAATGGTAAATCTTATGCAGGAGTTCAATTGATCTATAATGTATTTCCCTATGAAGATGAATCATTGGTGATCCCTTCTTTAAAGGTGCAAGTTGAATCTCCAAATGAGGGCGATTATAAGGGTGTAAGGGGCTATATAACAACTCCACAGAAAATCGTTCAAGTCAAATCGATTCCCAATGGTTTTTCGGAAAGCGAATGGTTAGTTGCAGATCAAGTTAGAGTATCCGACAACTGGTCAGGCAGTATAAAAGATGTGAAGGTTGGTGATGTTTTGGAGCGAAGAATTAAAAAAGAAGTTTATGGAACATTGGGAGAGTTTATTTTACCTACAATTTTCGACTCCATATCGAGCGTCAGCATGTACCCGATGAGGAGCGAAGAGGTAAACTCCAAAACCAAAACTGCTATTTCGGCAACCCGAACCGATGGGATGCGTTATCTTTTTGAACAGGCAGGTGAGGTAATTATCCCAGAACAAGTCATTACTTGGTGGAATCCCCAAAGAAAACAGCTCTATAAAAGAACCTTGAAGTCTAAAAAAATTCAAGTGCAGCCAAATCCTGATTTAGCCATACTACCTACAATAAAGTCGCAGTTAAATGCCCAACAAGAAAGTGAACAGTTAGAGGAAGAAAAAGGTTTTGAGAAATTCAAAATATGGGCTTATTATTTCGGTGCATTTTTGTTATTACTATTTAGTGGCCTAGAATTGATCAAATATATTAAAAGGAAAAGATCCGCTTATTTGGGAACTGAAGCCTATTATTTTTCTAAAATAAAAAAGAGAAGCGTAAAAGAACTTTACTATTGGATTGATTTTGTTGGGATTCATCCCCCAACGATGAACCAGTTTTCCAAACAATTTGGTGATGATTTATTGAAAAGGGAGGTTGAGCAGATAGATCGAGATTTAATGAATGGAAAACCTGTAAATATTAACAAAAAGGTGTGGGCTAAAGCAAGAAAGAGGTATTTGAATAGGGAGAAAAAGAGATCCAATGATTTTGATTTGAATCCATAAAAAAACCTCCAACAAGTGGAGGCTTTTTTTATCCTTTATATAGTTTTTTTGCAAGCTCTTTTCCGAGTTCTACTCCAAATTGATCGTAGGAATAAATGTTCCAAATTATTCCTTGAACAAATATTTTGTGTTCGTATAATGAAATCAACTTACCTAAAGATCTAGGGGTCAATTTATCGAACAAAATCGCAGTGCTTGGACGATTACCCTCAAATACCTTAAATGGTAATAGTGTTGCAATTTTATCTTCTTGCTCAGCAGTTTTCAAATCTAAATGAACTTCTTCACGAGTTTTTCCATAAGCCAATGCTTCCATTTGAGCGTAGTAGTTCGCCATTAGTTTTGCATGGTGTTCTTCATTGCCATATAAAGATTCTTTATATCCAATAAAGTCAGCAGGAATCATCTTTGTACCTTGATGAACTAATTGCATAAAGGCATGCTGCATGTTGGTACCTGTGCTTCCCCAAATGATGTTTCCGGTTTGGTAATCCACGGAATTTCCATCACGATCTACACTTTTTCCATTACTTTCCATAATAGCCTGTTGTAGATAATCACTCATTTTATTCAAGTATTGAGCATAGGGAAGAATTGCTTCTGTTTCTGCTAAATAGAAATTATTATACCAAACGCTCAACAAGCCTAAAATCAGAGGAATGTTTTCCGAGTCTTCTGCCGTTCTAAAATGCACATCCATTTCATGAGCACCCTCTAGTAATTCTTTAAAATTATCGAATCCAACGGCCAGAGAAATTGACAGTCCCACTGCGCTCCACAATGAAAAACGACCTCCAACCCAGTCCCACATCGGGAATACATTTTCTGCATCAATCCCGAAGGATTCAATAGCTGCTAAATTCGTTGAAACGGCGACAAAGTGTTTCGCAACATCTTTTTCTGAAGCTGTTCTTAAGAACCATTTTTTTATTGTTGTGGCATTGGTGAGTGTTTCTTGGGTGGTAAAAGTTTTAGAAACAACAACAAACAGAGTAGTCTCAGGGTTTAGGTCTGCTATGGTTTGCATCACATGATCTCCATCAATATTAGATACAAAATGCATATTTAATCGAGTCTTATAAAATTTTAAGGCCTCTGTTACCATATCTGGCCCCAAATCAGAACCACCAATTCCAATATTTACAACATCAGTAATGCTTTTACCTGAATACCCTTTCCAGTCTCCGCTGATCACTTTATTAGAAAAACCTTTCATTTTTTCTAAAGTATCCATTACCTCAGGCATTACATTTTGTCCTTCCACAATAACGGCTTCTCCTGAAAAATTTCTAAGGGCTGTGTGAAGCACCGCTCTTTCTTCAGTCGCGTTAATTTTATCTCCAGAAAAATATTTTTCCCTTGCATCGGCTAGGTCAACTTCACGTGATAGATCTAAAAGAAGTTCCAATGTTTCTTGATTGATTCTGTTTTTTGATAAATCAACTTCCAAGTCTCCTAAAGTCAAGGTAAATTCACTCTTTCTATCAGGATTTTCTGCAAACAAGGTTCTTAAATCAGAATCCTTAACTGTATTAAAATGAGAATTCAATGCCTTCCAGGCTTGAGTTTTTGTGGGATTTGTGTTTTTTAGTGCCATTTTTTTATTTTTTTATCAGTTCTGCACTGAATTGCTCTTCTCTAACGGGATAGGCCATGCTATCCAGTTGATTTTTCAAAGGCTCCATATTCGCTTCGAATATTGGTTGTGCATTTTCATGCATGGGCTTTGCTGCAGGAAGTTTCTGTTTGAAAGGGTCTACCTGTCTTCCGTTTTTCCAAAATCGATAACAAACATGTGGACCTGAGGTATTTCCTGTCATTCCAACCCAACCGATAATGTCTCCTTGCTTTACATAATCACCAACCTTCACCTTGCGCTTTTTCATATGCAGGTACTGGGTAGTATAGGTGTTATTATGTCTAATTTTTACGTAATTCCCATTTCCTCTTCGGTATTGAGACTCTACTACACGGCCATTCGCAGTGCTCATAATTGGTGTTCCAACTCTTGCCGCGAAATCAGTGCCTTTATGTGGTTTCACACGGCCGTAATAAGCGATTTTGCGTTTTAAATTGTATTTCGAAGAAACTCTATAGTTAAATTTAATGGGAGATTTTAGAAATGCTCTTCTTAAGTTTTTATTGGTTTCATCATAGAAATCAACTACATTCTTTTCAGGATCCTCAATAAATCGAAAGGCATATAAATCTTGTCCACGATGCTCGACGTAAGCCGCTTTAATTTTTCCAACTCCGACATAAGTCGTGTCATCAATAAACTTTTCTTCATAAATCACCTTGAATTTATCTTCGGGATAAAGTTTGGTGAAGTCGAGAGTCCATGCGTAGATATCGTCAGCAAGATAATAGGCCAAATTTGGATCTAAGTCATTTTCTTGAAGTGTCTCTAAAAGAGATTTGTTCTTTTCAATCACTCCCGAGGCATATCTCAAACGCTTAGTGATTGGTTTTCTATAGTTGTATACTTGAATCAGAGTGTCGATTCTAAAATCTAAAACGGTATATTCAATATCATTTTGTTTGTAGATGAATACTTGTGCCGTTTCAGTACTGTCTTTTGTGGCTAATATGGTGTAGGGATTATTCAGCTTTATGCGTCTAACATCTAAACTGTCTTTTGCTTTTTTGATCACTTTGTTTATCGTAGGATAAAAAACATGATGTCTATCCATAATTATTCCAAAGGTCTCTCCGCTTTTGACAGTGTCTCTAATTACTTTGAAGTCATTTAACCTAAAACCATATTCATAGGGATCAATTATTACTTTCTTTTCAGGGGATAAATTATCTTCTTTATTTTCGGACGATGGCTCAGATGAGCATGCTGAAAGTCCAAAAAAAAGTACAAGTAACAGGGAAAAGTACTTCAACTTCTTCATTTTTTCAATTAAACTTCAAGAACAAAAGTACAATTTAATTAGAAACAAATATGTTAAAGGGGTGGGATAATCCTTTATAGGAATTAAGGTCTGCTTTAAGTGAACCCACGGCTAAATCAGCCTTGATTCTTACTGGAATTTTATTGCTATCATCGGTTACCCAAATCGTGAGGCTTTCTTGTTCTTTAAAAACCCGACCCGATTGAACAAGAGGTCGAAATTTAAGTGTTTTGATCTTGCCAAATTTGGTGCTAATAATTTCTCGGTCGAGTAATTTCATTTGAAAAGGATAAATTTCTCGATCAAAAAACAGGCTCAAGTTTATTGTTTCACCGTTTTCTAAGTCATCAAAATTTGTTTCTCTAAGCTTGTAAAAAGCCGAAAGCATGTCATAAACTTGATCAACAGCAACCGAGTCTATCGTATTTTTCTTATAGTCGTGAGTAATCGCATAGCCCTCCTCGAAATACACATCTCTATTGATGATATAGCCCCCTTCATTGACTCTTCGTATAAATTTCTTAGGTTCTTGGGTGTTTGCCGAAAAATAGGATTCGTAGCGATCTTTGACTTTAAAAAAGACACCCACCATACCAGTGGTTTTTCCTGTCCCAACTACATGAAACTCATCCGAATTTTCTTGGAATAGTTCAAGCTCTGCATAGCCCGCATTTAAAAGGCCATAATGTATTCGATATCTAAACCACTCTCCAGCTTTGGCTGAATTTTGACCAAAGCTTGTGGCGGTAATTAGTAAGGTAAAGACTAAAAAAAGTACTCTCAAAAGAATGGTAATTTTTACTTGAACTCTTCTAAATTACCACAATTTTCAATTGTATCAATAGAATTTAAGTTAAGTTTCCCCCAATTTTTTAGCTCATCACTAGTCCATAAACTTGGGAAAAATATACGTCTTTGATATTTTGGGTGCATGTACTTTCGCCAATCTGATCCTCCAGTAGCTTCGATTGCCTCTTCAGATCCCCCAAGATATTTTCCAGCAGCACGATAGTGTGAAAGTACCCATTTGATATTGACATTATGGTCGTAATGGCGCATCGCATTAATCAAATCGAGGTTCTTTTTGTCCTCTTGAGGGAGCTCTAAATATTTGGTGTATAAGTTTCGGGTATTGTGAAACTTCATAAATTTGATTAGACCTTCCTTGTATTTAGATTCAAAATCTTTTAAAAAGATAGACTTTTCTCCCGTTTTATAGTCCTTTCCCGCTGCTTGCCAGTAGAGGTGCTCAAAAGCGTATTCATAAGAAGTATTTCTATCGATATTCTCTCTAAAACGAGCATCGATTAAATTAATAATTGAAGTAGATGCAAGTTCTATTTTACGGTATTGTTCGCTTTGAAACCCACTACCAGGAGCGAGTGCTGTTCTAAACTTGAGGTATTGTTCAGGCTCCATTCCTTCTTCCATAACCTGAAAAGAACTACTCAAGATATCAAAATACCGCGATACTCGAGTTAGGTGCTTGGTAAAAAAATCTACTGTGATTTGTTCTTCTTTTGCGAGTTGATCCATCTCCCAAAGTATCATTTTAAACAATAATTCGTTCATTTGGTGATACATGATGAAAATCATTTCATCTGGAAGTACGGTTCTCTGCTCCTGTAGGCTCAGAAGTGTGTCGGTTTTTATATAATCCCAATAATTGAAAACAGGACTGTGCAATAAACCTTCTAAATGAAGGTCTGTATCTTGATTGAGGCTCCCGAATTTTTGATCAAGAGCCTCTAATAATTCTTTACGATTCATTTACAGTGTCCCTCTACTTTGTTGTTCGCGTTCAATCGCTTCAAAAAGCGCTTTAAAGTTTCCTACCCCAAATGATTGGGCTCCTTTTCTTTGAATGATTTCAAAAAATAAGGTAGGACGGTCTACAATGGGTTTGGTAAAAATCTGCAACAAATATCCCTCATCATCACGATCAATTAAAACTCCATGCTTTTTAAGGACCTCAATATCCTCATCAATTTGGCCTACACGTTCTAGTAGATCATCATAATAGGTTTCAGGAACGTATAAAAACTCTACACCACGTTCTCTCATGGCGCTTACTGTAGCGATAATATCATTGGTTGCAACGGCTATATGTTGAACTCCTGCACCTTGATAAAAATCCAAGTACTCTTCGATCTGAGATTTTTTCTTCCCTTCAGCCGGTTCGTTAATTGGAAATTTAATTCGTCCATTTCCATTAGACATTACCTTAGACATTAGTGCTGTATATTCAGTAGAAATTTGTTCGTCCGTAAATGAAACAATCTGCGCAAAGCCCATGGTTTTTGCATAAAACTCGCACCATTTTTTCATTTCATCCCAACCAACATTTCCTACCATATGGTCTACAAACCTCAATCCAGTCGGTGCTGTTTGGTAGTCACTATCCCATTTTTTAAACCCTGGAAGAAAAGTTCCTTGATAGTTTTTTCGTTCTATGAATAAATGAACCGTATCTCCATAGGTGTGAATTCCGGATTGTTTTACCTTACCATTTTCATCCTCAATAACTTGAGGTTCCATATAAGAAATTGCTCCTCTTGAGGTAGTTTCTTTCCAGGCTTTTTCGGCATCCTCAACCCATAAAGCAATTATCTTAACTCCATCTCCGTGTTTTTCAATATGCTCTGAAATTTCGGTTCCAGGTACTAAAGGGGCGGTCAAAACCAAACGAATTTTGTCTTGTTTTACCACATAGGATACCCGGTCAGTTTTTCCTGTTTCCAATCCAGAAAAGGCTTCAGATTGAAACCCCATTGCCGATTTGTAAAAGTGTGCGGCTTGTTTTGCATCACCCACATACATCTCGATATAATCTGTTCCTAATAAGGGTAAAAAGTCCTCTGCTTCTTCAAAGAGTTTTTCGAGCCCGTAGGTTGTATTTTGTAGCGCTGTTAAATCTTTTATTTTATCCATGTTTGCTTTGTTTAGTGTTCTATCCAAGATTTGTAATAATCCCCGTCAATAAGTGATTCTCCAGTCTTTGTAACCATTAAAGGGGCAAAAGTATCCACCATAACCGCAAGTTCCTCCGTTTTTTCTTTACCGATACTTCTTTCAATTGCTCCTGGATGAGGGCCATGGGGAATTCCTGCTGGATGAAGGGTTATTTGACCTTTTTCAATATGATTTCTGCTCATAAAATCTCCATCAACATAATACAAAACTTCATCTGAATCAATATTTGAATGGTGGTATGGTGCGGGAATAGATTCTGGGTGGTAGTCATACATTCGCGGAACAAATGAACACACTACAAAAGCAGCTGTTTCAAATGTTTGATGAATTGGTGGAGGCATATGTAATCGACCCGTAATCGGTTCGAAATCGTGTATTGATAATTTATATGGATAATTATATCCGTCCCAACCAACAACAGAAAAGGGGTGGGCAGCATACACATAATGGTGTAATTGTTCCTGTTTTTTCACCTTGATAAGGTAATCTCCTTTTTCTTCATGGGTTTCTAATGAGGTAGGAGGGTGCATATCACGTTCGCAAAATGGGGAATGCTCCAAGTGCTGTCCAAACCAATTTCTATATCTTTTGGGAGTGTAAATTGGGTGCTTACTCTCAACAATAAATAGGCGATTATTTTCCGTAGCAAAAGTTATTTGATAAATAAGACCTCTTGGGATCAAAATATAATCACCATACTCAAAAGGAATGGCCCCCATTTGTGTTTTTAAGACTCCAGTTCCCTGATGAATAAAAAGTAACTCATCTGAATCAGTATTCTTATAAAAATAATTTTCCATTGAACTTTTTGGAGCTGCCAATGCGATATGTAAATCCTTGTTGGTTAAAACAATTTTCCTGCTCTCTAAAAAGTCCTTTTCTGGTTTTAATCCAAAACCTTTCAAAGACAAAGATTTCATGTTGTATTTCTCCCCGATTTCAGGGCTCAGGTCTTCGGATTTTATGACCTCTTTAACTTGTGTTGGTCGCTCGGTGTGATAAAGTAAACTCGACATGCCATCAAACCCAATGGTACCGAAGAGTTCTTCGTAATAAAACCGTCCATCCGGTTTTTTGAAAATGGTATGTCTTTTAGGAGGGATTACCCCCATTTTATAGTATCGCGGCATGGTCTATCGTATTGATTTTGACCAAATATACTATTTTTGACACAATTGAGAAATCTGTTTTTAATACATGAAAAACAGCTGTTTTTTTAAGCATCTTTCAAAAAAACAGCCAATCTATTTTCAGTTTTACTATGACTCTATGATTTTGATGATTTCTGTGAAATTAAATGGGGAGCCTTCCACTTTAGAAAATCCTTGAAGATTTAAACCTAATTGACCTCTCAAGTATTGAACTAGCTGACCGTTATTTAATTCTGGAATGACCACCTTGTCATAATTTGACAATAAATCTTTTAAATTCTTTGGTAATGGAAGAATGTGTCTTAAGTGAATATGGGCAACCGTATCACAGTATTGATCCGATTCTTCAAGGGCAGTTTTGATGCTTCCAAAAGTAGACCCCCAAGTCAATATGGCCAATGATCCTTTATTTGGTCCACTTTCAATGTCTTGATCAGGAATGACTTCTTGGATTTTGTCAATTTTTCCTTGACGCAAATCTGTCATTAATTGATGATTCGATCTACCGTAAGATATATTCCCAGTTTCATTCTCTTTTTCTAATCCTCCTACACGGTGTTCAAACCCTTTTTGGCCAGGGATAGCCCAAGAACGAACCAATTGCTCATTCCTTTTATACGGAAGATACTCGCCTTCTTTTTTATAATTATCATCTGCTTTATTTACAGTGATTTTCTCCAAATTTTCTGTCTTCGGGTACTGCCATGGTTCGGAGCCATTTGCTACGAAACCATCACTCAAGATCAAAACAGGAGTCATGTGTTCCACAGCTATTTTTGATGCTTCGAAGGCTGTATTAAAACAATCCGAGGGGCTTTTTGGGCTTAAAACAGGAATGGGTGCATCCCCATTTCTACCGTATAATGCTTGGTTTAAATCAGATTGTTCCGTTTTTGTTGGTAATCCTGTGCTCGGTCCACCTCTTTGAACATTAATAATTACTAGAGGAATTTCTAACATTACTGCTAATCCAAGGGCTTCTCCCTTTAAGGCGATACCTGGACCAGAGGATGCTGTACTTCCTAGTTGACCTCCAAATGAAGCTCCAATTGCTGCAGTAACCCCGGCAATTTCATCTTCTGCCTGAAAGGTAGTTACTCCGTACTTTTTGTACTTCGATAAATAGTGTAAAATATCTGAGGCCGGAGTAATAGGATAACCTCCATAAAATAATTTTAAATCAGCTTGTTTTGCGGCTGCAACTAAACCAATTGCAGTGGCGTGATTTCCTGAAATATTTCTATAATTCCCTGGAGCTAATTTTGCCTTAGGAACTGTAAAACGTTCCGTGAAGATACCGGCAGTTTCACCATAGTGATAACCCGCCTTCAGTGCTGCAGTGTTTGCTTGGGCAATTTCTGGCTTCGATTTAAACTTGTCGGTTAAAAAAGTGAGCGTGTGTTCCAAAGAACGGTTGTATAACCAATATACAAACCCAAGTACAAACATGTTTTTTGAACGGTCTACATCCTTAGAACTCAGCCCAAATTCTTTTAGAGCCTCTTTGGTGAGCTTGGTGATATCAATAATATGGACTTGTTTACCACCGACGTATTTTTCATCTTCTAAAGGACTGATTGTCGATCCGGCAAGTTTTAAGTTTTTTTTGTCAAAACCAGCCTCATTGGCAATTAGAATCCCTCCTTGCTTTAATTGATCACCTGATTTAATTAATGCCGCAGCGTTCATGGCTACCAAAACATCACATGAATCTCCTGGAGAAAATATTTGTTTTGATCCAAAACGAACTTGAAATCCGGACACTCCAGCTACAGTACCTTTAGGCGCTCTAATTTCAGCTGGAAAGTCTGGAAAAGTACTTAAGTCATTTCCAAATAAAGCCGAAGTGTCAGTAAACTGGGATCCAGTTAACTGCATACCATCTCCAGAATCACCTGCAAATAAAATAGTTGCGTTATCTAATTTTGCTTGCTTCATAGAGGATTTACATTAATCACCTCATTGATTTCAGGGGCATGTTTTTTTATGGTTGCCTCAACTCCATTAGTCAAAGTCATTTGATTTACTGAGCAACCAATACAAGCTCCTTCAAGTTGAACCTTTACAGTACCACCATCAATATCAACCAATTTTATATTTCCACCGTCGGAAATAAGAAAAGGTCTGATTTCTTCCAAAGCCTCTTCTACTCGTGTTGTAAGTGTCTGCATGTTTTATCTATTTAGTTGAGCACCCACTCATTGTTGTAATTTTCACTATTTCCGTTTCAGGTAAGTTTTCATTACGTACGATGAGTTCACTCAAAGTTTGTTTTGTAATTTCTTTAAACGCCTCTTCTAATGGGCTGTTTTCTTGTAGCGCCACCGGATGACCAACATCCCCAGCTTCGCGTATGCTTTGGACTAAAGGAACCTCTCCTAAAAAGGCCGCTCCTAAATCCTCAGCCAAATAACGAGCACCATCTTTACCAAAGATATAATATTTATTTTCTGGCAACTCAGCAGGGGTAAAGTAACTCATGTTTTCAATAATCCCGAGTACAGGAACATTGATGCTTTTTTGCTGAAACATGGCTACTCCTTTCTTAGCATCTGCTAAAGCAATATTTTGTGGAGTACTAACAATCACTGCTCCTGTAATTGGAAGTGATTGAACCAAGGAAAGGTGAATATCACCAGTTCCTGGAGGCAAATCCACAAGTAAAAAATCAAGTTCTCCCCAAGCCGCGTCAAAAATCATTTGATTCAAGGCTTTCGACGCCATAGGTCCTCTCCAAATTACGGCCTCATTCGGGTTGGTAAAGAACCCTAAGGAAAGTAATTTCACTCCGTAGTTTTCTACTGGTTTCATTTTTGATCTACCCTCTATATTAATAGAAATGGGTTTCTCCTTCGCTACATCAAACATTAAGTGCATCGAGGGTCCGTAAATATCTGCATCTAAAACCCCAACACTGAACCCCATTTTTGCCAAACTTACCGCTAGATTTGCAGTTACTGTAGATTTACCTACACCACCTTTTCCCGAGGCCACGGCAATAATGTTTTTGATTCCTGGAATTTCTTTACCCTTAATTTGATTTGGATCTTCTTTTGGTTTTTCTTGAACGCTAATTTTCGTTCTAACTTTAAGTTCAGACCCAAGGCTTTCTTTAAGAGCGGCTTCAACAGCTGAAGTTGTCTTATTTTTTGCCTGAAAAGTTGGGTTTTCTATTTGAATATCAAGATCTATTTCAGATCCGAAAATTTGAATATTTTTGATGTGATTTCCTTCAACTAGGCTTTTACCTGCCCCAGGGGCTGTTACCTTTTCTAAAGCTTTGAGTACATCTTGTTTCTTTATAGTCATCTAATTTGAATTCATTCTTAATTGCAACAAATATAGTGACTATTCAAGATATTTCAGTTAAAGGATTCCAAAAAAGACGGTCAAAATCAACAACTTGATTATCGTGGACCTCGACCCCTTCATTCTCTAATAATTGCTGCATCAAATTGCTTCCATCAAAATGGTGTTTTCCACTCAAAACTCCGATTCGATTTACGACCCGATGTGCAGGCACAGACATGTCGTTATGAGAGGCTTTCATGGCATAACCAACCATTCTGGCAGATCGGGGGGCCCCAATAGCTTGGGCTATAGCTCCATAGGAAGTCACTCGTCCATAGGGTATTTGACGCGCTATGGAATAACATTTTTCAAAAAAATTGAGATCCGTCAAGACTAAAATTTAAGCTTGAACTTGATATAGGTGATCGGTTTACCTTCTTCTAAATACTGTGATTCATAGAAAGTTTGAGTCCCGATAACATCTTCAGGGGAATATGCATTAGAATATACATCATGATGAGCGTAAATAACTTCATGTCCCTCTCCGTGCAACAAGCCTAGAGTATATCCATGCATAAATTCACTATCCGTTTTTAGATGCATAATTCCATCCTTAGCAAGAATGTGATCATATCTTTTTAAGAATTCATGGTTTGTCATGCGGTGCTTGGTCCGCTTGTATTTTATCTGTGGATCAGGGAAAGTAATCCATATTTCAGAAATTTCTCCTTGTCCAAAAATATGGTCTACTAATTCGATTTGAGTTCGAATAAAAGCAACATTTTTTAGTCCTTCTTCTTTTGCGGTTTTTGCACCCCGCCAGAATCTGGCACCTTTGATATCAATTCCAATAAAATTGACGTCGGGATTTTTTCGAGCCAAAGCCACCGTGTATTCTCCTTTACCACATCCAAGCTCAAGAACGATTGGATTATCGTTTTTGAAAAAGGAAGCCCATTTCCCTTTAAAAGGCAAACCTTCAAGGACTTCTTCACGGGTAGGTTGAATAACGTTATCGAAGGTTTCGTTTTCACGAAATCGCTTCAGCTTGTTTTTACTTCCCAAATTATGCTAAATCTTCAGTATTATTTTTCTTAAAGCTTGCAGATTCTTTCATCCAGTAAGCAAATAACACAAACCCGATTGCGATAAATATCCAGTTTATGAAATTTTGACCTAACCATCCCATTCCGCCTAGACGAATTTCGTTAAAAGGAACAAACAATACATTGGTAAAAAAATCTCCAATAGCCGTAAAAATGTTGAGTGCTGTCATATTTCAATTATATTTGATGCAAAAGTAAAAAAATCGGATTTAATGCTTGCCAATTTTTTAAAAAAAACAACCGTAATTAACTATGTTTTGGTCAGCTTGCTGTTGGTTTTGTACTTGTTTGTTATAAAACCGAACTTCTTTCAAGGCTTTTCATATGTTATAATGATTCTTATTTTGGTTTTTGCAAACGAAGAACTGGGCTTGGTTAAGTTTAGACCGTATTTTTACATTTTTCTTATCCAGTATTTTGCACTTTTCCCAGAATTATTGAGCCAAACAGCTTTTTTGTGGAGCATGATGGCCTTGATTAGAATGTTTAGAGCTTCTCAGCGAAATATCGATGATAGAGAAGTGTTTTTTGACATGGGATTTTGGTTGGGTCTATCAGTTGTGTTTGTTCCTGAAACAGCAGTTTTCTTACTCTATGTATTACTCGAATTTTTTTATAGTAAGCGCAGGTTTTTAAACACGTTCTTAGCATTAATTTTAGGAACCATAGTTCCTGTATTTTTATTTTTCACCTATCAATATATTAATGATGAGGTTTGGGAATATACTTGGAACTTTCAGTTGATAAATTTTGAACAAAATCAATTTAGGATGATTTTTGTTTCAAGTGTGATTGGTTTACTTATTGTGCATGGCCTTTTGATTTATCAAAGGGTCCAAAATAAATTAATGAGCATTTCAAACTCTAAACCCATACATGTTGTTGGATTCATGATTTGCAGCCTTATGATGTTATTTACTACTGCAAATAACACTGAATCTGTGTTTGTGTATTTTGGATTTCCTTGGGCGGTATTTATTTCAAACTATCTTTCGATTCAAGAAAATTCATGGTATCGCGAAACGCTGTTATTATTTTTGATAGTTCTACCTTTGATATTAGCCTATGTTTAGCGGTCAATTTTTGACCCATAACACAGATCTCCAGCATCACCTAAGCCAGGAACTATATACCCACGACTATTGAGTTTGTCGTCAATTTGGGCAATCCAAAGGTGAGCGTGTTCTGGCAATTTTTGTGAGACGTATTCTATGCCCTCTTGAGCTCCTAAAACAGAGACTAAATGAAGTGAACGCGCTTTCCCCACATCCTCTAGAGCTTCATAAACGTTAATCATTGACTTTCCAGAGGCCAGCATAGGGTCGGCAAGAATCACTGTTTTACCCTCCAATTCAGGACTGGCAAGATACTCTACAATTATTTCGAATGCATCTTCGTTGTTTTCGTGATGCCTATAGGCACTAATGAAGGCATTTTCAGCTTGATCAAAATAGTTTAATAGGCCATTATGTAGAGGCATTCCTGCCCTTAAAATAGAACAAAGAACAATGTTTTCTTGGTCGAGCAGTGCCACATGTTTACCTAAAGGGGTTTGGGTCTCAACAGTCTTGTATGTTAAGGTTTTGCTTAATTCATAGGCAAGAATTTCTCCAATTCGCTCAATATTCCGTCTAAATCGCATCGAATCCTTTTGAATTTCGATATCTCTAAGTTCAGACATAAACCTATTTAACAAGCTGTTTTGATTTGAAAAATCATGCAATATCATAGCGGAAAATTTTTGTAAAGGTAAAGATACGACTTATTTAAAAAGTGTAAATTTGTGTCTTTAAACAAAGTGTATGTTATTATCCATGACGGGCTACGGTAAGTCCATTATTCAATTACCAAGCAAAAAAATCACAATTGAGTTAAGAAGTTTGAACTCAAAAAATATGGACTTGAATGTCAGAATGTCTTCACAGTACAAAGAGAAGGAATTAGATATTAGAAAGAAAGTAGCAAAGAGTCTAGTTCGAGGTAAGGTTGATTTTTCAATCTATGTTGAAAACACCGCAGAGGAAACAAGTTCTCAAATTAACTTGCCAATTGTCAACGAGTATATCGCACAACTTTCGCAAATCCAGAGTAGTTCAGATAGTGACTTGCTTTCAATAGCGATGCGACTTCCGGATGCAATGAAAACCACTAGAGAAGAGTTTGATGAAGAGGAATGGGTAGTGATTGAAGAAGGGATTCTAGAAGCATTGGAAAAATTGCAATTGTATCGCAAGGATGAAGGAGATTCAATGACGATTGATTTAAAGCAAAATATTGAAAGTATTGAACGTTTGATGCAAGAGGTAAAAGAGCTCTCAGAGGCTAGAATGACTCATGTAAAGCAGCGACTCAAGAATGCTTTAGAGGAATTGTCGATGAATGTTGATGAAAACCGTTTCGAACAAGAGATGATTTACTACTTAGAAAAATTGGATATTAATGAGGAAATGGTGCGTCTTGAGAATCACTTAAACTATTTTAATGAAGAGTTAAATAGTCCAATTTCCAACGGTAAGAAATTAGGCTTTATCGCTCAAGAATTAGGACGAGAGATTAATACTACAGGGTCTAAGTCCAACTATGCACCTATGCAACATGTTGTGGTTAAAATGAAGAATGAGTTGGAGAAGATTAAGGAACAGATTTTAAATATTCTATAAATGGTTAAAGGAAAATTAATTGTTTTTTCTGCTCCATCTGGTTCGGGAAAAACCACAATCGTTAGACATTTATTGGCTCAAGAAAAATTGAATTTGGCCTTCTCTATATCCGCAACTTCAAGAGCTCCTCGAGGGGAAGAAGTGGATGGAAAGGATTACTATTTTATGGACTTAAACAAATTTAAAGAACACATAAAGGAAGGTGATTTTTTGGAGTGGGAAGAAGTGTATCGCGATAATTTTTATGGAACATTAAAGTCTGAAGTAGAACGTCTTTGGGAACAGGGAAAACATGTGATTTTTGATATTGATGTCGCAGGAGGATTGAGAATAAAGAAAAAATTTCCAGAAGATACTTTAGCAGTTTTTGTAAAACCTCCCTCAATTGATGAATTAAAAATTAGATTAAAAAAGCGTAAGACTGAATCTGAAGACAAAATTAACATGAGAATAGCAAAGGCTTCTGTGGAGTTGGCCACAGCACCTCAATTCGATTATATTATAAAAAATAATGACCTTCAGACCGCATTGGACGAAGCAGAGGATTTAGTTGCTAATTTTGTAAACGCTTAATTATGAAAGTAGGTTTGTATTTTGGAACCTTTAACCCAATTCATGTTGGGCACTTAATTATTGCAAATTTTATTATTGAGCACAGTGATTTGGATGAACTTTGGATGGTAGTTAGTCCACATAACCCCTTGAAAAAGAAAAAAACTTTGCTCGAGGATCACCATCGTTTAGAATTGGTTTTTCGTGCCACGGAACCTTATGACCGAATCAAAGTATCTGATATTGAATTTAAGCTCAATCAACCTTCGTATACTGTTGACACCTTAGTTCATCTTGGGGAGCGATTTCCCGGTTATGAATTTAGCCTTTTGATGGGGCAAGATAGTTTGAGATCCTTACCAAAATGGAAGAACTATGAAGTCTTATTGGAGGACTACAAAATCATTTGTTATCCACGGGTTGATGGGGAGTCCAAAAAGACTCCTTTTGACGACCATGAAAATGTGACTCTGTTGAAAGCACCCATTGTGGAACTCTCAGCAACCATGATTCGAAATGATATCAAGGAAGGTAAAAATGTAAGAGCTTATTTACCGCCAGGTGCATGGGAATATTTGGATGAAATGAATTTTTATAAAAATTAAGGGATTTTAATACCTTAGAGCCATGAGTACGAGCAAAAAGTTTAGGGAAAAAATTACTAGAAAATATAGGCTGGTAGTTGAAGATTCGGAGAGTTTTGAAAAGTTATACTCTTTGAAACTTAGCCCATGGAATGTTTTTGTGGTTGGGGGAGTGTTCAGTTTCTTACTTGTAAGTTTTACTTCCGTGCTAATCGCTTATACCCCTTTAAAGGAATATATACCGGGGTATGAATCTTCGAAATTAAAACAAACAGCAAAGGTTCTGGTCTATCAGGTGGATTCATTGCAACAGCGTTTGTTGATTAATGATTTGAAGATTCAAGCTCTTATACCAATTTTATCGGGTGAAGAACCCGTTAGTGAATTTGATTTGTCCCAAGTTGAGCAACAAGCATTAGACCTGAAAAAGGCAGATACCATAAATTTAGCTCCCTCAGAAGAGGATCTTGCATTTAGAGAAGAAGTTGAACAGGCAGATCGTTATTCCTTATTTGAAGAGGCAACCCAAGGAAATGAGTTGGTCTTTTTTAGTCCAGTTACAGGGAGCATTACCAATACTTTTAATAGTGAGGAAAAGCACTATGCCGTAGATGTGGTGGTTAAAAAAGGGAGTCCAGTCAAAGCAGTTGCAGACGGTGTAGTTATTTTTGCCGAATGGACGACAGAAACAGGTTATGTGATTATTGTAGAACATGGAAATGGATATATATCTGTTTATAAGCACAACGAAAGTTTGAACAAAGAACAAGGTGATTTAGTTTTGTCTGGGGAAGTAATAGCAACTGTAGGGTCAACAGGTGAATTGAGCTCAGGCGCGCATTTGCATTTTGAGTTATGGAATAATGGATACCCAGTTAATCCTTTGAATTTTATCGATTTTGAATAATGAGTATTAAGTCAATTTTTGCGAAGCCTTATGCGAGGTTAGCCAGAAAAAAAATAGATAAATGGGCCAATAATCCGCTGGATTGTCAGCAAAAAATCTTGGAACATTTAGTCAAGGAAGGAAGCGGTACTTTGTTTGGCAAAGATCATCACTTTAAAGGTATTCACAATTACGAGGATTTTAAGAATTCTGTTCCAGTTGTGGATTACGAAGGGCTAAGACCCTATGTGGATCGAATGGTAAAGGGAGAGAAAAATGTATTGTGGACAGGGAAACCCCTTTATTTTGCAAAAACCTCTGGAACTACTTCAGGAGCAAAATATATTCCGATATCTAAAGAGTCCATGCCTACCCATATCGATGCGGCCAAAAATGCCTTATTAATGTACATCGAACAAACTGGAGATGCCAGTTTTGTAGATGGTAAGATGATATTTTTGCAGGGAAGTCCTGTATTGGATGAAATTGGAGGAGTTAAACTCGGTCGCTTAAGCGGGATTGCTGCACATTATGTGCCCAAAATCCTTCAAAGAAATAGACTTCCATCTTGGGAAACTAACTGTATAGAGGATTGGGAAACCAAAGTAGAAGCTGTCGTTGAAGAGACTTATCGGGAGGATATGCGGGTTATTTCAGGAATTCCTTCCTGGGTGCAAATGTATTTTGAACGTTTAATAGACAAAACCGGAAAATCCATTGCCGAGCTCTTCCCCCATTTTAACTTCTTTGTTTATGGAGGTGTTAATTTTGCTCCCTACAAATCAAAGTTTGAATCTTTAATCGGTAAGAAAATTAATTATGTAGAGCTGTATCCAGCATCTGAGGGTTTTATCGCCTTTCAAGATTCACAATCTGAACCGGGAATGCTTCTGAATGTTGATGCAGGTATGTTTTTTGAGTTTATCAAGGCAGATGAATTCTTCGATGACAAGCCAAAGCGCATCTCTTTAAAGGATGTTGAACTTGGAGTGAATTATGCTTTAATATTAAACACTACTGCTGGACTTTGGGGCTATTCTATTGGTGATACTGTTGAGTTTACGAGCTTGAAGCCTTATCGAGTGAAGGTTACGGGCCGAATAAAGCATTTTATTTCAGCTTTTGGTGAGCACGTAATTGGAAAAGAGGTAGAGCAGGCTCTTAAGGAGGCCATCGGAGATTCGGAAGTTGCGATTTCAGAGTTTACTGTAGCTCCTCAAGTGAACCCAAAAGAGGGGTTGCCTTACCATGAATGGTTTATTGAATTTGACAAAGAGCCTGAGGACCTAGAGGATTTTCAGAGAAAAATAGACGACTCGATGCAATCTCAGAATATCTATTATTTTGACTTAATTGATGGTAAAATTCTTAGACCTGCAGTGATAAGTAAAGTTAGAAAGGGAGGTTTCCATGCTTATATGGAGAAAATTGGAAAGCTCGGTGGTCAAAATAAAATACCTCAATTATCAGATAATCGTAAGATAGCAGATGTTTTAGAAAATTACCTAGTATGAAAATAGTATCTACAAATATTGGGCGTAAGCAAACTCTTGTTTACAAAGGGAAAGAATTTCACACAGGAATTATTAAAAAACCTATAAACGATGGAATTGACTTAGATTTTGAAGATGTAGATGGTGATCAAGTAATTGATCGAAAACATCACGGTGGAGTTGACCAGGCGGTTTATGCATTTGGTTTAGATCAATATCCTCACTATCGAGAAATGTTTCCTGATTTGGATTGGCATCATGGTATGTTTGGTGAAAATCTAACAGTAGACCAAATGGATGAAAGCCAGTTGTTTCAAGGAAATCAATACCAACTTGGAGAGGCAATAGTCGAAGTGACTATCCCAAGGCAACCCTGTTCTACACTAGGAGCTCGATTTGGTGACATGAAAGTAGTAAAGGAATTTTGGAACTCGACTCATCCTGGTAGTTATTTCAAAATTATAAAAAGAGGAAGAGTTAGACCCGGAGATGAATTTGTGTTAATAAAAACATGTGAACAAAACCCTTCTATTGCGGCTCAATTTGAGGCTAAGAAATAAGCGAACGATTTATTCTACTGCCTATAGCTGTAAGAAGTTCATAAGGGATTGTATTACAAATTTTCGCAAAATGATTGACTGTTTCTTGGTTTTCATAAATGATAACAGTACTGCCCTCCTGAGCTTCAATGCCTGAAAGGTCAACCAAAATCATATCCATGCAAATATTTCCTTTAGTATAAGCTTTCTGACCATTAATTAGTACCCAGCCTTTCCCATTGCCAAGCTGTCTTGAAAAACCATCGGCATGACCTACTGGAATGATGCCAATTCTCAAATCCATTTCAGCGCGCTCGGCCAAATTATATCCTATAGGAGCACCTTTTTTAACGGTACGAATTTGACTTATTTGACTTTTTAAGGTCCAGGACATTTTTAAGTTTCTATTTATAGTGGAATCATTTGAGAACCCGTGTAAGCCAAGTCCCATTCTAACCATGTCAAATTGAGCTTCAGGGTAATTCAAGATCGCAGAGGTATTTGACATGTGCCTGAAAAAGCTTAATTGTGTCAGTTCTTTTAAACGATCTGCAGCTTTCTCAAAGATTTGAATTTGCATTAGGGTAAAAGCTTTTTCTTTTGGGTCTTCGCTAGCAGCTAAATGAGAAAAAACAGATTTTATTTCTGTGAGTTTTGGGGCCAATTCCTCGATTTGTTCGATATCAAACCCAAGACGGTTCAATCCAGTGTTTAGTTTAATATGAATTTTTAATCCCAGTTTTTGGGCGCGCTCAAGTATTCTGAAATTATAAGCTGTGACTTCTAAATCGTAATTTGAGAATGCCGTTAAATTAGCGTATTGTGGGTGTAAAACTAAAATAGGTTTTTTAATTCCAGCGTTTCGAAGTCTAATTCCCTCATCCAAATAGGCAACTGCAAAATAGGAAGCCTTATCCTCAAGGATTTTCGCAACGAGCTCCATTGAACTTCCATATGCTGATGCCTTTACGACAAGCATACTTTTGACCTTAGGCTTTAGTTTTGATTGAAAAAAATTTAGATTATTTATTAAATCTCCTGAATTAATTTCTAAACAAGTAATGTGGTTAAGCCTCTCCATGCTGCTTATCTTCCTCCGTTTTCTTCTCGTGCATTGCTCTGTAGTAGGCAGCTCGGCTTAAAGGTTCATATTCTTGAACCTCCCCAAGCATAACGATATCGTCATTTTGCACTTTTCTATGACTAAAATGAGCCAAATTTCCAGTATGAGTACATACAGCATGAACCTTTGTTACGTACTCAGCAGTAGCCATCAAAGCGGGCATAGGTCCAAAGGGATTGCCTTTAAAGTCCATATCTAAACCAGCCACAATTACGCGGACCCCACGATTGGCAAGGTCATTACAAACCGCGACGATTTCATCATCAAAAAATTGTGCTTCGTCAATACCTACAACATCCACATCATTAGCCATTAAGCGGATATTTGCCGCTGCTGGAAGTGGGGTTGATCTGATTTCATTTGCATCATGCGAAACCACCATTTCTTGATCGTATCGATCGTCCACAGCAGGTTTAAAAATTTCAACCTTTTGCTTTGCGAATTGAGCGCGTTTTAGGCGTCGAATAAGTTCTTCAGTTTTACCTGAAAACATGGATCCACAGATGACTTCTATCCATCCAAATTGTTCTGCGTGATTTACGGTATTTTCGAGAAACATTTTGTAATTTAGGTTCTTGTAACGTTCTTTTGAACAAGCAAATTTATTAAAAATAGGCGTTAAAAGTTGGTAAACCCCTTAAAGTTATGCACAAAAAATTAGAGTCTGAGTTAATCAGTTTGGCACACAGTATTTTGCAAATGAAGGATAGAGATGAGCTCCCTGCCCTTCTTGATAAAACTCGTGAATTGTATGAACGTTTAAGTTTACTCTCCTTAATAGAGCGTTACGAACAATTACCAACAACGACTGAATCAATTGAGGAACTGAATCAAGAGTATGATTACGATAAGCTTGTTGAGCCTCAAGAGTCGAAAATTGAGAAGGAAAAGGAAATTCCTGAACCTATTCAGAATTTAGATTCCTCAGAATCTGTAGAAACTGTTGATTTGGGTTTGTCCTATGATTTCGAAGATTTTTCTGAGCCGGTTAAACTGGAAGAGACTGAAACAGAAGTTGAGCAGCTCGTTGAAGAAGAGCCTGTTGTGGATTTATTTTCAACGACCAATGAAAACGGTCAGAAATCATTGAATGACGTTCTATTTCAAAAACAACTACAAATTGGTTTAAATGACAGAATTGCCTTTGTAAAAAATTTATTTAAGGGCAGTCAAGAAGATTTCAATCGTGTCATCTCTCAACTAAATTCCTTCCAAACTAAAAAAGAGGCACATCAATTTATTAAATCAAATGTAAAACCTGACTATGACTGGTCCAGTCAAGAAGAATTAGAGCTTCGGTTGTTTGATTTAATCGACAGAAAATTTTCTTAGTTTCCTAAAAAGGACTTAAGCTCAGCAATTCCCTTTTTTGAATTCCCGATAAATACCCTTTCCGTGAACTGAAATATAGGTCTTTTGAGATACGTATATTCTTGAAGAATTTCCTGCTTTAGTTCCTCCTCGCTTAAGTTTTTATTTTTAATGAGCTTGTATTTTTGTGATCGTTTATTAAGTAAATCTTCATAGGATGAAGTAAATGTTCTGAGCTGCTCTAATTCCTCTACACTTATTGGATTAGATTTAATTTCTCTAAGATCAAAACCAGTTAAATCAAATTCGGACATTATCCTTTTGCACGTATCACAAGTCTTTAAATAGAAAACCTTTTTCATATTAAAATAGTATTAACTTTGGCCAAGATATTTAACTTATGGAAAAAGAACTAGAAATTTTGATTAAATCGCGAACCCTTCTTTTGAAGGTTACGGAAAATTTAACTTTAGATCAAGTCAACACATTACCAGAGGGGCACCGCAACAATATTGCATGGAATTTAGCTCACTTATTAGTAACTCAACAATTACTTTGCTATATTAAGTCAGGTCTAAAAACCAGCTTGAACCAAGAATTCGTGGATCAATTTAAAAAAGGAAGTAAAACGGAATTCAATATTGATCTAGAAACGTACACCTATATTAGAGAATCATTACTGTCTTTTGCAGAACAGACTTGTGTTGACTTTTTTCAAAATAAGTTTAAAACTTATGAAGCCTATACGACTAGTGTAGGGGTGAGTTTAAATTCAATTGAAGATGCCATTAAGTTCAATAACTACCATGAAGGTATTCATCTGGGAACTGTTTTGGCCCAAAGAAAAATGGTCTAAAGCTTATAGTAAATCCCAGCAGTAATATTCACCATGCTTTCTTTAGCTTGATTTTGTGACCAGGGCATATTTAAACCATCTATATCATCACTTAAAAACAGAAGTAAAGACCCTTCGAAATTTAAGTCTAGACGATTAGTCAAGGTCGTTCTAATACCTCCATTAAAGTTGAATCCAACTGTATTTACCCAGTTCGGTCTATTCATTCCTGAATATCGAAATAACTGTGCCCGGTATGCTTTTTCTTCATCACTCATATTCGGTACATCCGAATCAGGATATAATTGATAAAGTACATTCGAAAAATTACTTAAATTATTCTCGGCAATGGGATTCACCCCATATCTTATAGGATAGAGATCTCCTTCTTGAGTGATAATATTATAGGTCCCGTTCTCATAGGTCAACGGGATTTCATTATCTGTAATTTCTCCATCTACAATTATATTTGGGTCATAATTCCCATAATACCCTTCATAATTTGATTTGGAATTCGTATTGATACTTGCACCAGCATAAGACAACCCAAAACCTATATAGGGAGAGAACTTTATTGATGATCTACGTGCGTAGAATCTCATAAGATTTAAAAAGTGATATTCAAAAGCGGCTCCTGCAGTAACGACATCGCTATAACCAGAAAGTAATTCAGTCCCAGGTAATTCTCCAGTAAAAATAGGGTCACCATCATCTAAATGTTCGTATTCTAGTTTTACATACGAATAAGATACATTCGCTTTTAAAACCATATGCCCCCAAAAATACTTGTACATAGGGTCATTTAGGTTTCCAACAGTTTCAAATAAATTGTATTTATAATCCAAAGAAATATAAGAACCAAAATTAGCAATTGAGCTATTGATGGTCTCTGAAGTTCCGAAGTCAGTTTGTAGATTGCTCATACCTGCTGAGAAACCAATATCACTTATGTATTGGCCATTTACTGCAAGGGATGAAAATAATACTATGGCGGCTAGTAGTTTTTTCAAAATAGGGGTATAGGGTTATGGTTCAAGGGCTAAAGATATAAAAAATTACGGAATCAATTCTAAGGTTTCATTCTCAAAAAAATTTGCCCTTATATTGATTACACGAGGGAAGTAAATTATTTTCTCTGGTTGCAGATTATTTAAATAATTTCCAGTATCCCATTTTCCATTTTTATTCTCATCTAGAATCACCCTTATAAGATAGTTTTTGGGGGTTAACAGGTCGAATTTTACAGTATCGTCGCTTGTTCCCTTGAAGGAAGATACAAGATCCTCTTTTTCGGTTAAGAGTTCAACAATAATGGATTGATTTTCTTGAGAATTAAAGTTCAGGCTTATCTCCCCGTAATCCTCAATTTTTTTTGTTCGGATATTGTATTGTAAAGTGTCCAGATTAGTCTCAAAAATAGACTGAATTGCACCCGGTAGAATTTCTAATTCATATTTCGACGACTCCTGTAAATCAATTCCAAAATTTATTTGCATTCTTATGCTGTCGTAGAGTATTTCTGGGCTTTTAAAGGTAGAATCGGGGTACATTAGACTGATTTTTTCCAAGTCAATTTTTTCAATCGGTTGATTCGACTCTAAAGTAAATTTTTCCTTAAAATTTATATAACCTTTATTGAGGTTTTTTAGGGATAGTGAATCGTATTTATTTGTCCTGAATAAGGTGGTAAAGGTGTCTATTTCATTGAAGTAACTCACCTTCAGTATAAGAGAATCTTTAAGGTCCTTAGGATACCAAAGGTTCAGGCTGTCTTTTGTGGCATCTTTCAATAAGGTATATTTCAAATCAGTATAATCTCCAAGAGGTTTAATCTTTAAATCGTTTGGCAGCTCTCCTTCAAATGGGATGACAATATGACCCTTATTAATCTCTTTTGGTTTGATTAATCGAAAAGGTAAGATTTCTTTAAATAAGATCAGCTCATAATTAGCAGTATCCTTTGGAAGCTCAATAGCTGATTCTAAAAACCCAATTTGGTCTTCCTTGGGGTCATAAATATAATTGCTGCTTTGGTCTTTTAGAGCAATCATTTTGTAAGTTCCTGCCTTTAGGTTTGTTAAGTTGTATAGCGTGGTGTCTAAAGTATTTCCAACATAGTAGCCCTTTGACTTATAAATGGTAGAGTCTTGAAAGGTGGAATCTAAGGGGTATAGTAAAATACTGACTTCATTCGCTGGGTCTGCAGAGTTTGCGTATTTTACCGAACCTGAAACTTCTAGTGAGTCAATATAGTCACCAGTAGAAAATACATACTTGAAATTACCGTAAACATTTCCTTCTGCATTGTCTACTACACTATTTCCAAAATTAAAACTGTACGTGGTGTTTTCTTTTAATGTGTCTTGAATCTTAATACCTATAAATTTACTTGCTGATCCGGCTGGACTAATTTCCGGACTGTATTCTAAGGGAGGAGAAACAACAAGCTGCGTATTTACTTTATCCAATTTAATGAATTCATTAAATGAAATTTTAATTTTTTTAGCATCGAAATTGGTAGTCATATACTCTGGACTTGCAGAGACAAAAACTGGGGGATCCTCATCTTTTGGCCCACCGGTCAGTGTTCCTTTTTTTGCACAGGAAGTAAGACTTAAAATAACGGATAATACAACTAGGAATGTGATTCTCATAGTTCAAAAATAAGACAATCTGATTAATCTATTCCTGAGGCGATGCACATAATATGAATTTTTTTACAAGAAGCTTCAAATAGGACTTGAGTTGCGGCCTGAATGGTGTTACCTGTCGTTATTAAGTCATCGATAAGTAGTATACATTTATCTTTTAATAATTCAGGTTTGGAAAGTTTAAAATAATAATTGTTCAATTGGTCTCTTTGGAATTTGTTTTTTTCTGAATGACTTTTTGTGTTTTTGTCTTTGATTAAGATGCCCTTGTTGTAATGAGCATGATAGAATTGCGCTAGATTTTTGCCAAATTCATCAAGTTGATTACCGCCTCTTTTAAGTTCTTTTCCTCTGAAAAGTGGGACAGGAATTACAAAATCTATGTCCTTGAAATAGGGAAGAAGGGCCAAAGCTTTAAAAAATAAATAATTACCCAAAATATTTTGACTTCTGTATTTCATGGTTTTTATTAACGTTTGAATAGGACTGTGTTTTTGGTAGAAAAAAAGAACATATATATTAAGTGTTTGATTATCAGTAAAATGAATTTTGGGGTGATGAGTAGGATATGCACAAAGGTTTAGCTCACACTTCAGGCAAAGTTCGTTTAAAGTGTTTGAAATTAAGGATTTACAATGTAAACAGGTCTTTGGATTTAAAAATTGGCACAATGATTGTATTATTTTTGTCATCACAGTAATTTTTTAATAACAAACATGAGGATATTTAAATATATTGTTTAAATAGCTTGAATTATTGCGCAAAATTTAGGCTCTTTCATTATACTTTGTATATTCGCAGGTAGAAAACTATTTAAGAAAAATGGAAAATAACAATTCAAAAAACCTAGTAATAGGATTAGCAGTTGCTGCTGCAATCTTTTTAGGTGTTGGTATCTACGCATATGTAGATGGTAACGCGACAGCGGAGGCTTTAACTCAAGAAAAAACTGCGATTCAAGCTGATCTAAAGAAAATGACGGCTAGCTATGAAAAAGCTTTGAGTGAAAACACTTCTATGACAGCTGAATTAAAAGCGGCTAAAGCGGAAGTAGAGTCACTTAATGAAAAAATCGCTGCAATGTCTGCTAAGAATGCAAAAGACATGAAGTATTACAAAAATTACGTTTGGAGACTTAAGGAAGACAACAAGGAGCTTTTAGCTAAAGTAGATTCTTTGACAATGGTAAATGAAGCGTTGACTGCTGATTTAGTTGTTGCTGCTGAGGTTATCGCGGTTAAGACTGCTGAGAATGATTCCTTGATGGTAATGACTGCTGGTCTTGCTGAAAAAGTTGCTTTAGGATCTATGTTAGATGTTACTTCAGTTTCTGTTGAAGGAGTGAAGTCTTTATCAACTGGTGAATTAAAGATGACTAATCGTTACAAGAAAGTTGAAGCGATGAAAGTTTCTTTCTCAGTTGCTCAAAACTTAATTGCTGAGCCAGGAGAAAGAGCTGCGTATTTCGTAGTTAAAGATGCTAGCGGTAATGTAATTGCACCAGCTGGAACTATCGATGTTGAGGGAACTGAGGTTTCTTATACTGATGAAATGGTAGTTGATTTTGAAAACGAAGGTGTTGAAGCTATTTCTTTGATCAATGTTGATAAAGGAGTGCTTTCAAAAGGAGTTTACACTGTAGACGTGTATTTTGAAGGTGTTTTAGCAGGATCTGCTCAAGTTGAATTAAAATCTGCAGTTTTAGGGATTTTCTAAAACTCAAATTATAATAAAAAAATGAAGTGGAAACAGAGGAATCTGTTTCCACTTTTTTTATTTTTGTAGCTATGGCAAAACAAGAAGATTTATTTAAAAAGGTAATCTCCCATGCAAAGGAGTATGGATATGTTTTTCAGTCCTCTGAAATTTATGATGGATTGAGTGCAGTTTATGATTACGCTCAAAATGGAGTAGAGTTAAAAAAGAATATCAGGGACTATTGGTGGAAAGCCATGGTTCAGATGAATGATAATATTGTAGGATTAGATGCCGCAATTTTGATGCATCCTACAACGTGGAAGGCTTCAGGTCATGTAGATGCGTTTAATGACCCGTTGATTGATAATAAAGATTCCAAAAAGCGTTATCGCGCGGATGTTTTAATAGAGGATTATTGCGCAAAGCTTGAGGCTAAGATTGAAAAGGAAGTAAAGAAAGCTGAAAAGCGATTTGGTGATTCTTTTGATAAAGAAACTTTTTTGGCAACTAACCCTAGAGTTCTCGCTAATCAAGAAAAAATCAATAAAATTTTGTCTCGAATGGGGGCTTCTTTAGAGGCTAATGATTTGGAGGATGTGAGAAACCTTATCCTTGAATTGGAAATTGCTGATCCATTATCAGGCTCAAAGAACTGGACTGAAGTAAAGCAATTCAATTTGATGTTCGGAACGAAATTGGGTGCCTCTGCAGACGCTGCTATGGATTTATATTTACGTCCTGAAACTGCTCAGGGAATATTTGTAAACTTTTTGAATGTTCAAAAATCTTCTAGAATGAAGATTCCATTTGGAATTGCACAAACTGGAAAGGCATTTAGAAATGAGATTGTCGCTAGACAGTTTATTTTTAGAATGCGTGAATTTGAGCAAATGGAAATGCAATTTTTTGTGCGTCCTGGGACACAAAAAGAGTGGTATGAAAATTGGAAATCCAAACGTATGGCTTGGCATGAATCACTTGGTTTTGGTCAAGATAATTATCGTTTTCACGATCATGATAAATTGGCACATTATGCTGATGCAGCAGCGGATATCGAATTTAAATTTCCGTTTGGATTTAAGGAATTGGAAGGGATTCATTCCCGTACTGATTTTGATTTAAAGGCTCATGAGGAGTTTTCGGGTAAGAAATTACAATATTTTGATCCGGAACTTGGGGAGTCCTATACGCCTTATGTTGTTGAAACTTCTATTGGATTAGACCGTATGTTCTTGGCTGTTTATTCGAAATCTTTGCAAGAAGAAGAATTGGCAGATGGTTCAACGAGAACTGTTCTTAAATTACCTGCAGTGCTCGCACCAACTAAGGCAGCTATTTTACCATTGGTGAAAAAGGATGGATTACCTGAAGTTGCACGAGAAATTATGGATGAGTTAAAATTAGATTTTAATGTAATCTACGATGAGAAAGATGCTATTGGAAGAAGGTATAGAAGACAGGATGCAAACGGTACGCCATTCTGTATTACGGTCGATCACGATACTAAAGCTGATCATTGTGTTACCATTAGGCATAGAGATTCTATGGAACAGAAACGCGTCCCAATAGCGGAACTTACTAAGATCATTAGGGATGAAGTGTCAGTTCACAGCTGGTTAAAGAAATTAGCATAAATAAAAAAAACCTCCATTAGTGGAGGTTTTTTTTATTCAAATAGGTCAAGCGCGTTTTTAGTGGTTTGCAAAGCAATATCTTCAACGGAAATTTGATAGATATCACTGAGTTTATCTGCGATTAGTGGAATGTAGGCACTTTCATTGCGCTTTCCCCTATATGGGGTTGGAGCGAGATAGGGAGCGTCGGTCTCTAAAAGTATATGTTCGAGCGGGATTTGATTTAAGAACTTGTCAATTTTACCGTTTTTAAAAGTGGCAACTCCACCGATTCCTAAATGTAAATTATATGAAATTGCTTTTTTAGCTTGTTCCAAATTTCCAGTAAAACAGTGGAAAACACCTTTTAAATTTTCATCAAATTCATCTTGCAGTACTTCGAACACTTCATCGAAAGCATCTCTACAATGTATGGCAATAGGAAGATGGTGATTTTTTGAAATTTGAATTTGAGCTTTGAAAGCTTCCTGTTGTTCTTTTAATAAGGTTTTGTCCCAATACAGATCGATTCCAATTTCCCCGATAGCAATATAATCTCTAGATTTAGCCTGTTCTCTAACGAATTCTAGTTCACTATGAAAATCTTTTGTAACATGACAAGGGTGAAGCCCAGTCATTAGTTTAATCTTATTCGGAAAGAGCTTTTTCGTAGTAAGCATTGCTTGGTGGTAAGATTTATCAATTGCAGGTAAATAAAATTGATCTACTCCTGCATCAATTGCCTTTTGAATAACTTCTTTTCGATCTTCATCGAATTGTTCTACATATAAATGGGTATGGGTATCTACAAATTTCATAGGTTTGTTTCTTAAGCGCAAAATTAACTAAATATGTCGTCATTAAAAGAGTTTTTAAAGAAGAAGGATTATCATTGGACCAAATTAAATCCCCTGCCAACCAATCACCTGGAAGTTGAGGTGGTCTTAAATGGTGTCCCATCATCTTTTATACTGGATACTGGAGCCAGTGCAACCTGCATTGGAATTGACTTTGTAGAAGAGTTAGGAGTAGTTCCCTCTGAGGAGACTTTGGTTGCTGCAGGAGCTGGAAACTCCGAGATGGAAGGGCATTTTTCCCATGACAACATATTAAAAATTGGGTCTTGGAAATGGAAGAATATGAATCTGGTGTTGTTAGATTTGAGTCATGTAAATGGAGCTCTGGCAAAGGCAGGAGTTTCCCCAATAAAAGGTATTATTGGAGCAGATGTATTGAAAAAGGGAGATGGAGTAATCGATTATAAAAAACTTCGATTATTTTTAAAAACGAAGATTTACAAATAAAAAAAGCCGCTCGAAAGCGGCTTTTTTTATTATAACTCCAAAGCTTTTTTGGGATCATTATTCATTAAAATCTCGACCGGATTTTCTAAAGCCTCTTTAACAGCAACAAGGAATCCGACAGATTCTTTTCCGTCAATAATTCGATGGTCATAAGACAAGGCTACATACATCATTGGTAAAATGACTACTTGACCATCAACCGCCATTGGACGCTCAACGATATTATGCATTCCAAGAATTCCTGATTGTGGTGGGTTGATAATTGGAGTGGACATCATAGAACCAAATACACCACCGTTAGTGATTGTAAAAGTTCCACCAGTCATTTCATCTACCGTAATCTGTCCATCACGAGCGCGAATAGCCAAGCGTTTTACTTCGCTTTCTACTCCTCTAAAACTCAAATTTTCAGCATTTCTAATTACAGGAACCATAAGTCCTTTTGGACCTGATACAGCAATGGAAATATCTTGAAAGTCATGAGAAATCTTATAATCTCCATCAATCATTGAGTTCACATCAGGATACATTTTGAGAGCTCTAACTACCGCTAGGGTAAAGAAACTCATAAATCCTAAACCAACACCATGTCTCGATTTGAAGTCTTCTTTAAATTCAGCACGTAAATCGAAGATAGGTTTCATATTAACTTCATTAAATGTAGTTAACATTGCTGTTTCGTTTTTGACAGAAACTAAGCGTTCTGCAACTTTTCGACGTAACATCGAAAGTTTCTTGCGTTCAGAGCCTCTCGATCCACCCGCTGGTGTACCCATTGATGGAATTGCTTGAATTGCATCTTCTTTCGTTATCCTTCCTTCTTTTCCAGTTCCAGAAACTTCAGCTGGAGAAATACCTTTTTCATCTAGAATTTTCTTTGCAGCTGGAGATGGAGTTCCGGTCGCATAGCTTGTTTTAGGAGCTTCTTTTGCTGGAGTAGGGCTTGGGCTATTAGCTTCAGCTTTTTTCGCTTTTGGAGCATCTACAGCCCCCTCAGGTTTCGCTGCCTCCATATCAATTAAGCATACAACTGCACCAACCGCAACAGCATCACCTTCTTCCGCTTTTAGTGTAATAACCCCGCTTTCTTCTGCAGGAAGCTCTAAAGTTGCTTTATCAGAATCTACCTCTGCAATAGGTTGATCTTTTTCCACATAATCACCATCTTCTACAAGCCAAGTCGCAATTTCTACTTCTGTAATTGACTCTCCTGGTGATGGAACTTTCATTTCTAAAATCATGGTCGTAATTTTTATAATGTTGCCTGATTAGGGCCTTAAATTTTAATTATTGTTAAATATTTGATCAAGTACTGCCTGATGGCGTTTTTTAAATCGGGCTGTTGATCCAGCAGCCGGAACAGAATATCGCTTTCTAGAGACGACCTCCAAAGGCACTTCTGTCAAACGCTCAAGCATAAAACTCCAAGCACCCATGTTTCTTGGTTCTTCCTGAGCCCAAACAAAGTGTTTAGCATTTTTATACCCTGCGATTATTTCACTTATTTTCTCCTCGTGTAATGGGAATAATTGTTCCACTCTGACAAAGGCAATATCTTCGCGCTCTAAACGCTCTCTTTCTTCTAATAAATCATAATAGAATTTTCCTGAAGTAAAGACAAGCTTTTTGATCTTTGCTTTTTTCACCTGTTCATCATCAATAATTTCTTGGAAACCACCAGTTGCTAATTCTTCCATCGTACTTACTGCACGTGGTAACCTTAACAGACTCTTTGGAGTAAAAACAATTAATGGCTTACGACTTTTACGTTTCATATGCCTTCTTAAAAGGTGGTAAAAATTCGCTGGCGTTGTACAATTTGCAATGGTCATATTATCCTCTGCGCATAATTGTAAATAACGTTCAATTCTTGCCGATGAATGCTCAGAACCTTGTCCTTCGTACCCATGAGGCAATAAACACACAATTCCATTTTGAAGCTTCCACTTATCTTCGGCAGCAGAAATATATTGATCAAACATAATCTGTGCTCCGTTAGAAAAATCACCAAACTGAGCTTCCCAGATTGTTAAGGTTTTTGGATTTGCCATGGCATAACCGTAATCAAAACCTAATACACCATATTCAGATAATAACGAGTTATAAACATAAGCTTCGCCTTTGTTTTTTGGGTTTTCATTGAGCAAATTGATTCTATTTTCAGAAATCTCATCTCTCATTATCGCATGTCTGTGGGAAAAAGTTCCACGTTCTACATCTTGTCCAGAGATTCTTACCGAATAGCCCTCTTCCAATAGTGATCCGTATGCTAAACTTTCAGCCATTCCCCAATCTAATCGATCTTCAGAGATCATTTTCTCTCTTCCTTTGAGAATTCGTTCAGCTTTACGAACGAATTTTACACCTTTAGGAACTGTAGAAATTGATTTTGCAATATTTTCAAGTTCTTTTTTAGGATAGGTTGTGTCGACCGGTTTGAGCATGTCTACCAACTTTTCCCTTACGAAATCAGCCCAAGTAGATTCCATAAAAGGTCTTACTCTAGAAACTTCATCTTCTTTTGACTTGTTGTATTCTTCTTCTAAAAAGTTTTTGAATTCTACTTTTATGCCCTCTGCATAGTTTGAATCAATAACCCCCTCTTTTTGTAGCTTTTCAATATAAATTTCAAGTGGATTTGCATGTTTGGCAATAGCCTTGTAAAGTACAGGCTGGGTGAATCTTGGCTCATCACCTTCATTGTGCCCGTATTTTCTATACCCCAATAAATCAATAAAGACGTCACGGCCAAATTTCATTCTGTAATCCAATGCCAATTCAACAGCATGACAAACAGCCTCAGCATCGTCAGCATTTACGTGCAGTACCGGAGACAAGGTTACCTTTGCAACATCTGTTGAATAGGTTGATGACCTTCCATCGAGGTAATTGGTTGTAAATCCAACTTGATTATTCACAACAAGGTGAATTGTACCCCCTGTTTTATATCCATTTAATTGTGACATTTGAGTTACTTCATAAACAACTCCTTGACCAGCAATTGCTGCATCACCATGCACAATTATCGGGATAATTTTCGAATTATCTCCATCGTATTTTCGATCTATTTTTCCCCGAACAATTCCTTCTGTTACTGGCCCAACAGTCTCAAGGTGAGAAGGGTTTGGGACCAAATTCATTTTGATGCTTTTGCCATCTTTCAAGGTCTTACTCATGGTAAGTCCAAGGTGGTATTTTACATCTCCATCAATAGTTTGATCTTCAAAATCCTTTCCTTCAAATTCGCTAAATAGATGTCTAATTGGTTTCTTGAAAATATTAGTCAAAGTGTTTAGACGACCCCTATGAGCCATTCCTAAAACAACTTCTCGAACTCCGTAATCTTCTACAGCATCTCTCAAAATAGTTGCCAAGGCAGGGATTAAAGTTTCTCCTCCTTCTAAAGAAAAACGTTTTTGGCCAACATATTTGGTCTGCAAAAAGTTTTCAAAAGTAACGGCTTGATTTAATTTTCCTAAAATGTATTTTTTTGCATCATCGGAATAATTAGGGTGGTTGTCATTTTGATTGAGCTTCTCTTGCCACCACTTAATTTCTTCAGGTTTTCGGATATACATATATTCCACCCCAATGGAATCACAATAAATGCGCTCTAAATTTTCAAGAATATCTCTAAGAGTAGATCTCCCAATTCCAAGAATTTCTCCAGCATCGAACTCACTATCTAAGTCAGCTTCACTCAATCCAAAGTTTTTAAGCTCTAAAGTGGGAGTGTAAGTTCTTCTATTTCTTACCGGGTTGGTTTTTGTAAATAAATGCCCTCTAGTTCTGTACCCATTGATTAAATCAATTACTTGAAATTCCTTTTTTACATGAGAGGGAATTTCTTGTTTTGTTTCTGATTCATTGCCCAAAGGATAATCCTCGTTGGCAAGGTCATAACCTTGAAAGAAACTTCTCCAACTAGGTTCGACAGCATCTGGGTTCGATTGATATTGTTCATACAGATCCGATATGTATTCGGTATGAACCGCATTTAGGAATGAAAATTTATCCATATAGTCAGTAATACTGTGTGCTTAAGCTTATGTTCAAGCAAATTTACAACGTTTTAGTAAATGGACAATTTTTCATACTGATTTATTGGTTTAAAAAAGTTTATTTTTTTCAATTATTTGTTTGTGCAAGAATGAATTTGTACTATCTTTGCCCTCGCAAATTCCTCCTTAGCTCAGTTGGTTAGAGCATCTGACTGTTAATCAGAGGGTCCAAGGTTCGAGTCCTTGAGGGGGAGCTTCACAACCATAAAACGGTTACACTAGAGTAGTGTGACCGTTTTTTTATATCCTTGATTATAAGTAGTTTAGATTTTCGAGCCTTTGAATTTTTTAAATAGCCTCTTTTTTTAATGCAGCAATAAAGCACTTAATAATGTTGTTGAACATTGATTTTTTCTTGTTACGTTCAACTTCAACTTCTACAGTTTCATTTTCAATTTCTCCCTTAACAATCCAATTTCCAGCTGCGCTAACAAGCTTACGCTTTTTGAGATTTTCATTATAAACAGCAATTTTGAGATCCTCATAACTTGTTGAAATATTCCCTTTCGCTCCATCGTCATCTCCGTGAATGTCGAATACGATTTCATGGAGGTATCCTTCAATTCCTACACCCATATTTGGTATGGTATAGGCATTCATTTTACTCATGTCAAATTTTCTTAAAGCTCCAGTCAAATTATAAGAATCTTTGGGGTCTCTAACTAAGAGTGAAAAATTTGCCTCTAAATCGGCATTGTCAAAGAATTTTGCGGTCATTTGAAGCTCAAATGGCACATCATCTTCTTGATAGTTTAAGTTTGATAAATGCTGACCTTTTCCGAAGATTTCTCGAATGTAAATTTGACCTGTATCCTCTTTTTTAGGACGGTGTTCTTCAATAGTCAAGTTGGTATCTAAAATGGTTAAATTATTGATGTTCAATAAAAAGGGAAGCTCTCTTAATAGTTTGGAATAAAGCTGTTTGGTTTTGTTGTCATCAGGTAATTCCTTATTTCTATAAAAACTGATATCAGCCTGACTTAATTCTAAATTGTCTGCTGCAATTAGAAGATTGTCATCTATGAAACTCCAAGAAGCTTTGTCCATTCGAATGGAATCCACTGTTGCAGTAATATAATCCTGTTCCACCTTAATTTTTGACTCAAATTCACTCTTGCTTACGGATGGACTTAATTTTAAGTTATCAATTAACAAAGTGTTATTGCTCGAGGCAAAGGAATCGACTTCAATGCGATATAATTCTCCTAAATCACCATACAAGGAGCCGACGCGAATTTTAAACGTATTGAATTCAAATGGTAGTGGGTTAGTTACTTTTAAAGAATCAATGGTGACTTCAGTAATTTCAAAATTGATATGCTCACAATAAAAACTTGTTGCATTGGTTTCAAGATCAACGGATTTTACTAAACCATCTTTAAGTTCAATGTTATTTACCTCTATACTGTGGAAAAAGTCCTTGAAAAACTCATTCAGCGTTTTAGAATTCGTGACTGTTCTTTTTTCTACATCGGTGTTTAGAATTTGCAAATTGGGTTCAATGATACTCACTAAACCTGTTTTGATTTGTTTTTTAAAAAGTAACTTAAAAACGCTTACCTCCGAGATAAGGATGGTTTTAATTTCCCCCTCTAGAGTTGATTTTAGTTTTACTTGCTGTGGATTTGTATTGATTTTTAAATCTGAAATTTCAATAGATCTTTTCCAGAAAGAGAAGTCTATGGTATTAAATCCCAATTCAAAGGTTTCGTCAAGGTTGTCTTCCAAGATACCAGGTAGGCTCATGTTGATAACAAAAATGGCTCCTTGGAATAATAGGGTGATTCCAATTAATGGGAAAACTAAATATTTTAATAAGGTTTTCTTCATGTCTTTTCTTTAACATAAAGATAAACAATACTTTAAATATTTAACCAGTAGGATAATTTTAGATTGATACTTCGGTATTTAGGGGCCCATAAATCTGTTTGGTAACTGTCGTTATAAACCAAAAAGAAATCCGACATAGGCGCAAACCTCCATTGAAGTCTGGAGTTTATTCCTAAGTTTTCTTGTTGATTACTAAATTGTATCAAAGTAGACCAAAAAAGATTTTTTGTAAAGGTTAAATCGATTTTGGAGCTTATGAGAATCAAACCGGTTTGAGCATAGGGCTCCGGAAGTTCAATATAATCGTAACTAGTTAACAAGCTTACATTAGCTATGGGTTGGAATCTGTATCCGAAAGTTCCGCGAATTGAATATTTGGTACCATTAAAAAATTCTCCATAACTCGTTTCTCCTTGAAAGGTAAAAAGATTGGCATTGTTGGTTTGATAAATCAAATTTACTTGAGAAAAATTGTAGGTGGTGTTGCCAGGTAATGGCTCAAAACCACCCCGTGATGGATCAAAATCGTCAATTAGAAATATTGAATTTCTACTGACCTCTAATCCGATTTGCGATTGATTTCTCAATTGTCCTTCATAAGCCAACACATAGCTTTCATCTGTGTTTTTCCAATCCAATTCAGGTTTGAAAAAATTTTCATTGAATAAAGCTATGGTATGGGTATTAACAGGTCCATTTTTTGGATAGATGGTGTAGGCTGCTGAATTGGCATTCTTGAAAACTCCTTTTCTCGGAACAAAACCTAAATCTGCTTCGAAATCGCTACCCACATACATCCAATCCGTACTAAAATTCCAATTTCTTGAATTGTAATTCATCAATATTTGAGTTGAAAAGTCATCAGGGCCACCTTCTTCCTCAAAGGACTTGTGAAAATATATTTTACCAACCCAAGTATTGTCAGATGTCGCTAAATCATAATCGAGTCCAATGACCCTATTGTAATCATCTGCACTTTGCTTATTGACCATGAAAAAGCCAATATTGGAACGACTGAATACACGACGCTGTAAACTAAACATTGCATTATTATATGAGGGCAATCCCAGCTCTTCCTCTGAAGAGGATTGCAAACTCATCGCTCCAAGTCGCCAATTCTGACCAATTTTTCCATTTAACCTTAGACCACCTATGATGCGATTTTCTAAATTATTTCCAAGACTGTCTCTTACGATTCCAATTCTTCGAGAGAAAAAGGGTTGGGCTTGCCCGGAAGATCCGTAGTTCGCAAAGAGGTCTGAATTTTCTATAAAAAACTGCCTTTTTTCTGGAAAAGACAGCTCAAAACGAGTCAAATTTGTTACGATGTTATCAACTTCAACATTTGAAAAATCTGGATTGACAGTTAGGTCTAAATTTAATCCATTAGAAACGGCTATTTTGGCATCGGCTCCAACGAGATTAATATTATCTGATTTGCCTGTCACAAAATCTTTTGAGAACAAGGTATTTACATATGGGATAAAGTAGATAGGAGTTGGGTTTTTGCCTAGAGTCTCCTCAAACTCCATGGTTCCAAAAAATGCAAGATTTGCCATAATTTGGTTCTGAGGAACATTTGTCCAAATACTCCTTTGTTGGGACTGTAAGTCAAATCTATAGGTCTGAAATCTCCATGTTTTGGTCCCCTCCGGGAATTTTAAAGAACTAAAAGGGATGGCTATTTCTATAAAATAACCGCCGTCTATCTGGGTGGTTCTTGCGTCCCATTTAATATCCCAACTCGAGTTGAATGACGAAAAGTCAGCCCCTCCACCAGATACGAGTAATTCTCTCATTACACCAAGAGGAGTAACTCCGAACAAATAGGCGTTAGTTCCATCGGAAAAAGTATCAAACAGGAATGAAATATTATCGTTGGTACTTCCTCTAAAATCTCGTCTCAAAGAGGTTACTGCATAATCATTTCCAATCGTTTTTGCTTCAATACCGAGGTATAAAAACTCTTGATTATAGAGCATTTTAAGACTTGTTTTGTTGGGAGATTTTATAGAATCTGTTGGAAAATATTGCCAAAAGTCCTCGGCGGCGTCAGCTTGTGACCAAACGGTTTCGTCTAATTTACCATCCAAAGAAATGTTTTCATCAATTTTCTTTACAAAAATCCTTGGATTCTGATTTTGCGCAGAACTGGAGATGGAACAGATCAAAAATCCGATAATAAGGAGTTGTTGGCTAATTTTCATTTGATTAGGTTGTTGTCTCTAAAATTAGGATAAAATTAGTGATGAGCAAATTGAAATAAATAATTGTAATCCTCTTGGGTATCCATGTCTGATAACTCCAAAGCAGAGACCTCAACTTTTATGTTTTTTGAACTCTCTTGAACAATTTTTTTTGCACCCTTATCATTTGATAATAGTTTGAGCTCAGGATATTTTGATTTGGGAAATAGAACAGGGATGCTAAATTGAATTTCGGGATTTGAAGAGTAAATAATATGATCTTTTTTATCTGCAGCGGTTTTGATTATTTTCAGTAAATGAGCGGTGCTGACAAGGGGTTGATCAACAGCCATAAGGAGTAAACTCTCATAATTGTTTAATTGAGCACAGGAAAAAGCGATGCTGGAGCCCATGCCTTTTTCCCAGTTTTCGTGGAAGAGAATAGTAGCAGAGTTCTCTGATAATTCATCAGAAATTTCCTGATGATGCTTGCCACTGCAGATGAAAATATCCACAGGTAAATTTTTTAAAAGATTTAAGTGATGTCTGATTAAGGATTCTTTCGGCCATGGGAGTAGGGCCTTAGGTCTATGCATTCGACTTGACGCTCCTGCAGCTAAAATAACTATTGCAACATTATGCATGAATAGAGCTATTAGTTTTGTACAGAGGTTTTGAATCTTTTAGTCTGAAATAGCTGAGAATTTGCGCACATATCGATAGGCTTATTTCTTGAGCAGTTTCAGCACCTAAATCAAGTCCAATAGGCCCAAAAACACAATCTAGAAAATCGGGATCTAATTCGTGATTCATTTCGCTTAGGTCATCAATTAATTTGCTTCTTCTTTTAGCTGGTCCTAAAAGGCCAATAAAAGGAGCTCTTGATAATTTACTAAGAAATACAAGTGCTTCTAAATCTTTAGTATAACTGTGACTCATTAACACAACTGCACTCCGGGAATCTAAGATTAGACTGGAAATAGATTCAAAGGTTCTTGGATAAAATTTGTTGATTTTTGAGAAATATTGGGGTTCTATTGTTTCTTTTGGGTCGTAAACCAAATCGATCTGCCAGCCCAAGTTGTTAGCAGTTTCACTTAGACTTACTGCATCGTGTTCTGTACCGAAAATGATTAAACGATAAGGGGGTAAAAATTCCTTCGTGAATTGATTTTCAAAATCAACTACACTGTATTTTTTTGAAGCTAAATTAAAATGAGACCCATCAATTTCCAAAACTGAATGAGCATCATTATTCGAGTCATCCTCCTTTAAATTAAAGGAGCTAATTAGTTTAAAGGACTTTCGTTTTTCTAGGATTATATTTATCCTTGATTTAAGATTTTTATCGGGGTTAAATGGTTCAATTAAAATTGTTAAAACCCCTTCACAGCCCAAACGAATTCTTCCGTCGTAGGTCATTAACTTAGAACTTCCTGTTGAAAAAACAGCGCGTGCTTGTTGTAAAATTGCCTTTTCAACACAGCCACCGCTTACTGCTCCAAAATAATCCAAATTGTCATTTATAAGCATACTAACTCCTGGTCTTCTGTATGAAGATCCTTGAAGATGAACGACCGTAGCAATCGCCAAATCAAAACCTTGATTTTTCCAATCAAGACCTTTATTTAGTATGCTTATAAACTCATGTGTCATTTTAGTTGTTGTGAGCTCCGTCGCAAAACGGTGCATTTGCAGTTAAGCCGCAATTACAAAGTGAGAAGCGATTTCTACTCGGGATTTCATTTCCTTCGTGATCTAATAGTAATATGTCTCCTGCATTTTTTACAATTACTTTTCCACTAGCACTAATTTGAATTGTAGGTCTTTTTGATTCTTCCATAATTTAGGTTTTGTTCAAATATATGGATTTAAGCTAAAATAAGATAGATGAAAAGAAGGTAGACCAATTGATGATTAATTTTTTGAGGTTTCGAAAATTTCACACACGCGGATAGCGTAAATGGTTTAGATTTCTTTATCTATATTTATCTAAAATCTAGAATTATGAAAAACCTACTCTTTTTATTCCTTCTCATGTTCATGGTAAAAGTATCTGCTCAGCAAATTCTAAACGAGGAATCTCGAGCGGAAATTGTTGATGATATTTTGGCTGACCGTTTTGAAAATTTACTCCCTGAATTAATGGACAAAAGCGGGATTGATATGTGGATTTTGATCTCGAGAGAATACAATGAAGATCCAATTTTAAAAAACATGTTACCTGCGGATTGGTTAAACGCAAGGAGAAGAACAATACTGGTTTTTTATAGAAATAAATCCCAAAACCGCTTGGATAGATTGGCTGTAGCTCCCTATAATTTCGGAGCAAATATTCAATCTGCTTGGGATCGTTCCAAGCAGCCTGATCAATGGAAGAGACTCATGGAGATTATTCAAGAGAGAAATCCTGATAAAATAGGTTTGAACTATTCTGATCATTTTAATATTGCTGATGGAATAGATTATACAGATTATAAAACTTTTATGGACTACCTTCCGAAAAAGTATAAATCGCGAGTGGTTTCAGCTCAACCTTTGGGTACAGCTTGGATCGAGACGAGAACCGAAAGAGAAATGGTTATCTACGAGCAATTGGTTAGCATAACTCATGATATAATTGAAGAAGCATTTTCCGAAAAAGTAATAAGCCCTGGGATAACAACAACCTCTCAAGTTGAATGGTGGATGCGAGATCGAGTGAGGTCCTTAGGTTTGGATACATGGTTTCACCCTACGGTAGATGTTCAAAGAACCAATGAGGACCATAAATCTCATCTGTACTCATTTTCAGACCGTCCGAATGATCAGATTATTTTGCCAGGTGATTTATTGCATTGTGATTTTGGAATTACCTATTTAAGGTTGAATACGGACTGTCAGGAATTGGCTTATGTTTTAAAGCCTGGAGAAGAGCAGGCTCCAGATTTTTTAGTGAAGGCTTTTCATGAAGGGAATCGAGTTCAAGATATTTTCACAAATAACTTTGTAGCAGGTAAAAGCGGGAATGATATATTAAAAAAATCACTAGAGGAAGCTAAGTCTGAGGGTCTAAGACCTTCGATTTACACCCATCCTTTAGGCTCATATGGACATTCCTCAGGGGTCACCATAGGAATGTGGGATAAACAAGATGGAGTGCCTGTGACTGGGGATTACCTATTAAACGTGAATACTGTTTACGCAATCGAATTGAATACTACAGTTTATATTGAAGAGTGGAAAAGAGACATCAGGGTAATGCTCGAGGAAGCTGGTTATTTTGGTTCCAAAGGCTTTAGGTATGTCAATGGACGTCAAGATGCTTTCTTATTGATTCCCAGGATAGATACTCATCAACAGCGATAAAAGGTGTTAAAATTTAAATATTTTATTGCATGACTGCTGAAATCTATTATCTTTGCCCTCGCAAATTCCTCCTTAGCTCAGTTGGTTAGAGCATCTGACTGTTAATCAGAGGGTCCAAGGTTCGAGTCCTTGAGGGGGAGCCATCATAGACAGGAGGTCATTTTTGACCTCCTTTTTATTTTTATTCCTCCGTAAAACCTTGCTGGCCAACATAATAGACTTAATTTCTGGAGTGAAAATGTTGTTGCAACTCTCAAAATCGAAATTTTCGAATTTTTCAGTAAAGATGCAACCAAGAATCTTCTTTTTGGTTTTTCCATCTGCCTTATCCCAATAATGACTTAGGTTTTCAATCATTGGGAGAGTTTTATTCAAATACACTTTAAATGGACTCTTCGTGGACTTCAACCGTTCCAACTTAACCTGTTTATCACTTAACTCAGACTCGATTCTACTCTTCATTTCGTTGTAATCAGAAGAGGTGATATCTCCGTCAAGAAATAAGTTTTGCAAGTTGGTTTGTCGCGTCACAAACTTTTCAATCTCAGCCTGAATTCTTTTAATTTCGGTTTTTCTTGTTACATCGTCTCGGTCAATTAGTGACTCGAGTTGAGATTTATAAACTTTTACCATACCAGCAGTGAATGAAATTGTATCTAATAACTTTTTTATTTGTTCATGTGCCCAATCCACTCTATATCTTTGGCAACGTGGTTTGGTACACAGATAGTAATGATACCAGTTTTTGTTACCACTTTGACACTTATATGCGGTGATGGTTCTACCGTGTTCGGAACATTTCATAAACCCTTTCAATGGGTATAAATCAGTTTTATCAGACTTAAAATCGAAATTTCTAACCCTACCATCTAAGTAGTCATTAGCCCTCTTAAAAAGGTCGTCTGAAACAATTGGTGGGTGTAATCCTATAACAATCTGCTCCCCTTCTTTTTTGTACTCTTTTACCCTGATTTTTCCTGTATAAACAACATTCCTAATGATATTATAAAATGTTTGTTTGGTGATATTGAAGGATTTACCCTTGTAAGGATATTTCTGTTCATTGATATATTTTCTAACTTCATTAGCAGAATAAACCCCGAGCACCATCCGTTCAAAACATTCTTTTATATATGGTGCAGCTTCATTTGGTTCAAGAGTTGATTTACCTTCAACACGACAATTACTGTATCCTCTTGGAGCAGAACCTGTCCAGCAACCTTCTATTCTTGCTCTTCTTGATCCTTCAATGGTTCTGATTGAATTTTTATCATTCTCTACTTCTGGAAGGGTTAAATATATACTGAGAAGGACCTTAGAATCAGGACTTGATAGGTCGATGGGTTGTTCTACAGTAGAAATTAGTACTCCTAATTTATCTAAAGTCTTTATCTCTTTTAGAGCCAAATATTGATTTCTTGACCAACGATCCCACCTTAAACATAAGATCTGATCAACCTTACCTTTATTCTTTTTGAGGTACGATATAATTTTGTTCCATTCGGGTCGATTAAAATCTTTACCAGAGTAGTCTTCAGTATAAACATCTACAATTGGATAGTTATTGATCGAACAGAATTGTTTTAATACAGTCTCTTGATGTTGTAAAGAGAACCCTCGATCTGCCTGATCATCAGTTGATACCCTTTTATAGATTATTGTTCTCATTATACCGCTTCTTTATAGGTTTCGTATTCAATAATTGCTAATTTCTCCAATAATAACTGGATACGCGCTATATCTTCGTTAGAAATACCATTCAGCTCTAACGAGATTATTTTTTTAGACTCTGTCTTATTCATTGCCTTAAAATGATTTTGATGTTTTAGTTTTTTTGTTTTTTGAACTAATTGATTCAGCTATATCTGCTGCTGCTTCATCCAATGATGGAAAAGGATCCTCTAATTCTTTGAATTTGATTCCAGGAGTTAATCCCGTTTGTTTACTTATTGAATCAGTTAACAGATATTGAACTCCATACCTATTTTCTTTTTGACACAATACACTATCGTGGATGGTGATATAGGGGATATTATTTTTACTCAATTCCAGACAACCATGCCTCAAAAACAGATAGGACTCACATCTTTGAATTAGATATGAGAATGGATTTTTCAAGTGTTTTGTATTGGAAATGAACTGAACAAGTTTACTTACTTCGTTAAATTGTTTTTCCAAATGTTTGATGAGTTCTACATTGACTCTTCTGTTCTTGTCAGAAAAATTAATGTAGAGTTGAAATTGATCTTTTACCTTCTCACGAGTCATCCCAATATTCTTTCCTATTGACTCATAAATGTCTTTTTTGAAGTTCAATGACCGATATTTTTGGATTCCTTTTTTTCTCCAAAACCTGCCACACATATATGATATGAATGTATCCAGTATAGGATATTTTATATTAGTTAATAAATCCCCTTTATATGTATTGTATTCTATATAGTTATCATTAATAACATTAGACTCTACTATCATATATTTAACAAACTTCTCTACATAATTTTGATACTCTATAGATTCACACAAGTACTCTAAAGACTTATATAATTGAGGGAATAGAGAATGAAGATTGTAACCATGGTTAGTCTCCTTAAAAAAATTCTCTGTGAGAATGGTTGCAAGGGTAAATGGATGCGAGGTACTTATATCCACTTCAATCATAGATTCTCCATTTGTTCTTAGAAAATATCTTAATTCTCTCTTCATCGAAGTGAATACCGAATTGACTCTATGATTGCTCATCGAAACAGAATAATTGAATTCTCCCTTTTCGATATTCTCAATTACTTTATGTAATTTTTTGAAGTATTTCTTCACTTGAGTTTTATTCTTCTTTATCACCTTTGACAACACCCTTTTTTTCAATTCTTTCAGGTAAGTTTCAGCAGCTGCTGCATCTATGGTAATTTGAAATTGATCCATAGCCTCTTTGATGTGAATGTATCTATCTTCAAAACATTTCATCTCTGACTCCCATTCATATTTGAGTTTTTCTTTTCGAGTGTCATACTTATTGTCAATTTCAACTTCAACAAAATCAGTTTGCTCGAGTACCCATTGATTAAGTTTATACCCAGTATGTTTAATTCCCGCGATAGATGTATTATCTGACAAAAGAATAGAACCATTTTTGGTTAAATTTGAGTCCATAAGGATGGTTTTAACCTCGTTAAATCTATTACGAGTCATTCTATTCAAATCTTTACTTGACAGAGGTTTAAAACCCTTCAAATATTGATAGTCTTTTGAATTATAAATTGGAGGAGTTAATAAAGACACGACAAAATAAGCGGCATCACACATAGATTTGTTGCGCTGAGATCTTCCTGTTACATATTGACTCAAATTCACCTCAATTATCGAACTCGGAATAGTTAATTTCATATTAAGTTAATTTATATAATTGACATAGTTTTTTAATCAAAAAAAATGTTTTCATTGATTACTTTATTTTTAGATTTACCTTCGGTAATGATTTTAAATCTCTTTTCCATAAATTCTGTATTAACTGGATCTAAATCAAACATTACCGCTGATCTGCCGTTTTAAGAGCTGCTGCACCAGTTGTTCCACTTCCACCATATAAATCACAAACTTTCATCCCTGGTTTAGTGAAAAATAGAATGAAAAATAATGGTATTTTTTCATTTTGTGGCGCTTGATGTTTATAGTTTGGATCAATATCTTTGAATTCACTATTTTGAAAAACTGAAGTTTTAAAAAAGTCATACACCAATTCACCATTTAGAACATCAACCATTCTCTTATTTGGACTATCAACGTAAGTTTTATTCATCGTTTGTTTTAAAATTATTTGATCCTCTAAATTTAGATTTCTGTATTCGTTCCAAATAAATTTCTTTTCATCCTTTACAAAAATTAGAATAGACTCCGTTGAGGGTTGAAAACCCTTAAAATTTGACAATGGAATTGGATTAGATTTTTCCCATTTAACCTCCTGTATAAATTTAACCCCTTCAGATATCATTTTTAATGTAATTCGCTGTGGAATTGCTTGAGATTGATTATCAATTATTACATCGTCAACGTTAATTACACAAACTCCCGTGTCTTTTAATTTCCACTTTATAAAATGTAAAGTTTGATTAACCAACTCATCTATGTAATCATTTAAACCCAAGGCACCTACTTGATCTTCTTTTGGAACATTTCGATAGTTTTTAATACCCAAATAATCTGGAGAGAAATACAATAGATCTATTGAATTGTCTTCAATTTTGGTGTATGCTTTTTTATTATCCATATTGTATATCTCGTAGTCATTTGAAATAATAGGACACTTAAGTTGAGTATCTAAATCATTATTTAATTTACTTTCTTCTTTGATACGTTTAATAATATTATCAGCTCTGGAAACTGACAAAGTACCAAGATCAATTTTATCTATTAATGACTCAGTTAATGGATTCGATGGGTCGTTGTCAAAGTCGTCTATTGTGATGTATTTTCGGAGTTGTACTGAGGACAGATTTAAACCTAATATTTTTGATACCATGGTATAACGATCTTTTAAATCTTCCTCCGTTAAACCATTTATTAATTCCCTCTTTTTACCTTGTGAGTTTCCTAATTCATCCAAAACACACTTTATAGACGAAACTATTTCAACAGCAGTTCTTTCTTGAGTCGAATTTGATAAAATTGATTCTAACATTACGTTTTGTGGATCACTAATTACTACTGGAACTTGTTTAAATCCCAATGACTGCGCTGCCATCCAGCGTCAATACCCGTCCCATATTTGATATTCATCTTCGTTACGAACAACTTTTATTGGATCTTTAAAACCAAATTCATCTAATGATGCTTCCATCGATGAATGGTCTACGTTTAATTTCATGGCAATAATACTGTCATGGACACTTAATTTTAATGGGGAAATTTCTGTTTTCATAATAGGGTGTTTTATATATTTGACATAGTTTTTGAATAAAAAAATTATAAACTTCCTTCTCTTATTCTTCTCGAGATTGTTTGTCTCATTTTTATAATAGCGTCTATTTTAGCTTGTTTATTTTGTGTATTAAAATTGTAATTTTCCGCACGTCCCAAATGAATTTTCACTTCTTTCCTTTTGCCACCTGTTAACGGAAAAAATGTCTTAGCTGTGAAATATTCAATTTCAGTTTTTTTGTCTTTTGTCCTCGCAACATGAATAGTAGGGTTCATTAGTACCTGATGCTGCTCAAAATCTTTAACTAATTCATCTAATCGACTGAAAACCTCTTTGTTCTCATCCAAATAGGATAAAACCTTTTGCAATTTATCTTCAAGTTCGTCAAAATCAGATTTAAAACCTGAATTAAGATGATCATTTTTTTTGACGTCATCTTTCATCTTAACCTCGATCTTGGTTAACTTTTTTGATTTATTAATCTTAAACAAGTCAGTTAGACTTTGGTAATCGAGATTTACAAATTTTGAATGTTTCATAGGGCAAATATATAAAATGACATATGTAAATTCCAAATTATTTTTAATAATTTTTTACTTCCTAAAATTCTTAAGGAAGTTTTTCAGTGTAATACACTATTTATTATTAAACCTATTCAGATATGAAAAAAGACGTTATGATTTCACTGCGGCTAACTCCCAATCAATACATTACACTTTTGGAAACATTAGTAAAAGAGAAAAAATCCAAATCACAATTTATAAGAGAATCGATTAATCGTTCTCTGTTTAGAATTAATGATAAATCTTGTCGTAAAAAAGAGATTCTGGAATTGATCGATGAACTTTAGTTCTTATGATCTTAAGTTTAGGTATTGATATGATGAATCAGGATTTGGTTTGCAATCTAATTGGCACAATGACTGTTGGGGTATTGTGCCGTTTGTGAACTAACCACAGTTTTTAATTATTTTTCAAATAGACCTTTGTGAGGGTTTCACCCATGGTGTTACATAGAATTTCCTGTGGGTGTTGCGTTAATGAGAATTGTTCCAATTGATCATGGTAGAGTTTTGATTTTGACTCTGATGTAATCAGGTAATAATGAAAATACTCATGGATAACAGTATTGATTAGTTCTCTGCGTATTACATTGTTGTTCCTGTAGATGGTAATTGTGTTATTGTAGAAACAATACTCTCCCGCAAGATGAGATTTACCCTCAACTAAAGTCAGTAGTGGTTTTTGTTTACGTATTGGATAAAGATGAAGGCACCAGTTCAATACATCCTCTGCCAACTGAAATTGCCAGTCTTCACCTTCAGTAATGAAGAATTTAATTAGCACAGATATCAGGTTTAGAGTGAATAATACCCCAACAACAATAAAGTAAATAGTAAAAAAGGTATCCATTATAAATGTCGTTTAACTTTAGTGATGGTATTCACATGAAGCTCCGTGATCTTAGCAACCTCAATGTTTTTATATCCCTTTCTTAGTAAGTCTAACGCCTTTTTATTTTGTGGTTTTGATAAAAACTTAATTGGATCTTCGTTAGAACCTGGTTTTCTTCCAAGATATTTTGTTGGATCTAATTTAGCCAACTCAATACCCTCACGTTGACGTTCTTTTGAAAGTTTTCGTTCCATTTCAGCAACCACTCCAAGAATTGAGATTATCATTTTAGAGATCGGATTTTCCTCTTTGTCTTCATTGAGTGTGCATAGACCTTGCGATAAAAAATTTACAGGGATTCCTCTCTCAGTGGTGTAATGAATAAAATTTATAATATCTCTAAGGTCACGACCGCAACGATCAATTTGCCAAACAGAAATTGACTTGATCAATTGTCGATCTATAAGGGTTTTTAGGGTTGAACCCTCGGGTCTTTCAAAAATTGGAATGGCTCCCGAACATTTATCTTCGATAACTTTATCAAATTCATCCTCTTTTACTCTTTGTCGATCCGTTTTCTGATCTACACTCGAAACTCTTGTATATAATATTGAAATACTCATAATTTTAAGGTTTACCTATCTATACCCTAAAATTATAGCAGCCACACCCCTCATGCAGCATAAAACCTATATTTTATCGCTATCAAAACACTCATAAATTAAAGTGTACGCTATTATTGTGATTAATGGATTTTGCCGACTAAAATTGGTGAAGGATCATACCGTGGGGGACCTCCCTGCAGCACTCCCTGCCGTATCCCCCCTTAAATACCTCTTTTTTTGGTATCTGTAGAGGGGGGCAATGACCTGAGCGAATATTTTTCTGGATTTTTTGTAAAAACTCAAGTTTTTTAAAAAATAAATTTTCCAGAATTTTCTCTAAAAATCAGTTTTACACCTGAAGTAGTTTCTCTACCATTGTTTTTTATATTATCCACAAAATCCAAAACATCTTCGATAAACTGTTCATCAAAGTCGTTTTTAATATTTTTATCTGCTACTTTATAACATAACTCTACAAACTCAATAAACCATTCAGTTATATCAATATATGTAGTGTGTTCTAGTTGTCCAAAATATAAATTTTGAACATCTTTTTCATTTAAATTCTTACCAATTAATAAAGCATCATCATAGCTATTTGAAAATTCTGGATTTAACCGTCCTAATGTTTTTATCCATTTATCACCATCTGAAACATATTTTCTTAACTGATCTTTTGTTAAAGGTTCACCCCCCATTAATTTCTTCTTTTAATAATATAAATGATAATTATTATGAGGTTGATGGTAGGATTGATGATAGATTGAATATATCACATATCAAAGTACACGATACTGATTCTTACATTATGTTAGGAGATATTGATAAAATCCTTATGAATAATGAGTTTAGCCAGTATATAAATCTTGTGGTGAGTGGTACTCTTTATGAGTTTTTAGAGCACCGTTTTGGTGTGGAATTAGGTGAAACCTTTGTTAACCGTAAAGAGGTTAAAACAGCAGTATTTCAAGTGCTATTTACAGATAATAGGTTTTTGGGGCAAGAGGATGCAAAAAACAAATTATGGTTTTTGTAAAAAATAACTCATTATCTTTTGCACAACCATTGCATTCAATAATTTGTATATTTGTCTAAATTATATGAAAATATTCGTTTCCATATCAATGTCTATTTTATTCTTTTTTCAAGGGATAAGCATAGATATGGACTTTTGTGGTCCAATTAAAGAAATTTCAAATGTAATTACCCATTATCAAGACCATAAAGTTTATGGAGACTCTTTCTTTGAATATGTAGTTGAAGATTACATTGAGAGCGATGCTAAAAATGAAGAGCATCATCATAACCCAGATAAGGAGAATACACCAGTCCATTCACATAATCAGTGTTGTCACCCTTTGGTATTAATTATTGCGAACAATAATTTGGCTTTAACCAATCGACTAAAATTTGAAGAGAAAAAACAGTATAATTTACATCAAGTAAACTTCACTTCTAGATATTTGGAATCACTTTTCCAACCCCCAAAAGTATAATTCAGTTTTTTTTAAGGATAGCTATATCCTAACGTGATGCTTCTCAAAGTAAGCATTGCTCTATAAAAGCGTTGCACCTATTCGCACCGCAAGTTTTCAACTGAATTAATACATTTTCTATGATTAATAAAATCATTGATTTTTCAATCAATAACAAATTCATTATTGGTTTGCTAACGCTTACCATTGTTGGAGCAGGTATTTGGAGTATGACCCAAGTACCAATAGATGCTGTTCCAGATATTACCAATAACCAAGTTCAAGTCATTACGCAAGCCCCCAATTTAGGTACAGAGGATATTGAACAATTTGTAACCTACCCTGTGGAAGTTGCAATGAGCAACCTGCCTG
>JBMYVY010000005.1:0-131015 GCA_049606855.1 Flavobacteriaceae bacterium | reverse complement strand
ATAATCAAAAAACTAGACATCTTTCTTATTTGAGGGGTGTCTAGTTGGTTTTTGTTACAAATCAGACTTATATTTGAATATGAGGATATTTTTGTGTGTTTTTGTGCTTGCTTTTATTGGTATAGGTTGTGATTCTCATCCTACAACAGCCGAAAATCGATCCGATGAGGCGGAACTGTTTCAGATTAGTTTTAGTTATCTCAACGAGGTTTTGGTGGGACAAATTCAAGGGAATCAAATTATTCTTGATCATGAATTGGCCTACTATACAAAAGGGAGTATGCAGGTGGAGTCTATAGAAATTAGCGCGTTTGCATCATCCTCAATCCAAGTTGGAGATGCACTGGAGATTCAAGAGGGTGTCAGTTCATTTACAATTACTTCTGAAGATGAAAATACTAAGAATCAATATGAAATTCTTTCTCCATTGGATCAAGATGGCTTAAGTCTTTTTACTGCATATACAGAGGTGTCTTGTGACAATTTTGGTTTGATTAATCTCGGAGAACTTAGTATTGAAAATAATATGTGGAATTCCACAAATTTAACTCCTGGAAGTTTTGATCAATGTGTTTATTTAAATAATGAAGTTTTCGGTTGGGAATGGGATTTTCCAGATGATGCTCGTGGGGTAAATGCCTATCCTCAAATTATTTATGGTTGGAAACCTTTTCATCAAGCTTCAACTAACTCCGTATTGCCTAGACGTATTGATGAAATCAATACCTTAAAAGTAAATTACGATGTAGAGGTTTATAGAAATGATGGTGATTATAATTTGGCTTTTGATATTTGGATAAATTCGTCTAATCAAATAACAGCCCAAAATATTCAATTTGAATTCATGATTTGGGAGGAAAAAAACGTGCTTCAGCCTTTTGGAGATTATGTCGATACTGTCAACACAAGCAATGGAAGTTATGACTTTTATAAAGGAGAGCCAGATTGGGAGCCAGCAGGGTCAAATTGGACTTATTTAGCTTTTGTTAGAAAAGAAGACAGACAACAAGGTGAAGTTGATATTGATGAACTTTTAGCGTATTTAGTTTCTCAAGAGATTGTTCCTAGTACTTCATATATCGCCTCTATTGAGTTTGGTAATGAAATAGGTAATTCCTCTGGTTATTGTGTGGTGAAAGAATTTAATGTGACTTTTTAGTCAGCCTAATTTAAGAAATCGCCAGGTCGTTAGGAAAGTACAGAAAAGGTAGTAAAATACAACCATGGAAGTGGGTGAGCTTCGAATATGCTCGAAATAATCATAACAAGAATAGATCAGTTTGGTTCTTTTTCATCACTCTTAAGACGAGGCGATGGGCTTTTTGTAACATATTGTTCTTACCTTTAATAAATGAGGAACTTTTTAAAAACCCATAGTGCAAAGAAACTAAATTCTCCTATGAGGATTCAAGAGTACGCAGTTGGGATTTTTATGGAATGTCCGACCAAATCCTCCCTTAAAAAGGCCTTGAAAAAAAAACTCGTTTTTGTCAATGGCAAGGTGGCTAGTTCGGCGACTTTTATATACGGTGGAGAAGAAATTGGCTTAATTTCAGACCCAAATATGAGTAAAGCCTTTAAAAAGTTTCACCTTGAGCTTGAAGTCATCTTTGAAGATGACTATTTATTGGCGATTCACAAACCTGCGGGCCTTCGAGTTAGTGGAAATCATTTTAAGACCGTTAAAAATGCATTGCCACAGGGATATCAGCCGGTACACCGTTTAGATTATCCGACAACTGGATTGTTGTTAATTGGAAAAACTTCTGAAAGTATACGGGTCCTAAATAAAATGTTTGAAGAGAAAAAATTCAAAAAGAGTTACTATGCAATTGCTATAGGTAATTTGGATCAGGAAGGGGATTTTGATCAAGATATTGACGATAAAGGCGCACGAACTCATTATATTAAGTTGTCCAGTGTTGAATCAGACCGATTTGGGGAATTGAGCCTATTACAAGTAGTTCCAGAAACCGGTAGAAGACATCAAATTAGAAAGCATTTAGCTCAAAATGGCCATCCAATTTTAGGAGATAAAAATTATAGTTCTGAAGGGCTGCTTCTCAAAGGAAAGGGGCTTTATCTTCATGCGGATTCCTTATCTTTTATTCATCCATTCACTCAAGAAAAAATGACATTGACCGATCCTTTACCTCAGCGGTTTAGAAAAATTTTTCCACTTATTGAATCGACTTAATTCCTTTTAAGAAATTCACTCCAATTCTCACTCCAACATAAATTTGAAAATCCGCGGTATAATGCCCCCTAGTGTTTATGGGGTCTAGCTCCGGGACAAGAACATCGATGCTATAATCATCAGAATAACTAGCAGCTATATGAAATCGAAGGTTTTTGTTCGGAATAGGATAATATTGCAAACCTCCTTCCCAAACCCTGTAGTTATAGGTGGATAGTTCAATAGGGTTGCCATCAACTATGATCTGGGTGCTGTCAGAATCTGATTTCATACTGTTTGCAATATATTTTACAAAGGGTCTGAAATGACGCCCGTTCCAGGATACTCGGATTGGAAGGGATTGGTAATAAATACCATCATAGAAATTAGGCATTTTGTATGCCATCGCGTAATCAGTATCCACATGCAATGGATGAAAATTCCACATGATTCCCGCATTGACTGAATAAGCCCCAATTTCAGGAATGCTTGTAAAACTCACCAAGGGAGCAATTTTACCCTCCAAAAGATACCCGTAATAATTTATGTTGTATTCAAATTTTTGACGGAAACTGTCCTCCTCTACAGAAGAATTAACTACCTGAAAACTAAAAAGCTGCTTGGATTCTGTTCTGTAAGTCAAGGATACTCCTGTTTTAAACACCCCTAAATTATTGGACACAATTGAGTAATTGAAAACATCGTTGGGGTCATAAAATTGCTCTGCTGTACCAACTTGCATAAAGAACTTCCCTAAGGAAAGATTCCAGTGTTTATTCTTACTTTCTAAATTGATATAAGCGTATTGAAAATTGTCACTTAGACCATCTACATCCCTTTTTCCGTCATATGGAACATAACGAAACACCATGGAAATTTGCTCTGAAAAATGCATCCCTGTTTCCAAGATGAAATCAGAGAATTCGAAACGTTCCAAGGATTTTTTTGCAGCGACATTACTTTCAAAAGTTTGATAGGTATAATCAAAGCGAGTGTCCAAAGACAAGTAGAAACTCTTTTTTATTTCTTCTTGCATCTGGGCTTTTAAATTAATAGATGCTAAAAGGAACACTAGAGAAAAGTAGAGCTTAAATATTTTCATATTCGTTGTTACAAAAAACCCCCTAACAACAAAGTCAGGGGGCTTCTATTTTGTTTATATCGATTAAGGAGTTACGATATCAAAGAAGATATACGAATTTAAGTTATCCAAACAACCTAGAACCGTCATAAATTGTTCTTGGTCTCCCTTGATCTGAACCTTCCCAGATTTGATTGCATCCTCCAATTTAACTTCACCCAACAAAAATCCATTAAGGGTTTCACGAGTCAAAATAACGGTTGCATCAGCTTCTGGGTCTTCAGAATCTGGCCAAAAGTTCAGTACTGAATTCTCCAAAAACTGAGTATATTTTTCATTCACATCAGTAAGTATCCAATTCAGGGTGATTTTTTTGCCGTCTGCCTTTTTTGCATCCAGTTGAATTCCCATATAACCAAAAATGAGTTCCATAGACATGTTTGAGATGATCTGAGGACTGCTGGTTTGAGGAGCAGCACTTTTTTGTATTCCATTTCTCAATTCATAAGCTCCTGCTAAATAAAAGTTTCTCCAAGGTCCACTTTCAGCTTGATAACCCATTTGCTCCAGTAAATCAGCTTGTAAATTTTTTGCCTCTTGATTATCAGGATCAGCAAAAACTAAATGATTTACTAGCTCAGCACCCCAGCGGTATTCACCTGCTTCATATGCAGCTTTACCTGCTTCCATTACTTTATCAGCACCTCCCATTGCTGCTACATATTTAACAGCTACTTCTGCCGGTGGTAGTGGATTTAAATGTGCGGGATTTCCGTCAAAATATCCTAAATAGTAATTATAAACTGCTCGGACATTATGACTTTTTGACCCATAATAACCATGAGTCCCCCATTGATTTACTAAACTCTCTGGCATATCAATCAATGCAGGAAGTTCATTCATAGTAGCTCCCATATTTGCATGATGCAAGGTTTGATCATGCATGTATTTATAAGTATCTCTTTGAGATTTGATATGACCATTTACACGCTCATTACCCCAAACTGGCCAATGGTGCATTCCTGCAGCAACCTCAGCTTCTGAGCCAAAGGATTGCAATACTTGATTTAAATATTTTGGCCATACTGAAGCATCACGTGTTTTTGCACCGCGAAGCGTATATAGATTGTGCATGGTGTGTACGGCGTCTTCAGCCGTATTGATTAATTTATATTTTGGTAAATACCACATCATTTCAGAAGGTGCCTCAGAACCTGGGGCCATTACAAACTCGTATTCAAGTCCATCAATAACTTCTTTATAACCGGTCTCAGAAATAATATTTGTTGGGGCAAAAACACCAACTGTACCTGTTGAGGTGGTAATTCCTAATCCAGCTCCTACTTGTCCTTGAGCATTCGGCTCTAACACATTTCCGTACATGTAACTAGCGCGTCTACTCATAGCAATACCAGCATATACATTCTCTTCAATAGCATGGTCCAAAAACCCTTCTGGTGCATAAACTTTAATCTTTCCGCTTGCAACATCCTCTTGGGAAGCAACCCCGGCAACCCCTCCAAAGTGATCCACATGTGAATGGGTAAAAAACACTGCTGTAACAGGCGTTTTCGGACGATGCTCATAGTATAAATCTAAAGCATACTTTGCAGTTTCTGCTGAAATTAATGGATCATAAATGTGTATCCCTCCTTCAGCTTCGACAATCGTCATATTTGATAAATCAGCTCCACGAACTTGATAGACTCCGGGAACCACTTCAAAAAGTCCAGTATACATCAATAATTCACTTTGTCTCCATAAACTCGGATTTACCGTTGATGGAGATTTTTTACCCTCTTTTATGAAAGCTTTGAATCTTTTTACATCCCAAACTACCTTTCCATTGGCGTCTTTGACGATTCCCTCATTAGGTAAGGGCGCAATAAATCCTTTTTGCGCTTCTTCAAAACTGGTATTGTCCTTAAACGGATAGGAATCATAGAGCACTTGATTCATTTTTTTTGTGGTGGCTGATGCTTTTTTGGGTTTTTCCTGAGCGTAGGAATTGAGAACTCCAAATGACAAAACAAGCAACAATAAAATTTTAAAATTTTTCATTCTAAATAGTTTAATTAATATTAAAGAGGGAGGAAGGTATAAATATACAAAAAAAACAAACTCGATTGGGGGATAAATATTTCACTGTTTTAAGCGAGATTTTATTAACCGATTCTTTGTAATTTTATTTAAAACCAAAACCCCTAAAGATTATGAAAAATTTACTGCGTTACGCTTTTTTAATTTTGATTATTATCAGTTGTGAAGAAACAGATCTTCCAGGAGATGAAACCCAATCTAGCGAAGTTTCAATGGAGGTTTTATCCATGGATAATTTGCTAAACATCCTTGATACTTTTAGTGAAACGGCACTTGAAAACAGTCAATTTAAAGGTGATCTAGGATATGAAATTAGTGTTAGTGGAACAAGCTTTCCAATGACTACAACAATTGATTTCGGAGAAGGGTATAGCCCTTATGAAAATGTCACTTTTAAAGGAATAATTCAAATCGTTTCATCGGATTACTTTTATATGCCAGAAAGTATTCAAACCATGACTTTTGATAACTTTTTGATGAACGACACACTCCTAGAAGGGACTCGCACAATGACCAATCAAGGTTATATTGAAGATTCTCAATATCCAACCTATAGAATTGTTTTTGAGCAAGGTAAAATTACCAAATCCGATGACAGTCCGCTTGAATTCACCAAGGAATACAATCGCACAAGAATTGATGAAGCCTCATGGCGCTTAAATACAGATAGTCAATGGGCAAAAGACGAAGTTTCCTTAAAATTATCCAGCCAAGAACCCTTGTTTTTTAATAAAGTAAAACAAGAAGTCATCATGGGTGTTATGAAAATAACATTTAATGACTCCTTGATTATGTATTGGGATTTTGAGACTAAGGAGTTTTCTTTAGCGCTTTAGTCACAATCAAATATCCCCTTAAAAGGATAAAAATTAGAATTCCATATAAGGTGGAAATCATTGAAATTCTTAAGCCTCCATATAACATTTGGGGGCTTATGTTTGACATGTCCCCAAGGGCTAAAAATGCAGAGTAAAGGCCGATCAATTGAGCAAAAACTCCAAGGACCATGGAGAATAGTGAAATTGATGCTACTAAATCATCCTTCCTTTTAATTGCAAAATAAATTCCGCTTGCAAAACTAATTGTGAGTAGGCTCATAAATAATGGCCCTCCTTCATAAAATAAATTCATCATAATTTAAATTTAAAAATTAACTGTTACTAAACTAGGTCAAGCCTAAGGTTTTTTACATGTCGTTTAAAGATGTTGAGCTGTTGTTTAGTTCATTTTCTTGTCTTGAGCGGATTTTCTTCCTTTATTAGCCTTATGAATAGAAAAGTTATTGCTTACTGGATTGCCGTTTTAGTTATCTTGAGTGTTTTGTTTGGACGTTCTTGGAAAAATCCATTTGGAGGCCTTTTTGTGGTGACTTGCTTGTTTCCGATAGTATTGGTTTTGGCCTACACCATAAACAATCTATTGATTCCTAAATTCTACAATCAAGGGGCCTACTTTAAGTTTGGGCTGTATTTGACTTATTTATTTATAGGGTCTTTGTACGTGCAAATGTGGGTAATTCTTGGTGCTCTGATGTATATGGCCAATTTTGAATTCAGTGGATTGGCGCCATCGGTCAAGGATCTTATCTTACTCTCAGGAATTCTCTATCTCTTGGTAGCGATTTCCGTGTTTTTTCTTCGCAGACCTGCTCCAGCAGAAAACAAGAACATTGAAATTATTTCAAACCGAAAAAGAATCAGTATCGAATCTGATAATTTAGAATATTTAGAAAGTTTGAATTCTCGTGTCTGGGTGTATTTAAAAGATGGGGAGTCATTAGAAACTAGACAAAAACTTGGAGCCCTAGGTGCGGAATTACCAGAAAATTTTATCCGTATACACAGGTCGTTTCTAATTAATAAAAATTATGTGGTGGCATTTGATGCGGAGCAATTAACACTGAAATGTGGCAGGAAGATTTCATGGGGACGTGCCTATAAAAAAGAGGGGTGGCGTAAATTGACCTGAAAAGGGGATACTTCGCTTTACAATTATCCTTATTTTTGATATTGAATAATAACCAAATCCTTATTACACCATGAAAAAACAATTAAGCTTTTTAATCATTTTTGTTTTTGCTGTGACTACTGCTTTTGCACAATTAGGTATTCGTGCGGGAGTCAATTTTTCAGACTTAAAATTAAATGATGAATTCGTTGCAGCTGCATCAAACTCACAAACGGGATACCATATAGGACTGAACTACAACCTTGGGCTAGGACCTATTGGTGTGGAGGTAGGTGCATATTGGACAACAGTTGGATCCCAACTTACCCTAGATGACCCTACTTATGAAGCAATAACGTCTAATGTAGATATGGACTATCTTCAAGTTCCGGTTGCTTTGAGATTTAATCTTATACCATTAATTTATTTGAAGGCTGGAGCTTATGTTGCTGGCCAAATTAGTACAGCTACTGAAGTTATTGAAGTGGCTAACGGTGGAGATTTGCCTGCTGACCCAGTAGATTTCGCAGACAGTCTTAACTCTTTTGATGCTGGATTAGTTTTCGGTGTTGGTGTTAAAATCAGTAAGCTTGAGGTTGAAGGTGGATTTGACTTAGGAATGACTAATGTTTATGACACTAGTGTTTCAACTGACGGATTGGATGTGAGTATTAACCCTTCCGATATCGATATGAAAAATGCCGTATATAAATTAGGTGTTACTTATAGATTCTAAAAAAAACTCAACCCACTCTTTTTAGAGTGGGTTTTTTAATTCCCCAAAATACTTTTTTTCTATCGCCTTTTTGTTTTCTGAAACAAATTCCAAATAAGCTCTTGCGATAGGACTCAATTTTTTTTCTTTACGCCAAATTAGTCTCCATGACGTTCTAATGGGCAATCCTTTTGAAGGAATAATATACAACTGCTTCGTATTTATCTCGTTTCTAATTCCTATTAGAGGAAGTATACTATTTCCCAATCCTGCGATTACCGCTTGCTTTACAGCTTCATTAGAGGTTAATTGTAAGGATTTGACTCCGGCTTTTGTGTTTTTAAAGTAGGATTCCATGGCCGTTCGCGTGGCAGACCCGAGTTCTCTTTTTATAATAGGAGCATTGGGATTAATCTCTGGTTGATTTGAAATTAAATACAATTCATTGTCCATCAATAGTACTTCATCAGTTGAAATTCCCTCAGGAGGAACGGATACTAGTGCAAAATCTATTTGATTGTTTTTCAGCTGATCGATCACGTTCTTTTTATTCGATACATCCAGTTCCAAATCTATTCCGGGATGCATGGAAAGAAATTCATTTAAAAAATAAGGAATAACATATTTTCCGGTTGATACAGAGGATATTTTGAGTTTTCCTCGATACAAGCCTTTAAATTCCGTACTCATATAACGAATGTTCTCAGCTTCATTGATTATTCTTTGAGCGATACTTACAACAGAGTTACCGAAATCTGTGATGAATAATCTCTTACCAATAACCTCAAACAAAGGAATATCGAACTGGTCTTGAAAATTCCTTAGCTGAATAGAGACCGCAGGTTGAGTCATATGGAGTTCTTCTGAAGCTTTGGTGACGCTTTTTTGTCTGGCAACTTCAATGAGAATTTTGAGTTGATGTAGAGTATAGTTCATTAAATCTTTTTATAGATTATATTAAATATATAAATAAAAATATATGAATCAACTTTATGACCTTTGAAAAAAAAAACAAAAACATGGCAACACAATTAATCAAAGACGATTTCAGTATTGAACAAACCCAAGAACTTTTACAAACAATTATTTCAAAAGCTCTTAATCTTTACAAAATAGAGGACCTCAGCAGCTGGATTCACGATAATACAAGTGAGTCAAATCATGAAAAAATCAACTATTTAAATGAGCTGAGTTCACAACTTGAAGAGTTAAAAACCAATAATAAAGGAACTAAATTTCAACTTAATTTGAAATTTGAACTCGTTTCTTTGCAAGGTCAAGCTGCTTAATTTCAACGGATATTTTGCATATACCTACAAATTGGTTTAACTACCATTTTGTAGGTATTTTTTTTTGTCTATCTTCGTTGCTCAAGAAAAACCAAATATTATGAGAATTTTATTCACACTATTGTTTTTCTTACCCCTATTATCACTAAATGCCCAAACAGTTAAACTTTCGGACCTAAACCGAGAAATAGTTTACGTGGGAGATGAAAGCCCTGAGGCTTTTATTAATTATCAAGCAATTAAGTCCAAAAAAGAGCCTTTTTTGAACAATCAAGAGGTTTCCTATAAAGCGTTTCCCGTTAAAGGAATTGCTCAAGAGGCATTCGTACAAGATCCTGAAATCAGTGTTTGGGAAAAGGTAGACCTTTTATTTGATCTTAATGAAAAATTTCTTTTGGAAGGTGAGCAAGACATCACTTTTATTCCTGAAGAGTTATTAGGGGATATTATTAAGGAGAAAAAGCGTGAGGTCTACGTGACTTACGTTGGTCCTAACCCAAAAGAACCAGAATATCTTTTAATTTCAATCAACCCGAAATCTAAGCAGAAAGCTTATGTATTCAATATGGGGGAGTATAACCTAAGTAATAGACCACTAGGTAATGAAAAGACTTTTGTAATGTCTTCTTGTATTGGACGCCAAAACTACTTGGTTAAGGTCTCCAAAGAAGATAAATGGATTGTTCAGCACCAAGATGAATTTAGTATTCGATCTGAGGTCTCTGGACTAAGTAGTCTTAAATAAAATCAAAAAAGCAGCCTTCTGGCTGCTTTTTTTATATTCTCTGTCCTGATAAATTGAACTGTAAAGGAATGTCAGTCTCTGTGTAGACGACTATTGCCTCTGGCTTTCTGGCTACGATATAATCTTCATTTGGAAAATTTATCAGTAGAAAGTTGAACAATTCCTCAGGCATTTGATTTTCTGTTCTCTTTCGTCGTTGAAATCTGAATTTAGTCTTCGTCCACATTTAGAAACTCTCCATCAAGGTTAAACACTAATTCTTCATCATTAGTCAATTCAACAGACTGAGTTTCTAAGTCTAAATCCCAAGAAGTAATTCCTTGCTCTGGATAGTTTGTAGTTACGTAGTCAACGATTGCAGCTGGTAGTAAATCATTTGAAATTGTCGCATCATCAGCATCGATTCCAGAAATGTTACCTTCCATATCGAAATCTAATTCGTATCCGTTAGATAAGTTTACTTCATACTCGTTGTCATCAGTTGAAGCTGAAATAATTCTTTCTTCACCAAAGTTAGTTGCGATATAATCTTGAACTCCTTGAGGAAGGTCTGCTGGATCTACAACAGTATCATCAGCATCGTCTAAACGATCTTCTACGAAATCTCCATCAGTGTTAAATACTAATACTACTCCGTTATCTAACTTTACTAATTGATAATCGTCTTCAATTTCCCAAGAAATTACTGATTGATTTGGATAATTTGAAGCTACATAAGTTGTCATGTTCTCGTTTAAGATGTCCATGTTTAAATCTTCTGAATCACCTTCCATTGAAGTTAATGATCCGTTTGCATCAAATTCTAATTCAATTCCGTTGTCTAAATCAACATCGTAACTGATACTTCCGTCATCTTCTGTATCTTCTGTTACGTTGTAAGTGGCGTCTGGGTAGTACTGTGTCATGAAATCAGAGATACTTGTTGGTACATCTCCGCTTGACATTGGAGTTTCATCATCTTTTTGACATGAGGTCAAAATCATTGGTGCTACTAAGAGCATTGCTAAAACTAATTTTTTCATTTTGAATGTGTTATGAATATGTTATTGATTAAATCTGGGGCAAAATTACATGCATCCCACATCTTAAAGTGTAACATATCAGCACAATAGAATCAAATTTCTGTAAAAATGAAAAAAAGCTCCTTTTAGAATATCGTTATCCAATCCTTTTCCATATCCACGACCACATAGCCGTTCTTTCTCGCATAAGGAAGTACGCGCTCGGTATGAGAGTCGTATTTGAACTCTCTTAAACTATCGGTATGATGAATCATAATAGATAGACTGTTATATGGATTAGAAGTAGTGGTGTATTGAAGCATTTCGAAATCACCATTTGAATTTCCAGCAGCTAAAATAGGTTGTTTGCCTACGATTTGAAATATCTTACGGGCTTTGGCGTCCCAATTATCCAAATACTGGCCTTGATCTGTTCGAAATAATTGACCCTCTTGATAATTCATTTCAACATCAGTTCCATGGACGTGCTCAGGAAGTATACCATAAAGCTCTTGGCTATATAATTTCAAAAAAGCCCCTTCGTCAGCAGTAAAGATATAGACCTTAAAGTCATTTTGCTTTAACAAGTTTACTAATTCCTTCATCGGTTGATAGGTTAGTCCGTCTAAATCTGTATTGAACTTCGGGTGCTTCCATGTATTGTAAAAAGAGTGCATTTCTTTTGAAAATTCTTCAGGACTCATTCCTTCAAAGGGGACCCCCATCAATTGACCTACAATAAAGTTAAATTCCCCTTTTTCATACGCCTCAACAAAATAAGCTAAACTTCTCGGATCTTTTGTGGCTATAAAATTGTGCAGCGATTTATAAGGCTCTTGATTTTTTAAAGCTGGATCAAGTTTTATCTTTTTTTCTACTTGATTGAACAAGACGAAAAAATGAGGATAAAGTGGCTTCTCGCACCACAAAGTCCCATCATTATCAAAAACTGCAATTCTATCTTCAGCTGGAACAAAATTCGGAGAATTTACATCGCTGATATCATCGACAAAAGCTAAAATTTGATCCCGATGGTCCCCAGCACCCCAAGAAGGCAGTGCTGGAGTATCAGTTGATTTATTACAAGCTGCTAGGAGCAATAAGACAACAAGTATTCTAAACATCTTATTGTTTTACTTTAAAGTCTGCTCCTTCTTTCTTTAATTCTTTATTAATATCCATCAAATCCAAGTACCTGGTTATAGACATCGGTCCTGCGTATCCTTCAGACTGTACCGGTCTTGGAGGATTTTTCTTATAAGATTCGGTCAGCTCTTGTATGGCTTCTCCCATAAACGGAACTGTCCAAGTGTTTTCCGCAAAGGTCGTCATAAACACATCGTAACGTTCTTGAGGGTCTTGCCATAAATCAAATACTTGAGGAACTGTAGCCACATATTTACTTGCACCTGTCCATCCTAACAAAGCGCCTGGACCATCAGACCCCGGTACAGCACCATTATCTCCTCTGACATTAAATACAAACTTATACCTTCCTACACGAATCGCACCGGGCATTAATTCTCGTTCTGTAAAATAGAACCATTCGTTACGTTCAGATTTCCCTGTACCATCAAGTAAAGGAGTCATATCATAGGAATCAAAAACAATTGGCGCTCCTTCTCTATCTTCTGTTGGTAATTCGGCACCTGCTAAACTTGCAAATGTTTGCATGAAATCAAGACCTCCAACGATATCAAAATTATCACTACCTGGCTCAATAACCCCTTTCCACATCATAAATGCTGGAACTCTGGAACCTGCTTCTCTATCTGTACCTTTAGTTCCTCTAAATGGCGTGTACCCTGCATCTGGATATACATCTTGCCAAGAACCATTATCAACAGTATATATTATTAAGGTGTTATCTGCAATTCCCAATTCATCCACCTTATCGAGTAATTGCCCTACATGGTGATCCAACTCTTGTACTGCATCGGCATATTTACTCTTTGCTGGAGAACTTCCCACAAAATCCTTAGACGGCAAATTCGGTTGGTGGTTTTTAGCAAAATTTACACTCATAAAAAATGGTGTTTTCTTGTCTTTTGCATAAGTTTCCATTTGTGCCAAAACCTTCTTTGTCATCATCACATCTAATTCCGCAATATTGTCCTCAGTCACTTTAGAAATTTCCTTAGCAGGACTTCCTGCCTCTCCTTCTAATATTCCTGTTGTAATTTTTTGGAAAAAAGCCTTTTGTTCGGCTGTCATTGTAGGATGCCAGTTCGGCATTGCATAAGTATATGCATTTAAATGATACAGAATAACGCTTTCCATCTTATCATATCCATGGGCAATTGGAAGTGCGTAATCACTTTCTCCAAGGTGCCATTTTCCAGAAAAATAGGTATTGTATCCCGCTTTCTTTAAAACCGAGGCAATTGTCCATTCTGCTGCAGGCAATCCACCCCCTTGTCCTTGAAAGGCTACAGTGGTCATCCCCGATCTATTTGGAATACGTCCTGTTTGCATTGCAGCACGACCTGGCGTACAACTTGGCTGTCCATAAAAGGTCCAGAATTGCATTCCTTCTTTTGCCATTCTTTGCATATTTGTATCATTGATTCCAGCATTTGGACCTCCTCCATAAGCAGAGAAATCTCCCCAACCGGTATCATCAGACACAATCATCAAAATATTTGGTTGTGTTCCTTTCTTACTTTTTTTCTTTTTTTGAGCAGATACAGACCCTACTAAAAATAAGGCCAACAACATACTCAACATCTTTAAGCTTCTCATAATTTGATTGATTTTAAACGTTAGGGTAAGAAACTCTAAGATACAATTTATTGACTTATAGAACAATAGTCAATTTTCCTTATCTTTAAGATATGAAGACTGTTAGCGATCAATTACTCGAAAACCTTAAAAACGTAGGGGTTAAACGGATTTTTGGAATTCCAGGGGACACCATAGATACGTTAATGGAGAGCATCCGAAAAGACCCCGAGGTTGATTTTATAATTTGTAGACATGAGGCCAATGCAGCCTTTATGGCAAGTGGGGAAAGCCGAATAACAGGTAATCTATCGGTTGCGGTCGCCTGCCAAGGCCCAGGAGCAAATAATCTGGTAAATGGATTGGCAGATGCTGCTGCAGATCGGGTACCGGTTTTGGCTTTAACAGGTCAAGTCGATTCCGCAAGAATAGGAAGTGGGATGCCTCAAGAATCCTCTCAGTTAAAACTCTTTGACGACATTACGGTTTTTAATGCTGAGGCTCGTAATGTAGAGAACCTCATGAATCTTTTACACATTGCCGTTCATATGGCTCTTGAACATCGCGGAGTAGCCCATATCTCGATTCCTTCTGATGTAATGAAACAAGCAGCCATTAAATATCCTGAACTAACAGCGCGACATGAAAGTGAGTCCAGGCTTATTCCTTTCGAAGGATCCTTGAAAGAAGCCATTGATCGAATTGATAAAAGTAAGAAACCCGCCATTCTTTTTGGCGATGGAGCAAGAGGTTGCGGGGACCAAATAAAGGAACTGAGCGAGCTTTTAAAAGCGCCGCTGATTCATACCACGCGCTCAAAAGATATCGTTGACAATAATTATGAAAACTTGATCGGTGGGATCGGAATAATGGGAAGTCATCCGGCCAACCACTACCTGCATAAGTGCGATTTATTGATCGTTCTGGGTTCGAATTTTGCATGGAAAGAATTCTATCCAAAAACAGCTATTATCAAGGTCGATTCCGATGCTTTCAGATTAACGGCCCATATCCAAGTCTCCCATCCTATTCACGGAGACCTCAAGGAGGTATTGGCTGAATTTTTAAATCAATGTGTTGAAAAAACTTCAACTTCCTTTGTTGAATCTGCTCGTAAGGATTGGATGAAATACATCGATGATTTCAATTTCAAAGCCATTCCAAAACTCAGAAAAAAATACCTGCATCCCGCAACAATCATTCAAGAATTAAATGGTCATTTTGAAAAGGATGCCATAATTGTAGGAGATTCAGGAACTACGACCATTTGGTTTAATAATGTTGCAAAGATTTGCCCGCCTCAGCGATTTATATGGTCTGCTAACCTCGCTACCTTAGGTGGTGCTTTGGGTCAAGCCATTGGTGCCTCTTTTGCACAGGATGAGCGCCCCATATATGTCATTGCCGGCGATGGCGGATTCCAGATGAGTATTCCTGATTTGATTACTGCTCAAATGTACAACCGAAGTATTGTTTGTTTCGTTCTAAACAATTCTGCTTATGGTTTCATTGAATTCGAAGAGCGCTCTCACGACGGAAATGTTCCTTCAGGTACGAGATTCATAAACCCGGATTATGCCGTATTAGCTCAAGCTCATGGAGCCGAAGGGTATCGAGTAGATAGTGTGGAGTCCTTAAAACAAACCTTAGATGATATCAAAGGATTTAAAGGGCTGGTGGTGGTCGATTGTATCATTGATCCCAAGGCAGTTCTTATCCCCCCAGCGGTAAGCCCAGAGATGGCTGCAAACTACGTGAAAAGTGAAATTAAGAGTTGGTTTAATTAATATATTATGACTTATAGAAATTTATTTATTTACATCGGAGGGTTAATAACCATTGGTTTAGGATTAGCGGTTGTTTTTTCACCTGACCAACGACTTCTTGCCTTGGCTTTTTTGGCTTTTATGATGATAGGTTGGTACGATGTTTTCCAAAAGCAAAACGCAATTTTAAGAGACTATCCTATAATCGGCCATATGCGCTATATTTTAAGAGGAATCTCTCCTGAACTTCAGCAGTATTTTGTAGAAACCAATACTGGAGGAGAACCTTTTAACAAAAACACCATTCGTTTAATCAACAAGCGTTCCAATAACAAAGATGGATTTCATCCCTTTGGAACAGAACAAAATTTTTACAAAGAAGGCTTGCAATGGGTCGCACATTCCTTGTTCCCTGCTGAGGAGCTAGAAACCCCTCCTCGCGTTCAGGTGGGCTCAAAACACTGTAAACATCCCTATTCTGCAAGTCTTTTAAACATCTCTGCCATGAGTTTTGGTTCGCTAAGTGAAAATGCCATTAAGGCATTAAACGAAGGTGCAGCCTTAGGAGGGTTCTATCACAATACTGGAGAAGGTAGTTTAACACCTTACCATCAAATGGGAGGTGATATCGTGATGCAAATCGGTACGGGAAATTTTGGATTCAGAGATGACCAAGGTAAGTTTCACGATGAGTACTTTAAAGAAAAAGCACATTTGGACGCAGTGAAAATGATAGAGATTAAATTATCTCAAGGCGCCAAACCGGGTCATGGAGGAGTTTTACCGGCAGCCAAAAACACTCCAGAAATTGCAAAAATCAGAAAAGTAAAACCTGGAACGGATGTGTTTTCGCCACCAGTGAATCCAGAAATTAAAAGCTTAGAAGATATTGGAGTTTTTATTGAACGAATTCGCAAATTATCAGATTACAAGCCAGTAGGCTTCAAAATGTGTGTGGGCTCAACAAAAGAAACTGAAGCGCTAATTGACAACCTGATTGAGACTGATCGATTGCCCGATTTTATAACAGTTGATGCCTCGGAAGGAGGAACAGGTGCTGCCCCGATTGAATACAGTAATCATATTGGAATGCGTGGGGAGGATGCCCTGAGATTCATGAATGACCTTTTACAAAGAAAAGGAGTAAGAGATCAGATAAAAATTATTTATTCTGGAAAAGTATGCACTGCTTTCACTATGCTCAAAGCCCTCTGCCATGGCGCTGATATCTGCAACAGTGCACGCGGGTTTATGTTTTCACTTGGTTGTATTCAATCGCTCAGGTGCAATACCGACACTTGTCCAACAGGAATTGCTACCCAAAATAAACATTTACAAGAAGGGCTTGTTCCTGAACACAAACGTGAGCGAGTTAAAAATTACCACAACAACACAGTGAAGTCCTTTTTAGAAATGATGGCTACTATTGGTGTCTCCCGCATAGAAGACCTCTCTCCTGAACATATTCATACGAGTGGTAAAGAAGTCTTTGGGATTTAAAAAGAGTTTTAAATTCTAACTGTAACATTTTTTAAACGGATGCTACCTATATAGTATGGAACAAGTAAATCAAATGGGGTGGTCCTGCCCTAAATGCAATAACAGGACTTATGAGACGGATCAGTTTGCGGCAACAGGAGGTGGATTTTCAAAAATCTTTGATGTTCAAAACAAAAAATTCAAAACAGTTTCTTGCACCAATTGTGGCTTCACTGAAATTTATAAGAAAACCACAAGTACTTTAGGAAATGTTTTTGATTTCTTTACAAATTAAAGCCTAATAAAAAAATCCAAAGGAGTGGACTGGAAAATGCTACTCCTAGAAGGATTAGTGAAATTTTTAATGTTCTCATCATTCGAATGGTTTTTGTTGATTAAACCCAATACAACCACATGGATTGATATAAGTTATCAAGGATTACTAAAAGAATAAGTAGTTGTATGTACTTCATAATTGGAAAGCTACATACTTAGTCGAGAAATTCTTAAAAAATTTCGATTAATGGAATAATTTAAACGATTAATGGGTCATTAATTGAGATTATCTCAATTTGTTTTCAAGGACAAGCATGTCTACACCACTCTCTTGCCATGCTTTTTGGAATTTTGGCGGAATTGGACTAAACACATATGAAAATGAACTGATCATGAGGTCTATATCTCCATCTTGATCGATATCACCTTTGTCCATAAGGAACCATCGACCGAGACTTACCTCTTCAATAATCTGTTCCTTAAATTCAAAGTTACCTGTGTTTTCTAAATAAATAAACGCCATTTCCGGCAAATTGTCATAATCGGGAAACGTTGAAACCAAGGCAATATCTATATCATTATCTTCATCAAAATCCGCAGCTGAAACTCGGGTAGCTCCATTGAGTTGATAAAAAAACTCTTCTTCAAATTTTCCGAATCCATCATTGAGCGAAATTCTCAAACCGTGATACGGTTTTTGGGTATAGGTTTTGTCAGCATTATCTCCATGAACGGTTAAAAGATCTAAATCACCATCTCCATCATAATCTAATAGCTCAAACCAACTGGTTCCATAAATAGGAGAAAATCTCAATAAGTACTCAGGTAAAAAACTACCGTCTTTTTGTTGGATAAAACCCATGATCGCTTCATCGCCTTGAGCAACCAGGGTAACAATATCCATTAAACCGTCTTGATTTACGTCATAAACCTCAGTTTGAATCGCACCTGGTTTGGGCCATAAAATGGATTTTTCTCCGTTGCTATCAACTAGACTGACACTCCCTGTTAGGTGTCCAAATTCAGAAACGATATATTCCAATTGACCATCTGAATTAATGTCTACGGTAAGGCTATTCACTGGCCTGTGGAGGGAGTCTTTAATTATCGTTTTTTGCCCTTGATTATCTACAGACCATAAGGCTCCCAATATTTGCTCGGTTGGATCGAGTTTCCCAATCTCTGTATAAACCTCCTCCCCGTTTTCTAATTGCTCATACCATACAACGGGTTTGTCAAATTTATTGTGCTGAGAAACGTCATCGTTTTCATAATCGTATTTGAAGAATCCTCCATTTAAATCAGCAAAATATAAACCGTCTTTTTGCAATGCCAAATAAGAAATATACGTTCCGGGATAATTATCCAAAGAAACTTTGTTCACTGAGAAATCCTCTATTGTAGTGAAATCATGAGCTTCTCTTGGCGTTGGACTCAAAGAGTCAGGGGCCATCTCAACAATATAATTACGCAGGATTGCCCATTCCTCTGGACTTATCATTTGTAAATCTCCATAAACTCCAGAATTAATTACTGCCTTACTTTCCTCATAATCTAAACCTTCAATCGGCGAATACCCTGGCTCTAGTATGCCCATTTTTGCAGCCACTTCAGGTAAAAGTTTTTTATCCCAAAGATGCTTTGGCAAAACATCAATATTCGGAGTAATATGACATGCTGCGCATTTTTCATCAAACAAGGCTTGAGCTTTTTGCTTCTTTGAACTACATGATATAAATACAAGAGCAAGGCTGATTAGGGTAAGGATATTTTTCATGTTATAAAGTAAGGGCTTTAATTTTAAATTATCTTAATCCCTGAATTGCTTTTTCAAGGTTTTCTTGAGTAGTAAAGCCTTGAGAAAGGGTATAGATCTTTCCGTCCTTTTGTGCCAAAACCGTAGGATAACCCCCAGCAGTCAAATATCGACTGTATTCAAACTCTTTATGGGTTTCCTCTATATTTTCATAACTCATCCAATTCGAAAAAACATAGTGCTGATCTTCTCCCCTAAACCCCAATTCATCCATGATTTCTTTATAAACCTCTTCTTTATCCATACGTTTACCCTTGATAAAAAACTTGTCTTGAAGCAGCGCAACAAAATTTTTTAACTGGTCAGGATGTCTTTTTTTAACAAGAAGACAAGCTGCGCATGGGGGTAGGCTTGAAAACTCATAATCTGAATTCAAACATAATTCATAGTAGGCCTTTCCTAACTTCCTTCCAGTGATTTGCTCCATTCGAGGGCCGTTGTTCTTAATAAAATCCGCTAAGCTTGGCCCTCCAATCGGCGCTTGTGGAGACAGCCACATTCCACCAAAACGGACCGATACGTCGAATTTTGAAATTTGTGGTGCAAATCCAAAACACCATCCACATTGTGGGTCCATGATATAAATAAGTTTCATACTACTAAGTTATAAAATTTGTAACTTGATGCTCATGAAACAAACCAAACGAATCGCAAATAATTTAAGAGCTTGTTTTTTCGGAAAAAACTGGACAGGAGTTGCACTAAAAACTCTTTTAAAAGACAGCTCTTTTGAAATGGTTACAAGAAGAATCGAAAAGGCTCATACTATTTATGAATTGTGCTTCCATATCATTTATTATCTCAAAGGTGCTTCTCAAGTTTTGGACGGCCACCCTTTGCGTATTAAAGATAAATATTCCTTTGATACTCCAGATCTTCAAGGCGATCTCGCTTGGGAAGAATTTCAAGAAGAAATCTGGGATATTGTAGATAATCTTGCGGGCAAAATTGAAAAATTAGAAGACACCGTTTTAGAAAATGAGTTCGAAAACGAAATTTACGGGGACTACGGAAGGAATCTATGGGGGCTCGTTGAGCACAGTTACTATCATATTGGTCAAATTTCATTAATAAAAAAACGTCTGGGTTAAGCATGGATACACAAATTTGGTCAAAAGGCACAGTGGTTTTGGTGCTGCTGTTGTTGGGAGGAATTGAAGCATGGAGTGGCGTGTATCACGATGGAAAGCGCAGTAAAAATGATTTTACCATTGAAATATTGAGCCTTCTTCTACTTCCTACATTCATTCAACCGGCTATATTTTTATTTGTTTTTCTTTCCATGGATATGTTCTTTCCAGAAGCCTCTGATGCGTTGATAAATTTAAATATTTGGATAAAAATTATCCTGCTCTTAATTTTTGATGATATGATGCAATATTGGTGGCATAGGCTTTCGCATAGCTCTAAATTAATGTGGAAATTACATCGTCCTCATCATGTTGTTGAGCAAATGGGAGTATTAGTCACTTATAGAAATGCGGTTTTATATTATGCGCTCATGCCGGGAATATGGTTCTCAGCGATTCTGGTTTATCTTGGTTTGGCTAAGGTCTATTTGTTCTACCTTCCAATTAAATTAACGGTCATTTTACTTGCGCATAGCGAAACTAAATGGGATAGAATATTATATAAATACACTATTTTAAAACCAGTTGCTTGGATAGTCGAAAGGACAATTTCGACTCCTGCCACTCACTTTGCCCATCATGGACTGACTGAAGAAGATGAGGTTTCACATCCAAATGGAAACTATGGTAATCTCTTATTTATTTGGGATATGATTTTTAAAACTGCAAAAATCACTCGTAAATATCCTCAACGCTTTGGTGCGTGGAATCAAATCAAAGAGCCGTGGTATGTGCAATTGGGGTTTCCTGTAATTCGTGCAAGAGATCCTCGATCTGAATTGCATGCACTAAAAACAAATAATGATTATGATCCTTCAATCAATTTTAAAGAATTTAATAAATAATACATGAAAACATTAAATATCAATGGCCAAAACCATCAAGTAGATGTTCCAAATGATATGCCTTTATTATGGGTAATCAGAGATATTATTGGATATACTGGAACCAAGTTTGGGTGTGGAAAAGGTCTATGTGGAGCTTGTATGGTCTTAATGGACGGACAAGCCATAAATTCCTGTCAAATCAAAGCAAATGGTATTGAAGAAGGTACGGAAATAATGACCATTGAGGGCAAGGATGATGATTTAGAAAGGCTTCAAAAATCGTGGAAGAGTTTTAATGTTCCTCAATGTGGATTTTGTCAACCTGGGCAGCTGATCACCGCAACAGCTTTGCTCAAGAAAAATTCAAACCCTTCGGATGAACAAATCAAGGCAGAACTCTCGAGAAATATTTGCAGGTGTGGAACTTACGAACGGATTAGAAATGCTGTAAAAAACGCCTAAACCATGAAAAGAGAAATAAGAAATATATCGAGAAGAGGGTTTATCAAATCTGTGGGTCTTGCCTCAGGAGGATTAATTTTGGCTTGTAATATGGACGCTATGAATGTTCCATCTGAATTTTTTGATCCAAATTTATTTGTGCAGTTACGCTCTGATGGACAGTTGTTTTTGGTGGCGTCCAGATCGGAAATGGGTAATGGTGTAAGAACCTCTTTGACCTCTATTATTGCGGATGAAATGGAGGCCAGCTGGGATAAGGTTGAAATTGTTCAAGCGGTGGGAGACAAAAAGTATGGTGATCAAAATACCGACGGCTCCAGATCAGTGCGATATCTCTATGAGACCATGAGAGAAATGGGTGCAATGGCGCGTATGATGTTGATTCAGGCGGCAGCTAATAATTGGCAGGTTGCTATTGATCAATGTTATGCCGAAGATCATGAGGTCCATTTAAAAGGTTCTAATAAATCAATTGCCTTTGGGGACCTAGTAAGTGATGCCTCTAAATTGGATCGTCCGAAAAAGTTGATATACAAGGATCCGAAAAAATTTAAATACATCGGTAAATATTTGCCGTCAATTGATGTTGAAGCCTATGCAAATGGAGCTGCAGTATTCGGTTTAGATAAGCGTTTACCTGGTATGAAATTCGCAGCTATCGAGCGTCCTCCAGTAACTTTTGGTAAGGTGAAATCCTTTGAAAGAGATAGGGCCTTGGAGGTTGAAGGCGTGGATGAAGTTTTAGTCATTCCGCGGTATGAAAAACCTTTCGGTTGCCTAGGAGGTGTTGCGGTTGTCGGGTCAAATACCTGGTCGGTTTTTCAAGGGAAATCAAAATTAAATCCTGTTTGGGACCCTGGAAAAAATGGTAGCTATAACACTGAGGAATATATGGAGATGATGATGAATAACATCAAAAATGATCCCGATTTCATTAAGGATGATGGTGATTTTGAAAAGGCCTTTAATGAGGCTTCCAAAACGCTTGAAGTAGAGTATAGAACACCTCATTTGGTTCATACCCCTATGGAAGTTCCCAATGCAGTTGCACATGTTGAAAGAGACCGGTGTGAGGTTTGGGCTCCAACTCAAGATCCTCAAACCGCGAGACGAGAAGTTGCCGAGTTCTTAGGTATGGACGAGGACAGGGTCACCATGAATGTAACTTTTCTTGGAGGAGGCTTTGGTAGGAAATCCAAACCCGATTATATTATAGAGGCTGTTGCGGTATCAAAAGCGATTAAAGCTCCAGTTCAAGTGGTTTGGACACGAGAAGATGATGTAAAACATTCTTATTATCATACAGTAGCTGCACAATACATGCGTGGTGGATTAGATAAAACAGGAAAAGTAAGCGCCTGGGACCATCGATTTGCTTTTCCTTCTATAGGTTCAACTTTTACCCCTTTGGTTTCAAGTCCAATGGGATGGGAATCTTCCTCTGCTACTAATATTCCATATGTTTTACCAAATATGAAGGTCGCCACAGGAAAAGCGCCTGCTCATGTGAGAATTGGTTGGTTGCGCTCCGTTATAAATATACCTCATGGCTTCAGCGTGAATGTCTTTATTGATGAATTGGCTGCCCAAGCTGGCGAAGACCCTCTTGAATTTAGATTAAAATTAATCGGTCCTGATCGAATTGAAGATACTAACAACGAATATAAATACGACACAGCGCGCTTAAAAAATGTGCTTAAAAAGGCAGCAAAAAACGCCTCTTGGGGAAGTCCTCTCCCTAAGGGTCATGCTCGTGGGATTGCTCTTCAATATTCATTTTTGTCTTATGTTGCTTCAGTGGTAGAAGTGTCTGTGAAAAATGGAAAAGTGAATGTAGAAAAAATTCATACTGTCATTGACTGTGGTTTAGCCATTAATAAGGACACTATAAATTCCCAGATGCAAGGTGCTGCAATTTTCGGAATGTCCTTGGCTTATTATGGGAAAATAACAGCGAAAGATGGCGCTATTGAACAAAACAATTTTAATGATTATCAAATGGTTCGCATGGCTCAGGCCCCTGATGTTCATGTGGAAATTATAGAATCTGATGCGAAACCGACTGGTGTCGGAGAACCGGGTGTCCCTGTAATTGCACCTGCAATTGTAAACGCAATTTATGCAGCTACAGGAAAGCGCTATAGAAGTCTACCCCTTGTCGATCATGGATTAGTTTAATATGACAAAAATCAACGTATTCAAAAATGGTCCCTATCAAGTAAAGGGAGCTATTAAATTAAAACAAAAGACCATTATTCCAAACGAAAAGGGAGAATCGGTAAAATGGAAAGAACCTCAGCTGAGTTCAGACAAAGATGAAATCTACCTGTGTCGCTGTGGAAAATCAGCAAACGCACCCTATTGTGACGGAAGTCACGAAGTGGAAGGTTTTGATGGTACCTGTACCTCCTCGCATGAAGAATACCCTTATGGAGGGACTGGTCAGATTGATGGACCACGAATTATTCTTACGGACAAAGAAAAGCTCTGTGCTTATGCTCGGTTTTGCGACCCAAATGGATCTGTCTGGAGGCTCGCTGAATATCCTTCAGGAGAAAAAGATGATGAATTAGCAAAGCAAGAAGCAGAAGATTGCCCATCAGGAAGGCTGATAGCATGGAGCAGAAAAACAGGTAAATCTCTAGAACTTATTCGAACTGAAGCTCTTGGTTTAATTGAAGATGCGGGACTGCAAATAAGTGGAGGAATTCAGGTTGAAGGTCCTGTTGAACTTATTGATGACCAAGGAGAATTTTTTCCATTATCAAATAAAAAAGTAATCTGTCGTTGTGGCGAATCTGGAAATAAACCTTTTTGTGATGGCACCCACGCTTCTATGAAATTTAAAGCCAATTACCCATAATGAAAGTATTAATTATTGATGGTAGCTCAAGAGTTTTCGATCAAAATTCTGGAACCCTTAATCAAAGTATTAGTGACCAAATTCAGTTGTTTTTAAAAAGTAAAAATGCAGAAATCCAATTGAGTCATGTCGATGAAATTCAAGATCTAAATGAAGAGGTTGAGAAATTTGTTTGGGCTGATCTTATAGTGTTTCATACCCCGGTTTGGTGGTTCGGCTTACCCTATCCATTTAAAGGTTATTTAGATCAAGTGTTCTCAAAAGGAAGAGGAAAAATTTACGCAAATGACGGTAGACATCAAGACACTCCTAAATTAAATTATGGGAATGGCGGCTTGCTTAAATCTACCCGTTATATGTTAATCTCAACTTGGAATGCTCCCTATGAGGCCTTCTATAAACCTGGAGAACTTATGTATGAGCGGCCCCCTGATGAAGGAGTTTTCTATGGTTTTCATAAAATGTGTAGCTTTATTGGGCTAAGTCAACTTCCTTCATTTCATTTTTTTGATGTGGTCAAGGACTTACAATTTGAAAAAGACATACAATTATTCAATAATCATCTTAACCAAACCCTATGAAAATACCTCAAGAAGTCATGGACCTCTATGACGATTATGCGCACAATGAAATATCGAGAAGACAGTTTGCAAATAAGTTAGCCAAATTCACAATCGGAGGACTCACAGCTTCTGCTTTAATGGGCCATATGTTGCCCAAATATGAAGAAAACAGATTAATCAAAACTGATGATCCTAGGTTGGACTCCACTTTTGTTGAGTATGATTCTCCAAAAGGAGCAGGAACTATGAAAGGACTGCTTTCTAAACCCGTAAATCTGAAAAACGCCCTGCCTGGAGTAATTGTAGTCCATGAAAATAGAGGCTTAAATCCTTATATAGAAGATGTAGGAAGACGCACTGCCTTGGAAGGTTATGTTTCCATTGCCCCTGATGCTCTTACTCCTCTTGGAGGCTATCCAGGCAACGATGATGAAGGAAGAACGCTACAGCGTCAAAGGGATCCTATGGAAATGCTTGAAGACTTCATCGCAGCAGTTAACTACTTGCAAGACCATCCGGATTGTAATGGAAACATCGCCGTTGTTGGTTTTTGTTTTGGAGGATGGATTTCCAATATGATGGCTTATCGATGTCCAGAATTAAAAGCTGCTGTCCCTTATTACGGAAGGCAATTGGACGCTCAGCAAACAGCAGAAGTTCAAGTGCCCCTATGCCTTCAATACGCGAGTTTAGATACTCGTGTCAATGCAGGATGGCCCGCTTATAAAGAGGCTTTGGATGAAAACAAAAAAATCTATGAAATGTATATGTATGAAGGAGTAAATCACGGGTTTCATAATAACACCACTCCAAGATACGATGAAAAGGCAGCCAATTTAAGTTGGGAAAGAACACTCAAATTCTTTGAGACTTACCTTAAATAATAAAAAAGCGACACCTTTTTGAGGTGTCGCTTTTATTTAAATCGATATACTTCACTATATCTTACTTCAATTGTAAAATCAAGGCTGAAGTTCCTGAAACTTCAATGCTTCCTTGCTTAATGTTATAGTCTGTGTTAGTCAAGTAATCTATTCCGTGTTCCGCACCTTGAATTAATTCTTCAAAACGAGATAAGTCTAAGGTTACGGATTCTTTATTTTTATTAAAAATTGACACAAAGGTCTCTTCTTCATTTACTCTAAAGATCACATAAACCTCATCTTTAGGGCTGTAATGATAGAGCTCTCCGTCCTGAAGTACCTTGTGATTTGTTCTTAATTGATTTAATCTTTTAATGAATTCCTGAGTATGTTTCTGCTCATCAGTTAACCCTCTTCCTGAAAAAGCATTAACTGGATCACCATCCCAACCGCCAGGCATGTCTATTCTCAAACCTCCATGATCTCCTGGGTTTTCTGGAAAAGACATTAAGATTTCTGTTCCGTAATATATCTGAGGAATACCTCGGTTTGTATAAAGAAAAATGAGTGCCATTTCCAATAAATCATTATTCTGATTCAATTGATCGTAAATTCGAGGCATATCATGATTGTCTAATAAGGTCATCAAATTGCTTGGATCCGCATATAAAAAATCATTAGACAACATCAAATAAATATCATCAAAACTACTTGACCAAGAATTTTCATTCTCCTTGTTCAAAGAATTAACTATGGCTTCTTGGTTTGGGAAATCCATCATACTCGGTGCATTGGAAACAAAACCATCTGCATTTACCTTACCTCTTTGCCATCTTGCAACAATTGCTGGATTATAAGACCATTCTTCACCAACAATATTAAAGTTAGGGTATTCTTCCATTATCGCTTTTGACCACTCATTCATAAAGTTTGCATCTGGATAAGAATAAGTATCCTGTCGTATTCCTTGAAGACCAGCATATTCAATCCAAAAAATTGAATTTTGAATTAAATAAGTTGCAAGTAAAGGATTTGATTGATTCAAGTCAGGCATACGATCAACAAACCAACCGTCTGAAAATGCCTTTTTTTCTGAAGCTGGTGCATGTGGGTCTGCTAATGTCGTTCGCGCATGAGTAGTGTACTGCGGGTCATCCATCTTATCACTTTGGTGGTACCAGTCTTTTGTAGGAAGATCGTTAGTCCAATAGTGATATTTTCCATTGTGGTTGGCCACTTGATCCATGATAATTTTAATGCCTTTATCATTTGCCTTTTCGACCAACTCAAGATAGTCCTCATTAGTTCCGTAACGCGGATCTATTTTGTAATAATCGGTAATGGCATATCCATGATAAGAGTATTCTTTTTGATTACTCTCTAAAAGAGGACAAATCCAGATTCCTGTGAAGCCCATCTCTTCGATATAATCTAATTCATTAATAATTCCTCTTATATCTCCTCCATGCCTTTTGTCTTTTACCGTTCGATCTGTATCAGCATACATTCCGTCCACATGGTCATTTGAAGAATCACCATTTGCAAATCGGTCAGGCGTAATTAAATATACAACGTCACTATTATCAAATCCCTGACACTCGGAAGAATGAGCCTTACGCTCTTTTAACTCATAGTTATAAGAGTATACTTTCTTCTTCTTTTTATAAAAATCAATATCAAAATTACCGGCCACAGCAGAAGGGTTAATTTGTAAGTTCAAAAACAAATAATTTGGATTACTCACCTTAATAACCTCTTGAAGAACTACTCCATCATAATTGATTGTAGGATTCAATTGGTCAATATTTTTTCCATGAACCATTATTTGAAGTTCAGTGTTATTCATATTCACCCACCAGAATCCAGGTTCAATTCTATCTATTTTCCCTTGTGCATGAGTCAAAAAAGATAGACTCAAAAAAAGCACTGCTGTAATTAAATTTCTCATATCACAAATTTAATCTATTTATTGTTGTATCTAAATTAGAGTCTCTTTTTAACCTTCTTTTGATGTTTTTTTGGCTAAAAATTCACTTTTCCTGCAACTATTTAGAAAAACCTGAGTCCTTAATATGAATCAAAAGGTTTATTTGTTTGGAAACTTGCTGCAGCAAATTGATTCGTGGGCCTCAAGAAATTGAGGCCTTTTGATTATCTTTAAACATGGTCAATTACAAAAACCTCCAATACGCAAAATTTTGTGCTTATGGGTTTCTGAAAAATCTCGTGTTTTTTGAGGCCTTTTTAATGGTGTATTTATTGGGTAAGGGGTTTTCATATACCTTAATTGCGAGTTTGTATACCGCTAAGGTAATTGCAACAAATCTCATGGAAATTCCCTCAGGCTTAATTGCCGACACCTATGGGAGAAAAACCTCTTTATTAATTGCTTTTGCCCTTTTCATTTTGGCATTTTACATCCTTTATGCAGCAAATGCTTATTTTTTGTTATTAATCGCCATGATCATTTACGGCTTGGCAGATGCCTTTAGAAGCGGTACACATAAAGGAATGATCATGGATTATCTTAAAAATAACGGATGGTCTGATCTAAAAATCACCTATTATGGAGGAACTCGTTCATGGTCTCAACTCGGATCGGCTGTAAGTTCTCTAATCGCAGGTGGAATCGTGCTTTTTACCGACGATTATCACAGTATTTTCATACTTTCTATTGTACCTTATGTTTTAAATTTTTTGAATATCGCTTCCTATCCGAATGAGTTAAATTTTTCAAACAAAAAGAAAGAAACACGAAGTTTTAAGGATACGTTTATCAATTTCTGGAAGGCCATCAAGTCTATAAAGGTGTTACTAATAGTAAATTCTTCTGCACTCTCAACTGCCTATTTAAAATCAATCAAGGATTATATACAACCCATGCTTATGACCCTGGTAATTAGTTTGCCTTTTTTAAAGAACTATAGCAATCAAGAGCGAGGGGCTGCGTTAATTGGCGTTGTTTATTTCATTATTTACCTTTTAAGCTCTCGTGCTTCTAGGGCTGCTAAATATTTTGAGAAGGCAAAATTTGCAAAATTTTCCACTTGGACATTAGTTATCGCTTTTGCGGCAGGTAGTTTAAGCGGTTTGTTTTATGAAGTAAAATGGATTTATGGGGTGCTTCTATTTTTCTCAGGAATATTCATCGTCGAAAACCTCCGTAAACCGGTTTTGACAGGAATGATTGCGAGAGAAGTTAAACCAGAAATATTGAGCTCTGTACTCTCTGTTCAATCCTCTTTTAATACACTTACTAATGCTGCATTAACGATGACGATTGGTGTTATCGTGGACCATCTCGATATTGGATATGGTTTGATGCTTACTTCTTTTGTTCTTTTACTCATTTCCTTTTTAATTGGGGCCAAACAAAAAAGTATCTTTTAAAATTTATTCCTATCTTCCGACCAATAAACCCGATAATGGTTTTACCCTTAACGAAAAAGACTTGGTCATTACGCGCCAAGTCTTTTTTATTTTAGCATTTTGTCGTAGCTTGAAGCAAAAAGAACGTCATGCGACCAATTACATTAATTTTTTTCTATTTATTTTCATTTATCCAAATAACTGAGGCTCAGGTTAAACCTATATTTAAAAATGGACTCGCCCAAATTGTCCCCGAATTTGAAGACGCCTCTAAATGGATCAAAGAAGATCTTTGGGTGGAGACAGAGTTTGATACTGATGGGGATGGAATCATGGACCGCATGCATGTGGCCGTAATCAGACAAGAACAAACAGAAACAGAAGGATTAAAACTTCCTGTTATTTACAATACCAGTCCCTATTTTGCAGGTGTAGCTCAGGACAGTCCTGGGATTTTTTGGGATGTAAACCACGAACTTGGAGAAACTCCCCCTCCCCACAAACATCCTCAGGTAGTTCGCCGAGGAAAGCGTCCAATTATATCCATGAGGCATTCAAATACATGGGTTCCTCGCGGATACATTATGGTCTATTCCTCTTCGCCTGGAACGGGGTTAAGCGACGGTTCGCCAACTGTTGGTGGAAGTAATGAAACTCTTGCTCCTAAGGCAGTAATTGAATGGTTAAGTGGAAAGGATAATGGATTTAAAGACAGAACAGGTCAAGAAAAAGTTACCGCCTATTGGTCCACTGGAAAAGTTGGAATGACTGGAACTTCATATAACGGAACTTTGCCCTTAGCGGCAGCGACTACCGGTGTTGATGCCTTGAAAGTAATTATACCTGTAGCTCCAAATACCTCTTATTACCACTATTATAGATCCAACGGTTTGGTTCGTTCACCTGGAGGTTATTTGGGTGAGGATATTGATGTGCTGTATGACTTTATTCATTCAGGGGATGAGTCCAATCGAGCTTATGGAAATCGAGTATATAGGGACAGTATTATGGCAAGAGGAATTGACCGAGAAACAGGAGACTACAATGACTTTTGGGCCTCAAGGGACTATCTATTACAAATGGATAATATGAAGGCCGCTATGCTGATGTCTCACGGTTTCAATGACTGGAATGTTATGCCTGAACATTCAAATAGAATTTACCAGAAAGCAAAACAAATGGGGCTCACCACGCAAATATATTATCATCAATTCGGACATGGAGGACCGCCTCCCGTTGAGATGATGAATAAATGGTTTTCTCAATTTCTTCACGACCAAGAAAACGGCATAGAAAATGAACCTAACAAAGCACATATCGTTCGTGCAGGTGATGCTCCATCACAGCCAACTTCTTATATAGATTATCCTAACCCAGCGGCTAAATCAGTTCGCTATTACCCTACTAAAGAACTCAGTCTAAGTCAGAAAAAAACTAAGGGTTTAAAAAAATATACCTTAAGTGATGATGTAACTATTAAAGGAGAAAACCTCATAGATCTCAGTAATAAAGATAACAGATTATTATTGCTCAGTCCTGTATTAACAAACGATGTACATATTTCCGGTACTGCAAAAATAAACCTTAGCTTGTCGAGCTCTAAATCTGCCGCAAATCTATCTGTTTGGGTGGTGTCGTTGCCATGGAATGAAAATGAAGATGCACTAATGACGGATAATATTATTACAAGAGGCTGGGCTGATCCACAAAACTCAGAGTCTATGGACTCAGGATTTCCATTAATGCCCGGTAAAAGTGTAGATCTATCTTTCGATCTGCAGCCTGATGACCAAATTATTAAAGCTGGTCAGCAAATTGGGGTGATGATTTTTTCTTCTGATCAAGAGTTTACCCTTCATCCGAAACCCGGAACAAAATTGATTATTGATTTGAACAAAACTTATATCGAATTGCCAATTGTGAACAATGCGTTTTAAAAGTAAAAATGACCCCTTATTCCTCTTCGTATTTATTTGTATGCATATCTTATGCATAGGTTTATTCCTGTATATCATTGTTTTGGAAGGATTAAATACAGATACATGGTGGCCGCTCCTTATATTAATTTTGGTGGAGCTTTTGTTTATTTCAATTCAAAAATTCACTTATTATGAAATAAATGAAAACTTGCTAGTCGCAAGGTCAGGCCCTATTAAAATATCGGTTAAAATAGAGGAGATTAAAAGTATCAAAAGTCCCACCACAGCTTGGGTGGGAATGAGGATTGCAAAATCAAGAAATGGTATGAAAGTCAGGTACAAAAGTTATTCAGAAATTTATATCAGTCCAGAAAAAGAAGGGGAATTCATCTCACAACTACAAAAAATAAACCCAGAGATTGAGTTAATATGAAAATATCAAATTGGACTACTGAGCTTCTTTTAATTTTTATATGCTTAATCCCTGCAGCATACTTAGCGTACTTATGGCCTGAATTGCCGGATCAAGTACCTATGCATTGGAATCAAAATGGCGAAATTGATCGATACGGCTCCAAGCAGGAATTAGTCTACCTCAGTCTTGGACTTCCTCTGTTTTTGTACCTTTTATTTCTCGGAATTCCAAAACTTGACCCCAAAAACAAGCTTAGCGCAAATGTTCACGGTTACAAACAAATACGCATAATAATTACTATCCTTAATAGTATTTTATGTGTCTTTATTATTAATTCAGCATCGAGTAGTTCAGTTGGTAATATCAATTATATAATTATGGGCGTCGGAGTTTTGTATCTTTCTTTAGGCTATTATATGCCCTCGCTACCTCGTAATTATTTTATTGGAATTAGAACACCGTGGACTCTAGAGAAAGAATCTGTTTGGCTTGCTACTCACAAGATGAGTTCTAAACTATGGATGTTTGGAGGTACTGCTGTTATTATCGCTAGTCTTCTATTTAGCAATGACTTATTGACTACAATGTTTTTAGTTATAACACTGGTTTTGGTAATTATTCCTGTGATATATTCTTACCTAAAGTTCTAGTTTGTTACTTTTGCCAAAATTTTAGTACAAATGGAGTTTTTCGAACATAAAATTAAAAGCGTCGTTAAAGAAACATCAGACGCGGTTAGCATACTTTTTGAAAATATAAAAGGGTTTGATTTTTTACCTGGTCAGTATATTACTGTTGAGCAAGAGATTAATGGAGAACAGTTAAGAAGGTCCTATTCCTTAAGCTCAATTCCCGGAGCAGATCTGAGAATCGGGATTAAGGCGGTAGAAAAAGGGCTTTTCTCAAATTATGCTTTGGGCTTAAAGCAAGGAGATCTTTTAAAAATAAGTGCTCCAGAAGGAAGATTTGTTCTGAATCCGAATCAAGTTGAAAATAAAACCTACTTAGGCATTGCAGCAGGAAGTGGAATTACTCCTGTCTTGTCAATGATTAGCGCTGCTATATCCAATCCGAGCTGTGAGTTTCACTTAATTTATGGAAATAAAACTCCAGACCAAGTGATGTACAAGTCAGCCCTTGAAGACCTTGAGAAAAAACACGATAATTTCACAATTCATTATGCTTTTAGTCAAAACTGTGGGCCAGATCAACACTTAGGCAGAATCGACGATTCGTATATTCAATACTGTATAAAAGGGCTTAAATTCGATCAAATTTTCCTGTGTGGGCCTGAGCAACTTATTGAAAATTCCGAAAACCTCTTTTTAGGTTTTGGTTATCAAAAAGAACAAATTGCCTTCGAATTATTTAGCAGCAGTACGTCAGAAGATGTGATCACTGACGACCAAGTCAGCATAACGGTTATTCTCGATGATGAAACCCATGAATTTACAGCCCCAAAAGGGATGAATTTACTCGATGCGGTGCTTGAGCAAGATTTGGATGCACCGTACTCTTGTAAAGGAGGGGTTTGCAGTTCTTGTATTGCTTTGATTACAGAAGGTAAAGCCAAAATGGAAAAAAACGCAATTCTTACGGACTCAGAAATTGAGGAAGGGTTGACCATTACTTGTGATGCACATGCCACTACAGACAAAATCTGTATCAATTATGATGAAGCTTAATAAATGAATATAAGCGAGTTTACAGACGCGTTGATTCTAGGCTTTTTTTTAGCCTTTATGATAGGTCCCGTATTTTTTATGCTTTTACAAACAAGCATTTTATATGGAGCAAGAAGAGCAATTGCGTTTGATTTAGGAGCTATTACTGGAGATGCCGCTTTTATTGCCATCGCATTTTATGGTTCCAAACCCGCTTTAGATCTAATAAAAGATGATCCATTAGTCTTTATTCTTGGTGGTGGTATTTTGATTTCCTACGGAGTACTAAGTTATTTTAATAAACAAAACCGCGGGAGACTTCAAGACCCTGAATTAACTGTAAACGAAAAGAATCCAACCTATTTAGGCCTCTTTTTTAAAGGCTTCTTTCTAAATTTTATAAATATTGGAGTTCTGGGTTTTTGGCTTGCAATGATTGTCTTAATCGGCCCTTCATTAGACATGGAATCAAATCATTTTTTCCAGTATTTTGGAACAATTTTATTGGGTTATTTCCTAACGGATTTGATCAAGATTCAATTGGCTAAGCAACTCAAAAGTAAAATTACCCCTGCAGTGAGTTTTAAACTTAAACGAGTTTTGGCACTCGTTTTTATTGTTTTTGGTGTTTTTTTACTCATTAAAGGGTTTTTGCCATCTGATGCTGTACTCCCTGAAGAGCTTAATAATTTTATTCAAGGAGAATAAAAAAAGGCTGAACCCATTTGGATTCAGCCCTAAAAATTATTTCTCTAATACATTGTTGTCTTGAAAGACATCTGCCATCATTGTCGATGGGTCGATCTCTACTTTTTTAACCGTTTTTGAAGCCTTAAAAGTATATTCTGGATAGGCCCAAGCCCAATCCTCTACGACATGAGCATCCGTATTTTTATGACCTCTCATCATTCTTAATGGAATCAAGTAATCCTCAAAAGTACCATCCTCATAAGTTACTCTTAAATCTAATGGCATAGGCATACGACCAATGCGTTCTAATGTAATTTGATTCCCTTCAATGGCTTTTACTCCATAATCAATAGTATGGGTTGTTTGCCCGAACTCATTCAAATACCATTCTAATTGAAATCCACTAACTTCTTCAGCTACACGAATAAAATCATTTGGCGTAGGGTGTTTCATTGCCCATTGGTTGTAATATTCCTTAATTACCTTCTGTAGAACCTCATCTCCTGCAAGATATCCGATCTGAGCCAAGAATATTTTTCCTTTAACATAAGCGGCAATAGAATAAGCGGTATTTGAATCATAACGATCCGATTGGGTAGTTAAAGGCTCTTCCATGTTTTGATTAACCACATAATAATACCCTCGATACGACCCCGCTATAGGATTGTCTTTTGGGTTCTCTGAACTGTCATTATTTGCCAAAGCTGAGATGTATGAAGTAAATCCTTCATCCATCCAAGAATGCAAAGATTCATTAGTCGCCAATAGGTGTTGGAACCAGGCATGAGCCATCTCGTGATACATCGTTCCTTTAAGGCTTCCAAAATTAGCCCCTCCAGCGATTAAGGTACACATGGCATATTCCATTCCGCCATCACCTCCTTGAATCACAGAATACTGTGGCCAAGGATATGCTCCGATATGCTCCGAAAAATACTTCATTCCATGTTCTGTGTAGGATTGAACTTTTTTCCAGTTTTCCATGGTTTGTTCATCTCCTTTGTATAAAAAGTGAAGTACAGGGCCATTTTCCATTCTCACAACATCATGAGTGTATTCATCATCAGCTGCCCAGGTGAAATCATGTACATTTTCCGCTTTGAAATTCCAAGCTAGTTTCTTTTTCTTTTTGTGTTTTTTAACTTTTACTCCTTCATCTTCATAACCATGTCCAATCTCATTGTTGTTTATAAGTACTCCTGTTCCTCCTACAGAATAGGTTGGGTCAATGTGTATTGTCACATCAAAATCTCCCCAAACTCCCTGAAATTCACGAGCGATATAAGGGTGATCCTGCCAACCTTGGAAGTCGTATTCAGCTAACTTTGGATACCACTGCGCCATAGACAAATGTATGCCGTCTTCACTCTCGCGACCTGCTCTTCTGATATGTGTAGGAACTTGTCCATCGAAGTCCATTTCAAAAGTGGTTTTGGCTCCAGGTTGAATCGGTTCAGCTAAAATCACTGTCATCACTGTTCCTTGAACTTGATAATCTAACTTCTGACCATCTTGACTTAAAGAATTAACCTTGATAAAACCTATTTCTTCAGGAGTTAATAGATCGATTCTCGATTGAAATTTAGGATGTTCCTTTGTTCCAATATTATTTACCATTCGTCCATCTGGATCCGAAATCGATTTTAAACGTGCATCCATTTCAGAGCCCGGTTGAAAGGCATTAAAGTATAAATGATAATAAACTCTATCCAATACATCAGGAGAGTTGTTGGTGTACACTAAGGTCTGAGTACCGTGATATTGGTACTTCTCTACATCTACGTCGATATCCATAGTATAGTCAACATGCTGCTGCCAATATCCGTATTGAGCCTGTGCTCCAAATACTGAACCCAAAGCAAGCGCCAAAGTCAATAAGTGTTTTTTCATAAGAGGTTGTTTTATTTGATAAAAAAAGCGCGCTAGAATACTAGCGCGCTCAATTTACTATTTTTTTGATTATTTACCGTTTACCATTTGATCCGCCATTTTTAAAGCATTGTAAGCGTTTACAATTCTTCCGCTTACCGAAAGATCTGCAAATGGAACTAAATCTTCAGAACCAGGAAGCTTAACATCCATGTTTACTAAAGTTCCAGAGTTCATTAAAATATGCTTTACCTGCGAAGCAGATAATTCAGGATAATAGGAACGGATAAGAGCAGCAACTCCAGCTGTAGATGGTGCCGCCATTGATGTTCCAGAAATTGATTGATAATCCTCATCTGGGAACGTTGAATAAATTGCCACTCCAGGAGCAAAAACATCAACGTTCAATTTTCCGTAATTAGAAAAAGAAGCTGGAAGGTTTTCATCCCAGTTAGCACTCATAGCACCGATGGTAATTACATTATCTGAAAACTCATTAATCAAGTCTTTTGAGTCATTTGGATATGTATAAACCTCATCAATGTTATTGGCGTCATTTCCTGCTGCATTAACAATCAATACATCATTTTCTGCTGCGTATTTCAGAGCATCATAAACCCATTCCTTGTCTGGAGAATAGGCTTTACCAAAAGAAGTGTTTATTACTTTTGCTCCATTATCTACTGCGTATCTAAAAGCCATTGCAACATCCTTATCGCGCTCATCACCATCTGGCACAGCGCGAACTGATAGAATTTTTACATTGGTAGCAACTCCATTCATTCCTTTGTCGTTATCACGCACTGCAGCAATAATACCCGCTACATGAGTACCGTGAATTTCATCTTCTACAATATGACCAACTTCATTATTTCCATAAGGTTTTCCGTCCCAAACATAAGGATCATCTCCTACTATTTTACGCGCATCAAAATCTAAATCATAATGTTTGTTAGATTCTAAACTCATTTTATAATCTAAAACATCTTGTTGCTTCACTCCTCTTGAAGTCAAGGTCGCTACTGCTGCGATTTGCTGCTCTAACATTGGGTTTTCTGTTTCAAAACCTTCGAAATCCGCCATTACAAAATCTGACTTTCCGAATTGAACGGTTGCCGCCTCATAGGCAGCCGCTAAAAATTCCATTCGTGCCAAAGTCTCTTTTCCTCCAGCTGCAGCTTCGTCATATTCCGCCTTTAGTTTTTGGAACATTTTAAAATCTTCCATTTCTGACTCCATAATGTCTGCCTCAGTTTTGTCACCGAAACGATCCATTCCTCTTTTTACTAAACGAGTAATCTCTAATTGCTCCGCATAAACATTACCATCAGGTCCTCCTATAAAGTTCCATCCTTTGATATCATCGATGTATCCATTTTTGTCATCATCTTTTCCGTTATCCGCAATTTCATCTTCGTTAGTCCATGTATTTGCTGCAAGGTCTTCGTGCTCTACATCGATTCCAGAATCAATAACTCCAACAATTACTTGTTCTCCCTTTTTGTCCGCTAAAAAAGCATAGGCTTGAGGAATAGACATTCCCGGTACCGTATCTGTTGCCAAATCCATATGCGACCATCTGTGCATTTCGTCTTCACTTAATTCTACTTGCTTGCTAGGAATATCAACAGCATTGTTCTGAGCAACAGGAACCGGTATTTTATGTACCGATGCACAACTTGCTAAAGTCAGTGCAGCCAATGAGGCTACGTATAAAGGTTTTTTCATTTGTTAAGTTTATTTCTAGTTAAATATTTCATTGAATTTAAAGGTGTCTTTTAAACGGACTCCTTTTTCTGTTTGCTTCAAAGTACAAAGCTCATGATAAGCATCGTGTTCCAAAAATAAGAAATATTCTTGTTCGGCTGCTTCGTTCAGGAACTTTTCCTTTTCGTCTAAGGTTAATAGAGGCCTTGTGTCATAGCCCATTACATAGGGTAAGGGGATGTGACCTGTGGTTGGCAATAGGTCGGCCATGAAGACCAATGTTTTGCCTTGATACCTCAAAATTGGAAGCATTTGCTTTTCGGTATGCCCATCAACACAAAGTACATCGAAGCCCAATTCGAAGTCTTGTACTTTCAATAAATCGTCTTTATTGTCTGAAGGAAGAGGAACGAAATTCAATCGCCCATCAGCTTCTATTGGATTGATGTTTTCCTTCAAAAAAGAAGCTTTTTCCCTAGCATTGGGCTCCGTCGCCCATTTCCAATGATTCGCATTGGACCAAAACCTAGCGTTTTTAAATGCAGATTCATAACCGGTCCTATCCTTATTCCATTGTATTGCTCCTCCACAGTGATCAAAATGTAAATGCGTTAAAAACACATCTGTTATATCGTCTTTGTGAAAGCCTTTTTCGGCAAGAGATGTTTCCAAAGAAAAATCACCCCATAAATGATAATAACCAAAAAATTTCTCGGGTTGTTTTTCACCCAAACCTGTGTCGATCAAAATAAGGCGCTCCCCATCTTCAATAAGCAAAGACCGCATACTCATAGAAATCATATTGTTTTCATCGGCCGGATTCGTGCGGGTCCAAAGACCCTTTGGAACCACTCCGAACATGGCCCCACCGTCCAACTTAAAGTTCCCGGTTTCTATTGGATATAGCTTCATAGTGACAAAGATGACTAAAATTAAGTTTATCCAAAGTTAAGAAAAACAAAAAACCACCTTAGATAAGGTGGTTTTTTCTGAGGCGTCGAGCGGATTCGAACCGCTGTACAAGGTTTTGCAGACCTCTGCCTAGCCACTCGGCCACGACGCCATTTTTAATGAGGTGCAAATTTAAGGCTTTTTTGCAATTTTACAAGCTTTTATCTTTTTTCTTCCATGATTACACTCACCTTTTCTACATTTCCTCCTATCGGTGGATTAATTTTTGAAACGGTTGCCCGAGCGGTTTGAACACTTGGAAGTTCCCTCATTATTCTATCTAGAATTCGCTGATTCACATGTTCTAGCAACTTTGCTCTTATCGCCATTTCTTCAACGGCAATTTTATTTAAATGAACATAGTCGATTGCATCTATAAGCTCATCTGTTTGTGCAGCTTTCTTAAAATTTGCTTCTACTTCAATATCAACTTGATAGGGGGAACCTATCTTTCCTTCTTCCTCTAAACAACCGTGATAGGCATAGACACGAATGTTCTCTACTTTAATCCAAGCCATGGAGCATTAAAATTTTAATCAAATATACATAATCCCTACCTCCCTTGGGGAAAATTTTAATAATTTTGCGTATTGTATAGAACTGAACATATGAGTGAAGAAACTAAATCTTTGAATTTTATAGAGCAAATTGTTGAAGACGATTTAACGGCAGGACTTCCACAGGAAGAATTGCGCTTTCGTTTTCCGCCTGAACCAAATGGATATTTACACATCGGGCACGCTGCATCGATCTGTTTAAATTTCGGGATGGGTGAAAAATATAATGCTCCTGTAAACTTACGATTCGATGATACCAATCCAGCAAAGGAAGAGCAGGAATATGTAGATGCCATAAAACGCGATGTAGCTTGGCTAGGTTTTCGTTGGGATAAGGAGTTGTATTCTTCTGATTATTTTGATCAGTTATACACGTGGACCCTTGAACTTATTAAGCAAGGAAAAGCCTATGTCGACCATCAAAATTCATCTGAAATTGCAAGTCAAAAGGGAAGCCCTACTGAGGCGGGCGTAAACTCTCCCTTTAGAAATCGTTCGGTAGAAGAGAACTTGGATTTATTTGAAAAAATGAAATCTGGTGCATTCGATGAGGGTACCTGCGTTTTGCGAGCAAAAATCGACATGGCTCATACCAATATGCACATGAGAGACCCAATCATGTACCGTATCATGAAAAAAACCCACCATAGAACTGGAGATGATTGGTGTATTTACCCAATGTATGACTGGACTCATGGGGAATCAGATTATTTGGAACAAATCTCACACTCTATATGTACTCTAGAGTTTAAATCTCATAGGGACTTATATAATTGGTATGTAGATCAAGTTTATTCGGGTAAAGATCTTCGCCCTAAACAGCGTGAATTTGCAAGAAGAAACCTCTCTTATACAGTAATGAGTAAGCGAAAACTTCTTCAATTGGTTGAACAAGGGGTTGTTTCGGGATGGGATGATCCACGTATGCCAACCATTTCCGGATTGAGAAGACGAGGATATACTCCTGCTTCCATTAGAAATTTCTCCGAAGTTTCTGGAATTTCCAAAAGAGATAATGTTACAGACGTGGCTTTGTTAGAGTATTGCATCAAAGATGACCTCAACAAAAACGCTCCAAGAGTAATGGCTGTTCTGGACCCAGTAAAAGTGATAATTACAAATTATCCAGAAGGTCAGGAAGAGTGGCTCGATGCTGAAAATAATCCAGAGGACGAAAGTTCTGGAAGTAGAAAAGTACCATTTTCACGAGAGATTTATATCGAAAGAGAAGATTTTCGCGAAGAAGCCAATAAAAAATTCTTCCGTTTAAAACTAGGAAAGGAAGTTCGTTTGAAAAATGCATACATCATACAAGCAAATGATTGTGTCAAAGATGAAAACGGTGAAATAACTGAAATCCATTGTACTTATGATCCGCTTTCTAAAAGTGGTTCAGGTTCTGAAGAGTCGAAACGTAAAGTGAAAGGAACGCTTCACTGGGTGTCTATAAAGCACGCTCATCAAGCTGAGGTTAGGCTTTATGATCGATTATTTACCGATGAGGCTCCTGATGGCCATAAGGATAAGGATTTTATGGAATTCATTAATCCAAATTCACTTGAAGTGATTACTGCCTTCGTGGAACCAAGCCTTAAAGAAGCAAAAGTGGGCGATCGATTCCAGTTCCAACGCAAAGGATACTTTTGCATGGATACCGATTCTACTCATGAAAACTTAGTGTTTAACAGAACGGTTCCTTTACGAGATTCTTGGGCAAAAATGGAGAAAAAATAGACCATGTTTATAAAGGACCAAGCCTATATCACCCAATCAATCGTTCATAAGGTTGGAAACAAAGCATTAGATGAAGATGCGGAGTTTTCTGCAGATCGGTTGGATTTAGAGGAGGATGATGGCTTGTATGACTTGTTGATGGGAATGAATACAGCTGCTTTTCAGAAGCAAAATCAGTACTTCAATTTCAATCACAATACTCATTTAAACTTAAACGAGGTTTATACCTATTGCAAAAATATTTTTGATAATCCTGAAAATTTTATTCAAGAATCAGCACATATTTGTGCTCACCTTTATGAGCAAAGTAATTTTCCACAAATTAAAAAGGGAGATGTGCTTATAACACAGCTCTCAGATATTTTATTTGAGGGAGAATTGGTTCAAGCCCTTGTCATTTTAAAAATTGAACGAAAGAGCAGCTTTTTTCAAACCACTCACAAAGGCAATCATTTCGGTTTGAAGCTAGATCGCGGTATAGATCCGAGTAAAATTGACAAAGGTTGTATGGTGTTCAATACTGGGGAAGAATCAGGGTATAAGGTAATTTCAGTTGACTTCAACCGTTATGATGCTGCTTATTGGAAACAAAATTTTTTAAATATTACAGCATCCGATGATGCTCACGCTCAGACCAAACATTTTATGGATTTGTGTAAGAGTTTTTCTGATAAGGTCGTCAAGGTTGAGCTCGGGAAACAAGAGCAAGTGAATTTTTTGAATGACTCAGTAAGTTATATTGCCAAACAAGACACTTTAGATACAGAGAAATTTGAAGAAGAGGTAACTTCACAGGCCGAACTCAAGGCTGAATTCTCTCGGTTTAGAGAAGAGTTTGAAAAACGTAAGGACATTCAATTTTGGGATGAATTTGAGGTATCTCCTGCAGTTTTTACCCAAGAAAGGAAAAAGATTAAAAGCGAAATCAAACTCGATACTGGTATAGATCTTAAAATCTTAGAAGGAGGGACGGAACATCTTGAAAAGTTCTACGATCAAGAAAAAGGCATGCACTATTACAAGGTCTATTTTAATTCTGAACTATAAAAAAACTCCAGCCCTAAAGCCGGAGTATTTTGTTAGAGGTTTGGTTGGTTAAAGTTTGGGTGATTAATTGTTGATTTTAATCGACTTGGCGATGGCCTCTAACTCCATCATGTAATCTCTTTTATCTACCGAAGGCGCATAAACAAATCCTTCAAATACAATTACGCGATTATTGTCTCTATCTAATATAGAGTAGTTCACAAAAGGGCCCGCCATATAATCATTCTTCATCTCCCAAGTACTGTGTGTTTCAATACATGGATATCCTTTTAATGTAGTCTTGTAGAAAACCGGTTTCCGTGCTTTTTCCGTGATCATAAATTGACCCTCTTTGGTTCCTGGGATGTATTTTTCTCCCATTTCATCTCTCATTCGAAGCACAGTAGACGGTTCAAACGGATGGTCCTTATCTAATGGATAACTGTATACCAAAAAATTCATGGAGCCATCCCCCACAGCAATTCCCCCAGTTAATCTCTGGTCCATCCAGAGAAAATCTCCTGTATCAACAAATTTGCTTTGAGCAAATTCTCGAGGGATCAACAAAGAGATATTTAAGTTTTTTAAAGTCTTTAATTGTGATGAATCAAATTGATTCTTTCTGTTTCTTGCTTGGATATTCCCAACGTCTTGACGCTGCACATATCGAATCATATCTCCCCCGCGTTCTCTCAACAATTCTAACATTCTGTCCTTATTCTCAGCATTCATCGTAAGAACAATTTGAGGACGGGCGTAAATATCTTCTTGAACAATCATTTCTTGGGGCTCCCCAAGATCAATTTTAATAACTGTTCTAGAAGCTTTCATCATTGAACCAAATAAATGTGGAGGTACTTGAGCGTAGTCCAATAAGGGTTCATCTTGAGGTAAGCCTACAACTGATTCTCCAACTATAGTTCTCAAAGCCTCTCCAACTCTTCCTTTCCATACATCGTTGTCAACGACGAATAAAACGTGATTCGCACGACCATTTGACCCTACTAAAGTAGCTTCGTTTTTTTTATCAGACTTCGAGCAAGCACCAAGGCTTAACAAAGCAATAAAAACAATAAAAACTTCTATTTTTTTCATTTAATGAATTTGTTTTAAGACAATAACTCAATATTTAGTCAAAACTTCTACTAAATTATCAATTACCGTGCCATAAGTTAAAATATTCTTAAACCGAGTAATTCATACGCTTAGGGTATATGGTTAAGCGTTGGCCAATTTTAAGGTTATCGGACTTTAAATTATTCCATTTTTTTATTTGAGCTACCGTAACTCCATGCCGTTTTGCAATCAAACCAAGATAGTCACCAGGCCTTACCTTATAACGAATGCGTTGATTCATCTCAAAGTATTTTGGCAAGGGTTTCTCTCGTTTATCTGCATCTTCAGCAATATGAGCGTACACTTGTGATTCCTTGTGATAAAAAATACTGGCATATTTACTGGGTAATCGTACCTCGTAATTCTTTTTGGGAACATAAGGAACAACATCCAAGCGGTATTGAGGATTCAAAAATTCTAGCGTCTTTTGAGAAACTCCCAATTCTCTAGAAAGTTGATCAAAGCTCACACTCATTTTTAGCTCAATCGTTTCAGTTGCAAAAAATGGAGGGCCTTCGTTCCCTTTAGATTTTAACCCATGCTCATCCGCATATTCAAACAGGTACATGGTTGCATAAAATGCAGGCACATATCCAGCAGTTTCTCTTGGTAAATAAGGTCTAATATTCCAATAATTCGTGTAACCCCCAGATCGTCTGATGGCTTTGGAAACATTTCCAGGTCCAGAATTATAAGCGGCTAGTGCTAAATCCCAGTCACCGAACATTTGATATAAATCTTCTAAATAAGCGCAGGCTGCCTTAGTTGCTTTTATAGGGTCTTCTCGCTCATCAACATAGGAAGTTGTATTTAATCCATACTGTTTCCCTGTTGCATACATAAATTGCCAAAGCCCGGTGGCGCCGACATAGGATCTCGCTCTTGGTTTTAATGCAGATTCCACAATTGCCAAGTATTTCAACTCCAAAGGAATATTATAGGCATCCAATTGTTCTTCAAACATCGGGAAGTAATATTCCGCTCGAGCCATTAAGGTTGGGTAGTACTTTTTACGGTGCTTCAAATATGCGTTTACAACGCGTTCCAAAACAGGATTATACGATAAATGAAAGGGTGTTTCAGCATTGATCTCTGCCAAACGCAATTTTAAATCTTCCGTACTTACTTTGTGTTCTGGGTCTGCGGTAAAAGTAGAATCATCAGCAAAGTCTGCTACTAATTTCAACTCCTTCTCATACAACAAATCCAACCATACAGAATCTAAGGCCACTGCCTTTTCAAAACCAGTAAGCAACGAATCTTGCATAAAATTGTGCTTGGGTTGAATTAACTCAGGTTCAGATACCTTCTCGGGCTGAACCACTTCAATTTTTTCTTGTTTTATTTCCTTCGTTGGTACTGCTAGCTCTAAAGCTTGTTGCTGGCTACTACATCCTACAGTTAATAGACCGATCAGGGCCAATCTCCAAATTCCTCTCTTCATAAATTATTTAATTTCAACTCCTATTGGACAATGATCTGAATGTTTGGCTTCAGGTAAAATAAAGGCGCGCTTCATTCTGGATTTCATGGACTCACTGACCATATTGTAGTCAATCCTCCATCCCTTATTATTGTTTCTGGCATTTGCTCGATAAGACCACCATGAATAATGATGAGGTTCTTTTACAAAATATCTAAAACTGTCGACAAAACCACTATCAATAAATCGGCTCAACCATTCTCGTTCTACAGGCAAAAATCCTGAGGTGTTTTTGTTTTGTTTTGGGTTGTGAATATCTATCTCTTCATGACAGATATTATAGTCTCCGCAGATGATTAAATTGGGATGATTTTTTTTCAACTGCTCGGTGTAGTCAAGAAATTCATCCATATAGTTTAATTTGAAATCCAATCGTGCATCATTCGTCCCTGAAGGCAAATACAAACTCATCACTGAAAAGTCTTCAAAATCCACTCGAATATTCCTTCCTTCAAAATCCATAGAGGCTATTCCAGTTCCATACTCAACGTGTTGGGGGCTAACTTTTGTCAATATTCCTACCCCGCTATATCCCTTTTTCTCTGCAGAAAACCAATAACATTTGTATCCCAATTCTTCGAAAGCTGCCGAATCAATTTGCTCAGGCTGCGCTTTTGTTTCTTGAATACAAAGGATGTCTGGATTTGCTGCCTTCAACCATTCTATAAAGCCTTTTTTCATGGCGGCTCTAATTCCATTTACATTATAGGATAATATCAACATATTTTACAATTGCATTTCTGGGATTTCCCCCGATATGATTAAGTTTCCTTCTGTAGCTTCTTTAATTTCTTCAACAGAGACCCCAGGGGCTCTTTCTAATAATTGAAAACCGTTTTCAACCACTTCCAATACTGCCAAATTGGTTACAATTTTTTTAACGCAATTCACTCCAGTTAGAGGAAGACTGCATCTCTTAAGTAATTTGGATTGCCCTTTTTTATTGGTATGCATCATTGCGACAATGATATTCTCTGCGGAAGCTACCAAATCCATGGCTCCACCCATACCTTTAACGAGTCTGCCTGGAATTTTCCAATTCGCGATATCACCATTTTCAGCAACTTCCATTGCTCCGAGCACAGTAAGTTGCACATGTTGTCCTCGAATCATCGCAAAACTCGTTGCAGAGTCAAAAATGGATGCTCCATGAAGACAAGTTACCGTTTGTTTTCCTGCGTTGATCAGATCTGCATCCTCCTCTCCTTCAAAAGGAAAAGGACCCATTCCTAATAATCCGTTCTCTGATTGAAATTCAACTTCAATTCCGTCTGGTATATAATTTGCAACTAAAGTAGGAATTCCAATTCCTAAATTCACATACCATTTATCCTGTAATTCTTGGGCTATTCGCCTTGCGATTCCCTGTTTATCCAATCCTTTTATCATGATTTAGGGCTTACAGTTCGTTGTTCAATTCTTTTTTCATAATCCACACCTTGGAAAATTCTTTGAACAAAAATTCCAGAAGTATGAATAAAGTTTGGGTCGAGTTCACCCGCAGGCACCAACTCTTCAACCTCAGCAACGGTAATTTTACCGGCCATGGCCATAAGAGGATTAAAGTTTCGAGCAGTTCCTTTAAAAATCAAATTCCCTGCAGTATCACCTTTCCAGGCTTTCACTAAGGCAAAATCAGCTTGAAAAGCTTCTTCCATAACGTACATTTTACCATTGAATTCACGTGTTTCTTTTCCTTCAGCTATTTCTGTACCATATCCCGCTGGTGTGAAAAAAGCAGGAATCCCCGCGCCAGCAGCACGGCATCTTTCTGCCAAAGTTCCTTGTGGTATCAAGTCTACCTCCAATTCTCCAGAGAGCATTTGACGCTCAAATTCGTCGTTTTCTCCGACATAGGAAGCAATCATTTTTTTAATTTGCTTAGCTTGAAGTAATAAGCCTAAGCCGAAGTCATCTACTCCTGCATTATTAGAGATACAGGTAAGGTCTGAAACTCCCAAACGAACCATCTCGCCGATGGAGTTTTCGGGAATACCGCACAGACCAAAGCCACCAACCATCAAGGTCATGCCACTTTGCAATCCGTCCAAGGCTTCCCGGACGTTGTTAACTGTTTTGTTTATCATGTTTGTTTGTTTAGTTTAATACTTGTTCTTAGAACTCTTCCTCGTCCTCCTCAACGGTAATCTCACCTTCTTCATCTTCAAACACAATTTTACCACAATCTATCTCAATACTTAAATACTCCGGTTTAACAAAGTCCTCTCTTGAAATGGTGAGTGTAGAGTCGGCATATACTTTTTTCATATACAAAGCCCAAGTCGGCAAACTCATTGTTGCTCCTTGTCCAAGTCCTATTCCTTCAAAATGTGCAGCCCGATCATCTGCTCCTGTCCAGACTCCTGTAGCTAAATTAGGCACCATACCCATAAACCATCCATCGGATTGATTCTGTGTAGTTCCAGTTTTACCTGCAATTGGATTGTCGAATTGATACGGGTATCCGGTAGAGGCATCATAAGAATATACTCCTGTAGTAGATCTCAATCTAGTTCCAGATCCACCCTCAGTTACCCCTTTTAAAAGCTCTATAACCACATAAGCAGATTCTTCAGATAGGACCTCTCGCGTTTGAGGGGTAAATTGCTCAATTACTGTACCGTTTCTATCTTCAATACGGGTGATGTACATAGGTTCTACATGTAGACCCTTATTTGCAAAAGTAGAATAAGAACTCACCATATCGTAAAGCGTAATGTCCAAAGCCCCTAAAGCAATTGATGGGTAAGGTCTAATTCTGGTTGTAATCCCTGCGTCTTTTGCCAATCGTGATACCGCTCTTGGACCTACTTGGTGCATCAGCTGTGCAGTTACCACATTAACCGATCCGGCCAAGGCTTTCTTTAGAGTAAGCATTCCTCCATAAGAATCCCCTGAGTTCTTAGGGGTCCAATCTTCTTCTAATCCAAAATCTCCCGCAGGAATGGTGTATTTTGTATTTGGGTATTCCAAACACGGAGAAAGTTTTAATTGATTGATTGCCGCTGCGTATACAAACGGTTTAAAGGTGGAACCTACCTGTCTTGCCCCTTGTTTTACGTGATCGTATTTAAAGTATTTATGGTCAATTCCCCCAACCCATGCCTTGACATGTCCGGTTTGAGGTTCAATGGAAAGTAATCCCGTGTGGAGTATAGATTTAGTATATCGAATTGAATCCCACGGACTCATTAAGGTATCTAAATCTCCTTTATAAGAATAAACAGTCATCTCAACAGGCTTATTGAAATTTTCCATAATCTCCTCATCGCTTTTCTTTGCCTTTTTCAAACCTCTATAGCGTTGAGTTTGGAACATTGCTCGACGCATTAAAGTATCAATTTGCCCTTCCCTCAATTCGTAAAATGGAGCCGTAGGATTTGGCTTTTGATCTTCTTGAAAGGCGTGTTGTAAATTGGTAATATGCTCGTGAACTGCTTCTTCCGCATATTGTTGTAATCGGGAATCAATTGTCACATAAATCTTTAGACCATCTCGGTATAAATCATATGATTTTCCATCAGGTCGAGGATGAGTTTTGATCCAAGATTTCATATAGTCTTGCAAATAAGCCCTGAAGTAAGTTGCAATTCCGTCATTATGACCTTCTGGTGAAAAATTGAGGTTCAACGGTGTTTGTTGCAACGAATCTTTAAGCTGCATAGAGATTTTGTCATTTTTCTCCATTTGCATTAACACTACATTTCTTCTTTGAAGCGCGTACTTTTCGGTGCGTTTTCGTTGTGGGTTATATAAACTTGGGTTTTTTAGCATTCCCACTAAAACCGCCGATTCAGCAGGCTCCAGATCTATAGGCTCTTTTCCAAAATATATTCTTGAAGCGGATCGAATTCCTATGGCTTGATATAAAAAATCAAATTTATTCAAGTACATGGTAATAATTTCTTCCTTGGTATACTGACGCTCCAATTCCACAGCGATTACCCATTCCTTGAGTTTTTGAACAATACGTTCAACAGGGTTTTTAGAACCCTCTCCATGGAATAATAACTTAGCTAACTGCTGAGTAATAGTTGAGGCTCCTCCGTCTTTACCCATAGCCGCCAATGCTCTAGCAAAACCTCTAAAGTCAATTCCGGAATGTTCATAAAAGCGCACATCCTCGGTAGAAACTAAAGCGTCTATAAGGTTTTGAGGTAGCTCATCATAAGTAACAGGTGTTCGGTTTTCTTTATAAAATTTTCCCAAAGTTGCACCATCCGCAGTGATAATTTCAGTGGCAAAATTTGTTTCTGGGTTCTCCAATTCCTCAAATGTTGGAAGGTCTCCAAAAACTCCACGGGCAACTAACTGGAATAAGATTATGATACTAACTATTCCAAAAATTAAGGCTCCCCAAAGCCAAAGAAGATATTTTTTATAGGTTTTGTTCATTATTCTTTTAATTCAATTGTTATGCCAATTCCAACAACTCCCTCTAGCGGATCAACAGGTTTCACTTCTCCTAAACGCCTAACCGCTTGTTTTATTGTTAAATCATAAACCCCAATTTCATCAAATTCAAAATCTTCTTTAAAAACCAAAAGAGATTCCTTGACATCTGTTATCCCAGATCCCAACCAATTTCCTTGTTTATCGGCCATTTCAAATTCCAAAGTATCTACTAACTGTATTCCATTAGGACCTTGCATCTGGGTAATTAAAAAAATATTACTAAAGGGGTATGTGTTATTATTTCTCAAGTTAATTAATAAATCATATCGAGTATCAGCGTTTTCTACAGGAAATTCAAATTCAACATTTTCATTGCTCATCCATGCTTCCTTATCAAAGTCATGTTGAGCACTCCAATAAGGGGCCTCTACACATGACGTCAAACAAAAGGCCAATAAAAACACTATGCTTTTATTCATCTTTTTTCTTTTGATTTCTTGGCGGCCTACGCCTTTTATTTCTTCTCTTTTGCTGATTAGACTCTCCGTTTTTTGCCTCTGGCTTGCTATTGTTTTGCTTTTGAGCCTTCGGTTTAGGTTTCGCCTGAGTCGTAGAGGTCGCTTTTTGATGCTGCCCTTGTTGACTAGAACCTTTTCGATTTCCTCCCTTTCTACGACGCTTTCTATTATTGCGCTTTGGCTTGTCGAAACGTGTTAATGAATCTTGACCAACAACATTTTCAAAATCAATAGGAGGAGCTGTTTGTATCAATTCCTCTTCAAACTCTTCTAATGATGCAACTTTTTCACCTGCCTCATTAGCCTCAATAATCTCATGAACTTGTTCAACAGTTAATTTAAACCATTTCCCTCGGTCTTCTTTATAAGTGTACCAAAGCAGGCCTTTAAAAATATCCATTTTGATGTATACCGCCGAACCTTTTTCAGTCTTAAGCATACGATCCGTTTTTGGAAATTCTTCTAGTGCATCTAAGTAGGTGTCTAATTCAAAATTTAAGCAACATTTTAATTTACCGCATTGACCAGATAATTTTTGAGGATTCAAAGCCAGTTGTTGATAACGGGCTGAGGCCGTATTTACCTTTCTAAAGTCAGTTAACCAGGTAGAACAACATAATTCTCTACCACAAGACCCGATTCCTCCTAAACGAGCAGCTTCTTGTCTTAACCCCACTTGCTTCATCTCTACTCGAATTGAGAATGCACTTGCCAAGTCACGAATGAGTTGTCTGAAATCCACACGATCATCTGCCGTATAGTAAAATGTGGCTTTATTACCGTCTCCTTGGTATTCAACATCAGAAAGCTTCATCTTTAAGCCAAGAGTTTTGATAATCTCTCGACCTCTCCTTTGTGTTTCTACCTCTTTCTCCCTTGCTGCTTGCCAAATATCAATATCCTTTTGACTCGCCTTGCGATAAATTTTTCGAATTTGATCAGAGTCCTCTCCAATTTTGCGTTTACGCATTTGTATTTTGACCAATTCTCCCATAAGGGAAATTGTTCCTACATCATGCCCAGGAGCACCTTCAACAGTAATTACCTCACCCATTCTAAGGGAGAGTTTTTTAGTATTTTTACAAAAAAGTTTTCTTCCGTTTTTGAAGCGGACTTCTACGATATCGTATACTTCTTGTCCAGTTGGTAGTTGCATATTTGCCAACCAATCAAAGACACTCAATTTATCGCAACTTCCAGTTGAACAGGCACCATTGCTTTTACAGCCTCTTGGTACGCCTGAACTATTGCTTGAGCAACTTGTACAGCCCATAAGTTATATATTTAACACTGAGTGTATTAAAACACTCGTGTTTGGGTTCATAAATAAAATTCTAATCTCGTAAAGATAAAATTAAAATCGGGAACAAAAAACTCCTTTAGTTGACTAAAGGAGTTTTGCTTCTATGATATTTACCGGGCAGGCTTCTTTGGCATTATTGGCTGCCTCGAAAATGGTATTGTCTTTACTTTTTATGGTAAAGAATCCCTTTTTATCCTGACTGTGTAATAAAACAGACTTGCCGTCTTTTTTAGACATTTGAAATTGCCCTGGGGCAAGTTCGACACAGTAATTACAACCTATGCACTTGTTTCTTTGTAAAGTAACTACAACCATTAATTCTCAGCGTATTCAGTTTGTACAATTTTATACAATTTATCTGAAAGACGAATTCTAAAATCTAATGGAATAGTAACAGAGTCTCCTTTTGTTGCGTTTTCACTTTTTAAATCATTAACCATCATTTCGGTAACTTCCATTTCTTGCGCACCGGTTGTTGGTCCTGTTACCAAAATTTGATCTCCTACTTTGAGGTCATAGGCTTCAATTTTGAATTCTCCAATATTTGATTTTGGAAAATAGTGCATTCCTTTTCCGATATATACTTTTTTCTGAGTCGCATGAGAACCAGGTCCTTTTGACCACTCTCCAAGTTTCTGTCCTAAATAATATCCAGACCAGAATCCGCGATTATAAACTTTCTTAAGCTCTGTCATCCACACGTTTTGAGCCTCTTCTTTCGAATAAGTTCCAGCTTCAATAGCATCGATTGCCTCACGGTAATACTTGATTACTTTTGCAACATATTCTGGTGCACGACCTCTACCTTCAATTTTCAAAACCTTAACTCCTGCATCTACAATTTCATCTAAGAAATCAATTGTACACAAGTCTTTTGGTGACATGATATATTCATTATCTAGCTCCATTTCGATTCCAGATTCTTGATCGATAACGGTGTATTTTTTACGACAGTTTTGCTTACATGCTCCTCTGTTTGCAGAAGAATTATGTCCGTGTAAAGACATATAACACTTCCCTGAAACCGCCATACACAATGCTCCGTGCCCAAAAATTTCGATTTCCACCAAATTGCCAGAAGGTCCTTTTATCTGTTCTTTTTCAATTAAATCAGTAATGCTCTTTACTTGACGTAAACTCAATTCACGACTCAAAACCATAGTATCAGCAAACATCGCATAAAACTTAACGGTCTCAATGTTTGTAACGTTTATTTGAGTAGAAATATGAACTTCCATTCCCTCTTGACGAGCCATGGCAATTACTGCTTGATCCATTGCAATTACTGCTGTAATATTAGCTTCCTTTGCTCTTTTGATCAAGGTTTTTACAATCGATAAATCATGATCGTAAACAATAGTATTCAACGTTAAATAAGTTCTTACTCCTAATGCATCGCATCTCCTTTGGATTTCTTCAAGGTCATCCAAAGTAAAATTAATCGAAGCACGTGCTCTCATATTTAATTGCTCTACTCCAAAATATACTGAATCAGCTCCATTATCAAGAGCTGCTTGTAAAGATTCAAAATTTCCTGCAGGAGCCATAAGCTCCATAGTTCCGTTTTTTGTCATGTTCTTTCTATGAATTGGACCACAAAGTGTTAGCCCAAAATTTTTGCAAATTTCGACATTTTTTGCGCCCCACGAAAATTATTTGGATAAACTATGCCTATTTAGACAATAAGTTCAGTCTATTTAAGGAATATTTAATGTTTTTTAGACTAATGTCAAAGCCTTTCTCATTTCCATAATATCCAATAAAAAGCATGCAAAAACTAATCATAAGATTGGAACAAGGAGCGTATTACAAAGTTTTAAATTCCCATAATACCTAGCTACCAAATCACATACTCTTGAAGTTTCAGTTTTACCGTTTCCCCCATCCATGTCTTGAACATTATAGGCATGGTTAAGGAGTACCTTCCATTCATTTTTTGCAATTGAAAGGGGGTCAATTGCTGCCATAATTCCATGATATCCAACCCAACCCCCTGGTAGAGGTATGCCATAATTTAGAGCATCACGAATATCCTGTTTTGCCCATTCTCCCTCATCCACAGTTTCCCCATCTAAATCTAAAAGAGTTGTTCCAGACCACAAACTACTCCCTCCAGGAGGTGGTGGCGGTGGAATTTGTGCTTGAATTTTTCCGAAGAAAAAAACAAAGCAATAACAAAAGATAGATTATGATGGGTTTGCAAGTACTAAAGGGATCTAAGGTATAGTAAAGTTTGAGTTGGAAAAGCTGCTAGTTTAGCAATGGCTTTCCCTAATTAACTAGTTTCCTGCTCAATTTGTAAAAACACGAATTAATGCTCCTTATTTAAATCTTAACTTTAATAAAAGAGCTTGGTATTGTGTAGGGTTGTGGTATTTGAAAATAAATAATAGTCCAGTTAAAAAAAGTGATATTTCTACGAAAAAAGGTAAAGGAACATCAACACATGCTGAAGGTTCATAACCTGAAGATCTTGCAGCATTGCATGCAGAAGCTAATTCAGTTGAACCAGGAGAAGCCCCTACAAGTATATCCCATTGATCATTCGTCAAATTGATTAGAGCCCCGTCTAGTATACCTTGCAGAACCGAGCTAAAACCTAAATATCCTCCTGGTAAAGGAGAGCTTCCCTCTAACGCTTTTCTTAAATCCCAACTATCCCAGTTCCCATCAGCTAAATCTGTACATGGTAAAGTTGCTCCAATACAAAAATCAAATAAGGCGATATAGGTTCCAGAACAATAAGTGCAATCAGGGTCTATAGTTTCAACAGCTTCTAAACTAGTCCCAGCCCATAACTCTGATCCTGCCGGAGGCGGAGGTGGTGGAACTTGAAAAGCCGCAGCTTCAGTCACAAAGAAAAATGCAATTATTGTGGTGGCAAAAAATTTCATTCTTAGGGGTACGATTTATGTCGTTCTAATTTACATTCAAACAACTAAAATTTTCTTGGCGGAAAGTTATATTGTTTATGCATGCATAGCAAATATATAAATTATAATTTTAAATCCTATTTTTATAAAAGCAGTTTTTTAACTCTTTTAACTTATATAATTAAACAGAGTATTGTTTAAGTTGTTTTTTTAATAAAAAAACCTTAAATGATAGAGTTTCGAAATAAAATTGCAAAAACAAAAAGATCAAGCTAAATAATAATGTGATTTGAGTCCACAACGGTAATGGATAGGTTTCACATGCACCACTTCCTGTCCCATCGATTGCCTGACAAAGGTTGTTATATAAGGGTTTTCCATTTGGTTTAGTTAAGGAGCAACAATAGACCAATAAAGCACACTCCGAGTCTTTGTTTGCATCTGTACAATCACCTTCAGTATACGAAGCTGAAGAAGCCAAAGCTTCACCTTCAATAGGCTGTATAGCCTGAGGTCCAAAACCTGTAGGAACAGGAGGTATAATTTCTTGAGAATTCGCCTTAGAATTGATCTGTAAACACAACAAAATCAAAAACAACGATTTAGCATGGCATGCAAAAAAGGGCAATTTTAGTGTTAGGGGTATTTTCAAAATATCGATTTGGCGAAAAAATTAGTCAGGGGCAAAAATATAATTTTTTATTTAAGAAACTCATAATCTTTTAGATAGAAAAAAAATAACCCTAAAAATGAGGAAAAAAGAATTGTGTTAAGGTTAATTGGCACCGGAGAAGTCTCTTCTTGACAATACGTTTCATAGGCCTGACAAGCAGCAAGTCGGTTTATTTCGCAATAAGGATCATATTTGGGATGCCCTTCCTCTTTACATTTAACATTACACTGTTTTGCGAAATCTTTACATTCCTTAGATTCTTGACCGTATGAATTTGAGCTTGAGTTTATAGCCACAAAAGCCTCACTGCCACTTGGTGGAGGAGTTGGAGGTGCAGGCATAAAATCTGTCAGCTGTAGAGCGCAGACTGTAAATAGGGTCACTATTATATTCATAGAATATATTCACAAGAGGGGAGGTATAGTTGGTTTGGTTTCAGTTTATTACGTCGCAAATATACGAAATAGGTATTAATAATTATACCTACATATAGGGATGGTTGTTTAATTTCTATATCTAAAAGAAAAATAGGTTTTGAAAAACAGAAAAAACAGGGTTAAAAAAAGTAATAATTCCAAATAAAGGGGCAAAGGAACCTCTTGGTGTTTGCAATATTCTTTAAAATAATCACATGCCTCCTTCTTAATTATTTTACACGTCTCTTTTTCGATATCAGGATAATCTTTACACTTTATTTTACAAATTTCTTGAGCTTGATCACATTGATTTCCAGCTTCATTGAAAAAGCCATTCTCAGAATCAGTCTCAACGGCATAATATCCTTGCTGAGTATGAGGCACAGGAGGAGCTGGAGCCTCTAGGCTCTGTATAAAGAAAATAAAAAGACCAGCAAAAAGTGTCATTGACGATTGGTTTAATTCGCTGGTTAGTTGAAAACACAAATTTACAACCCTATTGTGTTAATTTAACATTAAAAAGGTTAATGAAAACACAAAACCTGTGATAAAAATCAAACCATAAGACAATCTTGATAAATTTTAAACAATTCTATCAAGTTTCAAGCCTATTGTTTTGAGGTTAAAGGACTTCTAGAGATATTTGTTTGAAATTTTAAATCAAATACATTGAAGATAGCAGTTGTAGGAGCTACAGGTTTGGTAGGAACAGTAATGCTCAAAGTTCTTAAAGAAAGAAACTTTCAATATGATGAATTAATATTGGTTGCCTCTGAGCGCTCAGTGGGAAAGAAAATTGAATTCAACGGCAAGAGCTACATCATCTATAGTTTAGAAGCGGCGGTAGCTGCTGCTCCTGATATTGCCATTTTCTCAGCAGGTGGAGATACTTCTTTACTCTGGGCTCCAAAATTTGCTGAGGCAGGAACAACTGTAATTGATAATTCTTCTGCTTGGAGAATGGACCCAACTAAAAAATTAGTTGTACCTGAAATCAATGGAGATGTATTGACCAAGGAAGATAAAATTATTGCAAACCCAAATTGTTCTACTATACAGTTGGTTATGGCTCTCGCTCCATTGCATAATAAGTATCATATGAAAAGAGTTGTGGTTTCAACGTATCAATCCATTACGGGTACTGGTGTCAAAGCTGTTGAGCAATTAGAAAATGAATCCAAAGGTATTGACGGTCCAATGGCTTACCCTCACAAAATTCACCAGAATGCTTTACCTCATTGTGATGTCTTTATGGAAAATGGATATACCAAGGAGGAAATGAAATTGGTGGCAGAACCAAAGAAAATACTCGGTGATGACAGTTTTTCAATAACAGCTACGGCAGTAAGAATACCTACGGCAGGGGGGCACTCAGAATCTGTAAATGTTCAATTTTCTGAAGATTTCAGTCTTCAAGAAGTAAGAAGGCTTTTGTCAAAAACGCCAGGAGTAATTGTTCAAGATAATCCATCAGAAGACCTCTATCCTATGCCGATCAATGCAAATGACAAAGATGAAGTCTTTGTTGGGAGAATTAGAAGAGACGAATCTCAAGATAATACTTTGAATATGTGGGTGGTCGCAGACAACTTAAGAAAAGGAGCAGCAACCAACACCGTCCAAATAGCAGAATACCTAGTTGCAAATCAACTTGTATAAAAAAAGCCCTCAAATGAGGGCTTTTTTTATTTTTCTACCTTAAGTATTTCACTAAACAATCGTTCAAATTCTGGTTTTGGTAAAGCACCATTAGCCATTTGAGGTTGTTCCCCTTTTGGGCAAAATAAAATTGAAGGAATACTTCTTATTCCAAAGGCAGCAGCCAACTCTTGCTCCGCCTCAGTGTCAACCTTGTAAATATGAACCTTACCTTCGTATTCTTCTGATAATTCCTCCAAGACTGGGGCTACCATTTTACATGGTCCGCACCAATCAGCATAAAAATCTATAATTACCGGAAGATCTCCTTTTAAATTCCATTCTTGGCTTTCTTCGAAATTAAATACCTTATCGAGAAAGTCTTGTTTTGTCAATAATGTTGTCATATAAGTGTACGCGCCATTAGAAGCGCTCGAAATCAGTCGCAAAATTAATCATATTCTTACAATACTGTGTAACATAGATTACGAAACTCGTTTAATATAATTTAACTAAATTGTTCTCAACTAACTAAAAATTAACTTTTTATGAATTCAAAATTATCAATGGTTTTAAGACTCTTATTGGGTCTTGTCATGCTCGTATTCGGATTAAACAAATTTTTGCTGTTTATTGAAATGCCTGCACCGCCAGCTGATGCTGGGGCGTTTTATGGAGCTATGGCAGCAACGGGCTATTTGTTCAGCCTGGTTGCAATAACTGAAATCGCAGTAGGTGTTATGTTGCTTTTAGACAAATGGTCAAATTTTGCTTTAGTGTTAATCGCACCTGTATCAGTAAATATTGTTTTATTCCATGTTTTCTTAGATCCTATGGGTGGAATGGTTGGTTTCTTACTTGCCATCATTAACATTCTACTAATTTGGGATCGTTGGGATGCATATAAAAGCCTTTTTAACTAAGAATTAAGATTTACAATTAGATGAAAGCCTCCATTAATTGGGGGCTTTTTTTATATTTAGACTCTAAAAATAACACTTATGAAAAAATTATTGTTGCTAAGCGCTTCAATCGCGCTAATGGCATGTAATTCGAATCAAACTATGAAGTATCCTGATACTAAGAAAATTGAACATGAAGATGAATATTTTGGGGAGAACGTTCAGGACCCTTACAGATGGTTAGAAGACGATCGGTCACCAGAAACGGAAGAGTGGGTGAAAGAAGAAAATATCGTAACTCAAAATTATTTAGAGAAAATTCCTTTCAGGTCTGGGCTTAAAAAAAGGCTTTCTGAACTTTGGAATTATGAAAAAGTAGGCACTCCTTTCAAAGAAGGTGATTATACTTATTTCTATAAAAATGATGGGCTGCAGAACCAATATGTCCTTTACCGTCAAAAGGGAGAGGACGAAGAAGAAGTTTTTCTCAACCCGAATAAATTCTCAAAAGATGGCACAACTTCATTAAGTGGAGCCTCTTTTTCAAAAGATGCCTCCAAATTCGCCTATTCCATTTCTGAGGGAGGGTCTGATTGGAGAAAAATTATTGTTCTAAATACACAGACCAAAGAAATTATTGAAGACACTTTAGTTGATGTCAAATTTTCGGGAATTTCATGGAGAGGAAATGAAGGTTTTTATTACTCAAGTTATGATAAACCTGAGGGCTCTGAATTATCTGCAAAAACAGATCAACATAAATTGTATTATCACAAAGTTGGAACCAAGCAAAGCGAAGATAAGTTAATCTTTGGTGGAGATCTTAAGAGAAGGTATGTAGGTGGATCCGTTACAGAAGACGACCGTTATTTAATTATCTCTGCTTCCGTTTCTACTTATGGAAATGAACTATACTTGATGGATTTGCAACAAAAAAACCCAAAACTTATCACCCTTGTGGATAACTTCAGTAGTGATAGTTATGTTGCGGAAAGCGAAGGGTCTACACTATATTTAGTAACCGATTTAAACGCTCCAAATAAAAAGTTGGTAAAAGTTGATGCATCTCAGCCAACAGTAGAAAATTGGGTGGATGTAATTCCAGAGACCTCCTCAGTATTGAGTCTATCGACTGGAAGTGGATATTTTTTCGCCGAATATATGATTGATGCTATTTCCATGGTTAAACAATATAACTATGACGGAAGCCTTGTTCGTGATGTAGAGTTACCAGGTGTGGGTTCTGTAGGTGGTTTTTCAGGAAAAAAAGATGCTGAAAACCTTTATTTCTCTTTTAGTAATTACACAACTCCAAGTTCAAGCTATAGTTTCAATCCGAAAAAGGGGTCCTCTGAACTATATATCAAGCCAGAAATAGATTTTGATGGGAATGACTATGAATCTAGACAAGTGTTTTACACTTCTAAGGACGGAACAAAAGTACCTATGATTATCACGTATAAAAAAGGTACAGAACTCAACGGAAAGAATCCGACAATTCTTTATGGATATGGAGGTTTCAATATTAGTCTAACGCCGAGTTTTTCAATTCCAAACGCAGTGTGGTTAGAACAAGGCGGTGTATATGCTGTTGCTAATTTAAGAGGCGGTGGTGAATACGGAAAAGCATGGCACGATGCTGGTACACAAATGCAAAAACAAAATGTATTTGATGATTTCATCGCTGCTGCTGAATATCTTATTGCTGAAAATTACACTTCTTCAGATTACTTAGCCATCCGCGGAGGATCAAATGGAGGGTTATTGGTAGGAGCAACAATGACACAGAGACCTGATCTTATGAAAGTTGCCTTACCTGCTGTTGGCGTTCTCGATATGTTAAGATACCATACATTCACCGCAGGTGCTGGTTGGGCTTATGATTATGGTACTTCTGAACAATCACAAGAAATGTATGAATATTTAAAAGGATACTCACCTGTTCACAATGTAAGAGCTGGAGTTCAATACCCTGCAACCTTGGTTACTACTGGAGATCACGATGATCGAGTTGTGCCTGCTCACTCTTTTAAATTTGCCGCTGAACTGCAAGAAAAACAGCGTGGAACAAACCCAGTTCTTATCCGAATTGAAACCGATGCTGGTCACGGCGCCGGAACACCTGTTTCAAAAACCATTGAGCAATACGCAGACATCTTTGGCTTTACCTTATACAATATGGGCTACAAAGAGCTTCCAAACAATTTAGAAACAGAAATCAAGAAATAGATTGAATTTTCACTCCATTAAAGGAGTTATAATCACCTATTTTTTTACCTATAAAGCCCGCTCCTAGCGGGCTTTTTGGTGAAATAACAATTACAGTTCTATTCTCTATTTTCACCGGGCCAATTGAAATGGCTAAATAGTAAGTTTCTCTGTCTGTTTGAATTAAAGAATCAAAACCAATTTGGTCTGCCCTACCCTGCCCTTTTCCGAGTTTAGAGACCATCATTTGTAACTGCATTAATTCTTGGTGTTTTGCACCAGCTTTTTCCATTTCCAATTGAGCCATGGCTCGGCCCGTTTCATGCTTGTCTCCTGCAGAGGACTTTCCCTCACTTTCTAGAGATTCTTTTGCGGTATCAATCAATTTTTGATTAATCTCGAGCTTTTGAGAAATGAAACTTTGACAATATTGGATTAGAGCCTCTTTCATGAGTTTTGTATGATCAAGTCTGCTAAATCACTCCCAACTTGACTTCCTATAGCTACTCCCATACCCCCTAGTCTCACAGCGCAATATTGGTGCTCAGATATTTTCTTAATAATTGGTTTTTTTTGAGGACCCACTCCCATAATTCCACTCCATCTTCTCTCAACCTTGAATTCAATATTTGGTAAAATCACTTCTTTTAGTAACTCATCGAGGCGATTTTGTATTTGATCTGTAAGTTCCATTTCAGTTGTGGTCTCGCCTTCAAAATTAAGATTTCTCCCCCCCCCTAATAAAATTCGATCTCCTACATTTCTAAAATAAAAATAGCCTTGATCTAAATGAAAAGTACCTTTAATTTTTAAATCTTTTATTGGCGAACTTATAAGAACTTGAGCCCTTGCAGGCTTGAGCTCCTCACTTAGAAACTTACTTCCGAAACCATTCACACAAATTGCTGTTTTCAAAACTTCAATCTGCGCTCCATTGTTTAAAATAATCGTTTGATTTTGAATTTGATCAACCTGCATGCCATAAAAAATTTGAATGCCTAATCCACGGGCTATTGAAATTAGACGCTGCATCATTTTTCCTGTATGAATTTGACCTTCAAATTTATTTTTAATCAACAAAGGAAGTGTTTTGTTGAGCCCTAGGTTGTTGTTTTTAATAGAAAAAACGTCTGTTCTGAAAATTGGCCAAAGTAGTCTGTTGATGTATGGAATTTCAGATAAGCATCTATCATAGAGTTCTTTTTGGTCTTGTTCAAAAACTTCAAATCCGCCTAATTCTTCATATTCTATTTGCTCATCTCCAAGGTTTGCTCGAAGTAAGTTCAAGCCCTTCCATCTGGATTCCACAAGATCTTGAACCTCCTTTTCACTGTGTGATTCCAAGTCGCTTAGTATTTCAGATACCGATCCAAAACAAGCAAATCCTGCGTTTTTAGTACTTGCTCCCTCCGGTAAAGCTCCTTTTTCAAGAACAATAACCTTTTTTTCTGGAAATTTTCGTTTGTACTCTATGGCAGTATTCAATCCTACAATACCAGCTCCTACAACAGCCAAATCAATGTCTTTAAACCAAATATCCTCTTCCCAAAAACTCCAATTCATCTTATAATTCTAATGTTAGTTGTGAGATTTCTTTTCCATAAAAATTTGAAACGCTTATCCCAAGTAAACGTACGGAGTTTTGCAATTTATCTGCATATAACAACCCTTTTGCAAGATTAAACAAATCTTCTTTTTTGTAAATATAATAATCTAGTGTCTTACTTCTAGTTTGTTGGCTAAAATCACTGTATTTAATCTTCAAGGTCAAGGTTCGGCCCGATAGGTTTACTTTTTTTAATCTGTTTTCTAATGTTTTCGATATTTTAATCAATTCCTTTTCCAAAAAGAGTTCGCTACTCAAGTTTTTTTCAAAAGTATGCTCTGCTGCTAAACTCTTTCTTGGACGATCAGTTTTGACCTCGCTGTGATGTATTCCCCGTGCAAGATCGTAATAATAGGCACCGCTATTTTTAAAGTTATCTGTTAAAAACTCCAATGTTTTTGACCTCAAGTCTCTTCCAGTAAAGATTCCGAGTTGGTACATTTGTTCAGCCGTTTTCTTTCCTACCCCATAAAACTTGCGAATATCTAAATCCGCTATAAAACTTTCTATTTCTTTTGGAGCTACTGTTTTTTGACCATTTGGTTTATTGACATCCGAGGCGATCTTTGCAATAAACTTGTTTGTAGAGATACCCGCAGAGGCGTTTAAACCTACTTCAGATTTAATTCGGCTCCTAATCTCCTTAGCTAATAAGGTAGCTGATTCATGTTGTTTCTTGTTATGAGTAACGTCCAAATAGGCTTCGTCCAAGCTCAAGGGTTCTACAAGGTTGGTATATTCAAAAAAGATCTGCCTTATTTGTTGTGAAATTTCTTTATAGCGGTCAAAACGCGGTTTGACAAAAATTAAATCGGGGCATAAGGTTTTGGCAAGACGACCTGCCGTTGCGCTTTTTACTCCAAACTTTCTCGCCTCATAGCTGGCGGCTGCAACAACCCCTCTATCTCCTCCCCCGCCAACAGCAATAGGTTTACCTGCCAAATGAGGGTGATCCATTTGCTCAACAGATGCATAAAACGCGTCCATATCAATATGAATTATTTTCCTGGGATTATCTGAAGCCATAAAACAAAAATACCTCCTTTTTATGCATAAAAAAACCCCCGATACAAATCGAGGGTTGCTAATATCATAATAGAGGAATGATTAAATAACTCCTTGCGCTAGCATAGCATCAGCTACTTTTACAAAGCCTGCAATATTTGCACCTTTTACATAGTCAATATATCCGTCTTCATCTGTTCCGTATTTAATACAAGAATGGTGAATATCCGACATAATTTGCTTTAATTTCTCATCAACCTCCTCACGAGTCCAGTTAAACCTCAATGAGTTTTGAGTCATCTCTAATCCTGAAGTGGCTACACCCCCTGCATTTGATGCTTTTCCTGGTGCAAACATAATTTTTGAACTGTGGAAAGCGTGAACAGCTTCAGGAGTAGAAGGCATATTTGCTCCTTCTGCCACTGCAATTACTCCATTTCCAATTAATGCTTTGGCATCATCTCCATCAAGTTCATTTTGAGTTGCACATGGTAAGGCAACATCACATTTCACATTCCATGGAGTTTTCCCTGCTACAAATTCAGCCTCAGGGTATTTTTCGAGATAAGCAGAGATACGAGCTCTCTTTTCATTTTTTAATTCCATTACATGAGTCAACTTCTCTTGGTCAATTCCGTCTTTATCGTATATATAACCTGAAGAGTCGGACATTGTCAAAACAGTTCCTCCCAATTGCAACACCTTCTCAGCAGCATATTGAGCAACATTTCCAGATCCTGAAATAACAACATTCTTTCCTTTAAAACTGTCTCCCTTTGTTTCAAGCATAGACTGTGCAAAATATACAGTTCCATATCCTGTAGCCTCTGGGCGAATTAAAGACCCTCCCCAAGAAAGACCCTTACCAGTTAAAACACCTGTAAACTCATTCTTTATTTTTTTATACATTCCAAAAAGGAAACCAATCTCACGCGCACCTACTCCAATATCCCCAGCAGGTACATCAGTATTAGGGCCGATATGGCGAAATAATTCCGACATGAAAGCATGGCAAAAACGCATAATTTCATCATCAGACTTTCCTTTAGGATCAAAATCAGAACCTCCTTTACCACCTCCCATTGGAAGCGTAGTTAACGAGTTTTTAAATACTTGTTCAAAAGCTAAGAACTTCAAGATACTTTGGTTTACAGAAGGGTGAAAACGCAACCCTCCTTTATAAGGACCAATAGCGGAATTCATCTCAATTCTATACCCTCGATTCACTTGAATTTCTCCTGAATCATCTACCCAAGCCACACGGAATGAAATAGCGCGCTCTGGCTCTACCATCCTCAATAAAATATTTTTTCCATGATATACGTCATGCTTAGCAATATAGGGAATGACGGTTTCCGCAACTTCCTGTACTGCTTGTAAAAATTCAGGCTCATGATTGTTCCGAACTTTTACCTCATCCATAAAGGCTTTAATTTTAGATTCCATAATTAGAAGTTTCTTTTTTTTCGTTTTTAAAAAAATTTCACGCAAATATAATTAATTATACAATTGGAATAGGCTTTCTAAGTAAATATTTAGTTAAAACGAAAACGATTTAGTATCACCCGTTTTCTAAGGTGAAAATCTAAACAAAATAATGTAAATTTGCGGACTAAGTTTTAGCACAAAGATTATGTTGGATAAGGTAAAAGATCTTATTGAAGAAGTAAAGAAGTTTCAAACGAGTTCTCACGAAGAAATTGAGAATTTTAGAATTGAATATTTAGGAAAAAAAGGCGTTTTAAATGATTTATTTGCGGAGTTCAAAAATGTAGAACCGCAATTGAAAAAAGAATTCGGTCAAGCCCTAAATACTCTTAAAGTTTCTGCTACTGAAAAAGTGAACCAACTAAAGGATCAATTAGATTCAAATGACGAAGGGAGTTCTTTTGGAGATTTAACTCGTCCATCTGAGCCTATTGAACTTGGCGCAAGACACCCAATTTCTATTGTTAGAAACCAAATAATTGAGATTTTTTCAAAGATTGGTTTTACCGTTTCTGAAGGGCCTGAAATTGAAGATGATTGGCATAATTTTACCGCTTTAAATTTACCTGAATATCACCCAGCAAGAGATATGCAGGATACCTTTTTTATCGAGCAAAATCCTGATATTCTGCTGAGAACACATACCTCCTCGGTACAGACCAGATATATGGAAACTCACAAACCTCCAATCAGAACTTTATCTCCGGGTAGGGTTTTTAGAAATGAGGATATTTCAGCAAGAGCTCACTGTATTTTCCATCAAGTTGAAGGATTGTATATCGATAAAGATGTTTCGTTTGCAGATTTAAAACAAACGCTATTATACTTTACCAAAGAGATGTTTGGTAAGAGTAAAATAAGACTTAGACCGTCATACTTCCCTTTTACGGAACCGAGTGCTGAAGTTGATATTTATTGGGGATTGGAAACTGAGACCGATTATAGAATTACCAAAGGAACAGGATGGTTAGAGATTATGGGATGCGGAATGGTAGATCCTAATGTTTTGAAAAATGCCAATATAGATCCAAATGAATATTCAGGCTATGCCTTCGGAATGGGAATTGAACGAATTGCGATGCTTTTATATCAAATTCCTGATATCCGTATGTTCTATGAAAACGACATGAGATTTTTAAAGCAATTTAAATCCGCTTTATAAAATGCGTAAAGACATTAAAATACCTGTGGTTAAAGATGTTCATATGGCCATAGTTTCTCAATTTAATGAGGAGTTCAAGGTTGATGACTGGTACGCTTATGTTATTAATAAAAGTGACATGGATCTAGAAACCGTATTGATCGTTTCTAAAGGGTTCAATGAAGAACAAAACAAGGAGACTTCACTTATGCGCCATAAAATCGAAAAACTACCTGCCGGTTCTGCTGCCAAGGTTGAGCTCATCCAAGAAGAGCTACTCGAAAAAATGGACAATGTATTCAACCTGACCTATTTCGCCAAGGATCGATTGTACGATAAGCAATTTGAGTTTAAACGCGGGACAGTTAATTTTGAAACGATTACAGAAATCCCTGAAATTGGATTAAAAGGATTAATCCAATAGTTCTGTTAAAGCTGCGAATTCTCTTTTTGCGTCTTTTCCTTGATACAAAACCTTGTAAACCGTGTCTATTATTGGAGTATTGGCTCCGTGAATTTGATTGAGAATAAAAGCACTCTTAGTTGCATAATATCCTTCGGCAACCATAGACATTTCCATTTTTGCAGATTTCACGGTGTAGCCCTTTCCTATCATATTTCCAAACATTCGGTTTCGAGAAAAGGTTGAATATCCTGTTACCAGTAAATCTCCCAAATAAGCTGAATTATTGATGTTTCTTTTCATTTTGTGAATTTTCTTGATGTATCGTTTCATTTCACGAATAGAATTCGACATCAAGACACTTTGAAAATTATCTCCATAGCCCAAACCGTGCGCGATACCAGCTGCAATTGCATAAATATTCTTTAACATAGCTGCGTATTCGGTTCCCACGATATCATCGGAAATTTTACAACGGATATAGAAACTTCTCAACAGATCTGCAACGTACTCAGCTTTTTCCTCATTTTGACAAGCAATAGTCAAATAAGACAGCCGTTCCATAGCTACCTCTTCGGCATGACAAGGCCCAGTAATAACCCCTATTTGATCATACGAAAGCCCATATACTTCATGAAAATGCTGGCCAACAATAAGCCCTGTTTCTGGAACAATCCCCTTTATCGCAGAAAACACCACCTTGTCCCCTACCGGAACGTTTATTTTTTCCAATTCGCTGCTTACAAATGCTGAAGGAATAGCAAATATTCCTATATCTGCATAAGTGGCCATTTCATTAATGTCAGCACTTAAAAAAAGTTGATCAACATCGAACTCTGCAGAAGAAAGATAATTTGGATTATGTCCGTGTTTCTGAATATGTCGAATAGCAGAATCACTTCTCATATACCAGCCTACAGTATCTAAATTTTCTGTAAGCATTTTTACAATGGCTGTCGCCCAACTTCCTCCACCAAAAACCGCAATTTTAGGTTGTTCCATTTCTAAAAATTTGATTCAAAATTAAACATTATAATGACTTTGTTAGACTTTTTTTAGTCTGTTTTGATCCAAGTGATCAAAATCCTTGTCGAATACATGCATGTATGTATGTTCCACATAACTGAGTTCATCCCCTTTGATGGTCAATTCCATTTCAAAACCTGTAACCTTTGAATTGTGGTTCAAAAATTCACTTTGAGCAATGGGCCATTCACCGTCCACTTTTGCGTTTAGAGTGATTTTAAGATCAACCCCGTCTTTGTACTTAGTATAGTCACCTCCGGCAACCACTGCCATTCCTCTGGGAATAGTAAAACTGTGCATGATTTTGTCGGTGGCCGGAATCCAGCTATAATAACCTACTTGATCGTGAATCATTTTGCCGTCATTGATACGCTGAATCTGGGTCACATATCTGACGTTTCTCAGAATTTCTTTATCTATGTTTTCTGTCTGACCTACACCTTCAAAGACCGTGGTTTCTCGAAATAAATTTGTTTTTTCCCCGTAAGTTTTGGGAACTCTGTCGCTCCCCAATTCTCCTTTCCAGGTTCCAATCAGAAGCTGTAAAGGGCCATAATCTACCGTGTTCATTTCGTTTACTTTACTTAATAAAGATACGAATATTTTGAGGAGCAGATAAGAATATTTAACTTGGACCCTAAAGCAAAAACCTTGTCAACACTCAAGTCTTTTTTTAAAGATACTTTTATATATGGCATTGCTGCGGTATTACCAAAAGCGATAAATGTTCTATTGGTCTCGCTATACACAGCCACTTTAACCACCAGTCAATTTTCGGTTAATACCGTCTTTTATGTTTATATCGCTTATTTGAACATTCTATTAACCTATGGAATGGAAACTGCTTTTTTTAGGTTTTTTAGCCGAGAAAAAAACAAGGGGGAAGTCGTGTCAACTGCATTTATTAGTCTGTTCGTTACTACGGTTTTTGCGCTGATAGTTTTGTTGTGGTTTTCGCATCCCATTGCACAATTCATGGGGTTTACGGATCCAGTCTTTCTCAAAATGATGATTGGGATTGCCATCCTAGATGCTTTGGTCGTTATTCCTTTTGCTTATCTAAGAGTGGAAGGCAAATCGATTCAATATGCAGGTTTTAAAATAGTATCCATACTGATTTATGCTTTTTTCAATCTCTATTTTCTGTGGTATATGCCCAAGGGCCAAAACCTAAATTGGTTTGATCCCTCACTTAAAGAAGGTTATATCTTTTTGGCAAATTTAATAGCTTCAGCTTTTGTGTTTATTGGGGTATTACCTTTAATGTTCAAAGTTAAATGGAGTTTTAATTGGGTTCTGTGGAAGAAAATGTTCAAATATTCCTGGCCTGTTCTTGTTGCTGGAATCGCCTATACAACAAATGAAAACCTAGATAAATTAGTGTTAGAAGACCTCATAGGTCCAGACGCCATGGGAGCATATGCAGGAGCGTATAAAATAGGGGTAATGATGACCTTGTATATTACGGCTTTTCGACTTGGTGCTGAGCCTTTTTTCTTTAATCAAGCAAAAGAGAAAAATGCTACAAACTCCTATGCTCTAATCACAAAATGGTTTAGTATCATCGGAGTATTATTCTTGTTGTCAATTGTCGTGTTTATTCATCCAATAGCGTCAATTTTCCTCAGGTCTCCTGCTTATTTTGAAGCATTAGATATTGTGCCTATTATTCTCGCTGCCAATCTTTTCTTGGGAATTTATAACAACTTATCAATTTGGTATAAGCTAATTGATCGCACCAAATTTGGAATGTATATATCTATTATTGGAGCACTCATTACGGTCTTTTTGTTATTCAAAACCATTCCTATATATGGTTATATAGCAGCTGCATGGGCAACGTTTATTGCTTACGGAATAATGATGATAAGCTCCTATCTACTCGGTCAAAAGTTTTTCAAAATCCCCTATGATATCGCAAAAATAGGGCTCTATTTAATCATTGGGATTGGCGCATCTTTCATTCATTTTTATTACTTTGATAAAAACTATTATATCGGTAGCGTACTAATCCTGGGTTTAGCTTTATTGGTCTTTATATTAGAAAGGAAACAGCTGAAACAATTAATGAAACGCTTTTAATTTTAAACAAATTATGAAAGTTCAAATTATCAATAAATCGAAGCACGAGCTTCCAAAATACGAAACCACTCAATCTGCTGGGATGGATCTAAGAGCAAATATTGATCAGCCGATAAGACTAGGGCCAATGGAAAGAAAAATCATTCCAACAGGCCTCTATATGGCCTTGTCACCAGGATACGAAGCTCAAGTGCGGCCCCGTTCTGGTTTGGCGGCTAAAAAGGGAATCACTGTATTAAATTCTCCCGGGACTGTTGATGCAGATTATAGGGGAGAGATTGGGGTCATCCTAATCAATTTATCCAATGAGGATTTCATAATTGAAGATGGGGAACGAATTGCTCAAATGGTAATCGCTCAATACACCCAAGTGAAGTGGCAAGAAACTGATGAGCTCAATACTACTTCAAGAGGGGAAGGTGGTTTCGGGTCTACCGGTTTATATTCCTAAACCTCATCGGAGCAATCGTAATTTCAGAATCGATTTCAAAAGGAACATCGTGTTGAAAAAACACCTCTAAGTCTGAACTTGTTTTTGCTTGAATTAAATAATGTGATCCTTTAAAAAAAGTATCTATAACTCGAACTTTAAAGCCCTTTGAATTAATACATAAGTCGTGGGGATAAAAGATATACTCATTTTGTTCAGATTCAGCATCCCATAGGGTAGAAGGGAGCTGACTCACGTCGCTAAAAAAAGAGGCTACAAATTTATTTCCAGGGTCATTGTATAGCGACTCTGGTGTGTCTTGGGCTAAAATTTCATGATCTTGTATCAATAAGGTTTGATCTGCAAATGCTAGTGCATCTGTCGTGTCATGTGTCGCCACAATACAAGTAATATTTTTTGATTTTAGATAAGAAAACACCTTTCTTCTCAAGGAGTTCTTTCTGAAATTATCAATATGGCTAAACGGTTCATCCAGCAACATGACCTTTGGTTCTTTGGCTAATACTCTAGCAAGAGCAACTCGCTGCTTCTGGCCTCCTGATAAGTACTTCACTTTTATTTCAGAAAAATCCTGCATTTCAACAACATCTAACAACTCCATTACACGACTTCGCTTTTTTTCAGGAAAAATATTACTCAAAAAAGCTCCTACATTCTCGGCAACAGTAGTATAAGGCATCAAATCAAAATCCTGAGGAAGGTATTTCATGAATGACTCTCCCGGAACCAATTTAAATCGTGGCCCTTTGAGTTTTTGCTTTTTGTAAAACAATTCTCCATGATCAATATGGAGTAAGCCGTAAATAATTTCAAGCAAGGTACTTTTACCGCATCCACTTGCTCCTATGATTGCCAAATACTCACCTTGTTCCAAGTCGAAACTAATGTTTCGCAAAACCGGGGAATCGTGATATTGAAAAGAAACATTTTTTACTTGCAGCATGCTCTATTTTTAGCAAAGGTAGGGAAGTCTTATAATTAAAAAAAGCTCCCGAAACGGAAGCTTTTTTAACTCTAAGCTATATTCAATTTACCCTTCTTGATTTTCTATAGCCTCAATAATTTTTTGTTCTAATTCCTCTGCTAATTCAGGATTATCCTTAATTAAACTCTTTACGGCATCTCTACCTTGTCCGAGTTTTGTTTCTCCATAACTAAACCAAGATCCACTCTTTTTAATGATACCATAATCAACTCCAATGTCTAAAATTTCTCCAACCTTTGAAATTCCTGCTCCGTACATAATGTCAAATTCGGCTTGTTGAAATGGAGGAGCAACTTTATTCTTTACCACTTTTACTTTAGTAGAGTTACCAATCACTCGATCTCCGTCCTTAATTTGCGTTCTTCGTCTAATATCTAAACGAACCGATGCATAAAACTTCAATGCATTACCCCCTGTAGTGGTTTCAGGGTTCCCGAACATCACTCCAATTTTCTCACGTAATTGGTTAATAAAAATAACCGTACAATTCGTTTTATTTATTGTTGCAGTGAGCTTTCTCAGCGCCTGAGACATTAATCTTGCATGAAGACCCATTTTAGAATCTCCCATTTCCCCTTCAATTTCACTTTTTGGTGTAAGCGCTGCTACCGAATCAATTACTACAATATCAATAGCTCCAGAACGAATCAAATTTTCAGCAATTTCTAATGCTTGTTCACCATGATCAGGTTGAGAAATAATTAAATTGTCAATATCAACACCCAGGTTTTCTGCATAGTATCGATCAAATGCGTGTTCTGCATCAATAAACGCAGCTATTCCTCCTGCCTTTTGAGCTTCAGCAATTGCATGTATAGTAAGTGTCGTTTTTCCTGAAGATTCAGGTCCATAAATTTCTATAACTCTTCCTCGTGGATATCCTCCTACGCCTAAAGCTAAATCCAGACCGAGAGATCCAGATGAAATAGTGTCCACATCTTCGTGAACCGCATCTCCCATTTTCATTACTGCTCCCTTCCCATAAGTCTTATCCAGCTTATCTAAGGTTAGTTGTAACGCTTTTAATTTAGCTTCTTTTTCTTTAGTATCTTGTGCCATTCTTTCTAAAAATTAGATCTTTTGTTGAGCTAAATTACGTAAATTTTTAGTAAGGTATTGCTAAATTTTGTAGTATTCGTAACCCTTTAAAAACAAGTAATCTATCCTTTTTATAATGGAGAACTTTGAGCGTTTATTGTATTTTAAACGCTTAGTTTGCTATGCTTAAATCTCTCAAAAATAAAACATCCAACAACCAAAGAAATCAAACTCAAAAAGACCGTATAATTACCAGTTTTTAGCGTTGCGTTAATAAACAATATAATACAAGCAGCATTAGCTAAAATAGCAAGTATAAGCCCTAAAGTAGACACCCCTGTTTTCTTTCTAATTCTAAAATGGCCAATATGCACCGTTAACGTTACAAGTAGGGTTGCAGTAGAACCAATACTTGCAATAGAAGTAAGATCTACGAAATTTGCCAAAAGCAACACAGTAACACCTAAAAACAATAAACCTTTGGTTCCGTTTTTCCATAAATGAGCCGCAAATTCTCGAGACAAATCTCCTTCATTTGATTCCTCGTTTGCCATTTGAAAATTGGAAAATAAATTTGCGTTTAGAGAGGAGGATGTCGAGAGCAAAGCGGCAAAAGAAATAATGACAAATCCCAAGGATCCGAAAATAGGTTTAGCGGCTTCTGCTAATGCCGTTTCTTTATATTTAATAACATCGGAAACTGACAAATTACCGAAGGTTACCAAGGTTAAACCGATATATAAAATAATGGTAAACCCAATAGCTAAATAAATAGCCCTTGGCAGTTGTTTACTCGGATTCGACATGGATCCTGCAGTATTGGTAATCACTGCAAATCCTGTGTAGGCAAAATAAGTTATTGCTAAACTTCCCAAGACTGTCGAAGATGATGGAAAGTTAGCGGGATTAAAATGTTCCCAGTTCACATAAAACATTCCTGCACAGGTAAAACTCGCAAGTATTACTAACTTGACAATAACGATAAGAGTCTCAGCTTTTGAAACCATTTCTGAACCGATAAAATTCAGTGCAACGAAAAGTATAATTATTCCACTAGTAAAAACTGGAACTAAGTGCTCATTTCCTACCATAGATGCGGCATAGGTACCAAAGGTTTTGGACACCATTCCCATTGTAATAATACCAGAACAAATAAATAAAATCGAAAAAGTAGAGGCAAAGGTTCCCTTGCCAAAACCCTGAAGTAAAAACTCCATAACGCCGCCAGAAGACGGAAATTTAACCCCCAATTTTGCATAAGAATATCCAGAGGATAGTGCAACAAGCCCTCCTATTAAAAAGCTTATATAGGTGGCGTTTCCCGCAATTGCACCAGCTTGACCAAGCAAAGCAAAAATTCCAGCCCCAACCATAGATCCAACACCCATAGCTGCTGCACCTATAACTGTGATACTTCCTTTATTACTCATACTAAAAAGCTTCTCCAATTAAAAAATAAATACCGTGGTCATTTTTACCCCAAGCGTAATCAATGCCTACCTTCACCTTATATTTTTCAGAAGCCAAATATCTCATGCCAAGACCGGCAGCTGGTAAAAATGGTTTAGGGTCGTCAGGGTTAAAAACTGTACCTGCTCCAAGGTAACCATTTACAGAATACTTCTTATAAAAATTATATCGAAACTCTGTTTGCGCATTATACATTTGTTCTCCTCGGTATTCTCCTTTATTATATCCTCTAAGGTCCATAGCCCTCATTCCTCCAAATCCTTGAACATTTTCATCTATGAAGGGAACATCACCCAAAGTAACCTGAATTCCAACCTTAGAAGCCCAAATCAATTTCGGGCTCAATCGCTTATAAAAAGAAAATTCACTTAGTATAAAATCGTAATCAACCGAGCTACCTATAGCATCCCTGTAAAAATAATTATTCGCAATTAAATACATTCCTTTTTCAGGATCGTAGATATTATTTCTAGTGTCATAATTTAGGGTAAAACCCAAGCCAGACTCATTATTATTTGTATAACTCAATTTTCTCAAAAGAGTTTCCAGATTTGGATTCTCTGGAAAACTCACTTCATTTTTCGTGTAGATATATTGCATTCCAAAGTAGAATTTTGGAAATATTTTTCGCATCAAAGAGATACTGGCACTGGTAACATTTCCTCGATAAGCCACAATTTGATCTGGGTAGTTTGGGAGATAGTCCTTCGTGTAAAATTGGAAATTAACATTCGAGGTAAATCCTAAAAACACTGATCTCCATTTATTTTCAGAGAAATAAAGCTCATTGTACAGAGCGACCCACCAAGTATTGTTTTGAAAATACATGGGCTGAATTACGGTAGTGCTCACCGGTGAAATCGTGTCTTTTTTATTAATCGGGTAGAGTAGGGCCACATTTATTCCTCCTCCCCATCCGAAAACTTGATTATTTGATATATTTGGAAAAGGAATTATTTGAAATGATTTAACGCTATCCTTTTCTTTTTGACAATAAACAAAACTACTTGAAATAAGAAAGACTACAATAAAAAAATTTCTCATAATACCTTTATAATTAAGTAGTTAAAAGATACAACAATTTTACAACAACCCTATGAAAAAGCTAATTCTAATACTATTCGTTTTAAATTTCAATTTTATGTCCGGACAAGAACTTGTAAAAACTGTGTTTTTAGAAAAATGGGAAAACTCTAAAATCTATTTAACGAAAGTTGCTCAAGCAATGCCAGAAGATAAATACAACTTTAAACCAACAGAGAGAGAAATGAGTTTTACAAAACAAATTCAACATATCTGTGAAAACATGCTTTGGCTCTCAAAGTCCTATATTTCCGACAATAATTCAAAAGAAATCAACACAAAAGTAAGTAGTAAAAAGGAACTTTTAGAATTAATAGAATTGTCCTTTTCTGCATCTGCTGACAACGTAAATCAGATTTCTGACAAGAATTTATCGGAAAAAGTAGATTTTTTTGCGGGTGAAAAAAATAAGCTTCAAATATTAAATTTAATGCAAGACCACGTGACGCATCACCGAGGTCAGCTTATTGTTTATTTAAATTTAAACGGCATCAAACCTCCCAGATATACCGGCTGGTAATTAAAAAGCCTCTCCTATTCTAAAATAGATTCCCCAATCATCTCTTCCAATAGCAGCATCTAAGCCTATATTCATATGATTTGTTGGAAAAACAGTATATCTATAACCAAGCCCCACACTTGGTAGGATTATTCCGTTGATGTCTTCATTTGAAGATCCATAAACTGTTCCAATTCCTCCGAAACCTACGACACCCATTTTTGGGGCAAAGTTATAACGATATTCAACCTGCATATCCATCATTCCTTTACCTCTATACTTACCTTGAGTATAACCTCTTAAATCCGTTCCCATAACGACCACCTCTTGATTAAAACGAATTTCTCCGAGTCCAAATTCTCCATAAATTCTCCCTGCAATAACATCTTTCTTGCCTCTTAATGCCCAAAATTTATTGTTGGTTAATTTTATTCGATTTGATTGATCTTTATTATTGAGCCAAATTGGATAAGTATTCCATTCTATAGACTCTTGATCACCGGAATAAGGATAATACACATTGGAACGTACATCTCGCTCAAGAATAAGTCCTACTCCTGTAAAGGTGTTTTGAATTGCCGCATTTACATCGACATCAAATTCGGTATTAAAATTGGTGTAATCAATAACAATACCTCCATAAATATTTTCAAAAATTCTTCGTTGCACATAACTTTTAAAGAACCAAAAGTTAGTACCATAATCTATATAATCGTTGACTATTCTATCCACAAAAACCTGAAAATTCACATTTCCATTTCCTCCACCAAAACTGATTCTCCAACGATCTTCATTGAGATAAATCCTACCAAAACCCATCCCAAAATAGGTTTTGTTTGTAGAATACATTCCCAGTCCGCCTACAATAGATTGCGGTGAAATAGTATCTTTTTTATTGATATTCCACATATACAAAGGAACAACACCTCCAGAAAAACCTATAGACCTACTGTAATTTACATAGGGCGCTGGTACAAATTTAGAAGGTCCTACAGTCGTAGTATCCGACTTAACAACTCCCCCTCCAGGACTAGCTCCTCCCAGTTGGGCCCATGAAATAGAGGTTGTAAATAACAGTAAAATCAGAAAAGTTCTGAACATTTTTTAAGTATATATCATTTCAATATGGGGTATACCGTCTTCAAGATATTCTTTTCCAGTAAATTCAAAACCGTGACTCTGATAAAATGATTTTAAATAAGTCTGTGCCGATATCACAATGTTCTCTGTATTAAAGTTTTCTTTAATGCAGTTAATAGATTCCTTTAAAATAACATGACCAAGTTGTAATCCTCTTTTATTTTCTTTTACTAACACTCTGCCTATACTAGAATCCTCAAAATAATCTCCAGGACCAAAAATTCTTGTATAAGCTACCAACTCATTATTTAAATACCCACAAACATGAATGGCTTTTTGATCTTTAAAATCAATATCTTGATAAACACAATCTTGCTCTACAACAAAAATTTCACTCCTTAAGGAAAGAATTTCATAGAGTTCCTTAATGTTTAAATCATCAAATATTTTGACCTTAATATCCATTTACGAACAGGAAATTTTATGTACTCTATTTTGATGTCTACCACCCTCAAACTCTGTATTTAAAAATACATCTACAAAACCAAGTGCTTGTTGCAGGGAAACAAACCGTGCAGGTATAGTTAAAATATTAGCATCATTATGTTGTCTGGTTAACGCTACTAATTCATTATTCCAACATAAAGCCGCTCTAATACCTTGATGTTTATTAGCCGTCATTTGAGCTCCATTTCCACTCCCGCATAAAATAATTCCAAATTTAGCCTCTCCAGATTCTACAGCATCTGCAACCGGGTGAATTGCATCAGGGTAATCCATTGAATCATTTGTGTTAGTACCGTAGTTAATAACTTTATAACCTTTTGATTCTAAGTGTTTTATAATCTCAAATTTATACGCTGTTCCCGCGTGATCGTTACCAATTGCAATAGTCATATGTTCGAATTTTTTATAGTGCTAATTTAGTAATTATTGTTTTCTTGGACTTATAAACATCCTTATTAATAACTTTTACTCTTTTCCTTGTAAATAAGGGTTTTATAGCTAAAGTAATTTTGTTAATAATCTTTCAATAATTAAAGACTAAGTAATTTTGATTTGATAATAATTTTTTCCAATCAAAAACCCAATATTTAAAACCAAATTTATTTTTAAAAAATAAACCACAATTTATACACAGTTTTGCATGTGGTTTTTAACAATTAAAAATGTTTAAAGTTATTCACTTTTCATTGTTAACATCCTCTTTTTTTAAAGTCTTAATTTATGTTAAAGTCTTTAAAACAAGTATTTTGTTTCTTTAACACACTGTTAACTTTTTTGAATAAAATATTTGAGGAGAAAACTTATGCTATATTTCAACATACTATTATAACTATAATATTTTTTTTAAAATTTTTAAATAAATAAATATATATATAATAAGTGTTGACAACTCTGCTCAGAGCAGATGAACCTTTGGAAGCGTAGAATCTAGTTGATTTACTTCTACTGGTTGATCTTGGTTGAGTTGTTTATTGATATTTCGCGCAGTGAAGAACATCCCAATGAATAGGATGGCAGTAAAAAAGATTATTATTTTGATTAAAAGCTTCATTTCTATAATCTTATAGACGGAAGTTTTAAGAAAATGTTACAAGTTTTTAAGATTTATTTAATAAAATTTTCTCTTCTTATTTATCGTACCTTAGTAGTAAATAAAAAAAATATGTCGAGAAAATCGAAGAGGATTTATAAAAAAAAAGGAAATGTTATTAAAGATCTCAACCGCAAGGTTGTACAGGTTTTTTCGCGGTCAAAAAACAAGGCCTTAAATTATAAGCAAGTTGCTGCCAGTTTGGAAATAACGGACAGCAATGGAAGAAATCAAATCATTCAAAAATTAAATGAACTTGTCGTATCAGGTCGACTAAAAGAAGAGTCTAGAGGTAAATATATTTTGAACGCTAAGGATCATTATTATCTTGGAACCTTAGACATGACTAATACTGGAAATGCTTATTTCATTTCTGATGAATTTGATAAGGATGTATTTATACCTTCAAGGAATATGAATACTGGGTTGAATAAGGATGTGGTGAAGGTATTTGTCTATAACAGAAAAAATAAAGGCAAATTAGAGGGTGATGTAGTTGAAGTGGTAGAACGTAATAAGACTGAATTTGTCGGTGTGCTTCAAGAAAATAAGAATTTTGGTTTTGTAGTGGCTGATGATCCTAAAATGTATACGGATTTATATGTAGATAAAAAGAATTTTGGCAAAGCAGTTAATGGGGATAAAGTAGTTGCAAAAATTACGGATTGGCCATCGAAATCTAAATCTCCTTTTGCTGAAATTACTGGAGTTTTAGGAAGACCCGGAGAGCATCAAACTGAGATGCATTCAATTTTGACAGATTACGGGTTACCTTATGAATTTCCTGCAGAAGTTGAATCTGATGCGAATCAAATAGATGTTGAAATTTCTGAAGAGGAAATTGCAAAGCGTCGTGATATGAGATCGGTTCTTACCTTTACAATTGACCCGAAAGACGCTAAAGATTTCGATGATGCGCTATCTTTTGAGCTACTTGAGAATGGTAATTACCGCATCGGTGTACACATCGCGGATGTTTCTCATTATGTACAAGAAAAGAGTGTTTTAGATAATGAAGCTTATGATCGTGCTACGTCTGTTTATTTAGTGGATAGGGTGGTACCCATGCTACCAGAGATTTTATCAAATAAAGTATGTAGTTTAAGACCGAATGAAGAAAAATTAACTTTTTCTGCCATTTTTGATATGGATGATAAAGCAAATGTTATTGATTCATGGTATGGTCGAACCGTGACTTATTCTGATAAAAGATATACCTACGAACAAGCTCAGGAAGTAATTGAGGGAAAAGAAGATGAATTTTCAGATGCATTACTTAGTATTGATAAATTGGCTAAAATTTTAAGGCAAAATAGGCTTAAAAAAGGTGCCTTGACTTTTGATCGAGTTGAAGTTAAATTCAATTTAGATGAAGAGTCAAATCCAGTAGGTGTTTATTTTAAAAAATCTCTGGATGCTAATAAATTAATTGAAGAGTTTATGCTTTTAGCAAATAGAAGTGTAGCCGAATTTATTGGTAGTTCAAAAGGAAAACCCTCAGGCAAAACCTTTATTTATAGGGTTCATGATGAGCCTAGTGTGGATAAATTAGACGCTTTAAATAATCTCGTTCATAAGTTTGGATATGGAATAGATACAAGTTCAAGAAAGAAAATTTCAAGTTCACTGAATCAATTATTGGAGGATGTCCAAGGTAAGGCCGAATCAAATATGGTTGAAACTTTAGCTATTAGATCTATGGCGAAAGCGGAATATACTACGGAGAATATTGGACATTATGGTTTAGCTTTTGACTATTATTCCCATTTTACAAGTCCGATTCGACGTTATCCTGATGTAATGACACATAGATTATTGCAGCATTATTTAGATGGAGGTAATTCACCTAAATCGGATGATTTTGAAGATAAATGTGGTCATTGTTCTGAACGCGAGCAATTAGCTTCACGTGCAGAACGTGATTCCATTAAGTATATGCAAGTTAAATACATGGATGATCATAAGAATGAAGAATTTGATGGGGTTATTTCTGGTGTTACTGAATGGGGAATTTACGTTGAGATTAATGTGAATAAATGTGAAGGAATGGTGAGAATTAGAGATATTAATGATGATTTCTATGTTTATAATGAAGAATTGTATGCTTTAGAAGGGCAGAGTACGGGTAATCTTTATCAACTAGGAGATGCTGTTAAAGTAAAAGTTAAACATACTGATTTAGAAAGAAAACATTTAGATTTTACTTTACTTAGTAAATTAAATTTTTAAGTATGAGAGTAGTTTTTTTATTGTTTTTATTTTCTAGTGTTTTTGTTAATGCTCAAGATATTTCAAGAAATTTGGGTGATTTTGAAAAGGTTAAAGTGGTTTCTGGGCTCGACATTACTATTGAAAAATCAGATAGTAATAAGGTTATTATTTCTGGTGATTTGAAAGAAGATGTAAGCGTTAAGAATAAAGATGGAAGGCTGAGAATTTCAATGAATGTATCAAGTGTTTTAAAAGACCATAATGTTAAGGTTCGTCTTTTTGTTCAGAATGATTTGAAATTAATTGATTTGAGTGAGGGGTCTGATGCTAAAATTATTGGAAAATTGGAGCAAGATTTTTTAGAGGTTAAAACTCAAGAAGGTTCTGAATTTGAAGGTATTTTATATTGTACTCATTCAGATTTCCGTGCTGTTACAGGTGGTGTTATCGCTGTAAACGGTCAAGTCGATCAAATAGATGTTAATGTTGGAACTGGTGGTGTGTTTAAAGGGATGGATTTGGATGCCAAATCTGCTCATGTAGAATCTAGTACTGGAGGTGTAATTGAAGTTTCTGCTATTGAAGTTTTGGATGCAGAAGTTAAAGTTGGAGGGTCAGTATACTATAAGGGTCTTCCAAAGGTATTGAATACTAAAAAAGTACTAGGAGGTACTATTAGTGCTAAAAATTAGCATTTTAATGCTCTACTTTAAAGGTTTTAGTATATTTGTCGAATAATTAATTATGAATATGAATTACTTTTTATTTTTAGGAGGATACGAATGGGTTCTTATCGTTCTAGTAGTGGTGTTACTCTTTGGTGGGCGTAAAATTCCCGAATTAATGAGGGGTTTAGGTAGTGGTATTAAAGAGTTTAAAAGTGCTACTAAAGAAGACGATGAATCAGATTCAAAGAAATCAGAATAATATAAAGGGACTAATTAATTAGTCCCTTTCTTTTTTTCTCCTGATTCTTGGATTTTATTTGCCGCAACTAAACTTGTAACCATATCATTTAACATGGAACTTGCGGCATTGGGATTATTTGGCAATAAAATTAAATTTGAATTAGTATCACTTCCTATGGATTGTAAGGTATCATAATGTTGAGTAATAACAATTAATGCTGAAGCTTCTTGTGAATTAATTCCCGCTTTGTTCAGTGTATCGACACTTTCTTCCAATCCTCTGGCTATTTCTCTTCTTTGATCTGCAATTCCTTTTCCTTGTAGACGTTTACTTTCCGCCTCTGCCTTAGCTTTTTCGACTATTAAGATACGTTGTGCATCCCCTTCGAATTGTGCAGCAACCTTTTCTCGTTCTGCTGCATTAATTCTATTCATAGCTTCTTTTACTTGGCGATCGGGATCAATATCAGTAACCAAAGCCTTAACTATATCGTAACCATAATTGAGCATAGCTTCTTTTAGTTCACGTCTAATAGCATGAGCGATATCATCTTTTTTTTCGAATACATCATCTAATTTCATTCGTGGAACTTCCGCACGAACTGTATCGAATATGTAAGCCGTTATTTGATCATGTGGATTCTGTAATTTGTAAAATGCATCATATACTTTTTCTTTGAGTATTTGAAATTGTACAGAAATCTTGAGTTGAACGAATACGTCATCTTTGGTTTTCGTTTCAACGATTACATCTAATTGTTGGATTTTTAAAGATACCCGACCTGCTACTTGATCTATTAAAGGAATTTTGAATTGTAGACCGGACTGTCGAATGGAAAGAAATTTTCCAAATCGCTCTAAAATTACTGTAGTTTGTTGTTTTACAATGAATATTGCTAGCGGTAATGCTAATATGATTACCCCGATGATAATAATTGTTGTAATTGGCATTTTTTTATTTCAATATAAGAAAAAAGCCCCATTTAATGAGGCCTGTACTTAGAGTTTATTTGTTGCTGTCTCAATTCGATTGAGTGTTTCCTCTTTACCAATGATTTCTATTATTTGAAATATGTCTGGACCACTTAGACTTCCAACGAGGGCCAATCTCAATGGAGCCATGACTTTACCAAAACCAATTTCCTTGTTCCCGATGAAGGTTTTGATTATCTGTTCCACTATTTCACTTTCCCAAGTCGGTATCGCTTTTAAGTCTTTAGACAATTCCTTGAGTAGGGAGGAGGTGTTTTCTTTCCATTGTTTTTTAACTGCCTTAGCGTCATATTCTTCTGGAGCTATATAAAAGTATTTTGACAAGTTCCAGAGGTCTTGTGGGAATGTAGCACGATCTTTGATTAATTCGAATATTCGTTTATCGATGAGTGCATTGGGTTCAATTTTATTATTTTGTAAATTATACAATATAGACGGTTCAACCTCAGAGTATGCTGCTTTTTGCATATATTGTTGGTTGAACCATTTCGTTTTATCCGGATTGAATTTAGCGCCACCTTTACTAACTTTTGTTAAATCGAATGCCTCGCATAATTCTTTTAAACTGAAAAGTTCTTGTTCTGTTCCAGGGTTCCAACCCAAAAAAGCGAGCATATTGATAAATGCAGCAGGAAAATACCCTGATTCCTTATAACCGGAAGTAATTTCATTTGTATCTGGATTGGTGTACTCCAGTGGGAAAACTGGAAAGCCAAGTTTATCTCCATCACGTTTGCTTAATTTTCCTTTACCGACGGGTTTAAGTATTAAAGGTAGATGAGCAAATTTTGGCTTTTCCCAACCAAATGCTTCGTATAACTGATAATGTAATGCTAAAGAAGGTAGCCATTCTTCACCTCTTATTACATGTGAGATTTTCATTAAATGATCGTCAACGATATTCGCTAAATGGTATGTAGGTAAGCCATCAGCTTTTATAAGTACTTTATCATCTAGATTATCAGTTTGTATCTGTATAGTTCCTCGTATAATATCCTCGAGTTGTATTAGTTTACCCGGCTCATTTTTAAAACGAATTACATACGGATGTTTTGTCGCGATGAGTTCGTTTACTTCTGATTCTTTAAGGTTTAGACTGTTCTTTAATTCCTGTCTATTTGTGTGGTCGTAGGAGAATGTTGTTTTTTCTTCTTCAGCCTTTTTTCGGAGCTGATCGAGTTGTTCTGGGGTGTCAAATGCGTAATAAGCCTTACCATCAGATATCAGTTTTGTTATATGTTCCTGATAAATACTGCTGCGTTCTGATTGTTTGTATGGACCGTATTTTTCGTTTTTCCCTGGTCCTTCATCGTAAGGTATAGTTGCCCATTCAAGAGCGTCTTTTATGTATTGCTCAGCATTTGATACAAATCGGTTTTGATCGGTATCTTCTATTCGTAGAATGAAGGTTCCATTATTTTTTTTCGCAAATAGATAATTATATAATGCTGTTCGGACGCCACCTATGTGTAATGGGCCAGTTGGGCTAGGAGCGAAGCGTACTCGTACGTTTTCCATGTTGTTTTTTTTACAAAGATAATCAGTTCTATTTGTATTATTATTAATGAATTACAATTATTACCTTTGCAAAAAATCCATGAATGATAAATTTTGATTATACTATTGATTTTGAATTAGATGAAGAGCTCTATAGCTCTTGGATAGAAGAGGGTGTTGATTTATATGGATTTGAAATTAGTGAACTTAATTATCATTTTGTGAGTGATAAAGATCTGCTTAAAATTAATCAGGAATACCTAGACCATGATACGTATACTGATATTATCTCTTTTGACTATACCTTAGGTAGGTTGATATCGGGAGATATTTTTATTAGTGTAGATCGAGTGAAGGATAATGCAAAACATTTAGGTATTATGTTCCACGTGGAACTATTACGCGTTATGTGCCATGGTGTATTACATTATATGGGTTATCAGGATAAATCGGATAATGAGAAAGCCGAGATGCGATCACAAGAAGATATTTTTATAAAATTATTTAATAAGGTTCCACGTGGAACAGAGCTATGAATTTATTTAAAGACACATATGATGTAATTGTTGTCGGCGGAGGTCATGCTGGTTGTGAAGCAGCTGCAGCAAGTGCCAATATGGGTGCCTCTACACTTTTGATTACAATGAGCCTTCAGAATATTGCCCAAATGAGTTGTAATCCAGCGATGGGAGGTATTGCAAAAGGACAGATTGTTCGAGAGATTGATGCACTTGGTGGTTATTCAGGTATTATTACTGATCGCACGGCGATACAGTTTAAAATGCTCAATAAGAGTAAAGGTCCTGCGATGTGGAGTCCTCGAGCACAATCTGATAGGATGCGTTTTGCGGAAGCATGGCGTAATCAATTGGAGGGTATTGAAGGACTTGATTTTTATCAAGAGATGGTTCAAGGTTTGATTTTTGAAGAAGGAAAAATCATTGGTGTTCGTACCTCTTTAGGGATAGAAATTAAATCGAGAAAAGTTATTTTGACTGCAGGTACCTTTTTGAATGGTAAGATTCATATAGGTGAAAAGAATTTTGGAGGTGGCCGCTCGGGCGAAAGTGCGTCTTATGGTCTCACTGAGGATTTGGTTAAAGTAGGGTTTGAAAGTGGTCGTATGAAAACAGGAACGCCACCGAGAGTTGATAGTCGTTCTTTGGATTTTTCTAAAATGATTGAGCAGCCTGGTGATGTTGTACCCTACAAGTTTTCGTACAAGATGGATTCTCCGGTTTTGACTAAACAAAGAAGTTGTTATATGACATATACTTCTGAAGAGGTTCATGAATTATTGAAGGAAGGCTTTTCTCGATCTCCTATGTTCAATGGTAGTATTCAATCTACAGGGCCTCGTTATTGTCCTTCTATTGAAGATAAGATAAATCGTTTTGCTGAGAAGGATAGGCATCAAATTTTTGTCGAACCTGAGGGTTGGAATACAACAGAGATTTATGTGAACGGTTTTTCTACAAGTCTACCTGAAGATGTTCAAGACAAAGCCATTCGAAAATTAGCGGGTTTTGAAAATGTTAAGGTTTATCGATATGGCTATGCTATTGAATATGATTATTTCCCGCCTACTCAATTGAAGCATACACTTGAAACCAAACTAATTAATGGTTTGTATTTTGCTGGTCAGATAAATGGTACAACTGGTTATGAGGAAGCCGGAGCTCAAGGAATTATGGCTGGGATAAACGCTGTGCTCTCTATTAAAGGTAAAGATGATTTTATCTTAGGAAGAGATGAAGCTTATATAGGTGTTTTGATTGATGACTTAATTACTAAAGGGACGGAAGAACCTTATAGAATGTTTACTTCTCGAGCCGAGTACCGTACTTTATTACGACAAGATAATGCCGATATTAGGTTGACCAGAAAATCTTATGAATTAGGTTTAGCTTCTCTTGATAGGGTTGAACGTTTGGATGAGAAGGTAAATAAAAGTAGAGAATTAGTTAAGTTTATTGAAAAACTATCTGTTAAACCTGATCAGGTTAATCCTTTACTTAATAGTTTAGGTTCAGCAGAGATCAAGCAATCTATGAAATTGGCAAAAATTGCTTCTAGACCTAAGGTTACTCTCGACGCTTTGAGGTGTATTGAGGCACTAGACGATTATATTAATTCTTTAGATTTGGATGTTGAAATATTGGAACAAACGGAAATTCAAATTAAATATGCGGGATATATAAATAAAGAAAAAAACAATGCTGATAAACTTCACAGATTAGAGCATATTAAGATTCCTGAGAATTTTGATTATACGCTTCTTAAATCACTTTCTTATGAAGCCAGAGAGAAGTTAACAGAGATTCAGCCTATAGATATTTCTCAAGCAAGTCGAATTTCTGGGGTATCACCTTCAGATATTTCGGTATTGTTAGTTCATATGGGACGATAATTTTAAACTTGTTCCACGTGGAACTAAACAATAAATTGGAAAACAAACCTCAACAAATAATTAAAACAAAAGACTTCATGGTGAGCATGGAGTCTTTTTCTTTGGTGTTTAATGAGAACAATCTTCTCTATAAAACAGATCCTATTCCCCAAGACTTACAGCCCTATTATGATCATAAAGATTATATCAGTCATAACGATAATGGAAAGGATCTTTTTTCGCGTTTTTATAATGTTTTAAGGGTAATAAATCTGAAATGGAAATTTAGACTTGTAAAAAAATATAATAAGCATATTGAATCGGCTTTTGATTTTGGGTGTGGCACAGGTGCTTTTTTGAACCTATTAAAGAAAAAGGGAATTGATATATCTGGATTAGAAATTAATAAATCTGCAAGAGGAGAGGCAGAAAAGAAACTGGATCTAAAAATTCTCAGCGCAAAGGATTTAAATACCGATAATAATAAATATGACTTAATTACACTTTGGCATGTTTTGGAGCATATTGAGGATTTCGAAAGTGTAATTCAGAATTTAAAAAGTAAATTGAATAACGGAGGCTTGCTTGTTATTGCTGTTCCCAATTTCAATTCCTTTGACGCATATTGGTACCAGTCTTATTGGGCTGCTTATGACACGCCGAGACATATAAATCATTTTTCACGTGGAACATTTCGCATTATAAGTGAAAAATATAATTTTGATTTGATCGAAACAAAGGGAATGCTTTTTGATTCTTATTTCGTGTCTTTATTGAGTGAAAAGTACAAAAAGTCAAAACTAAGGTGGATTAAAGCGATAATTATTGGAACATTATCAAATTTATACGGCTTTGTAAAGAAAGACTATAGTTCTCAAGTTTATATTCTTCAAAAACGCAATTAGAAGCTTTTAGAGCCGCTTTAAACCGGTAATTGATATAATCACGCCATCATTTATTTAAATTAGCTTAAAAAGGACATTTATAAGGGTGTTTTCAATAAACAGAAACAATGTAGATTTATTTTATATAAATTATAACTATAGTAAATAAATTCCCAATACATTAATCAGAAAGTACACACCTAAGGAAGTAGCTCCTTGATAATCTTTTGCAATTCTTTGACCAACCAAAAACAATAATAATAAGCAAGAGGAAGAAATAAATGCTGTTTTTAAAAGTTCATGATTTTCGTTTTGAAAAAAACTATACGACCCATAAACAAGCAAAAGACAAATTGAGAATTCGAGAAAACTTATTATCCAAAGACTTGGTTTTAGAATTTTAAGTATCCACGTATCTTTGAAGTGCTCTTTATAAAATACGAAACTTTGATCCATAGCGGAAACTTTGTCATAAAAAGAGAATGAGTAGGTGATAAAGAGAAAAATTGATATTAGAACGACTATAATCATTGTTTATTCTTTTTGATGTAAAAGGCGAGTCAATTTAATTGAGCAATCTAAAAGTATCAATTTGGCATTACCATTTCTTTCTATATGATAGCTTGCTTCATTGAGTTCTTGGACTATAGCATTAATATTTGATCCATGTATGTATGGTGCGAATTTCGAGATGTCGAAACCTGGAGTTTTAGTAGTTAAATGACCGATTTCAGAGACCCCATAATTAACCAATAATGCTTGTCTAAAAAAACTAATACAATAATTCAAAAATTGTTTTTGGTTTTCTCTTCCAACCGAGGCAATCTCATTACTCCAGTCTATCAGTTTTTCAATAACCGAGGCATCTCCTTTTGCCTTAAAAGCGGCTCTAATCCAAGTGATAAACCATTGCTCAAATTGATTTTGCCCTTCGGAATTAACCAAATTTTTTAATGCCAAAGCTAAATTTCCTTCACTTTGATTTATTGCTAAATTTATCTCAGACTCCGTTTTATCAGGATGAATTTGTTTGAGATAAGCCGATAGAGAAGAGGTGTCTATTCGAGGAAATTCAATCAATTGACACCTCGATTGAATAGTGTTTATAATATTTTCGTAGTTTGATGTTATCAATAAAAACACCGTGTCCTTTGGAGGCTCCTCAATCAGCTTTAAAAGCTTGTTTGATGCAGAAGAATTTAAGCGATCGGCTTGCCAAATTATAACAATTTTATACCCCCCTTCATAAGGCTTGAGGTTTATTTTTTTTAATAAATCTTCAGCTTCATCAACTCCAATTTGAGCTTGCTTTTTATCGACACCAAGATGCTTGAGCCAGTCGTAATAATCCCCGAAATTTTGATTGAGTACAAAGGTTCTCCACTCTTCCATAAAATGACCAGAAATAGGATGCCTTTTAACTTTATCCGTTGTTGAAACAGGAAACACAAAATGTAAATCAGGATGTGCTAATTTTGATACTTTCAATGCGGACCCAACCGCATCAGAACTCTTAGATTGAAGCAATTCATTAGCATAGGATATTGCAGCAATTAGGGTACCACTTCCTTCGTTTCCTGAAAAGATCTGAGCATGTGGAATACGCCCATTTTCAATTCCCTTTTTTAAGTGAGTTTTTATGTTTTCTTGTCCCGGAAGCTTATCAAAAGTCATAGTTCAAAAGTAATATAATCTCGGATTATAAAACGTTTTAGTAGTTTAAAATATTTTTTCGAAGCATATGCCCATAATCCTTTATCTTTGTTAGAAACACAATTTAGCTATTATGAATACTATAAATGATTTTGATTTTGGAGGTAAAAAGGCACTTATTCGCGTTGATTTTAACGTGCCCTTAAATGAAAAATTTGAAGTTACCGATCCAACGAGAATTCAAGCAGCAAAACCAACTATTGATAAGGTTTTAGGAGATGGAGGTGCAGCAATCTTAATGTCACATCTAGGAAGACCAAAGGGGGTAGAGGATCAATTTTCTTTAAGACACATCATACCTTCAGTTGAAACCATTTTAGGAAGACCCGTTAAATTTGCAAGCGATTGTATTGGATCTGAAGTGGAGGATATGGCTGCTGGTCTTAAGCCAGGAGAAGTTCTTGTTTTAGAAAATCTTCGATTTCACCCAGAGGAAAAAGCAGGTGATGAAAACTTTGCAAAATCACTAGCTAAACTTGGAGATATTTATGTAAATGATGCCTTTGGTACTGCCCATAGAGCCCATGCTTCAACTACAATTGTTGCTCAGTTTTTTCCGAAAGAAAAGTGCTTTGGCGCTCTTTTAGCTAAGGAAATTATTTCAATTAAAAAGGTTTTGGAGGACAGTGAAAAACCAGTTACCGCTATTTTGGGAGGATCAAAAGTTTCTTCAAAAATCACCATTATTGAAAATATTTTAGACAAGGTAGATCATCTGATAATTGGTGGAGGAATGAGTTTTACTTTCGTAAAAGCGATGGGAGGAAAAATAGGGAATTCTATTTGTGAAGATGATAAAATGGAGTTGGCTTTGAGTATTTTAAAGCAAGCCAAAGATAAGGGTGTAGAAGTTCACCTTCCAACAGATACGCTTGCGGCAGATGATTTTTCTGCAGAGGCAAACACTCAAGTTTGTGAGATAAATGAAATTCCTGACGGATGGGAAGGTTTAGATGCCGGTCCTAACTCTCAAAAGCTTTTTGCTGATGTTATTATGAACTCAAAAACTATTCTTTGGAACGGTCCAGTAGGTGTTTTTGAAATAGCAAAATTTGCGGAAGGTACTATTGCAATTGGAAACGCAATTGCAGCTTCTACAAAAAACGGATGTTTTTCACTTGTAGGAGGTGGAGATTCTGTAGCTGCAGTAAAGCAGTTTGGCTTCGCTGATAAAGTGAGTTATGTATCTACTGGAGGAGGAGCGATGTTGGAAAGTTTAGAAGGAAAAACCTTACCAGGAATTAAAGCAATAATGGAGTAGTTTATGATTTATAATAAGATTCCAAACACCGATATCGAGGTTTCTAAGATTTGCTTAGGAACAATGACCTTTGGTGAACAGAATACAGAGCAGGAAGGACACGAACAGTTAGACTATGCCGTTTCAAAAGGAGTAAATTTCATTGATACTGCTGAAATGTATTCCGTGCCGGGGCGTGCTGAAACACAAGGATCAACGGAACGCATTATAGGAACCTGGTTAAAAGACAATAGAGATAAAGTTGTTGTTGCGACAAAAGTAACGGGTCCAAACCCATATTTTTCTTATATCCGACCTGAATTAAACTTTTCTAGAGCAAGTATCCACCAAGCGATAGAAGGAAGCTTAAATCGACTTCAAACGGACTATGTTGATCTTTATCAATTGCACTGGCCGGAACGAAGAGCCAATTTTTTTGGAAAACGAAATTTTGAATGGGACCCTTCAGATCCATGGAAGGATAATTTCGAAGAGATTATTTTTACCTTAGACGAGTTAGTTCAACAAGGTAAAATTCGCCACTATGGTGTTTCTAATGAGACTCCCTGGGGCGTAATGAGACACCTTAACGAATCAAATAAAAATAATTTGACACGTTGTAAGACAATCCAAAATCCCTATAGTTTATTAAACAGGACCTTTGAAGTAGGGAATGCTGAAGTGTCGATGAGGGAAAAAGTGGGATTGTTGGCCTATTCTCCCTTAGGTTTCGGTGTGCTTTCTGGAAAATACTTGGAGCACATGCCAAAAGAGGCTCGAATAACAAAATTCCCTCAGTTTTCTAGGTATAATAATCCGCAAGCGGTGAAATTGACTCAATTATATTGGGATTTGGCTCAGAAACACGGTTTATCACTAGCTCAAATGTCTTTGGCTTTTGTCAACCAGCAACCATTTGTAACAGGGAATATAATTGGAGCAACAACAATGCACCAACTCAAGGAAAATATTGAGAGTATAGATTTAACTTTAAGCCCTGAATTGATTCGTGAGATTAATCAAATTCAAGATTTACAACCAAATCCATCACCATAAAAAAACCAACCTCATAGGTTGGTTTTTTTTTAATATCCCAATTTGATTCGTGCTCTACTAATAACATCATTACAGATTTTCGAAGCTTTTTCTGCACCAATTTTTAATGCCTTTTCTATTTCTTCGGGATTTTCCATATAGAAAGTATAACGTCTTCTCTCTTCTTTAAAACGATCCAAAAGAAGCTCATAAAACGCTTGTTTTGCATGTCCATATCCGTATCCACCCGCAAGGTAGTTTGCTTTCATTTCAGCAATTTGCTCCTCATTTGCAATTAATTTATACAAGGCAAATAAATTACAAGCGTCTGGATTCTTAGGCTCTTCAAGAGGCGTTGAATCGGTTTGAATTTTCATCACTTGTTTTCGCAATTTTTTATCTGACAGGAAGATATCGATGATGTTTCCTTGAGATTTACTCATTTTGCCTCCATTAGTCCCCGGAACATACATGGTGTTTTCACTTACCTTACCTTCTGGAACAACAAATGTTTCCCCTACCTTATTATTGAATCTACTGGCAACATCTCGAGTCATTTCAATATGTTGTAATTGATCTTTTCCAACAGGCACTAATTCCGCATCATAGGCGAGAATATCTGCAGCCATAAGCATGGGATAGTCAAATAAACCTGCATTCACATCTTCTAAACGATCTGATTTATCTTTAAAAGAATGAGCGAGTGTTAACCTTTGATAAGGAAAAAAACAATTTAAGTACCATGTTAATTCTGTAACTTGGGGAATATCACTTTGTCTGTAAAAAACAGTTTTTTCGATATCTAATCCACAGGCTAACCATGCCGCTGCAGTACTGCGGGTATTGCTTCTTAAAAGGTCTCCATCCTTAATCAAAGTCAAGGAGTGTAAATCTGCAATAAAAAGAAATGATTCATTCCCTGGCGTGTTTGCCATTTCGATCGCAGGTAAAATGGCCCCTAATATATTTCCCAAGTGCGGAGTCCCAGTAGACTGTACTCCCGTCAAAATTCTTGCCATAGTCAAAATTCTTATAAAGGGGTAAAATTACAAATAATTGCCTTTTATGTCTTATTTTTGATAAAGAATATTAGCCTTATGAAATACGTTTTTTGGACGTTATGGAGGACTTGGTTTGTTATATGGGCAACTGTAGTAACAATTTTGCTGAGCCCCCTTCTTTTTTTCTCTTTATTGAAAGATTCTTGGTATTCATTTACCTTTAAGACCGGTAAATTATGGGCTTTTTTGATTCTTTTTGGAATGGGTTTTTCCATGAAGAAAATTGGTCAATATGAGTTCCCTGAACGAAGAAATTATATGTATATCGCAAATCATACTTCCGCTTTGGATATCATGATGATGCTTTTGATTTGTAAAAGACCTATTGTATTCGTCGGTAAAAAAGAATTGGCAAAAATTCCGCTTTTTGGTTATTTCTATCGAAAAACTTGTGTTTTAGTCGATAGAAGCTCTCATAGCAGCCGCAAAGCAGTTTTTGAAGAAGTTTCACAAAAAATTGATCAAGGTAAATCTGTTTGTATTTTTCCTGAGGGATTAGTTCCTGAGGATGAATCAATTGTACTCAGTCCCTTTAAAATAGGGGCATTCAAAATGGCTATAGATCACAAATTAGACCTTGCTCCCGTAGTACTTTATAATGTCAAAAAACACTATTCTTTTACATTTTTTAGTGGAAAACCCGGCATTTTAAAGTATGAAAAAATTGATTTAAGGTATTGGAATTCAGAAGATTCAGCTAAAAAGCTAAAGGATAAGATGTACGCCGAATTTTTATATTACCTGGAACAATGATGCTAAAAAAAACTTAAATAAATGTTATAGGTTTTGAAAAAAAATATATCTTTGGTTAGAATTTCAACAGAAATCAACTAACCATATTTAGGTGAATCTTAGGGGTAGGATTTATTTATTCGGGGTTCTAAAGGTAACTTTAGAGCCCTTTTTTTGACAAATTAACATTGTAGTATTCTGGATTCCCAGTCACTTCTTTCTCAATCCAATTCGGTAAGTCAGGCTTTTCACTTTCATGATTCAATTCAATTTCAGCAATAATTAAGCCTTGGTGCTGTTGATGAAACTCATCCACTTCAATAAGATAACCCTTCCAAGGAACTTCAAAACGTGTTTTATCAATTATTCCCGGCTCACACATTGCGTATAAGCTTTCCGCATCTTTTAAAGAAATTTCCTGCTCCCATTCAAATCTTGAAAGCCCATCGCTACTAGACTTACCTTTTATGGTGATAAAACCTTTGTCGTCCCTAATTCGAATTCGAACCACCCGGTTTTTATCAGAATTTAAAAACCCCTGCTTTATCCTATACTGTTTGTTGGATACCTTTTTGAACTCTAGAGATTTTACTAAATACTTTCTTTCGATTTCTATACTCATTCTATTCATCTTTTAATCAAAGATAGGTTCAAAAACTGTATTTTTGGTTCATGCTGGAAAAAACTCAAGCCATAGTTCTTAAATCCATAAAATTTAAAGAGTCTAGTTTAATTGTTAGCTGCTTTACTGCGGAATTTGGACTTCAATCTTATATTCTAAGAGGAGTTTTGAAAAACAAAAAAGGTGGAATGAGACCTGCTTATTTTCAGCTCTTGAATCAACTAAATTTGGTCGTTCAAACCAGCAAGAAATCCCAATTACACACCATCAAGGAACTCAAGGTGTCTTATCACTATCAATCCATCCCTAAAAGTGTAATCAAACAAAGCATGTTGATGTTTATGGCAGAGTTTATTTCTGAAAGCATTCGAGAAGAAAGCCCTAATTTGAATCTTTTTGAATTTTTGGCACAAGGTTTGCAGCTTTTTGATGAAATAGAGCTAGTGGCAGACTTTCACCTTGTGTTTTTGTTAAAATTATCTAAATTTTTAGGGTTTTACCCACAAGAAAGTAAGACTGAAAGGCCTTATTTTGATCTACTCGAAGGTAAGTTTACCTCAAATTATTTGGGTAGAAATCAATTAGATATGCAAGAAACTAAACTTTTTAATCAGCTGATAAAACTGTCTTTTGACGACCTTGACCGTTTGCACTTTAACGGTGAGCAAAGAAATAGGCTATTGAACATGATTATAAATTATTATAGCTTGCACCTCAATGGGTTTAGGACTCCGAAGTCATTAACAGTTTTAGAATCCCTGTATAGATAACGATGTATAAGACCAAACTACTACTCTTTGTAACCTTAGCTTTTCCTGTCCTTGTTTTTGGACAAGAAATTCGTGTTTTGGATAAAGAAACACAGGTGCCAATTGAGGGTGTTATCATGAGTTCTTCTGTAGTCGACTTAACTCAACCTTCTGATTTCGATGGCCGAATTGACATGGATCTATTTCCTGAATACGGAGTTTACCGCTTTAAACATGAAGATTATTTTGTTTCAGTATTTACCTTAAAAAAGATTCAAAAACAGAACTATACCATATTGTTAAGCAAGCGGCCTGAAGCCTTGCAAGAGGTTGTTTTATCGGTTTCGAAAACCGCAGAGGACAGAAAGTTGGTTGCTGAGCAAATTGCAATCATTGACGCCAAGGAGATTCGACAAATAGCCCCACAAACGAGTGCAGATCTTTTAGCACAAACTCCAGGAGTTCGTGTACAGAAATCACAGTTTGGTGGAGGAAGTCCCGTGATTCGGGGTATGGAGGCAAATCGTGTCTTGTTAGTAATTGATGGAGTAAGAATGAATAACGCCATATATAGAAAGGGGCATTTACAGAATTCAATCACAGTTTCCCCTCTTTCTTTAGAGCGAACCGAGGTGCTTTTCGGCCCTTCTTCAGTAAGGTATGGATCTGATGCCTTAGGAGGAGTAATTCATTTTTATACCCAGAAACCCTTACCGTCTGAGATTGAGGAGACCAATTTGAATATCTATAGCAGGTACGCATCAATTAATAATGAGTTTACCAACCAAGCAGCCTTCGAAATAAAGAGAAAAACATGGGCGTCATACACAAGTATTAGCCACAGTCAATTTGGTGATTTAACAATGGGTTCAAACAGAACTCATGGATATGAAAGGTGGGGTTTGGTTCCTTATTATTCCGACAATACAAGGGATTATTACAACCCGAATCCGGTAGCAAACTCCAACCCGGAACTTCAAAAAAACACAGGATTTGATCAAACGGATTTAATTCAGAAATTTGTATTTGATTTAAATAAACAACAACAGTTAACCCTGAATTTTCAATACAGTACCTCTTCTGATATTCCGAGATTTGATAAACTTACAGAGCTGTCTTCAAGTGGGTTGAAATTTGCGGAATGGTATTATGGACCGCAGATTAGACTTTTAGGAGCAGGAACGTTAGAATCGCAAATGAATGGTAGAATTGCCGACCGGAATACAACGGTTGTGGCTTATCAGCATATAGAGGAAGAACGGGTACAACGAAAATTTGGAAGTTTAGACCGCTCTTACAGAAATGAATCAGTCGATGTGTTTTCTGTCAATTCCGATTTTGACAAAAGGCTTTCCAATCGATCTGTATTGCAATATGGAGTTGAATTTGGGTTTAATGGAGTAGATTCTGATGCAATAGGTCGTGTACTTGATGTTCAGGGATCGGATATTATTGGATTTACAGACACTTTTGATGTTCAGACAAGGTATCCTGATGGGGGTTCGACCTACAATAATCAAGCAGCCTATGCCGACTTGAAGTATTCAATTTCTGAGCGCTCAACTTTTGATTTTGGGTTGAGATTTACCGCTACCCAATTGGAAGCTCAATGGGTTGACCAGACCTACATCACACTCCCAGAAGAAAATATAAATTTGAAAAATGCTGCTCTAACAGCAAATGCAAGTTTTGTTTATAATCCAGCTTCGGACTGGCAATTAAGTGTTTTGCTTTCTTCAGGTTTTCGTTCTCCAAATATTGATGATGTTGGGAAAATTAGAGAAAAGGATGGTTTTGTATCCGTACCAAATATTGACTTACAGCCGGAGTATGCCTATAACGGGGAGCTTGGCCTTGCTAAATATTTTAACAAGGATAAATTTAGGCTTAGCTTAAACACGTATTACACCCTTTTAGACGATTATATCATGAGAGGGATATTTGATCTTTCAGGAGCTCCTGTGGACCTGGACAACCCTCCTACAATCATTTATGATGGAGAGGAGGCTATAACCTATGCCAATATTAATATGGGGACTGCTTATATTTATGGATTTACCTTTGGAGCTCAAGGAAAATTCAGCCCTTACTGGACTGCTAAAGCTGATTTTACCTACACAAAAGGTAGAAGCTATGATCAGGACAGCCCACTTTCTTCAATCCCTCCATTATTTGGATTGGTCAATGTTGATTACAGCAAGAATAAAATTGGATTTGGGGTAGGTTTTGACTTTAATTCAGCCAAAGATCCTGAAGATTACAATTTAATCGAAGGTATAGACAATATCAGCGAATCTCCCTTAGACCCAAATAATGACGGTCTTTTTGCTGGGACGCCTTCTTGGTACATTCTAAACTTCAATTCATCTTATGAAATTAATCAACATGCCGCTTTGCAGTTTATGGTCCAAAACCTTTTTGACCAACACTACAAGGAATTTGCATCTTCGATTAGTGCCCCTGGAAGGAATTATGTATTTAGCCTCATGCTAACTATTTAAAGGCTTGTTCCCCAGTAATATCCAGACCTGTAATTAATAGATGAATATCGTGTGTTCCTTCATAGGTAATAACACTTTCCAAATTCATCATATGTCTCATGATGGAATAATCTCCAGTAATTCCCATGGCGCCCAAAATTTGCCTTGATTCACGAGCTATATTTAATGCCATTGCAACATTATTACGCTTAGCCATTGAGATTTGAGCAGTTGTTGCACGGTCTTCGTTTTTCAGAACCCCTAACCTCCAGGTCAATAACTGAGCTTTTGTAATTTCAGTGATCATTTCAGCCAATTTCTTTTGCTGAAGTTGAAAGGCTGCAATTGGCTTACCAAATTGAACGCGTTCTTTTGCATATCTCAACGCAGTGTCATAACAATCCATCGCTGCTCCAATCGCTCCCCAAGCAATTCCGTATCTGGCAGAATCTAAACAACCTAAAGGAGCTCCTAAACCATCTTTTCCTGGAAGGAGATTCTCCTTAGGGACTTTGACGTTATCAAAAATCAATTCTCCAGTAGCAGAAGCACGTAAACTCCACTTGTGATGAGTCTCTGGTGTGCTAAAACCTGGCATATCGCGTTCAACAATCAATCCCTTTATTCGCCCATCCTCGTTTTTTGCCCATACCACAGCGATATCTGCAAATGGAGAATTTGAGATCCACATTTTGCTTCCGTTGAGTAAAAAGTGATCTCCTTGATCAGTAAAAGAAGTTTCCATGCCGCCGGGGTTAGAACCGTGGTTGGGCTCTGTTAAACCAAAACAACCAATTAATTCACCTGAGGCAAGTTTCGGCAAATACTTGTTTCTTTGATCTTCATTACCGTACTTCCAAATCGGATACATCACCAAAGAAGACTGTACTGAGGCTGTTGATCGAATACCTGAATCTCCACGCTCAATTTCTTGCATAATCAGACCATAAGAAATTTGGTCTAAGCCCGCTCCACCATAAGTTTCTGGAATATATGGTCCAAACGCACCGATTTCTGCCAATCCACTTAATAATTCTTTTGGAAATTCTGCTTTTTGAGCAGCATCTTCAATAATGGGACTAACGGCTCTTTTCACCCAAGAACGCGCAGCATCTCTTACTAGAAGATGTTCTTCGCTCAATAAATCGTCCAATTGATAATAGTCCGGGGAAGTAAAAAGATCAGTTGCCATTAATTTGTTGTTTAGTTGTTTGAATCAAATGTAATTAATTATTTGATTATTTGTATTTTTGTGCCAATGAAATACACCTTCAAGGCTTATGAACGCTTAAAAAGTAAAAAGAAGATTCAAGAACTTTTTACTTCAGGTCGAGTGATAAAAAGCTTCCCTTTTAAACTCGTTTATACTCCTTTGGATCAAGGGCAGGAAGAACATCAGATTCAACTTGCAGTCTCAGTTTCTAAGCGTTTATTTAAAAACGCAGTGGACAGAAATAGACAGAAGCGCCTTATTAAAGAGGCTTATAGATTGCAGAAACCTGCTTTATACTTAGAACTTAAAAACTCTTATGCCTGCATGATTATTTACCTGTCAAAAGAAGAACTTTCATTTGATCAGTCGCAAAAAGCGATGAAGAAATTACTAACAAAATTTATTAAACATACGAATGAGGAAATTTAAGGAAAGAACACGTGCTCAGGAATCCACCAATGCGATAGAACGATTATATATCAACATGAGGCATTTGTTTATTCGAGGATTCTATAAACCAATGGGTGTTTCGGGTGAAACACTTAGAAACGCATTACTTTTATTAAGACCTGAAATCTATGGTTCAATTGCAGAAGATAAAGTTGAATTGAATGGGCTGACTTATGTAATCGAACGCCTTCCTGAAGGCATTGAAGAATGTCAATATATTAATTTGACTGCTGATGAAGGGTTTAAGAACGCAGATTTTAAAGTAATTATTCCTCCAAAAAGAAGGAGAAATTGTTACAGAATTGACCGTGATCAAATGAATATTGAGATTACAAGAGGCCGTTCAGAGATTTATGATATTTTGACTCATTTAACGTTTTTATTTATTGAAAGTCACAAGATTTCTAAACGAGTTATTATCAACAAAGACGGAGAAAAAATACGCGAATGGAACTTGCTTGAAGACATTGTTATAAACAAAGAAAAACTCGACAAGCACAAAAGAGACGTTACAATCGCACATTTAGCAGATGTTCTTGGTAGGACTTTCGAAGAAACAGAGGCAGCCTATCAAATTTTTGCAACAAAGAATAATCCAAATAGATTTTTGGAAATCATTTTCTGGTTAGGAAACGGTGCAGTTGCTGAGACTCTTTTTGATAAGAAAAGAGTAGTGAAGTTCTCATCTGTTCTTTCAGAACAAATTGGACATCATCTCTACGGTGATTTATGGGCGAATGATATCAAAAACACCTTAATTGAAAACGGACTTGAAAATAGGCCGATTCATATCATTTCTGCAAACATGCATTCTGTGATGAATAGTATTTATGCTCCATTAATTCATGGAAAACAAGAAGGTTTTGATCTGTATGAAGAACTTTCTAAAAGTAAAAACCAAGACATGCGAAAGGAAATAAAAAACTTTGCAGCAAAAACCGGTTTAATCTATTTGGAAGATCAATCTGGTACGAATATCAATGTGCAAATAATTGATTCTGGAAAAATTCCAGGTAAAGAAGCAGAAAATGCACCTGTAATTATCGTTATGGATTACGCTTTTGGTGAACAGGCATATGAAACGCTTGACGAGCTTCTAAAGCCAATCAAAACTCAAAATCTGAATCAAAATTTAGACGTTTGTTCCATTTCGATTATGGGTAAGGCCGGTATTTTGACTGGAGGGAAAGGAGATATTATGATTCCTTCTTCTCACATTTTTGAAGGAACAGCTGATAATTACCCTTTTAAAAATGATTTAAAAATAGAAGACCTAAAAGGGTATGGGGTAAATGTTTTCGGAGGGTCTATGATTACCGTTCTAGGAACTTCTTTACAGAATAGAGACATCCTAAAGTTTTTCAACGAATCAACATGGAATGTTGTAGGTTTGGAAATGGAAGGCGCTCATTATCAAAAAGCGATTCAGTCCGCTTCGAAAATCAGAAAAACTATTCGAGAGGATGTAAAAGTAAGATACGCCTATTATGCGTCAGATAATCCTTTAGAAACAGGAAGCACCTTGGCTTCTGGAGGTTTAGGAACGACAGGAGTAGTGCCGACATATGCGATAACAATGAATATCTTAGATCAAATATTTAATTAAAAATGAATGTATTAATCATCGGCTCAGGTGGTCGTGAACACGCCTTTGCATACAAAATTGCACAATCGGACAAATTAAATCAATTATTTGTTGCTCCTGGAAATGCCGGAACAGCAAAAATTGCTACGAACTTACCTATTGGAGTGAGTGATTTCGAGGAAATAAAAAAAGCAGTTTTGAGCAACAGCATTTCTTTAGTTGTGGTCGGGCCAGAAGCTCCACTTGTTGAAGGGATTCACGACTTTTTTAAAGCAGACCCTGAACTAAAAGATGTTGGCGTTATCGGTCCAGAAAAACTTGCAGCTCAATTAGAAGGATCCAAGGGTTTTTCCAAAGAATTTATGTTTAGGCACGAAATCCCAACCGCAAAATATCAAACTTTTAGTAAAGGCACTGTTGCTCAAGGAAAGAAGTTTTTAGAGACTCTTAAACCTCCATTTGTTTTGAAAGCAGATGGGCTTGCAGCCGGTAAAGGAGTATTGATTTTGGATGATTTAGATCAAGCAAAATCTGAACTAGAATCCATGCTTGTTGATGCAAAATTTGGGGAAGCATCTTCTCGTGTAGTTATTGAAGAGTTTTTGGATGGTATAGAGCTTTCCATTTTTGTTTTAACTGATGGAGACTCGTATAAAATTTTGCCTTCAGCTAAAGATTATAAAAGAATTGGAGAAGGAGATAAGGGCTTGAATACTGGTGGTATGGGGGCTATTTCACCCGTTCCATTCGCTGACGACAATTACCTTAGAAAGGTGGAAGACCGTATAGTAATCCCCACAGTGGAAGGTTTAAAAAAGGACGGGATACCCTATCAAGGGTTTATTTTTATAGGCTTGATGAATGTCGACGGAGACCCTTTTGTTATTGAATACAACGTGAGAATGGGAGACCCGGAAACCGAGGTAGTTCTTCCTAGAATTAAATCTGATTTATTGACCGTTTTAGAGGCTGCTTCTAAAAAGAGGTTGAATCAAGTGAGTTTTGAATTGGATGATAGAACCGCAGCAACAGTGATGTCTGTGGCCGGTGGTTATCCTGAGGCCTACGAAAAGGGTCATAAAATAAGTGGTTTGGATCAAATAGAGGATGCGATTGTTTTTCATGCTGGAACGAAATTAGACAAGGATGCAGTATTGACTAATGGAGGACGTGTATTTGCATGCACGGGAATTGGCGATACTATGGAAGAAGCCTTGGAAAAAGCATTTAATGCTACCGGAAAAGTGAATTTTAAGGACCGTTATTTCCGTACAGACATAGGTTTTGATCTACGCTAAGGATTTAAAACATAAAAATATCGCATTTTGCGTATTAAACTGGGGCTTGGGTCATGCGACTCGATCCTCAGTTTTAATTTCTAGACTATTGCGTCAAGGAAACACGATTTATATCATCAGCGAAGGCCAAGCCCAAACATTCTTAAAAGAGCGTTTCCCTCAATGTGAGCACATTTTCGGCCCTGAACAAAACATACGTTACCCTAAAAGCGAAAAAGGCCTTAAAAGAGCGCTTTTTCTGCAAAGCCCAATATTCTACAAACAGTATCGAAAAGAAAAGCATTTTATTAGAGATTTTGTGAAATCTCATGATATTGATCTTGTCATTTCAGACAATCGATATGGCATGTTTTCAAAGGATGTCCCTTCCATTTTCGTGGGTCATCAAATTGATCTGAGAATACCGGTGATTAATCAAATCCACAGAAAATTTATTGAGCAATTTGACTTTTTATGGATTGTTGACCGCCCTGAAAATAGATTGGCCGGAGAATTAAGTGAAGCAAATGGAATAAAAATCCCATGGACCTATTTAGGCTTGCTTTCCAATATCTCACCTGAGTCGAATCAAAATAAACCTATTGATTGTCTAATATTATTGAGTGGTATCCAAGAGCAACGAAGGCGATTGGAGCAAAAATTATTGGCAATTAATTGGCCTGAGAACTTAACGATTAAATGGGTTAAAGGAAGCCCAGAAGACCTCACGAGTCCTGAAGAGCTGCAACGTCTGTTGTCAGCATCTAAGGCCTTAATTTCTAGAAGCGGCTATTCAACTATGATGGATACCGAGACCTTTGATTTAAAAACGTTGTGGATTCCAACACCTGGCCAAACCGAACAAGAATACTTAGCAAAAAGAAAAGGAAATTTTCTATTGGAGTCAGAAATCAGCGATGAAAAAATACTTAAATGGCTTTGTTCAAAGTAAAGGTAAATGTCGTTCCTTTTCCTACTTCACTCTTTACAGAAATGGTTTGTTTATGAGCTTCTAAGATATGCTTAACAATTGCTAAACCAAGCCCCGAACCCCCTTGATCTCTTGATCGACTTTTCTCTACACGATAGAAACGCTCAAAAATTCTACTCAGCTGGCTTTCGTCCATACCCTCCCCATTATCACTTATACTGACCATTATTTTGCTGGGGTCAGATTCGTCAATTTGAACCTCTGAAAAGCCATTTTTCTTTCCATACTTGATTGAATTCTCAAGAAGATTAATCAAAACTTGTTCAATTTTTTCAGGATCAGCACTGACCATAATTGGAAACTCATAATATTGATCAAATCGCAAATGATTTCCTTTTTTTTGTGATTTCATTTCAAGAATATCAAAAACGTCTTGAATCAAACTCACCAAATTAAAATTTTCAATTTCCGGGTTAATATCACGAGTTTCCAACTTCGCAATCATATCTAAATCTTTAACAACGGCCTCTAATCTTTCTACACCTTTTACGGCCCTTTCGAGATATTTGTTTCGCAATTCTTTGTCGTCTCCAGCTCCTTCAAGAAGAGTGATTAAATACCCTTGAATTGTGAAAATCGGGGTTTTCATTTCATGGGCAACATTTCCCAAAAACTCCCTACGATAGGCCTCCTGTTTATTCAGGGAAATAATTTCAAGTCGATTTTTTTCTGCTATTTCCTCGAGCTCTCCAGAAAGCCCCTCTAAATCTGTAGTAATTTTGCCTTGATCGACATCTTTTATATCGATTACTGAGATCTTTCTAACGATACTTTTGATTCGATTGTAAATAAAATTCTCGACGCGATACTGAATGAAAAGAAAAGAAAAGAGAAAAAAGGGAATGATCAAAAACAAGATGAAGTTAAGATCAAAGCCCTTTTGATACTTAAACATCAAAAGAGTGGAAAGTATTCCAATAAAAAAGGTGAGGAATAGGCTCGTTTTTAAAGCAAATTTATAGGTCTTTTTCACGGCCTAATCTAAAACAAATTTATAACCAACACCTTTGACGGTCTTAAAATAGTCGTCTCCAATTTTTTCGCGAAGCTTTCTTATATGCACATCAATTGTTCTTCCGCCAACAACGACATCATTTCCCCATACTTTATTTAAGATAACCTCTCTCTTAAAGACTTTGTTTGGTTTAGAAGTAAGTAAAGAGAACAATTCAAACTCTTTTTTAGGAAGGGTTATGGTTTCTCCATTTTTAATAATATTGTATTCATCGCGATTTATTACGATATCACCGAGCATTGTATTATTGGAAGGAAGGTCTGATTTCTTCACCCTTCTAAGTAAAGATTTAACCTTACCCACTAAAATTTTTGGCTTCACAGGTTTAGTTATATAGTCATCAGCACCTGCTTCGAATCCAGCAATATGAGAATAGTCTTCCCCTCTTGCAGTAAAAAACGCAATCAAGGTGTGCTCAAGTTCTGGAATAGCCCTTATTTTTTCACAGGTTTCTATCCCATCCATCTCAGGCATCATAATATCTAAAAGGATCAAATGTGGTTCAAATTTCTTAGCAACTTCAATCGCCTCCTTTCCGTTTGAGGCTTTTTCAATTTGGTAACCTTCCTTTTCAAGGTTAAAACCTACAATTTCTAAGATATCCGGTTCATCGTCAACCAAAAGAACCTTCATTTCTTCAGTTTTCATTTTTCGTTTTAATTGATTTGTTACAAACTTATTCAATATAATAAATTCTGCGCTATGGTTTACATAAGTTTAATCTATTTACAATTTCCTAACATCTAATTGCCTTTTTAATAATACCCCACTAACATTAGCATCACACAACTCTTATAGTTTTGCCTCAGTTTAACTACAACTATATTTGGATTATGAAAAAACTTTTCGCAATTGTGATTTTGCTTTTCGGATTTACGGCAAATGCACAATCGATCAGTGGTAAGGTATTCGATGTTGAAAACGCAAACGAACCTTTACCTTTTGCTGATGTTTACCTCAAAGGAACAAGCATTGGAACAACTACAGATTTTGACGGAAACTATACCTTGAGAATGGATCCAGGGACTTACACTTTGGTAATTAGCTTTATAGGCTATGAAACGATTGAAGTTCCTGTAACCTTAGAAGTTGGACAAGAACTTACTTTGAACCACAATTTAGGTGCTTCTCAAGGAGTGTCTTTGGACGAGGTAATGGTACAAGCTACGGTCAGTAAAGAAAAGGAAAGCGCCCTTTTGGTAGACCAAAAAAAGGCCTCCATTATTAAGGAGAGTATTGGCGCTCAACGCCTAGCTCAAATCGGGGTTTCAGATGCCGCAACAGCGACAACTAAAATTTCAGGAGTTACTCAAAGTGAAGGCTCAGGAGATATCTACATTAGAGGTCTTGGAGATCGTTATTTATCAACGACAATGAATGGACTTCCAATCCCTTCAAATGATGTAAACAACAAAAACATTGATTTATCTCTTTTCTCAACAGGAATAATCAATAATGTTGGAATTTCAAAAACCTATAATGCAGATGCCTATGCAGACCAGGCTTCTGGTAATGTAGATATTACAACTAAGAGGTATTCAACTAAGGGAGGTTCTGTAAATATTCAAGGAGGCGCAAATACCGGTGCGGCTGGTGTTGGACAATTTCGTCAAACAATCATTATGGATGACGTTGATTATTTTGGATACCACCAAAAACAGTACACAACAACCGATGCAATTATCTATCAAGGATGGGACCCTGTAAACGCAAGTAGTGTTGCAGATTATAGTTATTCTTTCTCTGGATCATCTAAATTTGATGTCTTTGGAAAACAACTTTCTTTTGTAGCAAATGCCTCTCAAAGCAGATCACACGAATATCGTTCAGGAACTTTTAAAAGCTATCGTGCAAACATCTTGAACACTTCATATCCTGATACAGAAAATAGAGGAACTCAATACAATGACACTCCAGATGTGGAGCAATTCGTTACTAACTTAAACGTTACGGCATATATCCGTGCTGATTTAAAATTAAACGAAAACCATAAAATTGGATACAATACCTTATTTGTAAATACAGGTGAAGACAAGTTATACGAACAAGGTAGAAATGGATTGGGTTATGTGTTTGATCAGCAACCTGTGGAGACCGGGTCTTTTGTAAGAGATCAAAATTACAAACAGACCATTATGTTCGTAAATCAATTGATGGGAGAACACACACTGTCAGAAAGAGATAAATTATCTTGGGCCGGAGGTTATAATTACGTTTTGGCAGATGAACCAAACCGTATTCGTAATGAGGCGATTATCTTAAGTGATACAGAGGTTACATTTGCTGATGTTTCTGATTTTTCTCAAAGAAAATCTGAACAAAAAATCTTTGATCAAGAATATAATGCTAAGATCCTTAATGAGTATTCTATTGGGGCTTTAAATGAAGCTGAGGAACGCTCAATGAAATTAAATTTAGGTGGAAACTTTAGATATAAAGTAAGAGAATTTAATTCTCAATTTATTGGAGTTTCAACACCTGGTTACACTCCAGGGTTTCCAAATTCAGGATTCTTAGTTCCAAATGTAGATGATATTTCTTCAATTTATATCCCTGAAAACTTCAGTAATTCTGCAGATCCACAATTGAAATTGAAAGAGCAAAACCCGGATGTTTACAGTGGGGATTTAACTATTCTTGCCGGATTCGCTAGTTTTGATTTTGGTTTAGACAAGGATTTTTCAGGTAATATTGGATTGAGATATGAATATGACGAGTTCAATGTGGATTGGAATGTAAAGAATTACCAAGGACCTAATGGACCTCGTATTGGAGACCTGACAAGAGAATATACCTCCTTGTTCCCAAGTTTGAATTTGAAGTACGCATTGAGTGAAAAAGGCTTTTTAAGATTTGCATCGAGCATGACTCAAACCCTTCCTGAATTCAAGGAATTTGCACCTTTCCAATATGAAGAGCCTACAGGTCGTGTTATTCAAGGTAATCCCGACTTAGAGCGTTCAAAGGTATTTAACGTCGATGCAAAATATGAATTCTTCCCAAGTGCAGGGCAAGTGTTTTCAGCAACGGCATTTTTCAAGAACATTCAAGACCCAATTAACTTGTCTTTAACTACAGGGTCCTCAGGGTTCTTTCAATACAACAACACGGGTGATCAAGCCACAGTTTACGGTTTAGAATTAGAAGCGAGAACAAGTTTGATCAAAAATGCTGATGATCAAGGTATTTTAAATGTAGGTACGAATTTAACCATGATGTCTTTTAGTCAAGATTTATTGGAAGAGTTTCAGTATTACGACATTAAAGAAACAGGCCTTCAAGGAGCCTCTAATTTTATTGTAAACGGATCTTTGACGTATAATAGTCAAAAAGAGAACCCTATGACCGCCACTGCTACGGTAAATTATGCCTCGGATAATATCTATGCCTTAGGAAGTCCGGAGGATTTTGAAAACAGCGAAATTTTATTTAATAATGCGATTGAGGAAAAAGGTTTTGTAACCCTTGATTTTGTTTTGACCAAAACATTCTCTAAACATTTATCAGCAAAGTTTAAAGGAACTAATTTATTGAACCCGCTAATCCAACAAACCCAATTGATTTCTAGGTTTGACAATGAAGGGAATTTAGTTAATGAATCCACAGAGGTAGTTCAGTCTTATACAAGAGGGTCGGACTTCAGTTTAGGCCTAACCTACAGATTTTAAGGCTATTAACATTTAATTAATATAACGAAGTCATCAATAACTTACTATTAATATTAGGGTAAAACTTGAAATATTTAAGCGTGCTTTCTTTGTTAAAAAGAAATAACTAACACAAAATTTAATATGAAAAACTTATTTAACTTATTTGCTTTAACAACTGTTTTCGCTTTGGCGAGTTGTGGAAACACAGATGATCCAGATCCAGTAGATCCAGGGGTAAGCGATGTAATTGCTAATTTGGAAAGCGGTATCATGGTTGGAACTCTTGAGGAGGACTATACGCTTGATGCAAGTGTTCAATACGATTTAAACGGACCTTTTTTGGTTGCAGAAGGGGCTAGTTTAACTATTCCTGCAGGAACGCAAATCATAGCTGATGATGGTGGTACTGAAGTGTATATTGCTGTACTTAAAGGAGCTGATATTTTTATAAACGGCAATCCATCCAACCCTGTAATTATGTCTTCTGCATCAGGAGATTCTGGAGATTGGGGAGGTTTGACGATATGTGGTGAAGCTACTACTACCGCTGGAGTTGACGCTACTGCTGAAGTAGGAGGGTTCTTTTATGGAGGAACAAATGATGCTGATGATTCTGGTCATATTAAGTATTTAGTGATTAAAGGGACTGGAGCTCAGATTAACTCAGAGTCACAATATAATGGTATTTCTTTCTACGCAGTTGGAAACCAAACAGAAGTTGAATATGTCTCAGTAATTAATGGTGCTGATGACGGAGTAGAGTTCTTTGGAGGGACGGTTTCTGTGTCAAACTTATACCTTGAAAATAATGATGATGATTCTATTGATTGGACTGAATCATGGAGTGGAGGAGTAACAAATGCTTATATCACTCATTCAGTACCTGGATTCTCAACTGTTTTCGAAGGAGATAAAGAAAATGCAAACCCAACTTTTACAAATATCACAGCGATTTCTACTGTAGAAGGAACTGCATTGCAATTCAAAAAAGAATCAGGAGGAAGCATTACAGGGTTATATCTTGAAGGTTATGCGGTAGATTTAGATATGAAAGACGATGGTGCTTTATCAAATGTTCAAATTGATGGACAAGATCCAGATGCCACTTTAATAGACGGTGAAACTAGCAAGTATACATTAAACTCAGGAAAGGATTCTCCGAAAGTCGATATTTCTGAGTGGGCTTGGAAAGACGCTGGACTTTAGAACTATCCAAATATAGTTTATCAGGCAGACCTTAGGGTCTGCCTTTTTTTTGCTATATTATAAGGGCTAAATGAAAAAGAAAAATGATGAAGAAGCTTATTCTATGGGCTGTTTTTGTCCTTTATGTAAGGTTAAACGCTCAGTATTTTATGATTAAATCAGATCAGTCTGCTCCCCAAATTTCGGTTTTTACCCTAACCGGTGAAGAAATACTAAAGATTAGAGAATCTACAAATTTATCTCGTTATTTCAAGCAGTTACCAAGAAGTAAGTACGTTATTAGAGTAAAGAGAAAGAGGCGAAAAACAGATTACATTTTGGAACATCCTTAGGATTCAGATTTTTCGCTGAGTTCTAACCAACGCATTTCCTTTGATTCAACTTCATCGATTAAGGATTGCAGTTCCTTTGCAGCTTCGTTGACTTGTTCTCCTTCAAAGGCCCCCAGAGCGAAAGACTCTTCTAAAGTTGTTTTCTTTTTTTCCAACTTTTCAATTTCTTTTTCTAAACCGTTAAACTCTTTTTTCTCCTTATAGGAGAGGGCAGGTTTGCTGCTCTTTTGAACAAGCGTTGGCTTGGAAGAAGCTGGGTTTATAGATTCTTTAATTTGACTTGATTCATAGACCCTATAATCTGTATAATTTCCTGGAAAGTTCATAACAGTTCCTTCTCCTTCAAAAACAAACAAACTGTCCACAATTTTATCCATAAAATAACGGTCGTGAGAAACCACCATTAAGTTTCCTGGGAAGTCTAACAAAAAGCTTTCTAAAACATTTAAAGTGACCACATCTAAGTCATTTGTAGGCTCATCTAGAATTAGAAAATTTGGGTTTTGGATTAAAACAGCGCAAAGATAGAGTCGTTTTTGTTCCCCTCCCGAGAGTTTTTCAACAAAATCGTGTTGCTTTTTACGATCAAACAAAAATCGTTCAAGGAGCTGAGCTGCTGAAATTTTGTTCCCTTTTTCTAAAGGAATATATTCTCCAAATTCACGTATCACTTCAATAACTTTCTGCCCCGGTTTAATTTTAATTCCCGATTGGGTATAATATCCAAATTTCACAGTCTCTCCAACAACCACTTTTCCTGCGTCGGGTAAAATTCCTTTTGTAAGAATGTTTAAAAACGTAGACTTTCCACTTCCATTTTTCCCAATAATTCCAATTCGTTCTCCTTTTTTGAACACATAATCGAAACCATTTAGAATTTTCTTTTCCTCAAAAGCCTTAGAGACTTTGTGAAACTCTACTATTTTGGAACCCAATCGCTCTGGATTTATCGCCAACTGAACAACGTGCTCTTTTCTTCTATTATGTGCGGCCTTTTTGATGACCTTAAAATCATCAATTCGTGATTTACTTTTAGTTGTTCTCGCTTTAGGCTGTCTGCGCATCCAATCCAATTCTTTTTTGAATAGATTCTTCGCTTTTTCTTGAGTGACTTGTTCAATCATGAGTCGCTCTTCTTTCTTAGCTAAATAATAGGAATAATTTCCTTTATACTTGTGCAAAACCCCTTGGTCCAGTTCAATTATTTCATTACAAACACGCTCTAAAAAATAGCGATCATGAGTAACCATAAAAAGCGTAATTGATTCTTTTGCAAAAAACTGCTCCAACCACTCAATCATCTCCAAGTCTAGGTGATTGGTAGGCTCATCCAAAATCAGCAAATCAGGACGTTTAAGCAGACAAATAGCCAAAGAAAGCCTTTTCCTTTGCCCACCAGATAAATCGCCCACAGAGGCGTTTAAATCATTTAATTTTAAACGTGATAAGATTTGCTTATATTGAGTTTCGAAATCCCAAGCCTGGTGCTGATCCATTTGATCAAATGCTGCTTGATAAGCTTCATGGTTATCTGGGTTTTCAAGTGCTTTTTCATAGTCTGAGACTATTTTCAAAATAGGATTGTCCGTTTCTAAAATGCTCTGCTCTATCGTCCAGTGATCTTGAAGTTGATCTTGTTGGGATAAATACGCAATTTTAAGTCCTTTTCTATTGATAACCTGTCCAGTATCTGCATGTTCAATTCCTGCAATAATATCTAACAAGGTGGTTTTTCCTGTTCCATTTTTCGCAACAAATGCAATTTTTTGGTCCTTGTTAATTCCAAAAGACAGGTTTTCGAAAAGCACGCGTTCTCCGAATGCTTTACTAACATTTTCAACACTTAAATAATTCATGGTTTGAGCTTCAATATTCGGTCTGGCTCACGCCCAAAACCATTAACAATAATTTGTTGATTTTCAATTTTAACAAGAGCATAAGCATTTTCATCTGGAGTATCAACGATGGCTTTGAAGGTTAAAAAATGAACCCCATTGACCACTTCATAAGCCCCAGCGTGATTATGTCCTGTGAACACGGCTTTAATATTTGGAAAACCATCAATCAGATCAATCAACGCTGCATTGTTCCAAACATTGTGATTGTCTAAAGGGTATACTGGAAAATGACTAAAAATCATAACAGGCATAGATCCAGAACTTTCCAATTCATTTGTTAGCCAATTCATCTGGGTTTTACCAATCCCGCCGTTATAAAACATGGCACTTTTGTTTCCTTTTGCCGCCTCAGAATCCATATACGCTTTAGACTCCGCTACACTATGCTCTTCGCTTGGTCCATAAAGACTCATGTCGTTTCCATCCAAGACAATAAATTTCCATCCCTTATTTTCGAAGCTGTAATAGCGATTTTTTAAACCCATCCTTTCAGGAATACTCCCTTTAAGACTATCTGCCACATCGAAATCGTGATTTCCTAAAACGTGATATTTCGGATCATTTAAGGAGTTCCAAATAGGCATTAACCGTTCTAAACTAGAGAGGTCTTTATCAATAAAATCACCAAGGTGAATACTGAAATCTAAATCTTGGCTGTTAAAAAAACCTACTATGGAATCCAATCGCCCTGGAGCTTTTTCATAATATCGCCCCCATTTGATATCACAATCACAATACTGGCAATCAGTCATCACTCCAATCTGAAAGGACTCTTGCTCGTGATTGCAAGAGACTAATAACATTGCGATAATCGCAAATTTCAGCGTAAATTTCATTATTCTTGTAATTGTTTAATACTGGCAAAAATACCATAAAAAATGGAGGATAGCTTGATTTCTGTTCGCGATTTAGCGGTCTCTTTTGACGATAAACCGATAATTAAGGGTATCAGTTTTGATATTCATAAAAACGAGGTTCTTGCCATTGTTGGAGAATCAGGTTCGGGAAAAAGTGTGACTTCCATGGCCATGATGGGGCTTTTACCTAAAAACGCTCAAATCCAGGGAAGCATTAATTTTAAAGGTCAAAACCTGCTTACACAAGATGAAAACTCTTGGAGAAGCTTGCGTGGGGTCAAAATCTCAATGATTTTTCAAGAACCGATGACCAGTTTAAACCCAAGCATGAAATGTGGAGCCCAAGTGGCTGAAATGCTGGAGGAACATACACAGTTAACGCGATCAGAAATTGATCAAAAGGTTTTAGAATTATTTCATCAAGTTAAACTTCCGAGAGCAGAAAATATGATGAAGCAATACCCTCATCAACTTTCTGGAGGTCAGAAACAACGTGTCATGATTGCCATGGCTTTGGCTTGTGAACCGGATTTAATTATTGCGGACGAACCTACAACGGCACTGGATGTAACAGTTCAACAAGAAATACTAAACCTTCTTTTAGAACTAAAAAAGGAACACGGCATATCCATCGTTTTTATCTCGCATGATTTGGCGCTAGTTGGAGATTTTGCTGATCGTGTAATGGTCATGTATCAAGGCGAAATTGTGGAGCGCGGTACCGTTCAAGAGTTGTTTAAACACCCTGAGGAAAAATATACCAAAGCGCTTTTAAAATCTCGACCTAGTTTAAGCACGCGATTAAAAATACTTCCAACTGTTGGGGATTTTGTAAATGGAGAATTTCAAGGAGAAGTTTATTCTGATCAACTCAGAGCTGATTTTCATAAAAAACTATACAATCAGGCTCCATTACTCGAGGTAAAGCACTTGAGGACTTACTTTGGAAAGCAAGTCAAAGCTGTTGATGATGTCAGTTTTAAATTATACCCTGGGGAAACTTTGGGTTTGGTAGGAGAATCAGGATGCGGTAAATCTACCCTAGGAAGAAGTATACTAGGACTTGAAAAACTGACTTCAGGACAAATTATTTTTAAAGGTATTGACCTATCCAAGGCCAGTAAAAGTCAATGGAAACAATTGAGAAAGCAAATTCAGCTTATTTTTCAGGACCCCTTTTCATCTCTAAACCCTAGAATGACTGTTGGACAAGCCGTTGAAGAACCGATGAAAGTTCATGGTCTTTTTCCAAAAAACAGAAAGCAAAAGGTAATAGAATTGCTTAAAGAAGTAGGACTTGATCAAACCGCTCTAAATCGTTATCCTCATGAATTTTCTGGAGGTCAAAGGCAACGCATTGGAATTGCTAGGAGCATAGCGGTGAACCCCGAGCTCATCATATGCGATGAGTCGGTTTCTGCATTAGATGTCTCAGTTCAAGCTCAAGTATTAAATCTGTTAAATAGGTTAAAGCAAAAGCATGGCTTCACCTATATTTTTATTTCTCACGACCTTGCTGTGGTCAAATTTATGTCAGATCAATTAGTGGTTATGAATGCCGGAAAAATTGAGGAATCTGGGGATGCTGACCAAATATATCAATCACCACAGAAGTCATATACCCAAAAATTGATTGATGCCATACCAAAAGGCTTGTAAAAAACACGTATTATTGCAAGGGATGAGGAAATTAGTTTTACTTATTGTAATCGGGACGCTTTTAGGAGGATGTAAAAGTGTAAAAAACGCAGCTAAACCTGCAAACCTAAACATGTTTTCGATGAAGGCTTTGGCCAAGCAAAATGAAGAGACACGGCCGAAAAATCAGATGGTCTATGCGCGTATGACTGCACGTTACGAAACTGAAGATCAACTCCAAAATTTAGTGATCAAAATGCGTATGCAGCAAGATTCTGTAATTTGGATGAGCGCAAGTGTTTTAGGTATTCAGGTGGCAAAAATTATGTTGACCCCTACCGAAGTTAATTTTTATGAAAAATTAGGGAAAAGCTATTATCATGGAGATTATAGCCCGGTTGAAAAATTTCTTGGCGTCAAAATTGATTTTGAAGAAATTCAAAGATTGCTATTGGGTATGCCGGTAAGACCTCTTACTGAATTTAAACTCAATCAAACAAAAGATGAAAAGTATTACAAGCTCAATCCAGATGGAGATTATAACGGATACTTATTTTACTTTCTCTTAAACCCCAATAATTTTAAATTAGTTTCTGAACAAGTTTACGCAGCAACTGATAATAAATTGTTGGCAGAGGTTCATTACTTGGGGGAAATTGAAGTGGAAAAATCAATTTGGCCAAGTAGCATTAAGTTTAAGGCACTTGATGACAAGGAAAACGAGGTGAATTTAACCATAGAGTACAAGAGAATTGAATCTAGAAAAAGAATGTCCTTTCCATACAGAGTACCGGCGAGATACAAGCAAATTAAGTATTGATATGAAGTGGTTTTTTGTTGTTTTTCTATTTCTATGTAGTCTTAATGCTCAGAGCCAATCTAGAAAGGAATTCGAGGCTCAACGAATACGAATTCAACAAGAGATTAAACAAGCCAGTGAGCTTCTCAGCCAGACACAATCTACTCAAAAGGATATTCTTCAAGAATCTGACGACTTGGCTCAGAAAATTGCGCGTCAACAAGAGCTTATTCAAATACTTAAATCGGAAATTCGAGGTTTAGATCGAGACATAGATCAAAAACGAAAAGAGGTAGAAAAACAAGAAAAGGAATTGGAGGATTTAAAGACCCAATATGCCGATCTAATCTATCAATCCTATAAAAGCAAATCTAAAAACGCAAGGTTACTTTTTGTGCTTTCTTCAGAAAGTTTTGTTCAAGCCTTCAAACGACTTGAATATATGACTCAATATACTGAATTTCGTCAGGAACAGGCTGTTTTAATTGGACTGAAAAAGGAGAAACTCGACTCAACGGTAGTCCAACTTGAAAAGAGTCAATCGGAACAGAAAGTCCTTCTTGGAATTTCACAAACAGAGGCGGCCTCCTTAAAAAGCGATCAGGTTGAATTAGAAAAACTCGCAGTTGAGGTTCAAAAGAAAGAAAAGTTTTACCGCAAACAGATTCAATCAAAACAAAAGCAAGAGGCTGAAATTGACGAGCAAATAAAAGAGTTGATTCGCAAGGCCATCGCTGCTTCAAAAGCAAAAGCAAACGCTAAGAAAAAATCAGCAAAGAAATTTAATGGTTTTGCCCTGAGTCCAGAGGCTGTGGCCCTTCAAAAGAATTTTGAACAAAACAAAGGTAAACTCCCCTGGCCGGTGAAAAGCGGTGTAATAACCAGGAGATTTGGTACCCAAAACCACCCAACTTTAAAGGGAATCAAAATCAAGAGTAACGGAATTAGAATCCAAACGGAAAAAGGAAGTCAAGCAACGGCCGTTTTCAGTGGAAGCATTCTCGCTATTCAGGTTCAATCAAACGGAACTAAAAATGTACTAATTCAGCACGGTAATTATATAACAATCTACAAGAACTTATATAACCTCAACGTAAAAAAGGGTCAAGAAATTAAAACAGGAAGTAATCTAGGAACCGTATTTACCGATCAGGTAAGCGGAAAAACCACTCTTGGATTTGTACTGATGAAGCAAGTCACCCCTCAGAACCCACAATTGTGGATTCTTAGTCGTTAAATAGTGCTTTAAGTTCTGTAGCTTCTTGAGGTTTCATACGTCCGGACAATACTAGTGAAAGCTGTTTTCTCCTTAAAGCTGCAGCGTAGCGTTGTTTTTCTATATCGGTCTCTGGCAGAACCTCAGGAACTGGAACAGGTGTTCCTGTTTCATTTACGGCAACAAAGGTGTAAATCCCTTCATTTGCCTTAGTTTTAAGGCCAGTTTCACGATCTTCTATCCAAACGTCACAAAAGACCTCTAGAGAAGTTTTAAAGGCTCGTGTAGGCTTTGCTTCAACAGTAACCACACTACCTAAAGGAACACTTTTTGAAAATTTCACGTGATTCACACTTGCGGTTACCACAATTCTCCTGGAATGTCTTCTAGCAGCGATACTACCCGCTCTATCCATTCTAGCTAATAATTCACCTCCAAATAAATTATTCAAAGGATTGGTCTCACTAGGGAGTACCATATCTGTTAAAACTGTAAGTGATTCTTTTGGCGCTTTTCCTTGCATAAACCTTGAAAATTTATGCAAATATACGGCTATTTTAATTCAAAAACCCAAGCTTCTTTATTCCCGGATTGACGAATTTTTTGAAGTAAGACATTTGCTTCAAGTCGATCAGAAAACCCTCCAGCACTAACCTGATGAAGCTTCCATTTATTTTCACCGATGATACTCGCTTGCTCATAGCCCTTGTTTTGAAGTGCATCCATTTGCTTAAGAGCATTCTGTTTGTTTCTAAACGCTCCTGTAATCACAAAATATTTTTTGGGCGCCTGCGCTTTTTCAAGTTTTAATTTGACCGCAGGAAGATTGTTGTCAATAGCGAAAGTCGCTTGTTCAATTTTAGTAGACTTGATTTGATTCTCTTGTTCGAGCTGAGTACTTAAAGCTTTACTATAAGTCGAATTAAATTGTTGAAAACCAAATGCAGTAACAGACAGACCAATTACAAAAATAGCGGCATATTTTAAATAATTGGTGCGAGTCGATTGATGTACTACTTCTAACTGCGGGTTTTCTTGAGCGCGAACTGTGCTCAATCCGAAAGAATTCGTCAAGAAGTTTGTACTATTTTCTGGCTCAAAAACCAATTGACCTTCCCCTTCAGTTATTAATCTTCCTATTTTTGGGAGATATAAACTTTCAAAATTCAAAAGCTTTTTCCATTGATCCACTTCTAGCTCTAACCACAGCCCAGCCTCTTTATAGGTGCTGTCATTCTGTTCAGCGATAAAGTTTACTAGGATACCATCATTTTTTACTAACCTTGAGTTAAAACTTAACTCTTTAGATGGAGGGTGTATCGTGTAAGCTTGCTTGTCGATACTGGAATGCTTGATTTGCGCCACAAAACCACCAAATTCAGGAATAATTACACAATCATAGCGATAAAGTAATTCTGAAACGTAGTGAGAAAGTGAGTTTTTCATAAAAAGCAGTTGGTCTTCGATACTAAAACAAATATAGAAAAATAAGTGTTTAACAAAATGCTAACATAAATGATTTTTGGTTTTTTTTTCGTTATGTATTGAAAGCCAGTGATGAAGAGTTTGATTCTGTCGTATTTGTCCTTATATTTTTGCGAAGAAATTTCCTTTGCCATAAAAATTAAGGCCTTATCCCAAGCAAAAAATTTGGACACCCTTTTTGACCAACACCCTGAATTTTTTGAAAAGTCTAATGATTTAGTTTACAAGGAAAAGGCGGCGGACGAATATCGGATTTGTAAGTCAGAAGGGATAGAAATCATTTGTTTTGAACACGAAGATTATCCATTGAAATTAAAGGAAATAAACGACCCTCCAATGTTGTTGTTTGTTAAAGGAAACAAGGCCTTATTACACAGACCAAGTCTCAGTATTGTAGGAACCAGAAGAGCGAGTTTATACGGTAAAAAAGTAGTAGAAGAAATTTGCACGGGTTTAGAAAATCATCAGCCAGTTATCATAAGTGGTTTTGCTCGTGGTATCGACTTTTATGCCCATCGGTTTGCGGTTGAAAATGGGCTAGAGACCTTAGCTGTTTTTGCCACTGGAATTGGGAAACCCTATCCTAAAGAAAACCTATATTTTATTGATGATATTTTATCTTCAGGGGGATTATTATTGTCTGAACAACCTTTTAATTCAGGAGCGAAACCCTATAATTTTGTTCAGAGAAATAGACTAATAGCAGCGCTCTCGCAGGCCTGCATTGTCGTTGAGAGTAGGGTGAGTGGAGGATCTTTAAATACGGCAAACTTGGCATATTCCTATAGTATTCCTGTATATGCTGTTCCTGGGCGTTTGCAAGACCTAAACAGCGCGGGGTGCTTAAATTTACTTAAAGAGTTTAAGGCTCAAGTTTACGTGGATCTTCCGAGTTTGCTCAACGATTTATATTGGGACAAACCAGAGCCTAGCTCAGAAATCTTAAACTTCTTTCCACTTCGTTCAGAGATTCATTTTGAGACCTTACTCGAAGAATCAGGTTATGAGCTGAACAAATTACAACAGGAATTATTAGAGCTAGAAATTCAGCAAAAAATTTACGCTAAGGGTTTTGGCTACTATGAGCTTATTTAGATTTTAAGCCCTCAACAACAACGGTGCTCAAAATGATTAAACCTCCAATAATTGTGGTTAAGGCAGGTACCTCGCCAAGAAATAAAAAGGCCATAACGATTCCGAAAACGGGTTGTACACTCGAGAGAATACTCGCGGTGGAAATCGAAAAATATTTGAAGCTGCTGATAAATAACGTATGACCAATAGTTGTAGTGAACAAAGCTAGAGCCAGTAGTATGGGTAGTTGACTTTTTACAAGATGAACGTCAAATAAAAACAGGCTTGGCGCAAGAATTAGTAGGGTTGCCAGCATTTGATAGCCCATTAAAACACTCCCGGGATACTTGGATGATGGGCGTTTCAAACTAATGTTTCTCAAGGCATAGAAAAAAGCGGAAAGCAGTCCGATAAGCAATCCTTTTGAGCTGGAATTTGAAAAATTGAAATCGGGAACAATCAAATAAATACCAACACAAATCAGCAAGGCAAGGATGAGCTGTTTAGGGTCAAATTTCACCTTGAGCAAAACCGGCTCTAAAAAAGCCGTGATAACAGGATAGGTAAACAAGGAAAGCATTCCAATTGCCACTCCAGCCCACTGAAGAGCAAAGAAATACGTAACCCAGTGTGCAGCCATTAAAATTCCTCCAAGACTAATTATTTTGATATCTTTAAATGAATGCATTTTAATTGACCACCCTTTTAAGAAAATAAAAACCCCAATAAAAAACAGAGAGAATAAAGCACGCCACCATATCCCTTGCAAAGGATTTAATTCGAGAGCCTTTCCTAAAGGCCCTGATGTTGCTATGAGTAGCATAGCAAGATTTATTTCCAAGAGGTGTTTAAATTTCTTCAAGCGTATTCAAGGCTTTTTTCAAATCCGTTATTTGGATAAATGTGGTTAATAATCTAAGCCCACTTTTTGTTTGTTTTTCTTTCATAACAGAGGTCTTAGGATGTTGCTGAACATAACTAAGTACTCGAGAGAAGGCAGGGCTTTGATAATAATCACTCTGTTGATCAGACACAAAATAAGCCACCATTCTTTTTTGTTTTAAAATGAGTTTCTCGATTCCTAATTCTCTTGCAAGCCATTTTATGCGAACACTATCCAGTAAATCTTCCCCTTGTGTTGGTAAAGCTCCAAATCGATCTACAATTTCTTGTTCGAAGGACTTTAATTCTTCTTCTGTTTCGAGTTCACTTAACTTCTGATAAAGACTTAGGCGTTCTGAAATGATATTGATATAGTCGTCAGGTAAAAGAATTTCAAAATCAGTATCAATTTGTACATCTTGAACATAGTATTTTGAGGGCTCTTCATCAAAAAGATCTTTGAACTCATCTTCTTTGAGTTCGTGTATGGCTTCTTTCAAAATCTTTTGATAAGCATCGAATCCAATGTCGTTTATAAACCCACTTTGTTCTCCACCTAATAGATCTCCAGCACCTCGAATTTCCAAATCTTTCATCGCGATATTTATTCCGCTACCCAAGTCAGAAAACACCTCTAAAGCTTGAATTCTTTTGCGAGCATCTTCAGTCATCATGTGATAAGGTGGCGTGATAAAATAACAAAAAGCTTTTTTATTGGACCTTCCCACTCTTCCTCTCATTTGATGGAGATCAGATAGTCCAAAATTATTGGCATTATTGATAAATATAGTATTGGCATTAGGCACATCCAATCCACTTTCAATTATCGTGGTGGAAACAAGTACATCAAATTCTCCTCCCATAAAAGAAAGCATGAGCTCTTCCAATTTTTTACCTTCCATTTGACCGTGGCCAATTCCTATTTTTGCTTGCGGAATTAGGCGCTGCAACATACCAGCAACTTCCTTGATGTTTTCAATTCGGTTGTGAATAAAAAACACTTGTCCTCCACGTGAAATTTCATACGAAACAGCATCTCGAATAATTTCTTCATTAAATCCGATTACTTGAGTCTCGATTGGATGTCTATTTGGAGGAGGAGTAGCAATTACTGACAAATCTCTTGCCGCCATCAACGAAAACTGAAGCGTCCTTGGAATAGGAGTAGCGGTTAGGGTCAAGGTATCTACATTTTCTTTTAAGGTCTTGAGTTTATCTTTTACTGCGACTCCAAATTTTTGTTCCTCGTCTATAATTAAAAGTCCCAGGTCTTTAAAACCGATACTTTTTCCCACGAGTTGGTGGGTCCCAATTAGAATATCAATTTCTCCTTTTTTTGCTTCTTCGACAACTAGATTCTTTTGCTTGGTTGTTCTGAACCGGTTTAAATAATCGATGCGAACAGGAAAATCTTTAAGTCGTTCAGAAAAAGTTTTAAAGTGCTGAAAGGCGAGAATGGTTGTCGGTACCAAAACCGCTACTTGTTTTCCATTATCAACTGCCTTAAAGGCAGCGCGAATAGCAATTTCAGTTTTACCGAATCCAACATCACCACAAATCAATCGATCCATGGGTTGTTCGCTTTCCATATCGGCTTTTACGTCAACGGTTGATTTAAGCTGGTCAGGGGTGTCTTCAAACAAGAAGCTCGCTTCTAATTCATGTTGCATATAGGTGTCTGGCCCAAAGGCGTATCCCTTTTGAAGCTTACGCTTTGCATAGAGTTTTATCAGATTAAAGGCAATATGCTTAACACGAGATTTAGTTTTGGCTTTTAATTTTTTCCAAGCACCTGAACCGAGTTTATAAACCTTGGGAGGCTTGCCGTCCTTCCCGTTGAATTTTGAAATTTTATGTAGCGAATGAATGCTGATATATAAGATATCTCGATCGCCATAAATCAATTTTATAGCTTCCTGCTTTTTGCCGTCAACATCAATTTTTTGCAAGCCACCAAATTTCCCAACACCGTGATCCATATGAGTGACAAAATCTCCAATCTCTAGCGTTGTAAGCTCCTTAAGGGTGATCGCTTGCTTTTTTTCATAGCCAGTTTTTAATCTAAACTTATGGTAACGTTCAAATATTTGATGATCCGAATAGCAGCTTATTTTTTGGACAGGGTCAATGAAACCTGCGTAGATGGGAAAAACCAGTGCTTCATAATTTACTTGAGCATCAATATCTCTAAAAATATCATCAAAACGTTGCACCTGTTTGTCGTTGGAACAACAGAGGTAGGTTTGATACTTGGCTTCTTCCTTTTGTTTTAGATCCTCACTTAATAATTCAAATTGCTTGTTAAAACTGGGTTGGGGTTTGGCTTTGAAATCCAAATCCGATTCTTCGCGTTGCCCCTCGTGAATAATTAACCTAGAAAAGGATTGGAGTTGCCCCTTAAGCAAAGTAGAATCGCAAAATAAGTCACTTGGACTATCGTGCTTGATTTCTTTTGAAAGCTCATCAAAAGCCTGATTTGCTTTTTCAAACAACTTATCAAGTTTCGCTAATAAGGCAGCAGTATCTTGATTTACGATTAAAGTTTTATTGGAAATATATTTTAGAAGACTTTCTCGACTTTCTTCAAGTTGCTTATTTTCGACATTTGGCATTATCTTAACCTCCTTCATCGATTCAGCAGACAGCTGCGTTTCGATGTCAAAGGTTCTAATAGAATCTACCTCATCTCCAAAAAATTCAATACGATAAGGCATGTCATTGGAATAAGAGAAGACATCAATAATCCCCCCTCTAACAGCAAATTCTCCGGGTTCACTGACAAAATCAACACGGTTAAAAGCATATTCGAACAAGACTTCATTGACAAAATCCAAATTAAGCTCCTCGCCAAGCTTTACGTTAAGGGTGTTTTTCTCCAAGGTCTTTTTGGTAACCACTTTTTCAAACAAGGCTTCCGGATAACTGACAATACAAGCAGGTTTTTTTCTAGAATTGAGGCGATTTAGCACCTCAGACCTCAACAGAACATTGGCATTGTCCGTCTCCTCAATTTGATATGGCCGTCTGTAAGAACCCGGATAAAATAACACTTCTTTTTCACCTACAAGTCGCTCAAGATCATTGAGGTAATAGGCAGCCTGTTCTTTGTCATTAAAAATGAACAAAAAAGGCCTATCCATAGCCTTGAATAATGATGCGCTTACAATTGAAAGTAAAGAGCCTTGTAGACCGGAAACTCGATAGACATTTTTTTCTTGATCAAAGGCTCTCAGGATTTCTCCGACACGTGAATCGCTCTGATAAGTTTGCTGTAAAGTTTGAATGCTCAAATCCTGATTTTTTACAAAGATAATTAGCTTGGGTGAATTTAAAAGAAAAAAACTATTTTTGCCTTCATGGAAGAACTAATAAATTACGCAACCCAGTATCCAATTAAAGCTGCATTATGGGCAGGAATATTTACTTGGAGCTTAACAGCGGCAGGTGCTGCTTTGGTTTTCTTTTTCAAGAAATTAAACCGTGCCGTACTCGACGGTATGCTCGGATTTACCGGAGGAGTAATGGTTGCAGCTAGTTTTTGGTCATTATTATCTCCAGCAATAGACAATAGCCCTGGGGAAGGATTTGTTAAAGTGTTGCCCGCAGCTATAGGTTTTGCGGCTGGAGCCTTAGTGCTATTCGGCATGGATAAATTAGTTCCCCATTTGCATATTAATTTTGGAGAAGAACACACTGAAGGAGTCAAAACAGGCTGGCACAAAACCACATTGTTGGTTATGGCCATTACTTTGCACAACATTCCAGAAGGGCTAGCAGTGGGTGTTTTGTTTGGAGCGGCATCTGTTTTGGTAGGAGCGGAGCAAACAGAAATGATAATCGCAGCCATTTCATTAGCTATTGGAATTGGTATTCAAAATTTCCCAGAAGGGTTTGCTGTAGCCATGCCGCTGAGAAGGCAAGGAGTATCTCGTAGAAAATCATTTTTCTATGGCCAACTTTCAGCAGTAGTAGAACCGGTTGCCGCCTTAGCAGGTGCAGCAGCAGTCTCATTTTTTACTCCAATTTTACCTTATGCTTTGGCTTTTGCAGCTGGGGCTATGATTTTTGTGGTTGTCGAGGAAGTAATTCCTGAAACTCAACAAGACAAATACGCCGACATAGCAACTTTAGGCTTTATCGGCGGATTCATCATTATGATGTCACTTGATGTTGGTTTGGGTTAGAACCAACCTCAGACCAACGTGCTCACTTGCAATCATTGAACTGTTGAATGGATCTCTAAAATCGTAGGCGGAATAATCATAAACTCCAGTATCGTAATACTCGGCGAGATTTCCTCCCAGGTCGTACAATGTGGCTTTGCCTAAAGTGTTTTTAGAACGTTTTCCAACTTTTTTAAGCAGCGTGCTTGCACTTGAGGCTTTTGATTTGAAAGCTGGAACTTCGTCTATAGTTAAATCATACCCAGCCCAATAATTTAGCGTGAGTCCTGTAGCGGCGTTTTTATAGGCTTGTTCATGGAGCTTTACAGCCTCTTCAGTATTTGGCATTCTGTAATTTTGACCGGTTAATTTTTGCAACCATTTGATATAGTTTTCAGCCTGCGCTCTACTCAATTCAACCGGATAATTATCCAGCCCTTTATCAAATTCATGACCGCCATCGAAGGCTTGATATTGAGCATGAGTCAATTCAAAAACGGCAACCATTAAACTGTCTTTTTTTACTGCTTGAAGCTCTGGGATTAATGTTCCTTTGAAAGTTTCTCCAAAAGCACCGCTTTCTGTGATTTTGGCTTGTTCAACTTTAAGTAATTTATCTAATGGACTTCCCTTTTTGAAGGTCTCGTTTGAGGGCTTGTAAGTTTCAAAAAGATAGTGATCTATCCAGGCAATTTCTTCATTCATTTTTCTTAGCTGATGAGTAATTTTTCCTAGTCCATGAGGTTGCCCCGGAAACCATAAAAAACGAACTGGAGTTTGTCCCACTTGCTGCAACCCTCTATAATACTCCCAGCCCTGATCTCTTGGTACGGCTCGATCTTCTGAACCGTGAAATATAATGGTTGGTGTTTTTATTTTTTCAATTTCAAACAGTGGGGATTTCAAAATGTAATTTTCATTGTAGGTTTTTCCATTTACATCATCCCAAGGTGCGCCTCCAAAATAAGTTTGATCAAAACTCACACCGAAGCGACAGGTTCCGTAATCTGAGGTCCAGTTTACATCTCCAGCACCTGCGGCGGCAACTTTGAACATATCTGGGTACTTTAAGGTAAGCATAGTTGTCAAAATTGCTCCATTTGACCACCCCATAGTTCCTAATTTATCCATATCAATTTTTCCTTCGCTGTTCAGTTTATCGATAGCATTTTTGATATCTACCATTTCTGGTTCGTAATAATTTCCGAAAATACTTTCTACATAAGCTAAACCGTGATTTGAGGAACCGTGATAATTCGGCTTGAGAACAAATGCGCCTTTTTGAGCAAGTATTTGAGGATAGGTGGACCACCGTTCAGACCATAGATCATAATCGGCTGCAGAAGGCCCTCCATGTATAGATAAAACTAATGGATATTGGTTGCCTTCTTGATAGTTCTCTGGGTAATAAAGTATTCCGGTTACTTCATCGTTGTTATAGCCTTTCCAAGTAATTACCTCTGATTTGGTAATGGCTTTTTTAGAAAGGGATTTATTGAGCTGAGTAACTGTTGAAACCTCACTAATTTTTCCCTTTGAAAATGCTGCACTGTGATAGCTTGGTAATCTGCTTGCAGTAGAATAATCGTAGATAAGGGTACTCCCATCTTTTGACCAAGCAAGGAGATTAACATGTCTGTTTTGCCCTTTAAAATCAATTTCTTTCTTGGACCAAGTAGTCCCTTTTACCTGATAATAGGCCAAAATAAAATCGGTTTTATTAGCTAAGGATGCTATTATTCCATGGGGTCCAACTTGATAACCTCGCCCTAAGCCAAGATCCCACTTTAAATCTACTTGAGTTGAATTTTGGTCTTTTAAATTGAAATAGAACAACTGATCAACCCCCGCACCGTTGTACATGGGTTGGTTTCCTAGTGTCGAGGTGAAATAAAACCCTGAGGATTGTGTATTAAACTTTACGGAATACACGGGATATTCGAATTCACTTAAAATTCGTTTAAGCTCACCAGTTTGAAGATTTTTGAGATAAATATAAGGGTCTTTTAAGGCATCTGAAGCATAAGATCGACTTCTCTGCATGGCATAAACAATCCAATTTTCATCTTCTGAAACGCTGTACCATGATAGTGGTTTTTTATTATCCGTGAGTCGCTCAGTAGATTTATTATCCATATCGTACCTGAATAATCTGCGTGATTTCCAATGTGTACTATCTTCCACGACAATGACATTATCCTTTTTTTCTTTTAACTCAATATCTCGTAGGGTTTTGCCCTCTGAAGCCAGAAAGTAAACCCTAGATTTAATCACCCTTGCTGATGACAATCCATTTTCAAAAGTAGCTACCTCCTGAGCCTCTCCTCCGAGCAAACTCATTTTATAGAGCTTAGTTTTATCGTCCCTAGAGGACTGAAAATAGATACTCATCCCATCCTGAGAAAACTGAGGATTCGATTCCGAACTTTCCCCAAAGGTTAGTTGTATTGTTTTATTCTCATTCAAATAAGTTAAATAGAGTTTGTAAATAAACTTATCCTTCTTTTTTAAAGCTTCTTTTTTTGTCCAAAGAACCTTTGAATTATCCGATGAAATTTGAACAGAGGACATGCGCTCTGTATTTATAATATCCTCGGGAGTCCACTTTTGAGCAGATAGTTGTCCTGCAAAGATGAGCAGAATCAATAAAGTTAAATTTTTCATACTGAGTTTGATTAAAGAGACCAAGTTAATAAAATAATAGCCTCCATTTTTTGTATTTTGCATCTTGTATGGAAAGCGAATTCAAAGTTTATAGTGCCTCTGCAGGCAGTGGAAAAACCTTCACCTTGGTTAAGGAATACCTGAAGATTATTTTGAACAATTCAGAAGATTATGCTTTTCAATCTATTTTGGCCATAACCTTTACCAACAAAGCTGCAGCAGAAATGAAAGAAAGAGTTCTGCATGCTTTGGAAGAGTTCGCTGAGGTGGATCTCACAAAAAAATGGCCGGATTTATTCCAATTAATTGAAACAGAGACCAAGCTACCTCCGCAAAAAATCAAATCCAAATCCCATCGGGTTTTGAACTTAATCATGCAGAATTATGCTTCTCTGAGCATTACTACCATTGATAGTTTTACCCATAGACTAATTAGAACCTTTGCTTTTGACCTTGGAATTCCGATGAATTTTGAGATTGAAATGGATGGGAAAAAGTTAATTTCTGAAGCTGTTGATCTCTTGCTAGATAAACTTGGTCGAAATAAAGAAATCACCGATGCCTTAAAACGATTTGTACGAGATAAAATAGATCAGGACTCTGATTGGAACATCTCTCGAGACCTCAATGATATTGCTCAAATTCTTCTCAATGAGGTTGATGCTTCAGAATTTAGAAATTACGAGCACCAGAGTCTCGATAAGTTTATCAGTCTGGAACAAGGAATATTGGCTAAGGAGCGGGGAATACGAAAAAGTATAGAAGAGCCCGCAAAAAAAGCCTTAAAATTGATTCAGGATACCGGGATACAGGCAAAGACATTTTCAAGGGGCACCTTGTATAAATATTTTGAAAAAGCCAGTCATCTGCCTTCAGCCAGTAATTTGGAGAAGACAGCCTGTTTAGAATCTCTAGTGTCCGGGAAATCGCCTTGTCCTAAAAGTGTGGATCCGAGCCAGAAAGCCCTAGTCGAGCAAATAACTCCAGAACTTCAACAATTCGCGGCAGAACTATTAAACGAACTACCTAAAGCAGTAATTCGATATAAATTATACAAAAACCTCAGAAAAGAGCTAATCCCTCTTGCGGTTTTGAATCAAATAGCCAAACTTTTAGAGGGCTTAAAGGACGACTCAAATTTGAAATTTATAGCGGAATTCAACCGAATAATTTCAGATTCTATTGTTGGACAACCAGCTCCCTTTATCTATGAGAGATTGGGGGAGCGTTATAAGTATTTCTTTATTGATGAAATGCAAGATACCTCGGAACTCCAATGGAAGAACTTGATCCCACTATTGCATAATGCACTTTCCTCTGAGGATGCCATGGTCATGTTGGTGGGTGACGGTAAACAGTCGATTTACAGATTTAGGGGAGGCAAGGCTGAACAGTTTATTGATTTATCAAGCCCAATGGGCACGGCTGTTTTTCACGTTGACAAAAACCTGTATAATTTAGACACCAATTACCGTTCATACAGTGAGGTTATAAATTTCAATAATGCCTTGTTTTCTTACCTTTCTAATCGCTTAGATTATCCAGAATACAAAGCTATGTACCTCAATCAAAATAACCAGCTTACTACCCATAAAAAAGGAGGGTATGTAAGTGTGAGTTTGGTTGATGAAGAGGACAATGATCAGGCGCTTCTAGATCAAATTGTTCAGGTAATCGAACATCGTGATTTGGCCTATAAATTAGGTGATATATGTATTTTAGTTAGAACGGGCAGTGACGGAGTTAAAGTTGCAGATTATTTATCTTCTTTAGGCTATGAAATTGTTTCTTCTGAAACTTTGAGGTTGACTAACTCACCAAAAATTAACTTTATTATTGATATTCTTTCAAGTTTAATCAATAAATCAGACCGTCAAGTATGGATGAGAATGGTTAATTTTTTCATGCCGGACTCCATTGAAAATGAAGACTTATTTTTTGAGCGTTTTGCAAAAGACAACTACTATGAATTTGAGGCTGAATTGAAAGATTACGGTTTTGGTTTTGACTCAAAATATTACGAAAGCCTTCCTTTTTATGACGGAATTGAATATTTGATTCGCGTATTTAAACTCAATGATGAATCGGATGCTTATTTGCAGTTTTTCTTGGACTTTGTTTTTGAGTACCAATCAAAAAACTTTGCACATATTTCAGACTTTTTGAGTTTTTGGGAGCTCAAAAAAGATCGACTTTCCATTGTTGCTCCGAAAAATGATTACGCCATTAGCATCATGACTGTGCATAAATCAAAGGGTTTGGAATTCCCATTTGTAATTTCTGCGTTTTCTCATCGTACCAGTATTCTACCTCAAACAAAAATATGGGCAAGCATGCCTGAGGAATCATTATTTGAGGATTTTCCGCGACTTAGAATTCCTCCATTTACGAGTTCAGAAGGTCTTTCAGAGCAAGTGGATCAAGAGATTTTAGACTTCAAAGAAGGAGTTGAATTAGATAATTTGAATTTATTGTATGTAGCTTTTACCAGGGCCGCAGAACAACTTCATGTTTTAATGCAGAAGCCAAAAGGGCCTCAGAAAAACACTTTTGAGTTTTTAGAAGGTTTTTTGGGAGCTCAAGTGTATAAGATGCATGAAGAAAACGGTCTGTTTTACTCTGGGGACCCCAACCGTCCAGAAACCTCCTTACAAAAAGGCGCGGAAAGAATTACTCATCAAGGACCAATGATTTCAACCCCCTGGGAAGATCATGATATACACGTGCTTCAGGAAGGATCTAAGTATTGGGATTCGGATCAAGGAAAAGCTATCGATTTCGGGAACAAGGTTCATGAGATTATGGCCGATATAATTAGTGCAGCAGATCAAGAATATGCAGTAGACAAAGCCTTGCTTGCAGGATTGATAAACCCTGAAGAGGCAATTGAAATAAGTGCTTACATAAAAAACATATGTGAACACAAAGAGCTTAAAGAATATTTTTCTCAAGGAAAAAGAATTCTAAATGAAAGAAGTATGATGGCAAATGATGGTACAATTTTTATTCCGGATCGATTGGTTTTTGAAGGAGAAAAAGTTACCATTATCGACTACAAAACCGGTGATAAAAGCCTTAAATACAGGGATCAAATCGATGGATACGCCTATGTTTTGGCTCAAATGGGTTATGCGGTTGACAAAAAGATTTTAATTTATGCTTCAGACCCCTTAGAGGTTGAGGTCTATTAACTAAATTTGAACAAATTTTACAAACATGTACGGTAACATTAAACAACACTTAGAAAAAGAGCTTCAAGAGATTAAGGAGGCGGGTTTATTTAAAACAGAACGAATTATTACGACTTCTCAAGATGCCGTGATTAAAACAACTGAAGGTAAGGAAGTGATTAATTTTTGCGCAAATAATTACTTAGGTCTTTCAAATAATAAAGAGGTCGTCGAGGCGGCAAAAGCGACCTTAGATAGCCATGGGTTCGGAATGTCATCAGTGAGATTCATTTGTGGAACTCAAGATATCCACAAGGATTTAGAGGCAAAAATTGCAGAATTCAACCAAACGGAGGACACCATTCTTTACGCCGCTGCATTTGATGCAAATGGAGGAGTATTTGAACCCCTATTAACTGCTGAAGATGCGATTATTTCTGATTCACTTAACCACGCTTCTATCATTGATGGAGTAAGGTTGTGTAAGGCTGCTCGGTACAGATACGCTAATAATGACATGGCTGATTTGGAAGCACAACTGATCAAAGCAAATGAGGCAGGACATCGGTTTAAGATTATTGTAACTGATGGTGTTTTCTCAATGGATGGAATTGTAGCGAGCTTAGATCAAATTTGTGATTTAGCAGATAAATATGATGCTCTTGTTATGGTTGATGAATGTCACGCTGCAGGATTTATCGGTGATACAGGCCGCGGAACCCCAGAAGCAAAAGGAGTGATGGGTCGTGTTGACATCATTACTGGAACCTTAGGTAAAGCTCTTGGAGGTGCGATGGGCGGATACACAACTGGTAAGAAGGAAATTATAGAAATTTTACGCCAACGTTCAAGACCCTACTTGTTTTCGAATTCTTTGGCACCAAATATTGTCGGGGCAAGTTTGAAGGTTTTTGAAATGCTATCAAATTCTACGGAACTCAGAGATAAATTAGCGGCAAACACGGCTTATTTTAAAGAGGGAATGAAAAAGGCGGGACTTGACATCATTGATGGTGATTCGGCAATCGTTCCAGTTATGCTTTACGATGCAAAACTTTCTCAAGACATGGCAAATCGCCTTTTAGAAGAGGGGATTTATGTGATAGGTTTCTTTTACCCAGTAGTTCCAAAAGAAAAGGCAAGAATTAGAGTTCAGTTGTCAGCAGCTCATGAAAAAGAACACTTAGATAAAGCAATTGCTGCTTTTGAAAAAGTAGGTAAAGAACTTGGAGTTATCCAATAATATATGGAGTCATTTTTAGAACAAAGCCTGAATCAACTGCTCGAAAGTGGAAAAGACCTTTCAGAGGCAAGTTTTGTTCTTCCCAGTCAAAGAGCATGCGTCTTTCTTAAAGAGATTTGGATAAAAAAATCCAATAAGGCCGGCTTTTTGCCGAGAATGATTCCGATAGAAAAATTTATAGAAGAGCTCTCGGGCATGCAGCAATTAGATCGCTTGCCCTTGCTCTTTGAATTTTATGAAACTTATACCACAACAGTGAAAAAACCCGCTCCGTTTGACGAATTTTCAAATTGGGCGATAACGGCAATTCAAGACTTTAATGAAATTGACCGTCATTTGGTAGATGCTCAGGCACTTTTTGAATATTTATCAGATATTAAGCGAATCGAATCTTGGAATATTGGTAATGACGATTACTTGGTCAAAGCCCATTTTCAATTTATGCATGAACTCGGCGGGCTTTACGAAAGTTTGAAAGCTAAGCTTTTGTCGCAAGGAAGAGGGTATCAAGGCTTGCTTTATCGCGAAGCAGAATCCAATATTGATTCTTACTGCGAGTATCAAGCCAAGCAATCTGTTGTTCTTCTTGGATTTAATGCTTTGAATAAAGCTGAAGAGAATATTTTTCAAACCTTGTTAAAAACGGATGTAGCTCAGGTGTTTTGGGATGGTGATGCCTTCTACATGGACAACAACCACATAGCCGGAGTATTTTTGAGAAAGTACCGTGACAATTGGCCGTTCTATCAGAACAACCCGTTTCCTAAATTTCCTAATCGATTTCAAACCGAAGAAAAAAAACTTATTAAGATTGCGGCCCCTAAAAATGTAGCCCAGGTTAAATATTTGGGCGAGGTGCTAGAACAAGATAAGAATGTCGGAAAAAGGGCAATAGTATTGGCCGATGAAAATTTACTTGGACTCAGTTTAAACGCGCTTCCAAAGGAAATAGATAAGTTAAATATTACCATGGGTTATCCCTTGAAGAACATCCCTATTGCCACTCTTTTTGAGTCCTTATTTTATCTCTATCGAAATGCAAAGCGACTTGGCCTTGCTCGAGATCAGTTTTATTACCGAGATGTCTTAGCAGTGCTTTCACATCCAAGTTTAGCGGTAGGGAAGTTAGATGAGATAAGACAGTTACTAAATAAAGAGAATCAGTTATTCTTAAATCAAGAGGATTTAGCACCCTTTTTACCCGATGAATTGCTGAGGTTTTTTGAAAATAGTGCCTTTGATACCTCGAAATTCTTGCAGAATTGTCTTGATCTGATAGATGCTCTTAAAACCCATTCTAAAGGGATTGACCGAGAGTATTTATTTAGATTCCACAAGCTTTTTAATCAATTAAATTCATTGAATAAAGGGTATAATTACCTTAAAGGGATTGAATTAATTCACGACTTTTTTAAACAATTACTCTCTGAAGAGAATTTATCTTTTCAAGGAGAGCCTTTGGAAGGTTTACAATTGATGGGAATGCTTGAAACAAGATCTTTGGATTTTGAAAACTTAATGATTTTGGGAGTTAATGAAGGGATTTTGCCTTCGGGTAAAAGCGATAACTCATTTATCCCTTTTGATGTAAAAAGGGATTTTGAGCTACCAACTTATCTAGAGAAAGACGGCATTTATGCCTACCACTTTTTCAGACTGATACAGCGGTCAAAGCAGGTCATGATGACTTTTAATTCGGAGACTGATGGCTTAGGCGCTGGTGAGCAATCAAGATTTATAACCATGTTAGAATTGGAGAAATTAATAAGCGAAACACGCATTATTAGTCCAAAAGTGACCAAAAAAGACACAAAAACGATAAAAATCGCAAAAACCGACTCCGTTTTAATAAGGCTTGAGCAATTTGCTGAGAAGGGGGTTTCACCTTCCTCCTTAAATACCTATATCAATAATCCACCACAATTTTATTTTGAAAAATTACTCAAAATATACCAGGCGGATCAAATGGAGGAAAACGTTGCCTTAAACACCCTTGGAACTATAATTCACGACAGTCTTGAAGATTTATATACTCCATGGATTGGAAAGCTTTTGACCATAGATTGCTTGGATGAAATGCAGAAAAAATCCTCTAGAATTCTTGAAAATAATTTCAAGAAATACTTTCGCAAAGGAGATTTTTACAAAGGAAAAAACAGCTTGACTTATGAAGTGGCTTTGACCTATGTAAATTCATTTATAAGTTTTGAGAAAAAAGATATTGAATCAGGGTCAAGTATTGAGATTTTGAGTCTCGAAGAGGAATTGTCAACCTTAATTTCCATACCGGGTATTCATTATAATTTGAAATTAAAGGGTATGGCTGATCGAATTGATAAGCGAAATGGAATGATTCGAATTATTGATTATAAAACAGGTAAAGTAAAATTATCGGATCTCAAGTGTGTGGATTTTGAGAAAATAAAGACGGACAGTAAGATGAAATATGTCTTACAAGTTTTCTTTTATACGCTCCTGTACAAAGAAAATCACCCAGAGACTCCACTTGAACAAATGCAAGGTGGAATTATCTCATTTAAGAATTTTAAGGACGGATTTATGACTTATAATTTTGCGAGCCGCGGCAAAGATAGTCTAATGACCGAGGAAAGATATGAACAGTTTAAGGGCGTTTTGATAGAATTATTAGAAGAAATATTTCTTTCAAAGAAGCCTTTTGAAGAGAATCCAGAAAAAAAATATTCATGGATATAAAGAAGTTGATTAATCATAAATTCCAAGGGGTAGATGACCAATCTATTGGAATTGATTTATTTTATGATGAGGAGTCACAAGAAGAAGCTCAACCTTTGGTTGTCTTTTTTCACGGTTACAAGGAAAATAAACATTGGGGAGCTTGGGACTTACTCGGTGAGGAATTTGTAAAGCAAGGGTTTGTTTTTGTTAAGTTTAATTTCTCTCATAACGGAGCTGATCCCGAAAACGGGAAAGAGTTTGAGCGCCTTGATTTATTTGCAAAAAACAGAATCTCCTATGAATATAAAGAAAGTGTTTCTGTGTTGAATTATCTCCAAAATTGGGATTATAGTTCGCTGTACCATGAGCAAAAAGTTCATCTTGTAGGACATTCAAGAGGGGGCTCAATGGCCATTTTGGCCGAACCAGAAACGAGTATGAAGATTGAGAGTGTTACTGCCTACGCCGCTCCATCTAGTTTTCACTACTTTATGCCTAGTGGATGGAAAAAATGGTTCTGGAAATTAAAGAAAACGGCCTATTTAAAACACCCGAGAACTGGAATTAAATTGCCTCATGATTTCACTTTTTTTACGGATTATGAGCGAAATCGCAGTTTGCTTGATTTAGAAAAAGCCTTGCATAAATCTCGGGCGAAACATCTCTTTATTATTGGAACAAATGACGTTGTAGTAACAAGGGCTCAAGGAGAGCAATTGCACAAGGCATCAAAGGATAGTGAGCTGTATATTATCGCCAATATGGATCATAATTTAGGCAGTACAACCCCTTGGGG